>JBKQMG010000162.1:0-11923 GCA_052146815.1 Streptosporangiaceae bacterium | reverse complement strand
GCCACCGTGTGCGGCTGACCACCCCCACTCGGCGTCGTCCTTGTCGCTGGCCCCGGTGAGCTTGCGGAGTCCTTCCTCCGGCGTGCAGTCTTGATAGAAGCCGTAGCTGCCGAGCGTGCGCCCCCAGTTCCCGCAGGCCTCGCCAGTCTCCGGCACGTAGGAGTCGAGTTGCCTGGCGTGTTCGGCGCTGTCGCGCAGATGGACGAGCCGGGAGTCATCGGGCTCCAGAGCGAGGATGTACTCAGCCAGGGCACGCAGAGCGGCCACTGCCTGGCGGTTGCGCGGGTCGTCCGGGTAGTTCCCGGCCACCACCTCACGCCACTTCACATGCTCCAGCACCACATAGGCCAGCTCGCGCCTGAAGTGCCTGCCCGACTCATTCACTGCTTCCCGTAGCGCGGCCTGCGCGATCTCGGAGACGGATAGTCCGTAGTGGCGAACCATCTCCGCGAGGTCATCGGGAACGTAGATCGATGTCTTGGCCATGTGCCTCCCCTTCGCTGATCCGGTAGAACTCCGGTATACCGGAACTATACCGTCTCCCCCCGTCTCCCCCGCCTCCGGCACCTCGATGGCAGGGAGACGGCGGTCGCCGCCTGCGGTCGCCGCCTGCGGTCTGCGGCGCGGGCGGCAGGGGCAGGCCGGCTCGCGGGCAGCCGGTCAGGTCGCCGCTGCCGGGCGGGCTGGCCGGCCGGCGGTATTGAGGTGACGCAGTGCCTGGGCATAGGAGCCCACCAGGCTGCTCTGGCAGTAGGGCACGCCTCGCTGCTTGCAGAACGCCTCGATCAGGGCCTGGGAGCGGCGCAGGCTGGGCCGGGGCATGGAGGGGAACAGGTGGTGCTCGATCTGGTAGTTCAGGCCGCCGAGCGCGGCGTCGGTGAGCCAGCCGCCGCGCACATTGCGGGAGGTGATGGCCTGGCGGCGCAGGAAGTCGCACTGGTCGTCTGCGTCCAGGATGGGCATGCCCTTGTGGTTGGGAGCGAAGGAACACCCCAGGTACAGACCGAACAGGCCCTGCTGCACGGCCATGAACACCACGGCCCTGACGGGCGAGAGCACCAGGAACACCGCGGCCAGGTAGCCGGCCGCATGAACCGTGATCAGCGCCCGCTCCCAGAACTGGTGGCGGGAAGCGCGGCGGGTCAGCGCCCGGATGCTCGCGGCATGCAGGTTGACCCCTTCCAGCAGCAGCAGCGGGAAGAACAGGTACGCCTGGTAGCGGAACACCAGCCGGGCAAAGCGGCCGCTGGCGCGAGCCTGGGCCTGGCTGAAGGCCAGCGCGCCGACGGCGATGTCGGGGTCCGCGTCCTCAGTGTTGGGGTGCGCGTGATGGCGGTTGTGCTTGCCGACCCACCAGCCGTAGCTCAGCCCGATGCCCAGGTTGCCGAGCAGGACGCCGGCGACATAGTTGGACCGCCGGGTGCCGAAGACCTGGCGGTGCCCGGCGTCATGGCCCAGGAACCCGATCTGGGTGAAGATCACCGCCAGGAACGCGGCCACCGCGAGCTGCCACCACGAGTTGCCCAGCAGAACGAATACGGTCCATCCGGCGGCCAGCAGCCCGATGGTGACCGCGATCTTCCAGATGTAGTAGCCAGGCCGCCGGTCCAGCAGCCCGGCCTCCCTGACCTGCCGGGACAGCTCCGCGTACTCGCTGCCGCGCCGCGGCCCAGACGATGCGGGGGCCAGCTGGACCTGCCGGGTCACGGCAGACGCTGTGTCGGAAGATCGCACCGGGAACTCCTGAAGCCGAACTTTCTGAAGGCACATCGCGACCGCGCTGGTAATGTGCCGGCGAGGTCCCGGGCGCGGCTGCCGGGCAGCGGCCGGGCCGAATGCACCGCTAGCCCGGACCGATGTCTGTAGTAACAATACCCCCGGTCCCAGGGTCGGCTGACGGCGACCTGGCCGGAATCAGCCTGCGAGGCTCAGGCGATTTCGGCGCGGCATTGGACCCGGGGCCGGGATGAGCGCCCATGGTTCAAGCGGGGGAACCACCAGGGTCATCACCCCGGCTGCCGGGTTGCCCTGCGAGCCTGATCAACGAATACACGCACGCCGCCTGACGAACGGAAGGCCTGCAGGTCACCAGCCGAAGTCTATTCTCAAGCGGGACACGGCGCCGGGGCGGTGGCGTGGAGTGATACTGGCCCGGACGGATCGGGTCACACGCGCGCTGGTAAGTAGCTGTCGTCGTGCTCGGCTGCCGGGCCCGTGATCAGCTCGCGGACCCGTCGCTGCTCCTCGAGCGTGGCCTGCACCTTGCCCGGGAACGGCGGGTCTTTGAGTACCTGGCTGGTGCGGGGGTCGGTGACCGGCTGTCCGTCGCGGATCAGCGGCCGGCCCTGCTCTGCCAACTTCTGGAGGGCCTGCTCGATGTGGTGGAGGCGGGCGACTCCGCGGCGAGCAGCTCTATGCGGTCGAGGATGCCCTCGGCTTCGGCGCGGTCGGTGGCGGGCAGGACGGGCAGGATGTCCTTGATGTCGGTGCTGCCGCCCGGGGCATAGGGCTCCATCAGCGCGTGGAGGCGCAGCAGGTCGCGCAGCTCGGCCTGTTTTTGATCGCGGGTCGCGGTCTCGTCGGGGCCGGGAGGGTTGTGGTCTGTCATAGTGCCCATGCTCCCATGGTCCCGCAGGTGGACGGCGGTCCGGGATAGCCACACCGACAGGAATCGCCGCAGGTCAAACGGCCGCCGGGATGGTGGCCTGTTGCGCTCTGGCGTT
This sequence comes from Streptosporangiaceae bacterium, assembly GCA_052146815.1. Taxonomy (GTDB): domain Bacteria; phylum Actinomycetota; class Actinomycetes; order Streptosporangiales; family Streptosporangiaceae; genus DATJZH01. The sequence goes on along the minus strand of JBKQMG010000162.1, from coordinate 9,200 downwards.
CAGATCAGGGGGCAGCGCTACCAGGCGGCACATAGACCGGGCTGTGCGGTAAAGCGCCTGCCCGGGAGCCGGGCACCGCGGCGCACCTGCCGCCCGGACGCGCGACACCTGATCTGGCCCTCAGCTGCCGGACGGGTGGCTGAGGGCGGCGCGTCGGACGAGCGCGTTGAACTTGATTGACTGGGCCTGGGCCTGGCGGACCGGGATTACGCCGTCCAGCTTGTGCCGGGCCAGTTCCCCGTCCGCGGTCACGACGAACGCCGCCGCGCTGGTCTTCTTGCTCAGAGCGCTGCCCACGACGGCGATCACGCGGGACAGGGTGTGGCGGCTGGTGCCGTCGGTTACTTCGGCGGTCGCGCCGGCGAGCGGGCCGAGAATGCCGGCCTGCCTGCCCAGGCCGCTCAGCCTGTAGATCGTGTCGTCGGCAACCACCACGCCCAGGTACACGAACGTGGTCTTGGCAGTGAAGCTGTGCCACTGTGCGGAGCTGGTGGCCTTGGCTGCCTTGCGCTCAACCATCTTTGCCTCGACGCCGTCGGGCCGGTGCTCGGCCTGCAGTTCGTTGTCGCCGGTTCCGCGTTCGGCCATCTCGTCTCTGACGCGCTTCTTGAGCAGGTAGTTCTTCATGGCTTTCCTCTCGGGCGCGCTGGTCTCAGCGCCCCCCGGCCATCATCTTCTTGCTCACCATCGCGGTACTCCTCCGCGAGCACGGTGTAGTCCTGGCGCGTGACGGCCCTGCCAGCCAGGCCGGTCATGCTGTCCTCACTGTCGAGCCCGTGCTCAATCAGGACAGCTGCCGCCGTAGAGCGCGTCCAGCGGCGGCGGGCACGCATGGCGTCCAGGCGCGCTAGCACGCTGGGAGTGAGATTCACCGAGATCTTCTCGGTGCGGGTTTCCTCCATGTGCAGCAGTCTACTGCACAGTGCGGATATCCTCGGCCCGAGGATCTGCGGCAGCGTCCGGGGCACCTGCACCAGCGGGACGCCCTGGCCCGGCGGCTGCCGCTTCCGGCCGGGTCGGCAGGCCCCGCGGCACCGGTTCATCATTACGTCGCCGCGGGTGTGCAAGAACCCATACAACCCCGACACACTCGACAAACGCCGCCGCCGCGTCCGGGCCGGCACCCCGCCAGCACCCGGCTCCGTGACCTACAGCCGGCCACTACCTCCGGTGCGCCGCGCGGTCATGAACGCCAGGACAGCCACCGGTTTTGATCCAGGCACGCTGGTAGGCGTGTCACTGGGGCGAACCTGCGACGTAGCTGACCTAGTGATCGCATCCGCGATCGCGCTGCCGATTCAAGTACGACCACGGCTCGCCTAGCCCGCGGTTCGACCCACTCCTGACCACCACTCTCTCGCGCCTCGGCGCCTGCAAGGATGGCCACTTACATGGCAACCGCACTACGCTTTCCTTGTATCGGGGAGGCTCCGGTGACGGCAAAGCCGGGAGACGACATGACAGCAGCCACGGCTGGCCGCGGCCGCCTCCGGGCGTCGCATGCCGACCGCGAGCACGTGCTCGACGTGCTCAAGGCCGCGTTCGTGCAGGGTCTGCTGACCAAGGACGAGTTTGACATGCGGGTGGGCCAGACGTTCGCCTCGCGGACCTACGCGGAACTGGCCGCGCTTACTGCCGACATCCCCGTCGGGCTGATCGGAGCCCAGCCGCTGCGGAAGCCCGCCCGGGCGCAGGCCCCGCACCCGGAGAACAAGCTAGTCAATTCATGCGCATGTGCGACGCTTGCGCTACTCGCGCTGACGGCCGCTTTGTTCACCGGTAATTTTGGATTGTTCTTCGTGGTCGCGGTCGCCATTTCAGGAGTCTTGTTTGTAGTGGGCGGCCGGATGGTCTACTCATCGCATAAGAAGCGCTCCAGCAGGCAGCAATGGTAGAGGTTGCTGCCTCGCGCGGGCGATTAAAATAGCCCAGGCACACCCCAATACCTTCAACTTAGGGATCGTCCTGGCAGGCATGAGAAGCATGACGAGTGTCAGGGGTCGCCGGGGCCTGGCTCGCTTGCCGGGGATCGGCGGGCCTGGCGGGGTAGCTGGTGCTGCGCCTGGCGTGGCGGGGTTGCTGCGGCCGCGAGGTGCGGGGCTGGTGACGGAGCCGATGACGGCCAGTGAGGCGCGGACGAGCTGGCCGATCTGGTGGTCAGGGGGAAAAGCCGGCCGGGTCTGCGACCGGGCCGGGTACGGTGTCCATGGCGCTGGCGAAGGAGATCCGCAGCGGGTCCCGGGCGGCGAGGGCGGCGGCAGCGCAGATCATCTCGCGGATGGCGTGGTAAGCGCACAGCAGCGCCCAGATCTCCTGGGCGGCACCGTCGGGGGTCTTGGACCGCAGCACCACGCCGGCGCCTTTCATCTCCGGCTTGAACGCCCCCAGCGCGGTCTCGATCTCCCACCGGGAACGGTAGAGCGCCGCCAGCTCGCGCGCCGGGGCCTGCGCCGGGTGCAGCAGGGTGGTGATCAGCGTGAACGTCTCGGTCACCTGGCCAGCGTCGTCTTCGAGCCGGTACTCGATCACGCGCACGGTGATGTCAGCAGCGCCGGCCTTGCGCCGCGCGCGGGGTGCCTTCAGGACCGACAGGTACGTCCCGTCAGCCAGCACCTGGCGCACCGGCAGGCTGAAGGGCACCCCGATGCGCCATAGCAGCTGCGCCCCGGTTGCCGCTGCACCGCGCCACAGCTCATAGTCGGCGAAGTTACGGTCGGCCAGCACCAGCATCTGCGGCCCCAGGCGCGGCAGCAGCCCGGCGGTCAGCGTCTTCTCACCGGTCGCGTAAGCGCCGGTCACGGCAGCAACCAGCGCCCGTGTGCCGCACTCGGCCAGCGCCAGCAGCCGTGCCTGCGGGAACGCCCCGCGCAGCCAGGTGCCCGAGGCGTCCCTGGTCGATGGCCCGCCGAAATGCTCCCAGTTGGCCTCGGTGTCCTGCAGGTCCACGGTGGTCCCGTCCAGCGACACCAGGTGCAGCCCCCGCCAGAACGCCCCTGGCGTGCCCGCCGGCGCCAGCAGGCCCGCGGTCTTCTCGAACAGCAGCCGCAGCGGCTCGGCTCCCAGCCGCGCCCGCGCGCTGCTCAGCGCCTCCTCCGACGGGATGGTCACCGTGATCCCCTGAACAGCCCAGGCCAGCGTCCCCGCCAGCCGGCGCATTACCCGGCCGGCGCCCATATCCATGAACAGCGCCAGCGCGAGCACGAAATACACCGTCAGCCACGCAGGCAGCATCCGGTTCCGCTGCTCGCGGGCGCCCGCGGCGTCGATGACCTGCTCAACAGCCTCCCGCGGGAACGCCCTGGCCAGCACCCCGACCGAGATCCGGTCCTCCAGCCTGCCGTCATCCCGCAGCACCTGCTGCCCAGCTCTCGCCATACGGCGATCTTACACTGCTGTAACCTTAAGTTGAAGGTATTGCGGCTCACCCGGCCGCCCAGCCCTGCATGGATCCCTCCGGATCGTGAGGAGAAAGACTTCAGCACGGACGCCCCCCGCGAACCCGCGAGTGCCGTTTATATCACGCGTCATTCAATCCCTGAATGACCGAAGTCACGATCCGCGAGCTGCGGAATCATGGCGGCGAGGTGGTCGATCGAGTTGCCCAGGGCGAGCAGACCACGACCAGTTGAGACGCGGCGCCGAGCGCCGTGGCGTTGCAGCCTGCGAGAATGTTGCTAGCATTATGCAACATGAGGACCCTCTATCTTCGCAATGTGCCAGACGAAGTTGTCGAGCGACTGGAGCGACTCGCCGCGCAGTCCGGTACGTCTGTAGGCGCACTTGCAGTGCGCGAGCTAGCCGAGGCGTCACGACGTGCGGACAACCCCGCCCTGCTTGACGCCCTGCCCGATCTCCATATCGACGTCACGCAGATTGCTGCTGACGTGCACAGCGAGCGCGCAGATCGGTGATCGTCATCGACGCTTCGGCGACGGTTTCGGCCCTGCTCAACGTCGGCCCTGCCCGTGCTGCGCTCAGCAGCGAAGTGCTGCATGCGCCCCATCTCATCGACACCGAGGTCGCCAACGCGCTGCGCCGCCAGGTTGCCGCACGGCGTATTCAGGCAACTGCGGGGTGGGCGGCCCTGGCGACGCTCGGGCAGCTCGGCATGGCGCGCCACCCGTCCGTTGGCCTGCTGGAACGGATCTGGGAGCTCAGGGAGAACGTGTCATCTTACGACGCTTCCTATGTTGCCCTGGCGGAGGCTCTCGGCTGCGGCCTTCTCACCGCCGACGCCCGGCTCAGCCAGGCACCTGGCCTGCGCTGCCCGGTTACGGTCGTGCCCAGGTAACCGCCTCGCGCGAACACGCGCAACAGTGGCGCTTGTGCACCGCTCGGCGGGTGAGAGACGGCGCCGGTCATCCGTCACGGCCGCTGCGGGCCGGAGACCAATGGTGCCGCGCCGCACGCGATGATGGGCAGATGCCAAGTAGACCTGATCCGTATCTGCATGGTCATCACGGCAGCGTGCTCCGGTCGCACCGCCGGCGAACCGCCGAGAACTCAGCCGCGTACCTGCTGGCGCGGCTGCCGGACACGGCACGCATCCTGGATGTCGGCTGCGGTCCCGGCACGATCACTGCCGACCTGGCGGCGAGGGTGCCGGCCGGCGAGGTAGTCGGAGTGGATGCCGCCGGGGATGTCCTGGACATGGCCCGGCAGGAAACCGGCGGCCAGCGCAATGTCCGGTTCGAGGTCGGCGATGTCTACCATCTGGCCTTCGAGGATGCCGAATTTGATGCTGTGCATGCTCACCAGGTGCTGCAGCACCTGTCTGACCCGGTGGCCGCGCTTGCGGAGATGCGGCGAGTGTGCCGCCCTGGCGGCCTGATCGCGGCCCGCGACGCCGACTACGGGGGCATGTTCTGGTTCCCCGAGGACCCCGAAATGGCCGAGTGGCGAAGCTTGTACCAGCGGACGGCGCGGGCGCTTGGCGGTGAGCCGGACGCAGGCCGGCGCATGCTCTCGTGGGCGCAGTCCGCCGGCTTCACCGACATCGAGACCTCGGCAAGCTCGTGGTGCTACGCGATGTCCGCTGACCGGTCGTGGTGGGGCCACTCGTGGGCCGAGCGCCTTACCGAGTCGCCGTTCGGGGACCGGGCCGTCGAGCAGGGACTAGCGACCCGGCAGGACCTGAAGCGCCTGGCCGAGGCGTGGCTGCGGTGGGCAGCAAGCGACGACGGCTGGTTCCTCATTCCGCATGGGGAGATCTTGTGCCGGGTTCCGGTCGCTTGAGCAGTAAGTCTCTCCGCCGTCAGCAATCCAGGCGGAGCAGAGCGGACAGGCAGCGTGGGCGGGTTCCGTGAGCTGGCATGCTGGCGGTCATGTCTGACCTGCAGGCCCTGCGTGACCGGATGAGGCAGTTCGCGAGCGATCGGGACTGGGGGCAGTTCCACGATCCCAAGTCGGTGATCCTGGCCCTGGTCGGCGAGGTCGGTGAGCTGGCTGAGCTGTTTCAATGGCTTCCCGCCGCTGATGCTCAGAGCCTGGCCCGCAGTGATCCGCTGCGGACACGGGCAGGCGAGGAGATGGCTGATGTGCTGCTCTACCTTGTTCTGCTGGCAGACGTGCTCGGAATTGACCTCGCGGCTGCCGCGCACGAGAAGCTGACCGACGCCGAGGCTCGCTTCCCGGTACACCGTGTCGCCGGACGCCCACCAGAGCGGACGTAGTCGCCCGAGTCGGTCCTTCGCTCCAGCGCGGCCAGAGGGCAGGCCGGACCGCTGGCAGGCTTTCGAGAGATGCCGGATTGTGCGCTCCTGACGCCGTATGGAACAAGATGATTGTGCATATCGGCGTGTGCGGGCAATAACGAGCTGGGGCTGCTGCTACCGCTGGTAAGGCCTGAGGATCGGCGCGCGTCGCTTCCATTCGATCAGCGGAGGGGTGATGGTTTCCGAATCGGCTGTCGACTTCGTTCGGCTCGACCTAGATGATCTGGACGATGTCGCCGTCGTGGCGCAGTCTCTGGACAATCAATGGGTTCGTCCTAATCTACTTGCTAAAATGATGAAATCGGGGCTTTCGTTAACGTCGGATAAGGTTGCCCGCGAGCGGAGCCGCCAGGTCCGGGCTGAGTACATACGGTCGCTTGTCAACTCTCCGCAGGTCGTGATCAACCGGGCTTACATCATCAACAATCCGGTGGTCCGCCGGGACTTCCTTAAGGGGGCGCCGGGGCGAGCGGTCTTCAGGGACTTCCTGCAGACCGGCACCAACGTGCCGTTCCTGTGGAAGGAAGAGTCACCGGTCCAGCAGCCGGGCTTCTCGGTGAACGAACAGGGGTGGGAAGCCTGGGCACAGGTTGCGGCAGAGTGCCGGATGCGGTGCCTGCGACTCGGCTGAACCAGCGCGTCCAACGAGCGTGGGGCGAAGATGCTGAGCACCGAGTACACGCGTTTCGCACAGAACCTGCACTTGCTCGATGCCGACGTCCTGGCCAGCAGCCTCGGCCTGGAGCCACTCGAGGCTCCGATGCTCGCCGCGACGCTGCGCGAGGTGGCGCGCTGGAGCTTCGACCTTGCCGCCGAGGGAAAACCGGTACTGCGCGAGGAACTCTTCAGGAAGTTCGTCGTCGCCGACGGCACTGAGCCCGCGGACGGGAACTGCGATCGCTCGAAGCCGATGTCGGCTCAGCTTAAGCCGAACTTACGTGATCTTGGATGGGCATTCGGGGGCCTGACCTGCGTGAAGGCATGCCTGAGAGCCGCGGCGTGTAGTCAGTAGAGTTGCTTGACGATCACGACGGGCTCTGCCATTCTGGGCTGGTGAGACGCCGTGCTGACGCGATGCATGTGGACGCTATCCGTAGTCACCAGAAGGCGGCGGATGGTTCGGTCCGGGAGTACCGGTCGTATCTGCTGCGTCATTCGTTCCGTGATGAGCAGGGCCGGCCCCGCAAGGAGACCCTGGCGAACCTGACGGCGCTGCCGGAGGCGGCGGTGGACGCGGTACGCAGGGTGCTGCGGGGCGAGACGGTGGTGTCGGCGGATGAGGCGTTCACCGTGCAGCGGTCAGTCTCGCACGGCGACGCGGCGGCGGCGTGCGTGATGGCCGGGCAGCTGGGGCTGCGGGAGCTGCTCGGCCCGGCCTGCCGTGAGCGTGACATCGCGTACGCGCTGATCGTGTCCCGCGCGGTCCGCCCGGAGTCGAAGCTGTCGACGGTGACGTGGTGGGCGTCGGGGGATACCACGATCGGCGCTGACCTGGGCGTGGCGGGCGCGTCGACCGATGATGTGTACGCGGCGATGGACTGGCTGGAGGGCCGGCAGCGCGAGATCGAGAAGAAGCTCGCGGCCCGGCACCTGACCCCGGGCGGGATCGCGATGTCCGGCCTGTCGTCCTCCTGGGTGGAGGGCAGCTGCTGCGAGCTGGCCGCGTTCGGGCATTCCCGCGACGGCAAGCGCGGCCGCAGGCAGATCGAGTACGGGCTGCTCACCTGCCCCGAAGGCCGCCCGGTCGCGATCGAGGTGCTCGCCGGGAACACCTCGGACCCGGCGTCGTTCAAGACCGCGATCACCCGGGTCCGCGACGACTTCGGCATCGAGAACCTGGTCATGGCCGGGGACCGGGGAATGATCACCGGCACCCGGATTGATGACCTGCGCAAGCTGCCCGGGATGGGCTGGGTCACCTCGCTGCGCGCCCCCGCGATCGCGGCCCTGGCCCGCGACGACGGCCCGCTGCAGATGTCCCTGTTCGACACTCACGATTTCGCCGAGATCGAGTACCCGGACTACCCGGGCGAGCGGCTGATCTGCTGCTGCAACCCGGTCCTGGCCGCCGAGCGGGCCAGCAAGCGCGACGCGCTGCTCGCCGCGACAGAGAAGGACCTGGACAAGATCGCGGCATCAGTCCGGGCCGGGCGGCTCAGGGACGCCGCGAAGATCGGGGAACGGACCGGGAAGGTCATCGGCAAGCACAAGATGGCCAGGCACCTCATCACCGAGACCACCGGCACCAGCTTCACCTGGCGCCGCGACGAGGAGAGCATCGCCGCCGAGGCCGCCCTCGACGGGATCTACGTGATCCGCACCAGCGTCACCGCCGCCACGCTCGGCCCCGCCGCGGTGATCACCGCCTACAAGAACCTCAAGCACGTCGAGCGGGACTTCCGCATCATCAAAACCGACGACCCGGGCCTGCGGCCCATCCGCCACTACCTCGCCAGGCGGGTCCGCGGCCACGTCCTGACCGCCATGCTCGCCGCCTACCTCACCTGGCACCTGCGCGCCGCGCTCGCCGAGCTCACCTTCACCGACCAGGACATCCCGGCTCCCGCCAGCCCCGTCGCCCCCGCCCGCCGCTCACCCCAGGCCAGAGCCAAGGACGCCGCCAAGCGCACCAGCGGCAAGCTACCCGCCCGCAAGTACGGCGACCTGCTCAGCCACCTGTCCACCCTCGACCGGCAGACCATCGTCTTCAGCGGCCAGGAAATCACCAAGCTCACCGAGCCCACCCCCGTCCAGAGGCGCGCCTTCGAGCTCCTCAGCGCCCCCGTCCCCCTCACACTCAAGTAGCCAGTAACACCCGGCGGCCAGTACCCCCGAACCAGCATCCGCCCAGCCCAGCGCGCTGGACCCATACCAAGATCACGTAAGTTCGGTTTAAGCAGCTCTTCGATCTCAAATACAACGTCAACCTCGCCGACTGCGTCGGCGCATTCGCCCTGACGCCACTTCCGGCACGCGTCGCGGGCAGTGGCACTGGGAAGTGCCTCGGGGATTCGGTATGGCGGGCGAGGAACCAGAGACCACAGCACGCCGCGAGCTGGCCGAGGAACTCGGCGCTGAGGTGGTGCAGATCGAGCACCTCGGGGCGTTCCGGGTGGACCTCGGCTCCTCCGGCGATCTTCCGCAGATCTACTGGGCGACGATAACCGAGCCGACCGCCCTGGAAAGCGAAGAGGGAATCGATAAGGCACTCGCGGCAGCGCCCGCAGAACTCGACCGGATGATAAATACCGGCGAGCTGGACGACGCATTCACGCTCGTGTCTATCGCCTACGCGCGCATCCGCGGCCTGCTGGCCTGATTCACGAAATCGCCCGCTCCGAAGTCTGACTCGGTCAGGAGCCAATGCCACTTAGCCTAAATTGATCAAGCTGCGGCGCCGGTTAGGACGGGGTTCGCGAGCCGGATCGCTGGCGGGCCGTCGTGACGGATGCCGGTGTCACCGGGTTTCTTGACCCGGTAGGAGTT
>JBKQMG010000161.1:0-33903 GCA_052146815.1 Streptosporangiaceae bacterium | reverse complement strand
ACCGGCTCAAGCGCAACCGTGCCGTCGCCACCCGCTACGACAAGCTCGCCGTCCGCTACGAGGCCACCCTCCACGTCGCCGCCATCGGAGAGTGGCTCCGGCCTCTCACTTCTTAGACACGGCCTAGCAGCTGATCCCGCAGAATATGGTTCCACAAGCTGGCAAAGATTTGGTGGGGCCGGTGGGATTTGAACCCACACTGTCGCGGACCTAAACCGCGTGCCTCCTGCCGTTGGGCTACGGCCCCGGAGACGCTGCCGGACAGGCGAGGTAGCCCAGCCCGCAGTCAGATGGCCAGGCAGGCGGCCTGCCCGGTCAGACGCCGAGATCCTTGCGGAGCCGGTCGACGTGACCCGTCGCCTTGACTCCGTAATACGCCTGCTCGATCTTCCCGTCCGCGTCAATCACGAAGGTCGACCGGATGACGCCCACTGACTTCTTCCCGTACATCATTTTCTCCCCGTACGCCCCGTAAGCCGTCAGCACCTGCCGGTCGGGGTCGGAGAGCAGCGGGAATGTCAGTCCTTCCATCTCGCGGAACTTCGCGAGCTTCGCCGGGCTGTCCGGCGAGACGCCCAGCACCGCGAAGCCCGCATCCGAGAGATCGTTCTTGCTGTCGCGGAAGTCGCAGGCCTGCTTCGTGCACCCGGGGGTCATCGCCGCCGGGTAGAAGTAGAGGATCGCCCGCTGTCCGCGCAGCGAGGACAGGCTTACCTGGTTGCCGTCGGCATCGGCCAGGGTGAAGTCAGGCGCTGCGGAACCTGGCGCCAGCCGCTCGTCAGCCACGGCCGCTCCCTTCAACTGCCAGACTGGGTCACCTTAACCGTACTGGGCGCTCCGCCTTCCCCAGCGGCAGGCCCTGCTATTCGCCGCAGCGGTGCACCCGATCCCTTCACCCGGCATCGGCTCGGCGGTTTAGAGTGACGCAATGATCAGCCTTTCCCATTATTTGCACCGCAACAACCACTCCGCGCGTCCCCGCAGGGTCGCGCGGCAGGCGGCGCCGGTCATTCTGTGCGGCGCCGCTCTTGTCCTTGCCGCAGGCTGCTCATCGGCGGCGACAACGGCCGCGACATCGGCCAGCCCGAAGGCGCACTCCGGCGGCAGCGGCACCAGCCCGCAGAACGCGACCCGGGCCATTACCGCCGCGGCGCAGACATCACAGCGGATCAACTCCATCGCGGCCAGCATCACGGAGCATGCGAGCAGCGGCACCAGCACGAGCACCAGCGGAACGGTGCAGGAGCAGCTCCGGCCGACGCTGCAGATGTCGATGCACCTGACGACCGCGGTAGCCGGGCGCCCCACCTCACTGGACGGGGTCATTACCAGCAAGGTCATGTATCTCAAGATCGGATCGCTGGCGAAGGCACTGGGCAAGTCGTGGATCGAGATACCGCTTTCCGAGCTCAGCAACGGCAAGACCAGTTTCGGGCAGCTTGTTCAGAGCCTGACCAATAGCGATCCGCTGAAAGAGACTTCGCTGTGCACCGCGGCGAAGAATGCCCGCGTGGTCAGCACGCAGACCATCGACGGTGTGAGCACGACGCACTACGCGGGTTCGTACGCGCCGTCGCAGGCACTGGCGAATCTGCCGGCGAAACTGCGGGCGGAACTCGCTCCCGCCATGAAGGCGGTGCAGGGCAAGGTGACGTTCAACCTGTGGATCGACGGCCAGCATCAGGTCCGTAAGGTGACGGAGACCGAGCAGGTCGACGGCCAGACGATCACGTCGACCTTCGTGGTCACCGCTATCAACCAGCCTGTCCACGTCACCACGCCGCCGCCAAGTCAGGTGGCGCACCTGCCGACTAGCTCCCTCGGCAGTCTGTGACCCGCCGGATACCTGCCTGAACCGCCCCTGCTCGGCAGGCCTTTGCCCGCTGGGCGAGCCAGCTATAGCAGCCTGGTGAGCTAGCCGAGCAGGGCGGCGATCACCGGGGCCAGCGCGCGCATCGCCTTGCCCCGGTGACTGATGGCGTCTTTCGCTTCGGCGGTCATCTGCGCGGTGGTCAGGTCCACGGTCGTCAGCCGGGCCCTGGTGAGCTCGCCGGGGTCCGGCACGAAGACCGGGTCGTAGCCGAACCCGCCGGTGCCCCTCGGCTCGCGGAGCAGGCTGCCATGCACGGTGCCCTCGCTGACGTGCTCTCGCCCGGATGGCAGCACCAGCGCAGCGGCGCAGGTGAAATGCGCCCCGCGGCGCTCGTCGGGCACCTCCGCGAGCTGCTCGAGGAGCAGCTGCAGGTTGCTGTCGTCGTCAGCCTTCACGCCGGACCAGCGGGCCGACAGGACACCGGGCATCCCGTTCAGCGCGTCGGCGCAGATGCCCGAGTCGTCAGCAACTGACGGCAGGCCGGTGAACCCGGCGATCGCGCGGGCCTTGAGCAGCGCGTTCTCCGCGAACGTGGCACCAGTCTCACGGACGGACGGAGCACCGGGGAAGTCACTGAGCCCGGCCAGGTCCACCTGCACGTGACCGGCAGCGAGGATCCTGGCCAGCTCGGCGAGCTTGGCCTGATTGCCGGTCGCGAGGACCAGGCGGGCGGCCTCAGGCGGTGCCGATTCCGGCTCGGTCACCGGGACAGAGCTTCCTGCTGGATGGCGGTGAGCTGGCCGCAGCCCGCGACGGCCAGGTCGAGGAGCTCGTCGAGCAGCTCCCGGCCGAACGGCTCCCGTTCCGCTGTTCCCTGGACCTCGACGAAGCGCCCGTCGCCGGTGCAGACCACGTTCATGTCGGTCTCGGCGATGACGTCTTCCCCGTAGCACAGGTCCAGCCGCGGCTGGCCGTCCACGATCCCGACGCTGACTGCCGAGACCGAGGCCGCCAGCGCATTGCCCTTGGTGCGCTTGCGGCCCTGCAGCCACGCCACCGCGTCGGCGAGCGCGACGTAGCCGCCGGTCACTGCCGCGGTGCGGGTGCCCCCGTCGGCCTGCAGGACATCGCAGTCGATGATGATCGTGTTCTCGCCCAGTGCCTTCGGGTCGATACACGCGCGCAGCGATCTGCCGACCAGCCGGGAGATCTCCTGGGTCCGGCCGCCCAGGCGGCCCTTGACCGACTCGCGGTCGCTGCGGGTGTTCGTCGAGCGCGGCAGCATCGCGTATTCGGCGGTCACCCAGCCGAGGCCGCTCCCCCGCCGCCAGCGCGGCAGCTCCTCGGCCACGCTGGCCGCGCAGAGCACCCGGGTTGCGCCGAATTCGACGAGCACGGACCCCTCGGCGTGGTCGAGCCAGCCTCGGGTGATCTTTATTTCGCGCAGCTGATCTGGGCTTCGCCCATCGGGTCGGGACATGCGCGTCAGCCTAGCGGGCGCCGCGCACCGCCCGGCTCAGTACCCGGCCAGCTCAGTACCCGGCTCGCTCCGGCGCGCCCGACTCGATCCACCGGTACACCGTGGCCACGCCGTCGGGCAGCGCGGTGCTCGCCTGCCAGCCGAGATCCTGCCGGGCCCGCTCTACCGCCAGGGCGCTGCGCTGCAGCTCCCCCGGCCGGGACGGGGCGAACTGCGGCTCGACGTCGACACCGGCCGCCTCGCCGATCATGGCGGCCAGCTCCAGCACGCTCACCTCGCTGCCGGTGCCGATGTTCCAGGTTCCCGGCCGGCCGCCGTCGGCGGCCGCGAGGAAAGCCGCGACGGCGTCGCCGACGTAGACGTAGTCGCGGGTCTGCGAGCCGTCCCCGTAGATTACGGGCTGCTGCCCGGCGAGCAGCCGGGAGCAGAAGATCGGGATTACTCCGGATTCGCCGGTCGGATCCTGCCGCGGCCCGTAGACGTTCGCGAGCCGCAGCACCGAGTGCCGGGTCTCGTGCAGCCGGTTATAGAGGCCCAGGTACTGCTCGGCGCAGTACTTGGCGACGCCGTACGGCGACTCGGGCAGCGGCAGGACGTCCTCCATGGACGGGATCGGCGCGTCCCGGCCGTACAGGGCGCCGCCGGTCGAGCACATCAGGACCCGCACGTCGGCTTCGCGTGCCGCCTCCAGCACGTTGACGGTGCCCACCACGTTGGTCTGCGCATCATTGGCCGGCAGCGCCACCGAAGCCCGCACGTCGATCTGCGCGGCCAGGTGACAGATCAGCTCGGGCCGCTCCCGGCGGACGATCTCGGCCAGCGGCTCGGCGTCGGTGATGCTGAGCTTGTGCAGCACTGCCCGCTCGCCGAGCCGGCTTTCCCGGCCCGACGACAGGTCGTCGACTACCGACACTTCATCGTCTCGGGCCAGGAGCGCATCGGTCAGATGTGAGCCAATGAAGCCGGCGCCGCCGGTCACGAGTACGCGCATGGTTGTGGAGTTTATGCGCGCGGGGTCAGGCCAGGGGCGGACTGCGCGACTCGCAGGGCAACGGATCCTGGCCGCTGGCGGGCGTTTCCGGTGACTTACCACCCAGGCTGTCCTCGGCGCGCCGGGTGGCCGGAGCCAGGAGGCCACGACGGGGCACGGCCGTCAGCTGACCGGCACGACCTGCCCGGAGACGGCGAGGGAAAGCGGCCCGCTGAACGCCGCTGCCGCCTCAGCGCGGCTGCGGTCCCGGTCGTTCCAGGACACCAGGTGGGTCAGCACCAGCTGCCCGGCGCCTGCCCTGGCCGCGTGCTCCCCCGCCTGCCGGCCGGTCAGGTGCAGGCCGCCCGGCAGGCCGGGGCCGTCCAGGAACGACGCCTCGCACAGCAGTACATCGGCGCCGCGGGCCAGGGTGACCAGCGCATCAGCCGGGCCGGTGTCGGCCGAGTAGGCCAGCGACCCGCCGGAGTGCTCCAGCCGGAAGCCGAACGTCTCGACCGGATGGTTCATGTGCGCGGCGGTAACCCGCAGCGGGCCGATCTCGATGGTGCCCGGCGCCAGCGTCATGAAGTCGAACGCATCCGTCATGCTCGAGCCGGGCTCCAGCCCGAGCGCGCGCGACAACCGCTCCGCCGTGCGCGCCGGCGCGTACACCGGAATCGGCGGCATGGCACCATCCGGGTGGAATGTCCGGGCCACCGAGTAGGAGCACATGTCCAGGCAGTGATCAGCGTGCTGGTGGCTGAGGCAGATCGCGTCGATGCCGTCGAGCGAGGCGTAGCGCTGCAGGGCGCCGAGCGCGCCGTTGCCGAGGTCCAGAAGCAGCCGGAAGCCGTCGGCCTCGATCAGGTAGCAGGAGGCGGGGCTGTCCGGGCCGGGAAAGCTGCCCGCGCACCCGACAATGGTGAGCTCCACGGGGAAACAGGCTACTCACGTGCCGCTGCTCTGCGGCGGGCCGGCCTCGTCTGCGCTGGGCGAAGGAGCCCGGCCCGTCGCGCCGGTGACTGCTACCTGACCGTGAGGATGATGCTGGCGAGGAAGGTAGCCACCGCGTGCCTCGGCGCTGGCCCGCCGTTGACCCTGGAGACGCCGTAGACGGTGTTGGAACAGGCACGTCTTCTTGTTCAGCGTCTGGATCGGCTTCTCGGTTCTGGATCCGGCGCGACGCCGATCACGGCGACATGCTGTTCGAGCTTTCCTCCCGCATGATGACGGACCGGCACGGTTAGCTGGGTTGTGCTCGCCAGCGGCTCCTTCCACCTGTCCGGCAACTTCTGGGCGCCCCTGGCGGTTGTCGTGGCCGTCCTCGTTCCCGTGATCATCTGGCGGCTCGGCACCCCGAGCCGCCTCCTGCTGTACAGCCTGGTGAGCGACACGGCGCTGCTGACCAGCCACGCCAGGGCGCGGACCGCTGGCGCGGAGCTGCAGATCATCCTGGGCGGCCAGGAGCTGCGGCTCTCGACCCGCGCTTCGTCGCGGTGCGGATCGAGAGCCGCAGCCGTGCCGACGTGCGGCCTGAAGACTTCACGGCGGGCCGCGCGCTCATGTTCGAGCTGGCCGCGCCGATCCTGAAGGTGCTCGACGCCGATACCGGCGGCGAGGCGATGCCCGAGGTGCCGACCGGCGCGGACGGCACCAGGGTCACCATCGGTCCGGCACTGATCAACCGGCGGCAGGTGATCACCCTCGGCCTGCTGACGGACGGCCCTGCGGAGGGACGAGAAGGAGCCCCGCGCCTGCAAGATCATTCTACCAGCGCGGTGATCTTGAACCCGGCACGCCCGCAGGGCCGTCCGCCAACCAGCTCGGTCACTACTCAGAGTGATCCCCGCTCACTTGGAGTAGCTCTGGTGCACGTCGACCTAGGGGACCGAATGTTCGGACGCAAGACTCTGCTCGCTGGGGTGGGCTACCGCCCAGGTATCCAGGCGCCTGAAGCCGCCCCGCCGGGCGACAGATTAAGCAACGCCCCGCTGGCCGAGCAGCGAGGTCGCCTCGGCTGGCGGGGCGTTGCCATGCGCGGGCCGCCCGAGATGCTCTGAGTCCCCCGCGCGGGTGCTGGCTACCTGACGGTCAGCACGAAGCTGCCGAGGAAGGTCGCGACCGCGCCTCTGGCCAGCGGCTCGGCGTTGCCGTTGCACTGGCCCTTCTTCGGCCCGGACTTGAACCTCGGCGCCGTGGCGGCGAAGGACACCTGCACCGCGCCCGGACCCGACGAACCGGCGAACGCGCCCGTGCTCTTGCCGCCGACCACCTTCACCACGATGTCCTGGGTGAAGGAGAACCGGCAGGTCTTCTTGTTGACGAACTGGGTGACGGTCGGCTTGGCGGTGACCCGGACGGTGAGCTTCCCAGCCCCGCTGGGGAAGCTGTGCGTCTGCCCCTTCTTCGGGCCGCCGCCGCCCAGGACGGCGACAGAGTGCGTGTTCACCAGGCCCCGCCACGCCAGCGGGATCCTGGTCGTGTTCGCCAGCGCCGCCTTGCCGTGCACCGCCCCGGCGAGCACCTCCGGGCCCGTGACGGACTTGCTGGCCGCCGCGTGGCTGCTCGCCAGCGCGGGGACCCCTGCCGCCAGCGCGAGCGCGGCGGCGGCGCCCACGGCCGCGAGCTTCATCCTGAGCTGCATGTCTGCCCCCTCCTGGGTTGGCCGTACCTTGGCCCGGACGTTACGCCCCGTTGGGGATCCCCGCCAGGGTGCCAGCCCGACCCATTCGGGCCGGTCCGGCAGCGGGCGCCGCGTTCCGGGGCCCGGCGCCCAGCGGGCGCAGAGCCAATTGCCCGCGCCCAGGAGGGGACGCCGGGAGCGAGGCCAACAAAGGCAGCTCCTACATAGAGGAAAGACCGACCTCGGCGCCGTGGCGGCGAAGGGGACTGCACCAGCCGGACCCGAGGCGCCAGGCCCCCGGACTCGCCCTCCAAGAGGCCGCACGCCGCAGGCCTTGACCCGGCCGCGCGGCGACCTGCGCTATTCGGAAGATCCCTACCGAAGGCAGGAAAGCATGAGGAAGCGCCTGGTGCTCGCCGCTGCGGTGGCTTCGCCTGGGAAGGTCACTAAGGACGCCGAACGCTGCGAGGCTACGGCCGGTGGGGACGGAACTTGACGAACCGGCCGTCAAACCCTCCGGCTATCCCGCCGTTGTACACCTCTTTGTAGACCGGAGCCGGGCCGCTAACCCTGAACGGCTGCCGTGCGTTGCCGATGGTCTCAGTGATGACCTTGGTCCCATCGAGGACGCTGAACTGGAGGCGGAAC
The DNA here is from genome assembly GCA_052146815.1 of Streptosporangiaceae bacterium. Taxonomy (GTDB): domain Bacteria; phylum Actinomycetota; class Actinomycetes; order Streptosporangiales; family Streptosporangiaceae; genus DATJZH01. Next base: position 26,369 of record JBKQMG010000161.1, on the reverse strand, counting down.
TGGCAGTAGTGCTTATAGGTCTGGGCCAGGATCAGAAAGACCTGTTGTTCCGTGTAGCGCAGGGAGACGGTCGTCCGGTCGAAGTAGCTGCCCTCGAAGCCGCCGTTCTTGTAGGCATCCGCCACCGGCTGTTTATCGTCAAGGTTGAAGGCGATGTAGTCAGTTGTATCGTCGCCTGCCGACGGCGAGTTCATTTCCGTCCCAGTCAGCGGCGCGGTGCATGTTCCAACCGGGGCGATGTTGAGAATGCGGACCGGTTGCCGGCGGTTCCCGGCCACGACCAGCCGGATGATCAGGTCAGCGTCAGGGACGCCGCCGTGGTTCTGCATCCATGCCGAGTACCGGCTCGCCCCTCCGATGCGATCCGTGTCCTCAAGGCCCGAGATCGTCTTGAGCTGGGCACGGCTGAAGGTGAGGGGCCGCGCGAAGTAATACGAACCGCCATCCATGCCCGCATCAGCGAACGCGGCCTCGTTCAGAACCCGCACCGGGGGACCAGACGGGGGCTTCGGACCGCTGCCGTGCGAGACGGCGCCAGTGGCGTAATGGACGGCCAGCGTCACCGCGACAGCAGTGATGACCGCCGTCGCGAGCGACCCGGTCCAGACCACGGGGCGCTTCATCCAGGCTCGCGACCCTTCGCGCGCATGATTAGGCACCGGACTTCTCAGGCTCCTTCGATAGACATGCAGCATAGCGGGGCATCTGTTGCGTTTGCGCCTTTCTTAGGTGACGGACCGTAGGAGTACTCCATTCTGCATCGCCACCGACGCGGCACACCAGGCGAGGCGTTGCCTGCGCTGAAGAGATGGCAGCGACCGGCAATAGGTATAGGTGCGCTCACAAAGGATCGGGCCGCATATCGCTAATGCCGTTCTTGTGGCTGCATGCCGCCCATAAGCTTGCGGCTGTGACCGCCGCCGGGCCGAGCTGGGCCGACATCAAGACAGCGGTCGGCACCGTGGCCGTCGCCATCGCGGCCGTCGCCATCGCCATCTGGTCCGATCGGCGTACCGGCTCCCGGATCAGGGAAGAGCGCGAGCACAGCGACGCGGTGATTGCCAAGGAGCGCAAGCTGGCCGCAGAGCGCCGGGCCGAGCAGCTCGCCGCCAGCAACACGCAGCTCGCTGAGCAACGCGTGGCGGCCGACCAGCGGCTGGCCGAGGAGATCAAGGCGGCCGACGAGCGGCTGGAGCGGCAGCGGCTGGCCGACCAGGAGCGCGAGCAATGGGCCGGGGCGTACGCCGTCGAGGTAACTCCGCGCGGATGTCACCGGAGGCCTACGGGTCGCGGATCACCAGTGACCCGGATACCCCGATCACGTGCCCGGTGGCGGTCGTCATCAACCGGGGGCATACGCCATCACCGAGGTGTACGCGCGGTTCCACGCCGGGACCGGCGGCGAGACCGGCTACGGCAAGACCGAGCACTTCTCGTCATGGCTGAGCGGCCCGAGCAGGATCTGGGAGGGCGTCACCACCCCGGAGCGGAACCTGTCACCGACCACGCTCAGCCCCAACGACGCCGGGCTCCGGTTCTCCGAGGACGCCAGGGCGGTGCGGTTTCTCCTGGGCAGCTACCCCGTGGTCCGCTGGCGTGACCGCTGTGGAACGCGCTGGGAGCACAAGCAGGGCGTGGCCCGGCAGCTCAGCGAGAACGAGCCGTCGTAGCGATCCGGCATCCCGGACTCACTGTCCAGCAGTTCCGGCTCCAGCGGGGGGAGGGGCACCCGGCCGTCACTGTCTCGGAAGTCCGCGCCCCGGCGGGGGAGGGCGGGTATCGGCCCCTTGGGTGTCCCGTAACTTTGCACTGGTCTTCCCCCCAGCTAAGAGTATGGAATCTATTATTGCCGAGCAGACCACCAACCAGCATCATGTGCTGCCGCGGGCCCTGGCCGAGCCGGTGGAGCGGGTGCGCAGCGGCTGGATCTCCGGACTCGGGCTGGCCACCCTGGCCATGTGGATGGCGACCTATACACCGCTGCAGGTGCTGCTGCCTGAGCAGCTGCAGGCGATCACCCCGAAGCACAAGATCGTCGCCCTCGGCATGGTGACCGCGCTCGGCGGGATCACCTCCGTGCTGGCGACGCCGATCGCCGGGGCACTGTCGGACCGGACCACCCGCGCGTTCGGCCTCGGCAGGCTGAGCGGCCGGCGGCACCGCTGGACGCTGGCCATGGCCCTGCTCGGCGGCGTGAGCCTGGCGCTGATCGCGCCGCAGGCAGCCGTCGTCGGGGTGGCGATCTTCTACATGGCCTTCTGCGCCTTCCAGAACGGCGAGTACGCCACCCTCAGCGCCGCGATCCCTGATCACGTCCCGGTCAGCCAGCGGGCCACGGTGGCCGGCTGGGTCGGCATGCCGCAGGCGCTCGGCCTGGTGGTCGGCACGCTGCTGGTCGTCGATGTCTTCACCAGCCGGACCGGCGGCTACCTGGTGCTGGGCATCCTGATGTTCGCGCTGGCCCTGCCGTTCGCGCTGCTCACGCCGGACTACCCGCTGGAGCGCGAGCACGCCGAGCGGATCTCGGTGCGCCAGCTGCTCGCGTCCTACTGGCTCAGCCCCCGGCAGTACCCCGACTTTGCCTGGGCCTGGCTGACCCGGTTCCTGGTCACGCTGGCCATCTCGATGGGCACGCTCTACCTGCTGTATTTCCTGCGGGACGGCGTGCACTACCCGCATCCGGCGCAGGACCTGCTGATCCTCATCATCATCTACACCGGCTGCGTCGTGGTACTGGCGATCGGCGGCGGGATGATCTCCGACCGGCTCGGCAAGCGCAAGACGATCGTCACGATCGCCGGCTCGCTGATCGGCGCCGCCGCCCTGCTGCTGACGTTGGTGGAGACCTGGGACGGCGCCCTGGTGGCCGCGGTGCTCTACGGGACCGGCTTCGGCGCCTACCTGGCCGTCGATCAGGCACTGATCACCCAGGTGCTGCCCGCAGCCGCCGACCGGGCCAAGGACCTCGGGATCATCAACATCGCCATCGTCGGGCCGGCCGTCCTCGCGGGGGCCTTCGCCGCGATTCTGGTGTCCGTCGGCGGCTATCCCACGCTGTTCGCGGCGACCGCGCTGGTCGCCTTCGCCGGCTCGGCGCTGGTCTGGCGGATCAAGAGCGTGCCTTAACCCGGCCGCGGCCCACCCGGGCGATCTGCCGGCTCTGCGCGACCAGCCGGCCCTCGGCGTCCCACACCTCGGCCTCCTCGTCGAACCAGCCGCCGCTGACATGCCGGCAGCGTGCCGCGACGCGCAGCGGGCCTCGCGCCGGCTCGGCGCGCATGTGCCAGGTCAGCTCGACGGTAGGTGCCCAGCCGGTCGCGCCCAGGCCGAACACGACCGGCGGCAGCCCGTCCACCGCCAGCGCCAGCAGGTACGCGTCAGGGTCGCGATCCTCGCGCAGGCGGAAGTAGCCGCGCATCTCGGGGCGGCCCGCCGGCTCGCCGCGCCGCCAGCCGCTGACGGCGGGATCGAGCAGCAGCCGGACCTGCCCGGCGTACCCGGCCGTCTCGACCGGGCCGGCCGTTCCCGGCCACGGGTCCAGCGCCACGCATTCCTCGATCGGCGGCAGGTCCGGCGGCTCGCCGGTCCAGCTCAGTCCCTCGGCCTCGGATTCCCCGGCCACCAGCCGGCCGGTGGTCACCGTGACCTCGAGCACCGGCAGCGAGTCCTGGACCAGGGTCGCCCGCGCGGTGGCCGCCGTCTTGCCCTGCCGCAGCCAGGTGACCTGCACCTGCGCGGGCGCCAGCGCGGCTACCCGCAGGAAGTGGGCGCTGGTGGCGATCGGGTGCGGGTGCGGCGAGGAGTCCAGCACCGCGCGCAGCACCGTCGCGATCAGCACGCCGCCGTTGACCGCGGGCGGCGCGCTGCCGCCGGGCGCGATCAGCGCGAACCTGCTGTCCGGCAGCGCGTCGTAAAGCCCGTCGCCTCGCGGGCTGACCGCGGTGGCCTCGTCGAAGATCGTCACGCTGCTCCGCCCTCGCCTTGTCCTGCCTCGCTCAGGCACCTGCCTCAGTGACATGGAGCCTGTCATTGCATCCTGGGGGTCCCGGGCGCGGGCGCGGAAACGGGGCTACGCCCAGAGCTGGCCTTCGAGGCGCGCCTCGGCTTCCTCGAGGGTGCCGCCGTAAGCTCCGGTGGACAGGTACTTCCAGCCGCCGTCGGCGATGATCAGGGCGATATCAGCGCGCTCCCCGGCGGCCTGGGCCCGGGCACCGACCCCGAGGGCCGCGTGCAGGACAGCGCCAGAGGAAATCCCGGCGAACAGCCCCTCGACTTCCAGCAGCTCCCTGGTCCGGCGCAGCGCGGCCGCGCCGGGGACGGAAAACCGGCCGGTCAGCACCGACTCGTCATACAGCTCGGGGACGAAACCCTCGTCCATGTTGCGCAGCCCGTACACCAGCTCGCCGTAGCGCGGCTCGGCCGCGATCACCTGCACGGCCGGCACCTTCTCGCGCAGGAAGCGCCCGGTTCCCATGAGCGTCCCGGTGGTGCCGAGACCGGCCACGAAATGGGTGATCTCCGGCAGATCGGCCAGCAGCTCGGGGCCGGTCGTCTCGTAGTGCGCCCGCGCGTTGGCCTCGTTGCCGTACTGGTAGAGCATGACCCAGCCGGGGTTCTCGGCGGCCAGCTGCCTGGCCACCCGGACGGCCTCGTTGGACCCGCCGGCCGCGGGCGAGGAGATCACCGACGCGCCGTAGAGCTCCAGCAGCTGCCGCCGCTCGGCGGAGGTGTTCTCCGGCATGACGCAGATCAGCTTGTAGCCGCGCAGCCGCGCGACCATCGCCAGCGAGATGCCGGTATTGCCGGACGTGGGCTCCAGGATCGTCGCGCCGGGGGTGAGCAGGCCGTCCTTCTCGGCGGCCGCGACCATGTAGAACGCGGCCCGGTCCTTTACCGACCCGGTCGGGTTCCTGTCCTCCAGCTTGGCCCACAGCCGCACTTCCGCGCCGGGCGACAGCCGCGGCAGCCCCACCAGCGGGGTGCCGCCGACCGCGTCGAGCAGCGAGTCGTAGCGCATCGGGCTCCTGAGCTGCCTTCCGTCAGCGCCGGCCGCCAGCCACCGCGGGGAGCACGGTGACGGTGTCGCCGTCCTTGACGGGCGCGTCGAGACCGCCGAGGAACCGCACGTCCTCGTCATTGAGGTAGACGTTGACGAACCTGCGCAGGCCGGAGTCGTCGACCAGCCGCTCACGCAGTCCGCCGTGCCGGGAATCCAGGTCGGTGAGCACGTCGGCGAGCGTGTCGCCGGTGCCCTCCACGGACTTGGCACCGCCGGTGTAGCTGCGCAAGATCGTCGGGATACGGACCTCGATGGCCATCAGTAACGCTCCCAAATGATGCGGATTGCCTGCTGGGCTGACTGTCTTTCGTCTTACCGGCTGCCCCACTCCAACCGGCTCGCCGACCGGATCATTCCGCCGCCCGGCCGCCGCCCACTATGACCTCTTCCTCGGTCACGACTCCGTCGACGATGCGGAACGAGCGGAACTCGGCGTCCTTCGGGTCGCGGGTAGACACCAGGACGTAGTGCGCGTCCGGCTCGCTGGCGTAGGAAATGTCGGTCCGCGACGGGTAGGCCTCGGTCGCGGTGTGCGAGTGGTAGATCACGACCGGCTCCTCGTCGCGGTCATCCATCTCCCGCCAGAGCCGCAGCTGCTCCATCGAGTCGAAACGGTAGAACGTCGGCGACCGCTCCGCGTTCAGCATGGGGATCAGTCGCTGCGGGCGATCACTGCCGGCCGGGCCGGCGATGACGCCGCAGGCCTCGTCAGGGTGGTCGGCGCGCGCATGCGCCACGATTTCTTGCTGCAGCTCGGCAGAAATGGTCAGCATGCTGCGAGCGTAACGCGGCGGTGATCACCACCGGCCGGCGCCCGGCCGGGCCGGCTGACCTCAGCCCAGCGCCTCGACGAGGCTCTCCTGGAGGTAGGCCAGCCACTGGTACACCCACACATACGCATAACGAGGATCGTCGGGGCGCATGTCGGCCACCTGCTCGTCGAAGTCGTCGGTGACCTCAAGGCGGACGCTCAGGGCGAGCCGCACGTCATTGAGCGCCCGCAGCCAGGCCTGACCGTCCTCGGCCGACAGCCGGACGCGGCCGCCGCGCGGGGGCAGTGTGTCCAGGACGGTCTGCGCCGCGGCCATCTTGCCCGAGCGCAGGCTTTCCTCGGTATAGCGGCGAAACTCGGCCGCGGCCTCCGGGTCGTCCCGGTAGGCATCCGGCAGCAGCCGGGCCAGGGCCGGGTCCTCAGGGGGCTCGGTACTGTCGCTCAGGCCGAGCTGCGCTTCCAGCGCCGCGGCACTGCCGTCGGGTGCCCCGGCGGCCGCCCCCGCGTCCGGGCCGGTCAGCGAGTCACCGCCGATGAGCTCGGCCACCTGGGTGACCAGGTTGCGGATGATGCCGGCCTGCGCGGACGCGAACCGGGCCGTCACGCCGCCCGACGACGCCCTGAACCCGGCCATCAGATCCCCCGCCTCTTCCTGGCTCAAGTCGTGACTCACTTCCTGGCGCACGAGTCGTGACTCACGAGTCGTGGCTCACCGTGGCCCACAGGCCGTAGCCGTGCAGGGTCTCGGCCACCCCCTCCATGGCCTCGCGCGCACCGGAGGACACTACCGCCTTGCCCTTGCGGTGAACGTCGAGCATGAGCTTCTCCGCCTTCGACTTGGAGTAGCCCAGAACGGTCTGGAAGACATAGGTCACATACGACATCAGGTTGACCGGATCGTTCCACACGATCGTGATCCACGGCGTATCGGCGAGGGTTTCCTCGCCGGTCTCCGGCCGCTCTACTTCAACAGGTGCCACGCTCACAAGACGTCACCTCCCTCCCCTAGTGTTCCACTGTCGCTGCGCGAGCCGGAAGCGCGCGCCGGGCAGCGTGCCGCGGCCGCCGGACGGGCTGGTAAGACCCTCGCAACCCCTGCAGAAAGGTCTTTTCGCCCGACGTATGCGGACATGAGTATGACGCCCCGGGCGGCCGCCGGGCGTCACTTCGCATATCACGGCTCACTGCCTCGGCTGTCCTGGCCCACTGCCTCGCCTGTCCTCGCTCACCGCTTCGCGCGTCCTGGCGCGACCGGCGCATCGGGCCGGTCCGTAGGCTTTCCCCATGACGAGTGATCTGGCCGGGCGGGCCCCGGCTGCCGCCGAGCGCGGCACCGGCTTGCTGACCGACCACTACGAGCTCACGATGCTGCGCGCGGCCCTGCACAGCGGGGCCGCGCGTCGCCGTGCGGTCTTCGAGGTGTTCGCCCGCTCGCTGCCGGGCGGCCGGCGCTACGGCGTCGTCGCCGGTCAGGGACGGCTGCTCGAGGCGCTGGCCAGGTTCCGGTTCAGCGACGACGACCTGCGCTACCTGGCCGACGCCGGCGTGCTGGACGACGCGACGCTGCGCTATCTGGAGTCGTACTCGTTCTGCGGCGACATCTGGGCCTATGCGGAAGGCGACTGCTATTTTCCCGGATCGCCGATCCTGGTGGTCGAGGGCACCTTCGCCGAGGCCGTCCTGCTGGAGACACTCGTCCTGTCGATCCTGAACCATGACTGCGCTATCGCCTCGGCGGCCTCGCGGATGGTCACCGCCGCCGACGGGCGGCCGCTGATCGAGATGGGATCCCGCCGGACGCACGAGCTCGCCGCGGTCGCCAGCGCACGGGCGGCTTATCTCGCGGGGTTCGCCGCCACCTCTAACCTGCGGGCCGGCCGTGACTGGAGCGTGCCGACCAGCGGCACGAGCGCGCATTCGTTCACGCTCGCGCACGACGACGAGCGGCACGCCTTCAAGGCCCAGCTCGGCGCGCTCGGCAAGGACACCACGCTGCTGGTGGATACCTACGACGTTGCCAGCGCCGTCACCGCGGCGGTCGAGCTCGCGGGGCCTGAGCTCGGCGCTGTGCGGATCGACAGTGGTGATCTGCCGGTGCTCGCACGGGAAGTCCGTGCCCTGCTCGACTCGCTGGGCTCCACCCGCACCCGGATCGTGCTGACCGGCGATCTCGATGAGTACTCGATCGCCGCGCTGGCCGCGACCCCGGTCGACGGCTACGGCGTCGGCACCTCGCTCGTCACCGGATCAGGCGCGCCTACGGCAGCGCTGGTCTACAAGCTGGTTGCCCGCTCCGACGACGAATCGGCAGGACACCTGCAGCCGGTCGCCAAGCGGTCGGTCGGCAAGCCCGGCAAGGGCGGTCGCAAATGGGCAGTGCGCGAGCTTGACCACAGCGGCCACGCGGTCGCCGAGATCATTACCGACGCCCCGCCCGAGGCCGGCGCGCAGGGCCGGGTGCTGCTGCGGCCCCTCGTCCGCGAGGGCGAGATCATCGGCCGCGAGCCGCTCGAGGCGGCCCGGGCACGGCATCGCGATGCCGTCGCCGAGCTGCCTTCGCACGCTCATCAGCTGTCGCGCGGCTACGCGGCCATTCCGACGGTGTTCACGCCGGACTCCGAAGACACTGTGGTGCCGCCCGGCTGGGAGCGGGCAGGCCGCGGCGGCTCTTACTCCTCAGGGAGCGACTCGTAGATCTCCCTGCACTCCGGGCATACCGGGTACTTCTTCGGGTCCCGGTTCGGCACCCAGACCTTGCCGCACAGCGCCACAACCGGCGTGCCGGTCACCGCACTGTCGACGATCTTGTCTTTCACGACATAATGGGCAAACCGCTCGTGGTCACCATCGCCGGTCGAGAGGTCCGGCCGGGTGTCGGTGTCCTGGCGGGTGTCGGTGTCCTGGCGGGTGTCGGTGCCCGGAATGGTGTCAGTGCTCACAAGCGCTGAGTTTACGCCGGCCGCCCCGTGCTTCAGTTCAGCACGGGATCATCGGGATATGTGGCGACGAGTGCGAGGTCGCCGCCCTGCCTGCGCAAGACCGCAGGCCACAGGCGCTCCGGCTCGGCGAAGAAAGCATCCGCGGGCTGGCCGCGCAGGACATACCAGGCGCCTTCGTCAATCTCGGCCTGCAGCTGGCCGATGCCCCAGCCCGCATAGCCGGCGAACACCCGCAGTGAGGTGATCTCGTCGGCTAGCAGCTCAGGCGGCGATCCGAGGTCGACCAGGCCGATCCGCGACATCATCGGCGAGCCTTCCAGCGAGCGCCAGCCCAGCGGCTCACCAGTGCCGCGGACGAGGGCAAGGGCCAGCGCGCTGTTCGGCGACACCGGGCCGCCGCGGAACACCACTGACGGGCCGGTGACCAGTTCCTCCCACGGCTCGAGCACCTGGCCGACCGGGACATGGGTAGGCCGGTTCAGCACCACGCCGAGGGTGCCCTCTTCCTCCTCGTCTTCGACGATCAGGATGACGGTCCGCCGGAAGTTGGGATCGCCGAGCAACGGCGTCGCCGCGAGCAGCTTGCCGCTGAGAGATGCATCCTCCATGTTTCCATGATGCGGCAGAACGGCGCTGCCGCGCTGAACGCGGGCGGCCGGCGGGTCTGCGGGCCGCCGGCGAGCGGCGCGTTCGATCAACCACCATGACCAGATCCTTGTCAACAGATCTTGCCGACGGCTATAACCTGAAAGAGTGTCCAGGGGAATAGCAGCGGCTCCCGTCACAGGAGCGGGCAGCGGCTCTGACGCCGGTGACCCGGACGCGGACGGCCCTCACGAGGGCGGCACCGCCGTCGGCGGCACCGAGCTGGGCGGCACTGCCATGGGTGCCACTGAGCCGGGCGGCACTGATGCAGGCAGCGCCGATATGGGCAGCGCCGACGCAGGCAGCCCGGTCGACGCGGCGCGGCTGCGGGTCGCCATCATGCGGATGTCGCGCCGGCTGCGCAAGCACGAGCTGGCCGGGCTGACCCCCACCCAGCTCTCCGCCCTGTCCACGGTAGAGCTCGCGGGACCGGTGCGTCTCGGCGACCTGGCCGCGGCCGAGCGGATCGCGCCGTCTACGCTCACCCGGCTGGTCAGCGTGCTCGAGGAGTGCGGGTACGTACGGCGCTGCGCGGTGCCCGAAGATGCCCGCGCCAGCACCGTGTCGGTCACCGACCGCGGGCGCTCGGTGCTCAGCCGGATCCGGCAGGAGACGACCAGCCTGCTCGCCGAGAGCCTGCTGCTGCTGCCGCCCGGCCAGCAGGCGGCGCTCGCCGCCGCCTTGCCTGCGCTCGAGCAACTTGCCGGCGCAATCCCGGCCGACCCGCGTCCGCAGAGCAGGCGCGGCAGGTCAGCGGTACTAGCCGACAAGTAGCGCGCCCCGCACCGAGCGGATCAGAGCAGCAGGCCGGAGGGCGTCGCTCAGAACAGCAGGCTCGAGAGCGTCGCGCGCGCCTTGGTTACCCGCGGATCCCTGGGCGGGAAGACGTCGAACAGCCCGACAAGATGGACACGAGCCTCATTCCGCTCATCGCCCGAGGTCCGGCGGACGGCGTCCAGCAGCCGGCCGAACCCCTCGTCGACGCGGCCGAGGGCGACGTCCACGTCGGCCATCCTCGCCTGGGCCGCCACGTCGCCGGGATTGCCGCTGGCTTCGCGCGCCACCTCGGCCTGGTCATAGGAGTTGACCCGGCGGATGAGCTCGACCTGCGCCAGGCCCATCGTCGCGACCGGATGGCCGGGCGAGCTCGCGAGCATCTTCTCGAAAGCGCCCGCGGCGGCGTCGAGGTCCCCGCGCTCGATCGCCTGCTGCGCCTCCATCAGCGTCGGGTCCTCACGCGGGTCGCCGGGGCCGCCGCCGGGCCGCTGCGGGCCCGCTGGTCCCGGCCCGCCGGGGCCCTGCGGGCCAGGGGGCTGGCCGCCGGGGCCTTGCGGACCGCCGGCTCCCGATTGCGCGGTGGCCGGGCCAGAACCTGGCTGGCCGGGCCCGGCGCCGAGGCCGAGGCGGTCGGCGACCTGCATGACCTGGCTGAGCCACTCCCGGACCTGGGACTCGGGCATTGCCCCCATGAAGCCGTCCGCCACCTGCCCGGCGATCACGGCCACGACCATGGGGATGCTCTGGACCTGGAGGGCGGCGCTCAGCTGCGGGTTGGCGTCGACGTCCACCCTGGCGAGAATCCAGGCGCCCGCGGCTTCCTCGGCCAGTTTCTCCAGCACCGGACTGAGCTGCTTGCACGGCCCGCACCAGTCGGCCCACAGGTCGAGGATGACCGGGACATCGCGCGACCGGGCCACGACGTCGGTGTTGAAGGTTTCGTCCGTGACGTCGATGACGTTGGCGCCGGCCGGGCCAGCCTGCGCACCGTTTGCCTGGCCGCCGGGCGCCGGCTGCCTGCGCTGAGCGGCGGTCTGCCGGGCGCCGAGATCGACGGCACCGTGGAGGGAGAAATTCCGCGGAGGCTGCATGGTTCCATCCTGCCTCATCCCCGGCGCGGCGGGCACCGCGGTCCCGTCGAGCGCGCCTGCTCAGAAAGCCGGGGCCTCTGAGTAACCGCCCCATTCTTCGCGAAGCGCGCCGCACATCTCGCCGAGCGTCGTCTCGGCGGCCGCCGCGGCGAGCATCGGCGGGATCATGTTCTGCCCGCTGCGGGCCGCGGCGAGCATCGCGGCCAGCGCCTCATCGACCGCAGCCTGATCACGGCCGGCCCGGCGGCGGCCCAGCTCGCGAACCTGCTCGTGCTCCACCTCATGACTGACCCGCAGGATCTCGACTGGCATTTCGACGGTCTCGGTGAGGCAGTTCACGCCGACGACCCTCTGCTCGCCTTTCTCCAGCTTCTGCTGGTAGACGAAGGAAGCTTCCGCGATCTCGGACATGAACCAGCCGTCCTCGATGCCGCGCAGGATGCCGCTGGTCATGGTGCCGTCCAGGCTCATCGACCGGATCTTGGCGAAGATACCCTCGGCCTCGGCTTCGAGCCGGTCGGTCAGCTCCTCGAGGTACCAGGAGCCGCCGAGGGGGTCGGCGACGTTCGCCACGCCGGTTTCTTCCATGATCACCTGCTGGGTGCGCAGCGCGATCTCGGCGGTCTTGGCGCTCGGCAGCGCGAGGACCTCGTCGAGGGCGTTGGTGTGCAGCGAGTTGGTCCCGCCCAGCACGGCGGCGAGCGCCTCGATGGCGGTGCGGACGACATTGTTGTCGGGCTGCTGCGCGGTCAGCGAGACCCCGGCCGTCTGGGTATGGAACCGCAGCCACTGCGCCCGCTCGGTCGTCGCCCCGTAGACGTCGCGCATCCAGCGGGCCCAGATCCTGCGGGCAGCCCGGAACTTCGCGATCTCCTCGAAGAAATCGATGTGCGAGTCGAAGAAGAACGACAGGCCGGACGCGAACGACTCGATGTCCAGGCCGCGGGACAGCCCGAGCTCGACGTAGCCGAATCCGTCGGCCAGCGTGAACGCGAGTTCCTGCGCGGCCGTGGAGCCCGCCTCCCTGATGTGATACCCCGACACCGACAGCGGCTTGTAGGCCGGGATGCTCTGCTCGCAGTACTCCATCAGGTCACCGATCAGCCGAAGGTGCGGCTGCGGCGGGAAGAGCCACTCCTTCTGCGCGATGTACTCCTTGAAGATGTCGGTCTGCAGGGTGCCGTTGAGCGCGCCGATATCGGCGCCCTGCCGCTGCGCGGCCGCCAGGTACATGCAGAAGACCGGGACGGCCGGACCGCTGATCGTCATCGAGGTCGTCGTGTCCGCCAGCGGGATGCCCCCGAACAGGACGTCCATGTCGGCGGCGGAGTCGATGGCCACGCCGCAGTGCCCGACCTCGCCGAGAGACTGCGGGTCGTCAGAGTCATGGCCCATCAGCGTCGGCATGTCGAAGGCCACCGACAGGCCGCCGCCGCCGGCCTGCAGCAGCATCTTGTAGCGCTCGTTGGTGGCGCGGGCGTTGCCGAAGCCGGAGAACTGGCGGATGGTCCAGCTCCGGCCGCGATAGCCCGCCGGGTAGAGGCCGCGGGTGAACGGGAACTCGCCGGGCCAGCCGATCCGCTCGAAACCGGGCACGACAGCACCGTCCGGCGGCCCGTAGACGGGCTCGACGTCCAGCCCGGACAGCGTGGTGAAATCCGCGTCTCGCAGCCGCGAGCGGTCGTAGCGGCGCTGCCAGCGCGCCCTGCCGTCGCCAGCGGCCCCGTCAGCACCGTCAGCGGCGTAGGCGCCAGCCGGGCCGGGCAGGCCGCTGGCTGCGCTGCTGCCGGCTGCGCTGCTGGCGGTGCTGGCGATTGCGCCGCGAGCGGCTTCTCTGCCGGCTGCCCCGCCCCTGGCGCTACTGGGCAGATCCGCGCTCGCCTGAGCAGTCATGGGTTCCTCCGAGCGCTCGCGGGCAAAGTTAGTAGGACGTCCTACTAACTTTGCCTTGAGTGTACTCGGGCAATCCTGGCGCCGCCGGCACCTGTCCTGGCGCGAATCCGCCGGCGAGGCCCGGGCGCGAACCGGCCGGGCCCTGCGGCGGAGACCGGCTCCAACCAACCGGCCGGCTGCGACGTCTCATGAGGTTGCCCGGGGCCCCCGCAGCCCCCGGCCAGATGGTTCGAGTCTCGCGCCGGGGGTGTGGTACAACAAATGCGCTACAACGCAAGCGACGCGGGCTGTGCGGCAGTCCTGGGCGACGTCGCGACCATGCAGGCACCGTGGAGCCAGGCACCGTGGACCACGGGACCGATCCGGACCGCCGCGCAAGGGAGCTCAGTGGCCAGGCTGCGCACTGGGGACCGCGAGGCGGCCGCAGAGCTTTTCAACGCGTGCTATCCGAGGCTGGCCGGCTGGGTCCGCCGTCTGGTGGACGACGACGAGACCGCCCACGAGATTGCGTCCGAGGCCTTCACCCGGCTGCTGTCACGATGGTCCGGGCTGGACAACCCGCAGAGCTACCTCTATATGATCGCCACCAATCTGGTCCGGGACCACTGGCGCAAGTCCGGCCGGGAGCGCCGGGCCATCCGGACCCTGACGGCCGCCGCGCCGCGGGACCCGGCCTACCAGCCGGCTCAGGATGTGGACGTGCGCGCGCTGATCGAGACGCTGCCGCCGCGCCAGCGCAGCGCATTCCTGCTGCACTACTACGGAGGGTTCCCCGTTCGCGAGGTCGCGGTCATGCTGAGCAGCCCCGAGGGGACGATCAAGGCCGATCTCCATCATGCCCGGGCGCAGCTGAAGGCTGCGGTGGGAGCGCCGGATGAGTGACGACCGGCGCGACGAGATCGTCAGCCGGCTGAGCCAGGAGGTGGGCCTGCTCCCGCCCCGGCCGGGCACTTTCGAGCAGGTCAGGAAGCGGGCCCGGCGGCGCAGGCTCGGCCGGGCGGCAGCCGCGGGAGCCGGCGCGGCCGTCTTGATCGCGGGAGGCGCCCTCGCGCCGCAGATCGTCTCCGCGGTGCGGCAGTCCGGCTCGCGCCATCACGGTGCTGTCGCGTTCGCGAGCCCGAAGCCCAGCTCGCGGGTCGCGTCCTCGCCGCCGGCCAGCCCGCCGGCGACCGCGGTGCCGGGCAAGCCGGGCTCCCGCACTGCGACTCCGCTGCCCGACGGCACGTCACTGTCGACCACGACATCCGGTACCCCGGTGCCGCCCGGTTTCGAGCCCACATCGGTCACGATGATCGCCGGCAACGTCGGCGCGGTGATCGGGCAGGCCGGCAGCCCGGGTCACTGCGAGACCCGGTACTGCACATCGCTGGCGGGCACGTCGAACTACGGCGGCAGCTGGTACGGGGTCAGCGCGCCAGAGACCGGCGGGCCGGACGCAGCCGACGGCGGCAGCGGTGTCAGCCAGCTGCGGCTCCTCGACCTCCGCTACGGCTGGGCTTTCGGGCCGCAGCTGTGGGCGACCAGCGACGGCGGAGCCTCCTGGCAGCAGGCGGCTACCGGGGGCCAGCGGGTGACGGCGCTGGAGACCGCGCAGGGCCGGGCCTTCGCGGTGCTGGCCAAGTGCAGCGGCGGCACGGCCGGTGACTACGCGGCGGACTGCACCAGCTTCTCGCTGTACTCCTCCGCGGCCGGCAGCTCGCAGTGGCAGCCGGTTCCCGGACCCGTGCAGGACCTTCGGTCCCGAGCGGGCCGGCCGGCGTCCGCGAGCCTGATCATCGCCTCCTCCACCGCGGCCGATCCCCAGAGCCCGACCGGCTACCTGCTCGCGCCTTCCGGCCAGCTGCTCAGCGGCCCCCTGACAGGCGGGGCGTGGAAGGTCGCCGGGCAGATCCCGGCCGCGTGCACGCCCGGCACGGGCAGCCTGAGCGGCGGGCAGCTGAGCGGCCAGCAGCTCGGCGCCCAGCAGCCCACCGCCCAGCTCGCCAGCGGATCCGCGGCGTCGGGGAGCCCGGCCGAGGTCGCCGCCGGGTCCCAGCTGCTGCTGAGCTGTAACGCCGCGCGGGCTGACGGCTCTCCCCGCGCGCAGGTCAAGACCATCTATATGTCGGCCGGCGGAGCGACCTGGCACCTGGTGGGCAACGCACCGGCCGCCGGGATCGCTGACTCGCTGGCGGCCTCCAGCGGCGGCCTGGTCGTCCTGGCCACGACTACGGGCATCGACTATTCCGCCGACGGCGGCCGCCACTGGAAGCAGGCCGTCATCAGGGGCGCCCCGGCCGCCACCGGTTTCACCTATGTCGGCATGACCACCCCGCAGCAGGGCGTCGCCG
Organism: Streptosporangiaceae bacterium; assembly: GCA_052146815.1. Taxonomy (GTDB): domain Bacteria; phylum Actinomycetota; class Actinomycetes; order Streptosporangiales; family Streptosporangiaceae; genus DATJZH01. Next base: position 10,863 of record JBKQMG010000161.1, on the reverse strand, counting down.
TGCCCGCAGATTCCGGGCTGGATGAGATATTCACCACTGCTGACGGCGGCCAGACATGGTCAGCGTCGGCGGTGGCGGGCACCGGCAGCTGACGCGCACGGCGGCGCCTGACGCGCACGGCGGCGGCCGATGTCCCCTCAGCCGCTGATGGCGCGCTTTGCTCTTGACGGCCGCGAAATTGCGCCCGCGGCGGGCTGACGGTCCGGGCACGGGCTGGCGATCCCGGCCGCTGGCGGGGAGTGCGGCCTAGCCGTCTGCCTGCTCGCGGAAGTCGCCGGCCTGGACCCGCAGTGCCCGCAGGCCGGCGAACAGTTCCGACAGCTGCGCGGAGTCGTAGCCGCCCATGCCGAAACCGGCGGTCATCAGATCCGCGGTCGCGCGCTCGACCAGCTCGCGCCCGGCGGGGGTGATCTCAGCCAGGGTCCCGCGGCCGTCTTCGGGGTTGGGCCGGCGGGTAACCAGCTGCCCCCGCTCCAGCCGGTTGATCGTGTTCGTCACGCTGGTCGGGTGCACCATCAGCCGCTGCCCGATCAGCCGCAGCGGCAGAGATCCTGACCGGGAGAAGGTCAGCAGGACCAGCGCCTCGTACCTGGCGAACGTGAGCCCGTGCGGCCGCAGGCGGTCGTCCAGCTCGGCCAGCAGGATCTGCTGCGCCCGCATGATCGACGTCACCGCCGCCATGGCCTGCGCGTCACCGAACCGGTGCTCCCAGATCCCGGCGGCCCGGGCAATGGGATCGAACGGCAGGTCCAGCGGCTTGCGCACAGCCACAACGTACCGGTACGGGCGGCCGTGGGAGCCGGGTACCGCAGCGCGCCGCCCCCGTCGGCGTTGCGCACAGGGTTCAAGTAGTTACAGGCAGTTATTCTGCCAGCCAGGGGAGCATGTGACCGAACAGAGTCGGGGGATAATGTGCCGTCCGGTCACGCTGTCATGGCGATGACGCCCGTGCTCGCCGCCGGAGTCGGAGTGCGGCACGCACGGGGTTGGGCGCTCCGCTCGGCCAGCTTCCGGATGAGCGCGACGATGACCGGAGCAGGCGGCCTCGGCATCGTGGTCAGCCGCCCCGGCGCGGCGACCGCAGTAGTCGATCTGCTCTCCGGGCACGCCCGGCCGGCCTACGGCGAGCTGCGCGTCCTGGGCGAGGACCTGACGACGGCAGCGGGCCGCGCCGCCATCCGCGACCACATCGGCATCGCTCGCAGGAATACCGGCCCGGCGGCCTGCCGCAGGACCGCGCCGCAGGGCGCCTTCCGGGTCCGCGGGCTGGTCGAGCATGCGGCCCGGCGGGCCGGGATCCCGGCGCAGGCCCGTCATCTCCTCGCCGCGGCCATCCTCGACCGGCTTTCCCTGACGCCGTGGGCCGAGGTGCCGGTCCGGTCGGCGCCCGACGTCGTCGCCCGGCGGGCCAGGCTGGCCGCGGCGGCGGTGCACGAGCCCGCCTTACTGCTGACCGAGGGCCTGCTGGATGACCTGTCCGCCAGGGACGCGGCGGAACTGGCCGAGTGCATCCGCGATCTGGGCCGGGAGATGGCCATCATCGCGACCGGATCCGACACGCGCGCGCTCGCCCTGATCTGCGATGAGATCCTGACGCTGAGGGACGGAATCTTAATCAGCGATCTTTCTGACGCCCGGCCGCCGCGGCCGCTGCCATAAGCTGCGTCAGTGAACTGGAACCTGCTGGAATGCGGCCGTTCCGGGCACGTCACTTACTGTGCCGACGAGCCGGAACTGCGCGGGCAGCTGAGCGCTCCGACCGGAGCCGGCGAGGCCTGGAAGTGCCTGCGCTGCGCCGCTTTCGTGCCGGGGCCGGCGCGTAGCGCAGGCCCCGCGGCCAGCGCGCCCGTCGTGCGGCGGGGCCGGGAGATCCGCAGCACGCTGATCCTGCGCATCTTCGCGGTCGAGCGGTTCCTGCGGGCGCTGGCCTTCGGCGCTCTCGCCTACGTGGTGTGGCGGTTCAGCTCGTCCCGCCAGTCCATCGAGGCCGCTTTCGACCGCGAGCGGCCGGTGCTGCGCTCCCTGTTCCGGAGCGTCGGCTACAACATCGACCACTCCAAGCTGGTCGGGCTTGTCCAGCATGCCCTGACGCTGAGCTCGACCACGATTGCCTGGCTGGCGCTCGGCCTGGCCGTCTACGCGGTCATCGAGGTCATCGAGGGCACCGGGCTGTGGCTGGCCCGGCGCTGGGGCGAGTACTTCGCCATGGTGGTGACGTCACTCGGCCTGCCGTATGAGATCTATGAGCTGGCCGGCAAGGTGACAGTGACCAAGCTGCTGTTCTTCGCGGTCAACCTGGCCCTGGTGCTCTACCTGGTCATCACCAAACGGCTTCTGGGCGTACGCGGCGGCAAGCGCGCGTACGAGGCGAGACTGCGCAGCGAGTCCGTCCTGGAAGGGGCATACAGCGCCGCGGCGGAGCAGGAAGCCGAGGCAGGAGGAGGCGGCGCCGGCCAGGAGGGCGCGGGCGGGCCGGTGACTGCGGCGGGGCATCAGGCGCCGGCCCGGCGGGAAGCGGCAGATCCGCGGGAGCCGCCCGCGCAGCCGGAATGCGCGGGCGGGCAGGAAGCGGATCCGGCTAGGCCCCGATGAGGTCGTCGGCCGCCGCGTAGGGGTCCAGCTCGCCGCTGACCACCTTGTCCGCGAGCTCATCCAGCCGCGATGCGCCGGGCAGGCCGCCCATCCGGCGGCGCAGCTCGGTGACGGCGATCACCGAGATCTCCTCCCTGGCCCTGGCCCGGTGCCGGCGCTCCTTCTCCCCCGACTCCCCCAGCCATGTCCCGTGCGCGTCCAGCTGGCCCGCGAGGTCATCGATTCCCTCGCCCGCAGACGCCGTCGTAGAAACGATCGGCGGCTTCCACGACCCCGGCTCGAAGCGCGCCATCGCCAGCATGGTGCGCAGGTCCCTGACGGCCTCCTGCGCACCCGGCCGGTCGCTCTTGTTCACCACGAAGATGTCCGCGATCTCCAGGATGCCGGCCTTGGCCGCCTGGATGGAGTCGCCCATTCCCGGCGCGACGACGACCAGCGTGGTGTCGGCGAGCGAGGCGATCTCCACCTCGGCCTGGCCGACGCCGACGGTCTCGATCAGGATCACGTCGAACCCCGCCGCATCCAGGATCCGCAGCGCCTGGGGCGTCGCCCAGGACAGGCCGCCCAGGTGCCCGCGGCTGGCCATCGAGCGGATGAACACGCCGGTGTCCGTGGCGTGATCCTGCATCCGGACGCGGTCGCCCAGCAGGGCGCCGCCGCTGAACGGCGATGTCGGGTCAATCGCAAGGACGCCGACCCGCATCCCGCGCGCACGGTAGGCGCGGATCAGCGCTCCGGTGACCGTGGATTTGCCGACCCCCGGTGACCCGGTCAGCCCGATGACCCTGGCACCGCTGGCGAGCGGCGCGGTCAGCTTCATGACCGGCCGTAGCTGCGGCGACCCGTTCTCGACCAGGGAAACCAGCCGGGCCAGAGCCCGGGCATCGCCAGATCGGGCAGACCCGATCAGCGCGGCCGGATCGCCCCGGCCGCTGCTGCCGGGGCCGGGCGGCCCGTTATGCGCATGTTCGGAAGATCCCGCGGAAGGCGCCGGCCGCTGATCTTCGTGCGCCTCGCCGGGGTCAGCCAGCTCGCTGGCGTCAGCCACGGCCGGGCGCCGGCACCCGCAGCAGCAGCGCGTCGCCCTGGCCGCCGCCCCCGCACAGCGCGGCCGTCCCGAGACCGCCGCCGCGGCGGCGCAGCTCGAAGAGCAGATGCAGCGCGATCCGCGCCCCCGACGCGCCGATCGGATGGCCGATCGCGATCGCCCCGCCGTTGACGTTCACGCGCTCGGGCCCGATCCCGAGGTCGCGCATGGACTGGATGGCCACGGCGGCGAACGCCTCGTTGATCTCGATCAGGTCGAGGTCAGCGACGGTTAGCCCGGCCTTGCCGAGCGCATGCTGGATGGCCCGCGACGGCTGCGAGTGCAGCGAGGTGTCCGGCCCGGCGACGACCCCGTGCGCGCCGACCTCGGCCAGCACGGGCGCTCCGGCCGCCGCAGCCGCCTCGGCCGACATCACGACCACCGCGCAGGCGCCGTCGGAGATCTGGGACGCCGATCCGGCGGTGATCGTGCCGTCCTTGGCGAACGCGGGCCGCAGCGCGGCGAGCGAGTCAACGGTCGTGTCCGCGCGGACACCCTCGTCAGTGTCGAAGATCACCGGCTCGCCGCGCCGCTGCGGAACCGGGACGCCGACGATCTCGTCGGCAAGCAGGCCGTCCTTGATCGCCTTCGCGGCGAGCTGGTGCGACCGGGCCGAGAACTCGTCCTGGTCGGCGCGGCTGATGCCCAGCTGCGCGTTGTACTTCTCGGTGGAGGCCCCCATCGACACATGGTCGAAGGCGTCGGTCAGGCCGTCGTGGGCCATCGCGTCGATCAGCTCGGCCGACCCGAACATGAATCCGCGCCGCGCTCCGGGCAGCAGGTGGGGGGCCTGGGTCATCGACTCCATGCCGCCGGCCACGACGATGTCGAACTCGCCGACCCTGATCAGCTGCGCCGCGAGCGCGATCGCATCCAGGCCCGACAGGCACACCTTGTTAATGGTCAGGGACGGCACCGACATCGGGATCCCGCCGGCGACCGCCGCCTGCCGGGACGGTATCTGCCCGGTCCCCGCCTGCAGCACGTGGCCCATGATCACGTAATCGACCTGATCGCCGGTGACGCCGGCGCGCTCGAGCGCCGCCTTGATCGCAATGCCGCCCAGCTCCGCCGCGCTGAAGTCGCTCAGCGAGCCGAGCAGGCGCCCGATAGGTGTTCTGGCTCCGCCTACTATGACTGCTTCCCGCATGCGTGCAACGATACCCGCGAGGCAACTTGCTACCGGAGGGGTGACGGCCGTGCTCACACGCATCGACCACGTCGGGATCGCCTGCCGGGATCTCGAGGAGAAGATCGCCTTCTACGCCGAGACGTTCGGCCTGAGCGTCGCGAGCCGCGAGACGCACGCCGAGCAGGGCGTCAGGGAGGCCATGCTGGTCGTGGCCGACGCCCCGGCGGGCGCCTCCTACGTGCAGCTGCTCGAGCCGCTGAGCCCCGACACGCCCGTCGGCCGGTTCATCGAGCGCCGCGGCGAGGGCATCCATCACGTGGGCTACGGCGTGGCGGATATCACGTCGGCGCTGGCCTCGATCGGTGCGACCGGCGTGCGGCTGCTGGACAGCAGGCCGCGGCACGGCTCGATGGGCGCCGCCATCGCGTTCCTGCACCCGGCCGACATCGGCGGGGTACTGACCGAACTGGTCCAGGCCCCCGGCGGGCAGTGACTGCTGCGCCATTTAAACATTACATAAAGGTAAAGACCTGTATCTCCCGTACTAGCGCGCGCGAACTGGCCGCCTAGCGTGGGACGGGAGAGTACGCTGCCAGGCACCGGGCGGGTGGACTTGCGTGTCGGCCGGGGTGCGGCAGCATGAAGACTGCTGGCCCGGCGGAAAGCTCGCGAGGCAATCGCCCGGGCGAGCGTATCCCCCACGTCTACCCAGGATTAGGCGACATGCAGCCCGATATCGATGCTCAGCTAAGCAACTTCTTCGAGGAATCCCCTCAGCGCGACTTCGCGCGGGTCATGCGTGGATACGACCCGCACCAGGTCAACGAGCACCTGAAGCAGATCGACGGAGACTTGCGCCAGCACCGGGAGCAGGTACAGGCGCTGCAGCGGGAGCTCGCCGACGCCCACCGTCAGATCCAGGAGCAGGAGCGCCCGACGTACTCCGGCCTCGGGTCGCGCATCGAGCAGCTGCTCCGGCTCGCCGAGGAGCAGGCGACCGAGATCCTCCAGGAGGCCAGGTCCGCCGCGAACGAGTTCCATGCGACGGCGAAGGTCGAGGCCGCCGAGTTCCGGGCGGCCGCCGAGAACGAGGCCGCGGAACTGCGGGCCATCGCCAAGCGGGAGACCGAGGACCAGCGGTCCTCGGCCGAGCGCGAGGCCGACGCCATCCGCACGTCGGCCCGCCGCGAGGCAGACGAGCTGACCTCCACCACCGAGCGCGAGGCCGCCAAGCTCCGCGCTACGGCCGAGCATGAGGTCGCCGAGAAGCGCGCTTCCATCGAGCGCGACATCGCCAAGCTCCGGACCACCACCGAGCGCGAGGTCGCCCAGCTCAAGGCCTCGTCCAAGCGCGAGCGCGACGAGATCCTCACCACCTCCAAGCGCCAGGCCGACGAAATGCGCAGCCAGGCGCAGCGGATCCTAGAGGAGAGCGAGGCTCAGCGCGCGCAGGCGGAGGCCGAGTTCGAGATCCAGCTGGCGTCGCGCCGCGAAGAGGCCGAGCGCCAGGAGGCCGAGCGCCTCGCCGCAGCTCAGGCCGCCACGCAGAAGATGGTGTCCGAGGCCGAGCAGCGCGCGGCCACCGCCGAGCAGCGCGCCGCCAAGGCCAGCGCGCAGGCCGAGCAGACGCGGCGCGACGCCGACCAGCACTCCAGGCAGCTGGTCAGCAACGCCAAGAAGAACGCCGACCAGATCGTCGCGCAGGCCAAATCACAGGCCGACCAGCTGCTCGCCGACACCAAGGCCGAGTCCGACCGGATCCGCACTCTCGCGCAGCGCCAGGTCGACGAGCTGAACAAGCAGAAGGAGAGCGTCGCTGCTCACCTCGCGCAGATCAGCCAGCTGCTCGGGACGCAGATGCCCGGTCTCGCCGACGCGCTCAAGCCGCCGGCGAACGCCGTCAACGCTCCCACCACCAGGGCCGTCACCGCGGCGCCCTCAGGGACCAACGGCGGCAACGGCGGCAACGGCGGGTCAGCCGCTCCAGCCAGCCACGCCGCTCCCGCGCAGTCCGCCCGTCCGGTTCAGCAGTCGGCGGTCCGGGATCAGGACGTCGCCGCACCGTCCGCCGGTGCCGCAGCGGGCAAGCAGCCCGCCGGCACCAAGTCGGCCAAGGGCGGCGCCGACGACGAAGAGTGGTGGACGGCCTGACCGCTCGCGCTGCCTGACCGCTCGCGCACGAAACAGCTGAGGGTCCCCTCCCGCGCCGGGACGGGACCCTCAGCTGCTGTTGCGGTCCGTAGCTGCTGTTGCGGCCCGTAGCCGCGGACCGAACCCGCGGCCGGAGCGGCTCCCGGCCCGGGCGCGGCTCCTGCCTACCCGGGCCGGCTAGGGGCTTATCGTCTGGCCGCCGTCGACGATCAGTACCTGGCCGGTCATGAAGGACGCCGCGTTGCTGGCGAGGAAGACGGCAGGCCCGGCCATTTCCTCGGCGGTCCCCCAGCGGTGCATCGGCACGGTCGCGACCGTGGCCGGGCCTGCGTCCGGATCCGCCCACATGTTGCGGTTCAGGTCAGTGGCCGTCCAGCCTGGGCACAGCGCGTTCACCCGGATGCCCTGAGCGGCCCATTCGACCGCGAGCGACTTCGTCAGCGAGATCAGAGCGGCCTTGGCGGCGCCGTAGGGCGCCAGCAGCGGCGAGGAGAGCACTCCGGCGACCGACGCCACGTTGATGACCGAGCCCTCGCCGCGGTCCAGCAGATGCCCGGCCAGCGCGCTGCAGACGTAGACGGCGGAATCCAGGTTGAGGCGCATCAGCTTCTCCCAGCCCGCCAGCCGCATGTCGCGGAACTCCGCCATGAAGTTCGAGCCGCCGGCATTGTTGACCACCACGTCGACGCGCCCGAGCTCATTGATGGCCGCGGCCGCCGCCTCGGCGACCGCTTCCTGGCTCGTGACGTCGGCGGGGATCACGACGGCCTTGCGGCCGACCGCGGTGATGTCCGACGCCGTCTCGGCCAGGCCGTCGGCGCTGCGCGCGACCAGGGCGACGTCCGCCCCCTCCTCGGCCATGGCGACTGCGATCGCCTTGCCGATCCCCCGCGATGCGCCCGTCACGAAGGCGGTCTTGCCCGTCAGGTCAAATCGGCTCACGTCGTCCTTTCTCCTCATCGATGCGTCCGCGGACCCGGGCCTGGCCGGCGCGGACGGCGCTGCCAGCACGCATTGTGCCAGTGCCGGCGCTCAGCTGGTCCCGGAGTCTCGGCCGGCCAGACCACCACGTGCGCCGTGCCCGGCCTGATCTCCTGATCGCAGCCCGGGCAGCGGTACATCTTGGTCGCGGCCGCACCCGGCACCTGGCGGACGACCCAGTCACCGTCCGGCCACGCCTGCGTCTGAGGCGGTCCGAGCCGGACAACCTGTTGCGCACCGTCGCCGTTAGCCTGCGGAGCTGACCGCCCGGCCGGCTCAGCGCGGGACGCGCCACGGCGCGGGCGGCGCGGGATCTCCGCGGGCAGCCGGCGCGCCTTACGCGGGCTCACGGCCGTCCCTGCTGTTCATGACTCCTCGCTTGCCCGATGTTGCGCGCCAGCCCTGTCGCGTGTACGGGTGTCCACCCTGGACGCGGCGTGATTTCTGTCTTGCCCAGCGCGGCGGGGCGACCACAGCAGAGCCAGGGCGCCGCGCTCCCGATGGCCCTTGCTGCGCAACAGCGCAGCGCAGGTGCCCTCCAGACTATTGGACCTGGCGACCTCGGCTGTGGACGCAGGATGGGCAGCGTCCGGCACGCGTGCGAAGCGCGGCGGCTGCTCCCGCCGATGTGACCGCCGACCGGGAGAGCCGGCTGGCGGATAATGCAGACATGACGGAACTCACCGCAGGCGAGGTCATGACACTCTGCGCGCTGACCGATAGCCGTCCTAAGACGGTCGACGAGCTGTCGCGGACTCTCTCGGACATCGGCATGCATCTCGGCACGCACGGAACCGCCGGCACCGTCCAGAGCCTGACCGCGACGGGGATGATCGAGCTGACGACCACCGCCAGCCTCGGTAAGCACCGGCTCACCGCCCGGGGAAAGGCGTGGCTCGCCTCGCACACGGCTGCGGCAGACGACGAAGCCTGAGGCAGCAGTAAGCGTCACGCAGCCGCCCCGCCCAGCCATGCCGATCGCCGCGGGCCGTTACGATCATCTCGTGCACGAGCCGGAACCTTCGCTTCGAGTAGTGGCTGTGTCCCTGGACTGCCCGGATCACCGGGAGCTGGCCAGGTTCTACGTCCGTCTCCTGGACGGCACACTGCTGTGGACGCACGAGAAGTCCGCGGCGGTCGAGTCTGGTGGGATGGTTCTAGTGCTGCAGCGCAGCGAGGATTACCAGCCGCCCGTCTGGCCTGGAGCATCCGTTGTGCATTTGGACCTGCACGGGGACGCTCAGGTCGACGAGCTCGAGCGGCGCGCCGTTGCCCTCGGCTCGCGGCCCGCGGCAACGCAGCCGGACTCGCGATGGCGGGTCCTGCTCGATCCGGCGGGCCATCCGTTTTGCATCACCCCCTTCACCCCGTAAAAGAGCTCACGGATTTGCCGCTTCCAAGCGTGCGGATCGCCGACCCGGTGCGCCAGGACTTCGTATGGCCGGATCGCGTGGCGCGAACTAGAGAAGCCAGTTCTGGCCACGCGGCTGATCGTGGCCGGGGGCATTGATCGAGGCACTGGCCGAGTGGCAGGAATTGCGGTGCCGTTCTGCGGGGATCATGACGCGGCAGTCCCGGCTGAGTGGTGGTCCCGTCCGGCCTGACTGAAGGTCCGGCGGTAAGCCTGCGGCGTGGTGCCGCACATGCGGGAGAAGTGCCGGCGCAGCATCAACGGGCTCAGTCCGCATTCCGCAGCGATCTGCTCGATGCTGTCGCCGGAGTGCTCGAGCAGTTCCTGGGCCCTCATCAGCCGGGCTCGGCATGGCGGCAGCCGGCGCGATGCTGCTGGCTTTCGGCAACGGCGCCGTCAGCTATGCCCAGACGACCCTCCCGGCTGGCCTGACCGCCCTGCTTGTCGCCACTGTGCCGATCTGGATGGTCCCTGCCGAAAGGATCATCAACAGCCGGGCCATCCCGCGGGCCAGCTGGCCCTGGTCATAGGCGTGGCCGCAGTCGGCATCCTGTCCCGCCCCGCACGGGCACGGCCCGGTAGTTCCCGTCCTGATCGTACTGGACGGCTGCCTCAGCTGGGCACCGGATCCGTGCTCGCAGGACGGCTTCGGGCGGCTGCCCGGCCGCTGCTCGGGCAGCGCCATGGAGATGCTGGCCGGAGGGGCCGTGCTGGCCGGGCTCACGGCGGTCACCGGCGAGCTGAACCACCTCGATCCCGGCCAGGGGAGCGGCAGGTCGGTGCTGGCGCTGCTGTACCTGACCGGCCCGGGCTCATTGCTGGCGATGACCTGCTACGTGATCGCGCTGCGCCGGCTGCCGTATCCACCTACGCCCACGTCAACCCCGTCATTGCCGTCGCGCTCGGCACCCTGCTCCTCAGCGAGCGCCTGACCCTGACCACCGTGCCCGGCGGAGCCACAGTGCTCGCCTCAGTAGCGCTGCTGCTCCTGCACCGATCTCCTACGGCCGCGTGACCCGGCTTCACATCTTGATCCCGTGAGTAACAGGCAGTCCCGGGCCTCAGCCGCGCGGCAGGATACGCGGCGGCAAGCAGATCCTGAGCGAGGGCGCGAAATCCCCGTCAGGGTGCGACCCGCCGCCTGCTCCTGGCTCGAACGGCAGGTGGGAGATGGGTGTCCGACCAGCTCGCATGCTCCATCAGCCGCCGGGGCCGTCACAGTCGTTCTTGTGGTCTTCGGGGGCGCAGTTGTTCGGTGCCCGTCGGCGGATCGCGGGCGCGCGTGCCTGACCGGGTGCCTGGGCGACCTTGGCGCCGCTCGCTGGCGGGCCTCGTCAGCGTGGACGTCGGGTGCCAACACGATGGGCGATGGCGGGAGGTCGGCACCTAATAAGGGCTAACGGGTCGGCCTTTCCGGCAGACTCGGTCTTGGTAGCCGCCGGCAGGTGAGCACTCGTGGCGCCCGGGCTCCTTCGGGAAGCCCTAGGTCTAGATCGTGCCCCCGCCGGT
>JBKQMG010000160.1:0-21824 GCA_052146815.1 Streptosporangiaceae bacterium | reverse complement strand
CGTAGAGGCTGACGACCGGCGCGATCGAGCTCAGCGCCTCGGTGACCTGGGCGGCCATGCCGCCGGCGGCATGGCCGCGGCCCCGCAGGCCCGGCGGCACCCAGACGCCCTGGACCTGGCAGGCCAGCGGCGTGACCGCGCCGACCTCGGCCTTGAAGATGACCTCGCCGTCCTCGATCCGGGCGAATGACCGGCCGGTGCGGATGAGCTCCATGACCCGGGCCCGGTAGGCGGCGCCGCCCTCCGGCCCGATCGGCGAGACCCCGACCACCTCCGTGAACATCGCGACGCCGGCCGGCAGCAGCAGGTCAAGCTCGTCGGGCCGGACGGCGCGCACCAGCGGGTCACGGGCGGCCTGCGGAGGACCGGAGATTGACATCACCGGCTGGGCGGACCTGATCTCGCGCGGCCGGCTCCAGTACGGTGCGAGCAGCCGCCAGAGTTCCTCCACCGCCGCGGCCGGGCCCACGATCGACGAGCACCGGCGCCCGTGCAGCCGGGCCCGCTCGGCGAACGCGGCGAGGGCGGCGGACGTGGCGGCGACGGGCACCAGGTTTGCGCCGGAGTAGCACAGCGAGATCAGGCGCCCGTTTTCCTGGTAGCCCCACAGCTGCGCGCCGAGGCGGGCCGGATCGAGGCCTGCGGCCCGGATCCGCGAGCTGACGAAGACATTCGTCACTGCATCACGATCGCAGATGGCCAGCACCTCATCGCGATCGTGATCAGTCAGCAGGCGCAGCGAGGAGGATCGCCACGACTTGGTGCGCAGCACCCCCACAGCGTAACGGCATCCGGCCGGCACCACGGCGGCCGGATCCGCCCTGCAACCCGATCAGGCCCCGGGGCCCGGGTCCGGGACCGGGACCGCCGGGCAGACGGCGTTGACCAGGCCAGCGCGCGCCGGCAGGGCGCCGGTGGCGAGGTACCGGTTGAGGTAGCCGTTGGCGCAGGTATCGGGCGGCTGCGCCAGGAACTGGCCGTGGTTCCCGCCGCCTTCGACCACGACCATCCGGGCGCTCGGCAGCAGTCGGTGCGCGCGCTGGGCGCCCGCGTACGGAGTGGCCGGGTCCAGCGTGCCCTGCAGCATCAGGATGCCGGGCAGCCCGGTCCCCTTGATCTGCAGCGGCCGCGCGGGACCGTGCACCGGCCAGAACGCGCAGGCGGCGTTGAACCAGGTGTTATCCCACGCCTCGAAGGGCGCGCTGGCGTACACCTTCCTGGCGTCGGCATTCCACCGGGTCCAGTTCCGCGGCCAGGCGACATCACCGCACTGCACGGCGTTGTAGACGGCGAACTCGTTCTCGCTCTGGCGCCCCTCGGCCTTGTACTGGCTGACCAGCGGCCCGGTGGAGCCGCCGTGCAGGTAGTCGGCCAGTGCGCGGCCTGGCCCGGCCAGTAGTCGTCGTTGTAAGCGCCGGCCGAGAAGGTGCCGTCGAACTCGTCGGGGCCGACGACCGGGCCGGAGGGGCCGGCGGCGGGGCGGGCGGTGAGCCGCTTGCGCGCGGTGTACCAGGCGGCCTGCACCCTCGCCTCGGTGCTCCCCAGGGGGTAAGTGCCGTTGTAGCGCGCCGCCCAGGCGAGGAATGCCTTCAGCCTGGCCTCGAACGCGTAGTCCTGGGCGATGTTGTCGGCGTACCAGGCGCCCGTGGGGTCCACGGTTCTGTCCAGGACCATCCGGCGCAGGTGCGCCGGGAACAGCGTGGCGCAGACCTGGCCGAGGTAGGTGCCGTAGGAATACCCGAAGTAGCTGATCTTCTGCTGCCGCAGGGCCAGGCGGATCGAGTTCATGTCCCTGGCCAGATCCGCCGACGTCATATACGGCAGCAGCCAGCCGTACTGCTGCTGGCAGTCGCCGGCGTAGGTTCTGGCCCGGCCGATCAGGACCTGCTCGGCGGCCCGGCTGGCCGGGATGTAATCGGGCCGCGCCCCGGCGAAGAACGACGGGTCGCAGTGCAGAGCGGGCACGGAGGCGCCGGTCCCCCGGGTGTCGAAGCCGACGATGGTGTACCGGGCGGCCACGGCCGGATCCAGGCCTGCCGCGACGAACGCGGCCAGGCTGCGGCCGGGGGCGCCGGGGCCGCCGGGATTGACCAGCAGATCGCCGAGCCGCCGGCTGGGGGGCGCGGTCGCGGGCACCTCCGACAGCGCCAGCGTGACTTCCGGCCGGCGGGGCTGCGGTAATCGAGGGGCACCGGCAGGCTCGCGCACCGCAGGCCCCGGCCGACGGCCGGGCACGGCCGCCAGCGCAGCGCTGCCGCGGCCTGCGCTGACCCGGTGGCCCGGCCGCCCGCCGGGGCTGACCCCGAGCCGGCCGCAGAGCCGGACGATCCGCTGCAGCCTGCCACTGTCAGCGTCCCGGCGGCCAGCGCCGCAAGCAGCGCCCTCTTCATGAAGCCATCCTTCGCGAGCTTGCCGTGGCCGCCGTGAGGTCTCGGCCCAGCCTCGCACCCAGTCCTGTCAGCCCCCAGTCCTGTCAGCCCCCGGTCCGGTCAGCCTCAGCTCGGGGCCCCGGCGTCTTAGCCCTCGGCCGGCTCCATCGTGGCTGCGAGCTTCATGGCCTCCTCGATCAGGGTCTCCACGATCTGCGACTCGGGCACGGTCTTGATGACCTCGCCGCGGACGAAGATCTGCCCCTTGCCGTTACCGGACGCCACGCCGAGGTCGGCCTCGCGCGCCTCGCCGGGCCCGTTGACGACGCAGCCCATCACCGCGACCCGCAACGGGACGTCCATCCCCTCGAGGGCGGCGGTGACCTGGTCAGCGAGGGTGTACACGTCGACCTGGGCCCGGCCGCAGGACGGGCAGGAGACGATCTCCAGTCCCTTGTCTCGCATGCCGAGGGACTCCAGGATGGCGATGCCGACCTTGACTTCCTCGACCGGCGGCGCGGACAGCGACACCCGGATGGTGTCGCCGATGCCCTCGGCCAGCAGGGCACCGAAGGCCACCGCGGACTTGACGGTGCCCTGGAAGGCGGGCCCGGCCTCGGTCACGCCGAGGTGCAGCGGATAGTCGCACCGCTGTGCCAGCAGCCGGTAAGCGTTGATCATCACTACCGGGTCGTGGTGCTTGACGGAGATCTTGATGTCGGTGAAGCCGTGCTCCTCGAACAGCGAGCATTCCCACAGGGCCGACTCCACCAGCGCCTCCGGGGTGGCCTTCCCGTACTTGGCCAGCAGGCGCTTGTCGAGCGAGCCGGCGTTGACGCCGATCCTGATCGGGATGCCCGCGGCGGCGGCCGCCTCGGCGATCTCGGCCACCTTGTCATCAAAGGCCTTGATGTTGCCGGGATTGACCCGCACCGCAGCGCAGCCGGCGTCGATCGCGGCGAATACGTACCGCGGCTGGAAGTGAATGTCGGCGATCACCGGGATCTGCGACTTGCGCGCGATCTCGGGCAGGGCGTCTGCGTCGTCCTGGGACGGGACGGCGACCCGGACGATCTGGCAGCCCGCCGCGGTCAGCTCGGCGATCTGCTGCAGCGTCGCATTCACGTCGGCGGTCAGCGTGGTGGTCATCGACTGGACCGAGACGGGGGCTCCGCCGCCGACGGGCACCGCGTGCTTGCCGCTCCCGACGACGATCTGGCGGGAATGACGGCGCTGGGCCAGGGGCTGCGGCGGCAGCTCAGGCAGGCCGAGGTCAACAGACATCAGGAACAATCACCTTTACTGGGTCAGATGGATCGGATTGAAGATATCGGCCGCGATCAGGATGATGCTCAGCCCGACCAGCAGCGCGAAGACACCCACGCTGACCGGGATGAGCTTGCTCATGTCTACCTGCCCCGGATCCGGCCTGCCCATGAGCCGGGCGAGCCAGGCCCTGACGCGCTCGTAGATGACGATCGCGAGGTGGCCGCCGTCCAGCGGCAGCAGCGGCAGCAGGTTGAACAGGCCGACGAAGATGTTCAGCGAGATGACGATCAGCAGCAGCGAGGACACCGTGTACTGCCAGCCGGTGCTGGTCTCGACCGCCTGGCCGGCGATATCCGCCGCCCCGACGACGCTCGTCACGTCGCCAGCCGCCGTGTGCGACCGGTCCTTGGCGAACAGGTCGGGCAGCGCGCGCGGCAGCTTCCCCGCGGCGGCGACCGAACTGGTCACCACGTCCGCGAACGTCGACCCGGCGAAGGACAGCGCGCTCAGCGGGCCGCGCCGCTGGAAGGTCACTGAGTTCTCGATGCCGAGGTAGGAGCCCTTGCGATGGGGGATCTGGCCAGGCGTGACGGTGAGATCCCGGCGCTGCCCGCCACGCTCGACGACGACCGTCATCGGCTGGCCAGCCGGCTGCTTCCTGATCACGGTGCCCAGCTGGATCCAGCTGTGCACCGGCGTCCCGGCGATGGAGATCACCTTGTCACCGGTGCGCAGGCCGGCCTTCTGCGCCGGCGAGACACCGCGGCTGTTCGCGCACGACGCGTGATCGAGGGCCGTGATGCTCGCGGGCAGGCACTTGTCCACGACCCCGATGGTGGCGGTGTCGTAGTTAGCCAGCCCGATGCCCACCGCCAGCACGATCAGCAGGACGAAGGCCAGGGCGAAGTGCATGAAGGATCCCGCGGCCAGCACGATGATCCGCTGCCAGCCGGGCTGCTGGCGGAACGACCGCGGCTCGTCGGCCGGGTCCACTTCCTCCAGCGCGGTCATTCCGGTGATCTTGACGAAACCGCCGAGCGGGAGCACCTTGACCCCGTACTCAGTCTCGCCGCGCATCCGGGACCAGATCGTCTGGCCGAAGCCGACGAAGAACTGGGTGACCTTCATGTGGAACTTCTTGGCGGTCAGGAAGTGCCCCGCCTCGTGCAGCATGACCGAGACCAGCAATGCCAGCACGAAGATCACGACTCCGAGCAGGAAGCTCATCCGGCTGGCTCTCCCCTCCCGCGTGCACGGGCACGCTGCACCGCGCTGCGGGCCGCCGCGGCGCGGCAGGCCTGCCGCCCGGCCCGGTGTTACCGGTCCAGTGTGCCCGTCAGCTCACGCGCACGCTGCCTGGCCCACTGGTCCGTGGCCAGGATGTCGTCCAGCCCGGCGACCTCGCGGCCGGAACTGTCACGCTCAGAGACTACCTGGGCCACCGTGGCCACGATTCCCGTGAACGGGATGCTGCCCGCCAGGAAAGCCGCCACGCATACCTCGTTGGCGGCGTTATAGGCGGCCGGCGCGGTGCCGCCCGCGACGCCTGCGGCCCTGGCGAGCGCCACGGCGGGAAACGCCTCCTCGTCCAGCGGCTCGAACGTCCAGTTCTGCGGGACTGTCCAGTCCACCGGGCTGGCGGCGTCAGGAACCCGCTCGGGCCAGCCGAGGGCCAGCGCGATCGGTATCCGCATATCGGGCGGGCTGGCCTGGGCGATGGTCGATCCGTCATGAAACTCGACCATCGAGTGGATCACCGACTGCCGGTGCACGACCACCTCGATGCGCTCGAAACTGATCCCGAACAGCAGGTGCGCCTCGATCAGCTCCAGGCCCTTGTTCACCAGGGTGGCGGAGTTCACCGTGATCACCGGTCCCATGTGCCAGGTGGGGTGCGCGAGGGCCTGCTCCGGCGTGACGTCAGCCAGCTCGCCGGCGGTCCGGTGCAGGAAGGGGCCCCCGCTGGCGGTGATCACCAGCCGGCGGACCTCCTGCGCGCGGCCGCCGCGCAGGCACTGGGCGATCGCGGAATGCTCGGAATCCACGGGAACGATCTGGCCGGGAGCCGCACGGCCCGCCACCAGCTGGCCGCCCATGATGAGCGATTCCTTGTTGGCCAGTGCCAGCACGCGGCCGGCGTCGATCGCCGCGAGAGTCGCGGCGAGGCCGACGGCCCCGGTCACGGCGTTCAGCACGACGTCGCAGGGCCACGCCGCGACCTCCGCGATGGCCTGCGGCCCGGCCATGACCTTGGGCAGCGAACGGCCGCCCGGGCCGGCGGCCACGGCCTGCTGCAGCGCCGCCCGTAGCTCGGGGACGGCCCGCTCGTCGGCGACGGCCACCACCTCGGCCCCGAATTCCAGTGCCTGGGCGGCCAGCAGGCCCGGGTTGCCGCCGCCCGCGGCGATCCCGGTGATGGCGAAACGGTCCGGATTGCGCCGGATGATGTCCGCGGCCTGCTTGCCGATGGAGCCGGTGGAACCGAGCAGGACGATGTCGCGGCGGGTGCCGGGCTGCGCAGGATTCATGTCGCCATTGTCCCTCGTGGCCGCGGGCATCCGCACTCGGCGCGTAGCGTGTGAGCGTGATCAGTGACGACCGGGCCCTGCGGCCCGTCTGGCCATGACGCCACCCGGGGCCGCGACCACCGCCCCGCCGCCCGGCCTTAGCAGCTGGCGGGGCCTGCCCGCAGGCCAGCAGCCGCAGTGGCCCGACCCTGCCGCGCTCGCGGCGGTCACCGGCGAGCTATCCGCGCTGCCGCCGCTGGTGATCGCCGCGGAATGCGAGCAGCTGCGTGAGCGGCTGGCGGCCGTCAGCCGCGGCGAGGCGTTCCTGCTGCAGGGCGGTGACTGCGCGGAGACCTTCGCCGGGGCCACCGCCGATGCGGTCCGCGCGAAAATGCAGACGCTGCTGCAGATGGCCGTCGTGCTGACCTACGGGGCGAGCGTTCCCATCGTCAAGATCGGCCGGATGGCAGGGCAGTTCGCCAAGCCCCGCTCGCAGGACGCCGAGGTCCGGCGCGGGGTCGAGCTGCCCGCCTACCGTGGTGACGCCGTGAACGGCTTCGATTTCACCGCTGCGGCACGGACCCCTGATCCGGGCCGGCTGCTGCGCGCCTATCACTGCTCGGCGGCCACGCTGAACCTCTGCCGTGCGTTCACCACCGGCGGCTACGCGGATCTGCATCAGGTACACGCCTGGAATCAGGACTTCGTCAGCGAGAGCCCGTCCGGCCAGCGGTATGAGCGGCTGGCCGGCGACATCGACAAGGCGCTCGCCTTCATGCGGGCCTGCGGGGCCGACCCTGACGAGCTGCGGTCCGTCGAGCTCTATTCCAGCCACGAGGCGCTGATCCTGGACTACGAGCAGGCGCTTACCCGGGCCGACAGCGTCACCGGCGGCGTCTACGACACTTCGGCGCATTTCCTGTGGATCGGCGAGCGGACCAGGGCGCTGGACGGCGCGCACGTCGAGTTCGCCGGCAGCATCCGCAATCCCATCGGCGTCAAGGTAGGCCCGGACGCCACGCCCGCTGACCTGCTGGCGCTGATCGAGAAGCTCGATCCGGCCGGCGAGCCGGGCCGGCTGACGGTCATTACCCGGCTTGGCGCGCACCGGGTCCGCAATCTGCTGCCGCCGCTCGTGCAGGCAGTCACCGCGCGGGGAACTCCGGTGGCCTGGGTCTGCGACCCGATGCACGGGAACACCTTCGAGGCGCCGAGCGGGCATAAGACCCGGCGGTTCGATGACGTCCTCGGCGAGGTGCAGGGCTTCTTCGAGGTGCACCGCAGCCTCGGCACTCATCCTGGCGGCATCCATATCGAGTTCACTGGCGACAACGTGACCGAGTGCGTCGGCGGCAGCCACGAGATCGCCGCCGACGACCTCTACCAGCGCTATGAGACCGTGTGCGACCCGAGGCTCAACCGCAGCCAGGCGCTGGACCTGGCGTTCATGGTTGCCGGAAGCTACCGGCGGCCGCGCCGGGGCGCGCCCCGTTCGTGACTGCGGCCGGCCGCACGCCTGCCGCTGACGGCTCCCAGTCGGGCCGCAGCGGCATGCCGGAGACCCCGCCCTCGCCGAGCCTGACGCCCAGGACCTGATGCAGCTGGATCTGGTTGCGCTCGAAACCGAGCCGCGAGCCGGCCATGTAGAGCCGCCAGACCCGCGCGGTGCCGTCGCCTACCTCGGCCACCGCCTCGTCCCAGTGCGCCTCGAGATTGGCGCACCAGCCGGCCAGTGTTCTGGCGTAATGCTCGCGCAGGTTCTCCGAATGCCGTACCTCGAAGCCGGCGTCGTGCATCAGTGACACCAGGTAGCCCGGGCCCTCGAGCTCGCCGTCGGGGAACACGTAACGGTAGATGAACCCGTCGGTCACCCTGGCCGGCCCGGTGTTGTCCGGCCGGGTGATGCAGTGGTTCAGCAGCCGGCCCTCGGGACGGAGCTTGCTGTACAGGAAGCCGAAGTAGCCGGGCAGCTGGGTCTTGCCGATGTGCTCGGTCAGGCCGATCGAGCTGACGGCATCGAACCCGGTCTCGGTCACGTTCCGGTAGTCCAGGTGCCGCACCTGGGCCAGATCCGACAGGCCCGCGTCGGCGATGGCCTGCTGAGCCCACTGGGCCTGCTGCAGGGACAGCGTGACGCCGAGCGCGCGGACTCCGAACTCGCGGGCCGCGTGCATGACCATCCCGCCCCAGCCGCAGCCGACGTCGAGCAGCCGCATCCCCGGCTTCAGCGCGAGCTTCCGCGCGACCAGGTCGAACTTGTAGGCCTGCGCCTCCTCCAGGGTGGCGTCCGCGGCCGGGTAGCACGCGCAGGTGTAGGCCATCGACGGGCCGAGCACCCACTCATAGAACCGGTTGGACACGTCGTAGTGGTGGGAGATAGCGCTGGCGTCGCGGCCCTGCGAGTGCCGCCGGCCCGACAGCCACCGGCGGTTTACCCGGACTTCCTGCGGCGGCGGCGGCACTCTCGGCATCAGGACCTTGGCGCCACCGAGCTCGCGGACCAGCCGCAGCCGCTCGGCCAGGTCAAGCTCGATCCGCTGCGCGGACGCCATCCGGGCGAGGGCCGCGTACATGTCGCCCTCGACGTCGAGGTGACCCGACACGTAAGCACGGGCCAGGCCGAGGGCGCCAGGCGCCTGGGCCAGGTAGGACACGGCAGTCCGGTCCTTGACGACGATTTTCACCGGAGAGCTGGCCGTACCGGCCGAGCTCCCGTCAAACGCGTGAAACTCGACGGGCGCATCCGGGCCAGCGACCCGTTCGAACACCTCGGCCAGTGCCATCTCTCGCCATTCCCTTCGTCACTGTCCGCGAACGCACTTGTCGTAAAGGTCGGCCAGGCGGCCGTGAGAGTCATAATCGCTCTTCAGGACGGCGTATTCCGTCCCGTTATAACGCCGCCAGAACTCCTCGGGTGAGTAGTAGGACGTGGAGTACAGGCCCTTGTGGCCGCCGAGGCGGCCCACCTCGTCTTCCACCTGGCGGTTGTAATATCCGTCGCGCTGCCCGGCAGGCAGCGGCACCGTGCCCCAGAACCCGAAATTCACATAGACCTGTCCGGTTTTCATCGGGTACAGCGGCCAGGTACGGTCGCCCCGCAGCTGGACCGGACAGAGCCAGACCGGGCTCATCCCGACCTCGGCGGCGAAGAACCGCAGGAACTCCGCGCTGCGCTCGAGCGGGATTTCCACATCCTGGATCACTGCCTCGCGGGCCGGCCCTCCGCGGCGGGCGCTCATCGCGTCGGTGAGGCCATGACGGCGGTCAAAGGACACCAGCTTGCGGTAGACGTCCGAGCGGCGCAGCCGGCGCGGCCAGAGGCGCCGGATCAGCGGCCGCTGCACGCCGAAGGGGCTCGAGCACCAGAACCAGTCGGTGTCCCACCGCCACAGGTAGTCGCGGATCGTCAGGAAGTCCTCGCGCGGCCCGCGGATGGACTGGTAATAGATCCGCTCGCGGGTGTAGTCGCTGAGCCACGGCGCGACCTCGCTGAACGCGCCCACCGTCAGGTACATCTCGTCCAGCCCGAAGACCGTGCCGTCGACGAAGTCGGCCCGGTGGCCGGCGTACTCGCCCTCCGTGGCGATCTGGGCGACCGCCTCGAAGCAGGCTTCCGGCCGGTCGAACCGGAAGTGCCGCAGGTGCACGTACGGGCTGACCGGCTCCAGCTCGATCGTGAGCGACAGCGCGTAGCCGAGCGTGCCGTAGGAGTTGGGAAAGCCCCGCAGCAGCGCCGCGTGCTCGTTGTCGCCGGTCGCGAGCACGACGCGCCCGTCGCCGGTGAGAATCTCCAGGGCCAGCACCGATTCATGCGGCATGCCGCTGCGCAGCGAGGTCGACTCGATGCCGAGCCCGCTGACGGCGCCGCCGAGGGTGATGGTCTTCAGTTGCGGCACGACCAGCGGCATGAGGCCGTAGCGCAGCGTCGCGTCCGCGAGGTTCTCGTAGGTCGTCATCCCGCCAACGATGGCGGTCCGCCGGGCCGGATCCACCTGCAGGACATGACTGAAAGCGGAGACATCCAGCGTGGGGCCGGCGGCCGCGTCGCGGAACCGGAAGAGGTTGGACGTGGCCTTGGCCAGGCGGACGGGACTATCGGCGGGTATCGCCGCGTAGGCCCGCTGCAGCCGCTCGACCGCAGCCTGATGCGCGGGCAGCGGGGGCCGCGCCACCGCGGCCGGGCCGGCTGGCACCGCCTGCTGGCGGCCCTGCCGCGGGGCGGCCCTCGGGCCGGGATCAGTAACTTCGGTCACGCAACCTCCTCGCGATGGCCAGGAAAAGACCTGGTCGGCGGCCAGTGCCCGGCGGCTACTGTTCCGTCGACTGCTTGATCGCCGTCACGGTCATCCCGGTAACCAGGCAAGGCCCCGATCACCAGGACGAACGGCTCAGCGATTTTACCGTCAGGCCGCAGTCGCGCCGCGCGGCGGCGTCTCAGCCCCGCTCAGCGCAGCTGCCGGGTGCCGGGTCATGTTCACTGCCCGTAATTGCGCAGGAACCTGGCCAGCCGGTCGATCGCGTCGTCCAGGACGGTGACGGCGGCCAGGAGCACGACCCGCACGTGATCGGGCGTGGGCAAGTTGAAGCCGGTCCCGTGCGAGAGCATCAGATGCTGCTGCTCAAGCAGGTCGATGACCAGCCGCTCGTCGTCGACGATCTTGTAGACGTCCGGGTCCAGGCGCGGGAACACATAAAGCGCGCCGTCGGGCTTGACGCAGTCGACACCGGGAATCTCGGTCAGCTTCTGCCAGGCGAAGTCGCGCTGTTCCCGGAGCCTGCCGCCGGGCTGCAGCAGGTGAGTGATGTCAACCGTGCCGCCGAGGGCAGTCTGGATCGCATGCTGGGCGGGCACGTTGGGGCACAGCCGCATGTTGGCCAGCAGTTCCAGTCCCTCCAGGTACTCGCTCGCTTCCTGCCGGGGACCGGAGACGACCAGCCAGCCTGACCGGAAGCCAGCCAGCCGGTAGGTCTTCGACAGCCCGCTGAGGGTCAGCACCACCAGATCGGGCGCGAGTGCTGCCGCGCAGTAGTGCACCGCGTCCTCATAGAGGATCTGGTCGTAGATCTCGTCGGTCAGCACGAGCAGCTGGTGCTGGCGGGCCAGGTCGAGCAGGCCCAGCAGGGTTTCCTTCGAGTAGACGGCCCCGGTGGGGTTATTGGGGTTGATTATGACCAGAGCCCTGGTATTCGGCGAGATACGCGCCGCGACATCGTCGAGATCGGGAGCCCAGCCGGCCTGCTCGTCACACCGGTAGTGGACGGCGCGGCCGCCGCACAGGCTCACCACGCCAGTCCAGAGCGGATAGTCCGGGCTCGGCACCAGGACCTCGTCGCCGACGTTCAGCAGCGCCTGCAGCGCCATCGAGATGAGCTCGGACACCCCGTTGCCGAGGTACACGTCGTCAGGCCCCACGCCCTCGACCCCGCGGCGCTCGTAAGACTGCGCCACCGCCAGCCGGGCGGAGTGGATGCCCCGCGCGTCGCTGTAGCCCTGAGCGTCGCCGAGGTTCTGCACCACGTCGCGCAGCACCGCGTCGGGCGCATCCAGCCCGAACGGCGCCGGGTTGCCCAGATTCAGCTTGAGGATCCGGTGCCCCTCAGCCTCGAGCTGGCGGGCCCGGCGCAGCACCGGGCCCCGAATGTCGTAACGAACGTCCTGAAGCCTGCTGGCCTGCGCCACCACCGTCCCTGCGCCTCCTGTCATCTAGCCCGCTGCCGCGGGCCGCAGCTGCGCTCGCTGGCAATCCGGCACCGGTGGCGGACGGCATGCGCGCGTTTGGTCGCTGCTGGGGACACTACCGTGCCGGTCCTGGTCTTGCGCGGCCGTCCGCCGCCGCGCCGGGTGCCCGCCGGGCTGAGCGCCGGGTCCGGCGCTAGGCTTATCGGCCGGGGCTCGGCTCAGCACTCCGCTCCCCGCTCGGCTCAGCGCTCGACTCAGCGGCGGCGTAGCTCGCCGCGACCTGCTCGGGCGTCATCGGCAGCCGCGCGGCCGACGGCGGCAGCCCGGCCGTGATCGCCTCGGCGAGCAGCAGGCCCATGGAGTAGCCGGGCGCAGCCGCAAGCGCCCGCTCGATCGCGACGCCCGCGAGCGCCCCTTCACCGGACTGCCAGGCGGTGAAGGCGAGCAGGCACGCAGGCGCTGCCACGTAGTCGGGCTGCGCATGGCGGACGAGATCGGCCCATAGGCGCTGGTGCGCGGCCCGGTACCGGCGGTCCATCCGGGCCCACGCGTCGTCGCGGACCCGCAGGTCCGCGAGTACGACGGTCAGCCAGGCCAGCTCATCATGGTCACTGATCTGGCCGCCGTCCCGGTAGCGGCCGAGGGCATCGGCCACGGCGCTGCGTCCCGCGTCGGCCAGGCCAGCTGCCGGCCTGGCGCCCCGGGCCGTGCTGCCTGCACTGGCCCGCTGGCCTCTTGCGGCCGGGCCGGCTCCGGCCGGCGGCACCGGGGCCGCGAGTTTCCTGGCGCGGCGCAGCGCCCGCGCCGTCGCCTGGCGCATCGGCGCCGCGGCGGCCGGCAGCGGGGCGATCGTGGCGGCCAGCGCCGCCCGGTCCGGATACGCAGCCAGCCCGGCCCGGCGCAGCGCGCTGGCCGCCGGATGCCGGGCGGCATCGAACGGCACGCCATCCGGCGGGCAGCAGGCCGGGTCGGGGCAGACGTAGGACCAGTAGCGGCCGGACTCGACCCGCAGCATCTCCCCGATCGACAGGCCGGCCGCCGCGAACATCACCTGCAGGAGGCCGGCCAGCGGCGTGACCAGCGGGCCGGGCCCGTAACCGACGATGATCGCCGCGGTGATCTGCTGCCGGGTGAGCACGTCGGTGGCGTGCCCGGCAATCTCGGCGGCCAGCGCCGGATCGGGCGGGTCGGGCAGGTCGTAGCGGAACGCGAGCCGGACCTCCGCCCGGCGGCCGGTGATCCCGAGCACGACCAGGCTGCGGGCGGGATGGAAGCCCAGCAGGTGCGGCACGACGGCCAGCACGCCGTCGGGAGCGGCGATCTGAACCCGGCTGGCCCGCGGGGCCTCGGCGGCCCCGCCCGGGCTGCCCGCACGGGCACGGGAGCCGCGCACGCCAGCATGCTCGCCAGCAGGAGACTCGCCAGGATGAGGCTCGCCACTATGGGGCTCGGCATCATGGGACCGGTGGACGCGGGGACGCGGCGACGATCCGGCCGCGCTGATGTTGTCTGCCATGCGGCCAGCCTCAGCGCGGCGGCCTGGCACGGGCGACCTGTTACCAGCCCGCCCGTGCACAACCGCGAGCGTTTTCCCCGGCTGGCGGGTTCGCCGTTGACAGCGGCAGGACGCGGCGTTAGAGGGCGACGCCGAGCAGCGCGTCGACCATGTCACGGACCAGTGCGGCCGCGGCCGCCGCCGTCGCAGCGGAGGCGCCCGCAGCCGGCTCCGGCTCCGCATCAGACTGTGACTGCGCATCAGGTTCCGGAGCTGCGGCCACGACGGCGGCGGCCCAGCGGTCGACGGCGGCCAGCGCACCCGGCGCGTCGAGATCGTCGGCGAGCCGTTCGCGCACCTGCGCGAGCAGAGCCTGCGCTGCGTCCCGGCCGGACGTCCTAACGGCTGCCGCGCGCCAGCGTGACAGCCGCTGCTGCGCGGCGGCCAGGCCGGCGCCGGTCCAGTCCCAGTCCTGCCGGTAATGGTGGGCCAGGATCGCCAGCCGGATGGCCATCGGGTCCGCGCCGTCGGCCAGCAGCCGGGACACGAAGACCAGGTTGCCCAGCGACTTCGACATCTTCTCGCCGTCCAGCCGGACCATCCCGGCGTGCGCATACCGGCGGGCGAACACCCCGGCGCCGGCCGCGCCGTGGGGCGCGAGAGCGACCCGCGCGTGCGACGCGCTCATCTCGTGATGCGGGAAGATCAGGTCGCTGCCACCCACCTGAAGGTCGAAGGCTGAGCCCAGGTAGTGCGTGGCGATGGCAGCGCACTCGACATGCCAGCCCGGCCGCCCGGGGCCCATCGGCGAGGCCCAGGCCGGCTCGCCGGGGCGCTCGGCCAGCCAGACCACCGGGTCCAGCGGGTCTTTCTTGCCGGGCCGGGCCGGATCGCCGCCTCGCTCCGCCGACAGCTCGGCCATCGTGGCCGGATCCAGTCCGGACACCGAGCCGAACAGCGGATCAGCCGACCGCGCGAAGTACACATCGTCGTCGACGTCGTAGAGCGCCCCGCGGTCGGCCAGCTTCTGGTTCAGGGCCCCGATCACGCCGAGGGCCTCGACCGCGCCGACGTAGTGCGCGGGAGGGATCACCCGCAGCGCCACCATGTCCCGGCGGAACAGCTCGATCTGGCTGGACGCCAGCTCCCGCCAGTCCACGTGATCGCGGGCGGCCCGCTCCAGGAGCGGATCGTCGACATCGGTGACGTTCTGCACGTAACTGACCGTGTGGCCCGCGTCCCGCCAGGCCCGGATGAGCAGATCCCAGGCGACATACGTAGCGGCATGACCCAGATGCGTCGCGTCGTAAGGAGTGATCCCGCAGGCGTAGATGGCGGC
Source organism: Streptosporangiaceae bacterium (assembly GCA_052146815.1). GTDB lineage: Bacteria > Actinomycetota > Actinomycetes > Streptosporangiales > Streptosporangiaceae > DATJZH01. The sequence goes on along the minus strand of JBKQMG010000160.1, from coordinate 7,165 downwards.
ATCGCGCGTCGTCGCGGCCACCGCCAGCGCGCCGCGGGCAGTGTCCCAGATCATTGTCTCGGGGCCGCGTCCTGGCAGCTCAGGAACGGCAACGTCGTGCCAGGATTCCATGCGCGCCAGGCTATCGCTGACCGGCTGCGGCCCGGCAGGCACGGCTAGGCCGGGGCGCCGACGCAGGTCGCGAGCTCGAACGCGTGCGCCAGCGAGATCAGGGCCGGCTCACTCCACGGCGGTCCCATGAAGGTCAGGCCGACCGGCAGGCCGCTGACGGCTCCGGCCGGCACCGAGATCGCCGGGTAACCCGACACCGCGGCAGGAGTCGAGGACCCGAAGACGTGGTGATCGCCAAGAACATGGTCGGTCAGCCAGGCGGGACTGCCGGTCAGCGCGATGATCGCGTCGAGCCGGTGGGAGACCAGCGCGCTGTCGGCGGCACTGCGGGCCAGCAGCTGCGCATCAGCCCGGGCCCGCTGATAGCCGACGTCACCGAGGTCGCCGCTGGTCCCGTCGGCCTGCTCGAGCAGCTCCTGGCCGAAGATGGCCAGCACCCGGCTCCCGTTTCGGGTATTGAAGTCGATCAGCTCGGTCAGGCTCGCGGGATGGTCGCCCGGCAGCGCGCCCAGATAGGCGTTCAGGTCGTGCTTGAACTCGTGCCGCAAGGCGGCGAACTCCGGCTCGTTGATCTGCTCGGCCGCCGACAGCTGCACGGGGTCGATGACCTCCGCGCCGCAGCGGCGCAGCCGGCCGATGGCCGCCTCGAGCACCGCGATGGTCGCCGCTCCGGCCGGCCGGGATATGTCGCGCCACAGCCCGAGGCGCGCGCCGGCCAGCGCGCCCGGATCGAGGAACTGGGTGTAGTCGCGCGGCTGGCCGCCCGCCCGGGCGGTGGCGGGATCGGCGGGATCAGCTCCGGCCATGGCGCCGAGGAGCACGGCCGCGTCGGCGACCGTCCTCGCCATCGGCCCGGCCGTGTCCTGCGCCGCCGAGATCGGCACGATGCCGTCCCGGCTGATCAGCCCGACCGTCGGCTTCACCCCCACGACACCGCAGGCCGCCGCGGGCGAGACGATCGAGCCGTCGGTTTCCGTACCGATGGCCAGCGGGGCCAGGGCGGCCGCCAGCGCGACTGCTGACCCTGAACTGGACCCTGACGGGTTGCGCCCGGTCCCATGCGGGTTCACGGCCTGGCCGCCGAGGGTGCTCCAGCCGCTGCTGGAGTGGGTAGAGCGGAAGTTCGCCCATTCAGAAAGATTGGCCTTGCCGAGCACCACGGCCCCGGCGTCGCGCAGCCTGCCGACCAGGAAGGCGTCACGTGGCTGGCCCGCCAGGAGCGCGGGCGAGCCGGCCGTCGCCGGCTGGCCCTCGACAGCCACATTGTCCTTGATCAGGACGGGAATGCCCTCGAGCGGTCCGCGCGCCGTTCCGGCGGCCCGCGCCGCGTCGCTCGCGGCGGCCTGCGGCCCGGCCTCCGGGCTGACGGCGATCACCGCATGCAGATCCGGATTCAGCCGCTCGATCCGGCCGGCGTAGAACTCGGTGAGCGCGACCGAGGTGAGCGTGCCCGCCGACATGGCCTGCTGGAGCGCCGCGACCGACGCGGCCCGGGCGCCGATTCCTGAGCCGGCGATGGTCTCGGGCTCGGAATCCGGCGTCGGCATGCGGGGAGAGTAGACGAAGCGCCGAATTTACGAAAGGAACGAAGGTTAGGATTTGCCACTTATTTGCCCGCGGGCTTATGTCCTGCGCCGCGAGGACGATTCGTAGACTTCGGCGGTGACCATGCGCATAGGAAAGCTTCCCGCCGAGCCTGCCCTCGGCCGGCCGGACCTGCTGGCGCCGCGCGTTGCCGCCGCCCTCGCCGAACTGGCTGGTGATCTGCCCGCGCGGGACGTCGGGGTGGCCGAGATCGACCCCGAGCTGGCCGACACCGCCGCGTTCTGCGAGCGCTACGACGTCGCCCCGGAGCAGTCCGCAAACTGCGTCGTCGTCACCGGCAGGCGGGACGGCCAGTCGCGCTATGCCGCGTGCGTCGTGCTGGCCACCACGCGAGCCGACGTCAATGGGGTGGCCCGGCGCCAGCTCGACGTCCGCAAGGCGTCGTTCGCGGCCATGGACGACGCGGTCACCCACACGGCGATGGAATACGGCGGCATCACCCCGATCGGGCTGCCGGCCGGCTGGCCGCTGTTCGTCGACGCCGCCGTGGCGGCCGCCGACCGGGTCATCGTGGGCAGCGGCGTCCGGCGGTCCAAGCTGACCCTGCCGGGCCCGGTCCTGGCCAGGCTGCCCGGAGTCCTGGTCATCGACGGCCTCGGCCGCTGACCGGCCCGGTCGCCCCTGACGGCCCGGGTCAGGGCAGCCAGGACACCTTTCCGTGCAGGGCCGCGTAGCCGACGAACGTGACGGCGTCGATGAGGGTGTGGGCGATGATCATCGGCATCACCCGCCCCCAGCGCCGGTAGAGCACCCCGAAGATCACGCCCATCGCCGCGTTCCCGAGGAATCCGCCGAATCCCTGATAGAGGTGATAGGAGCCGCGCAGGACCGCGGCGAACAGGATGGCCTTCCAGGGCGTCCAGCCCAGCTGGTCAAGGCGGCGCAGCAGATAGCCGATGACCAGGATCTCCTCGAGGAGCCCGTCGTGTGCTGCGCTGAGCAGCAGGACCGGGATGCGCCACCAGACGGCCGGCAGGCTTTCAGGGACTACCGTCAGGCTGAGTCCCAGGTGGAATGCGGTCAGGTAAAGCGCCAGGCCGGAGCCGCCGATCAGCGCGGCGAGCACGGCCCCCCGCGCGAGGTCACGCACGGGCTCGCGGGCGTCCAGGCCGATCACGGACGGCGGCTCGCCCGAACGGGCCATGAGGTAGAGCACCAGGATCACCGGTGCGAGGGCCTCGGCAATGCCGACCAGCTGGAAGATCAGGTCAAGCCAGTGATCGGGAGCCTGCGAGCCGACCAGCAGTGCCTGCTGGCTCGCCAGCGAATGGGTCGTAAGCAGGGACCTGATGAGATCGAGCAGCGCGCTCAGGCCGCTCGCGCCGAGCGACACGGCGAAGACCGCGAAAATCTCCCACCGCAGCAGCCGCGCCGACGGCAAGCGTAGGCTGGTGTCTTCCCCGCCGGTATTTTCCCCGAGGGCCACCTGAGGACTCTAGCGGGTGCGGACGGCCGAATTGGTCCGCCTGATCCTGCATAATGGCTGCTTCGGCTGGCAGGTCACTAGACTGGCCCGCCACGTGGCTGTGGCCTCCGGCTGCTGCGCGAGCCCGGACGGGACTGACCGGCGTTCGCGCTGATACCGGTCGGTGCGCGTGGTTAGCGGCATGCTTTCACGCAACCATGGAATGCTGGGGCAAGCTGGAAGAGCGGGGGAACGCTCGACAAGGGAGCCGATGAACCGAGAAGGCCGCAGCCAGCCCGGCCAGCCCAGTTCCGGTGCTGCCGACATCCTGGATCCCGGTAACGCCGCTGGTCATGCGGGCGGCAATGCTGCAAGCACTGCCGCTGACGCCCCGGACGCTGACGCCCCGGACGCTGACGCCACTGGCAGTGACGCCCCGGTGACTGCCGCCGGTCCGGCCATGAGCGACGGGATGTCCGCCGGCGACCGGCACGGCGCTGATGCGGCGCCCCGCGCCGCCGGACCTGGTGCCGAGACAGCACGAGCCGAGCAGGCCCCGGCGGCACCGGTGAGATCTCTCTCCGGTCGGCTGCGCGGGGCGGCGCGCCGCCCCGTCACCGGTCATCTGGCGCTGCTGCTGGCCTACGTGGTCGTCGGCGTGGCCGTGACCTGGCCGAGGACCGCGTACCTGTCCGAGCATCTGCTCCCCCGAAATCTCGACGTGACCAGCTACGTCTGGGGCTTCTACTGGGTGGCGCATCAGATCACCCACCTGGGCAACCCGTTCTTCACTCGCAGCATGGCCGCGCCGGTCGGCCTCCAGCTTGGTTTCGACACGCTCATGCCGCTGCCCGGCTGGCTGATGACGCCCGTCACGCTCCTGTTCGGGCCGTCCGCGACCTTCACCGTGCTGACCATCCTCGCGCCGGGCCTGCTCTGCTACGTCATGTTCCGGGCCGCCAGGCTGTGGCTGGGTATCCCCGGATCGATCGCCGCGGGCGCGTTCTTCGGGTTGTCCACCATGATGACCTGGCAGAACTGGTATCACCTCAACATCTCGCTCGGCGCGCTGTTCCTGCCGATGACGCTGGAGGCCACCATCCGGCTGCGCCGCCGCCCGAGCGCCGGGCGCGGCATCATCCTCGGGCTGGTGCTCGGCGCCTCGGTTCTGGTGAACCAGGAATCGGCTGTGCTGGCCGTGCTGCTCGCAGCGGTGCTGCTGATCCCGTGGCTGATCATCAAGCTGTTCCGGGACCGGGCGGCCGCGCGGTCCAGCATTCTCCCGTGGCTGCTCGGTGCCCTGGTGGCCGGCGTGGTCGCCGCGCCGCAGCTCATCGCGATGGCGCAGCAGGAGATCGCCGGCGGGGCCACCGTCCCGGCCAACGAGCTAGTCCAGACCTACCGTGAGTACGGGGTCGGCCTGCCCGCGCTGTTCTCGCCGTCGCCGCGGCTGGCCGCGTTCGGGCTCGGCCAGCTGACGCAGACGTCGCGAGTGGCCAACTTCGGGCTCGCGCACACCGTCTCCTATACCTTCCACCAGCCGGCCGAGGGCATGCCGACGTTCGGCGCGGTGCTCAGCGCGCTGGCGCTCGCCGGGCTGGCGCTCGGCTGGCGGCGGGGCCGCTCCTGGTGGCTGGCCCTGCTGTGGCTCAGCGCCGCGGCGCTGAGCCTGGGCCCGACCCTGCTGATCGGATCCCGGCTCTACCTGCCGCTGGAGTCCGTCTGGCACGGCGTGGGGCTTTCTGACCTGATGCCGTACACCTGGCTGGTCCGGATACCGGGGCTATCGGCCCTGCGCGAAGCCGACCGGATCGCCCTGCTCGGGCTGGTGGGAGCCGCCATCCTGGCCGGCTCCGCGGTCGACTGGCTGTGCCGCCGCCGCCGCACCTGGCCGGTCCTCGCGGTCGTCGTGGCCCTCGGGGCCCTGGAAGCGGGATACGCACCGCCCGCAGGCGCGGACCAGACGATGCACACCGCGCTGCCGGCCCTGGACCAGCCGATCGCCGCGGACCGGACCCGCTCCATCGTCGTCGACGTGCCGTTCGGCCTGCGCGGCGGCGGCCTCGGCCTCTACGGGCTGCCCATCCATCCCCGCGCGCTGCTCATCGCGACCGCCGATGGCCATCCGCGGGCTATTTCCTACAGTTCCTGGGTGCCGTACCCGACCAGGGCCGGAATCGACCGGCACCCGTTCTTCCACTGGCTCGCGGCCGCGCAAAAGGGCACCAAGGCCACCCCGCAGGAGATGGTGGCCGCGCGGGCGGACCTGCGGCGGCTGAACATCGGCTGGCTGCTGGAGTGGCAGGAAGTGCGGCCCGCGGTGATCAACTACCTGTACCTGACGGGCTTCCGCTACGACTACCAGCAGTACGGGGCCACGGTCTTCCGGCCCGAGCCCAGCATGCGGCAGCCGCGGGCTCACGCCACCTTGTCCGGCGGCCAGCGCCGGGGCTAGGCTCAGGGCGCCGTAGGCGGCCCGAGAGCGCGCGAGGCCAGCCGCGGCACCTCACTAGCATGCGGCGCGCATGAGGAGCAGGAGATGTACCAGGCTTACCCGGGCGGGGCGCAGATGCCAGAGCAGCAGCGCCCGGCCCCGCCGCAGTCCGTGCTGACGGCAGTGAAGCTGATGTACGCCGGCGCGGCGGTGAGCGTGCTCGGCCTCATCATCTCCCTGGCCACGGTAGGCAGCGTCAAGTCCGCGATCCGCAGTGCAGACCCCACCTACACCTCCAGCCAGCTGCACGCCGCCGAGGTCCTGATCATCACCGTCGCCGTCATCGAGGCCCTGGTGGGCGTCGGCCTCTGGCTGTGGATGGCCTGGGCCAACAAGCGCGGCCGGAACTGGGCCAGGATCGTCGCCACGGTGCTGTTCGCGCTGAACACCCTCGGTCTGGTCCTCAACCTCGCCCGGCCGCACACCATCATCGGCACGGTGTACAGCACGGTGCTGTGGCTGATCGGGCTGAGCGCCATCATCTTGCTGTGGCGCAAGGAATCGAGCCCTTACTTCGCGGCGCCCAAGATCTGAGACAGCACCGCCTGATTGCGCCGCTGGTGGAGCGCCGCCCCAGTGAGCGCCGGCCGGGCCGACAGCAGTGCGGCCAGGCGCGTCCAGGCCAGACCGGCACCTGAGGCGAGGCAGCCGTCGACGACAGCATCGCTGCCGAGCGCGCTGACCCGCACTTCCGGGAGCACCGGGGCCAGCCGCCGCAGCCGGGCGGTGACCGCCGCCGCGAATCCGGGGGCCTGGCCGATGCCGCCGCCGAGTACCACAAGCTCAGGGTCGACGACGGTAATGACGGCGCATACCGCCTTGGCGACCAGCGTGGCCTCATCAGCGACTACCGCGGCGGCCCGCGCGTCCCCGGCCGCGGCGGCCGTGAAGACGCTGCGGGCCGAGACCGGGCCGCGCATGCCCGCGCGCCGCGCCGCCCGGACGATCGCCGACGCCGAGCCCGCCGCCTCGAGCGTGCCGAGCCGGCGGGCGTCCTGCGTCCATTCCCTCCCCCTCCGAGATCGGCAGGTAAGCGATCTCGCCCGCGACCCCGTGCACGCCGCGGTGCAGCCGGCCGTCGATGACCAGGCCCATGCCGATGCCGGTGCCGATCGAGACGAACGCGAAGCTGGCGAACTCCCGGCCGTGACCGTGCTGCCGCTCGGCGAGCGCGGCCGCGTCCACGTCGTTCTCCACCACCAGGTCATGGCCGAAGGCCTCGCGCAGGCCCGTCAGTACCTCCGGCCGGCTCCAGCCGGCCAGCCGCCCGGTCAGCGTCATCGCGTTGCGGCGCGGATCGTAGACGCCGGGGCTGCCGATCACGGTCTGGGTCACCGACGCCCTGGTGATCCCGGCGGCCGCGCACAGCTCATCCGCCAGCCGGGTCAGCTCGGGGTGCTGACCATCTCTAACGAGAGCGGCAGCACCTAATAAGGGCTAACGGGTCGGCCTTTCCGGCAGACTCGGTCTTGGTAGCCGCCGGCAGGTGAGCACTCGTGGCGCCCGGGCTCCTTCGGGAAGCCCTAGGTCTAGATCGTGCCCCCGCCGGT
>JBKQMG010000159.1:0-4121 GCA_052146815.1 Streptosporangiaceae bacterium | reverse complement strand
GGGTCCGAGGGGAAAGCGGGGATCTTCCGGCTGCTGCTTATGCGGCCTGCCGACGAAACGCGGGTGGTCAGGCCGACGCGCAGCCCAAGCCAGACCGCGCAGCCGGCTGACGGTTACCGCGCGCCTGGTCCCCCTGCTGGCGCCAGGCCCGCTCCCTGGTGCAGCGCCAGGAAAGGGGGGTTCGGGCGCTGCACCAGGTGCGGGAGCTCAGTGACGGGCGATGTCAGCCCGCGCGGCGGTTATTCTGCGGCCGTCTGTACCGCGGGCTTTCCGGCACAGACGCTGGCCGCTGGCATGGCGACGATAGATATGCGCCGGCGAGGCGCCGGGACCGGCTGCGCACGCAAATCGCAATCAGGGCGCGCGTTGCCGGATCTGAGCATAAAAATGCTCCGTGACCCCTCGGCCGCATTCGCAGAATCTAACGTCAGCCACCGAGGTCCGGAGCAACTAATAGGACACTAGCACTGATTAAGCCTCATCAGGAAAACAGCAGGCAAAATCTAAATCCAGGCGAGCCGGCAGCGGGATGTGTCCCGCTGTATTAGCCGGATGTCGCGCGTTGCTGCCTGGCCGGGCTGAGGGACGTCATGGCGGGCAGCGGGTGAATCAGCTGGCCCAGCTGGCGACTTAAACCGGCCGGACGGGACAGGTCACTCCCGCGGGGGCCAGGATGGTGGGGTGACGAGCGATCGCGCAGCCAGGGTGTGGGCGTGGATCGCGGCGGCGCCTGCAGGCGATGCGCCCGCGTCAGCTGCGGCGCCGGTGTCGATTGCCGCATTGTGCCGCGCGGCCGTGCGGCAGCTCGGAGTGGACGGGGCCAGCATGACGGTCATGAGCGGGCCCGCGGCGCTCGAGCCGTTGTTCGCCTCCGACGGCGTGAGCGCCGGGCTGGAGGAACTGCAGCTCAGCACGGGAGAAGGGCCGTGCGCTGACGACTTCAGATTCGGGTCGCCGATGCTGATCCCCGATCTGGCGGCCGTGACGGCGCGGTGGCCGGTTTTCGTGACCACGGCAGTAGCGGCCGGCGCCGGGGCCATATTCGCGTTCCCGCTGCAGGCGGGGGCCATCCGGGTCGGGGTCCTCTCGCTCTACCGGGCAAAGCCGGGCCCGCTCTCGCCGGAAGAACTGGCCAACGGGCTGGTATTCGCCGATATCGCCCTTGAGATGCTGCTGGACTCCTCGGCCGGCATCATCGCTTCTGGCGGCTACCAGCCGCTGGGGGGCCTGGCGGGCGGCCGCGCCCAGATTCATCAGGCGACCGGGATGATCTCCGTGCAGCTGGGAGTGAGCCTGGCTGAGGCGCTCGTGCGGCTGCGGGCGCGCGCCTTCGCTGACAGTGCCGCGGTGAGCGACGTCGCCGGCGAGGTTGTGCATCGCCGGCTGCGGTTCTTGCCCGATCCCCCCGCGCAGATCTTTCCCTGACGGCCGCCAGCTGGCCCGGCCAGCAAGCGCGGATCTTGCCAGGCCCGGTCGCCGGGCACGGACCGCTAATGTGAGATGCATGGTGGCAACTATCGACGAGCGACTCGCGCAGACGCTCGTCGAGCTGGCCGACACGCTGGTAGCCGGCTTCGATCTGATGGAGTTCCTGGCCACGCTCACCGAGCGATGCGTAGAACTGCTGGAGGTCGACGCTGCGGGGCTGCTTCTCGCCGACAGCAGCGGGATGCTGCGGCTCGTAGCTGCGTCCACCGAGCAGGCCCGGGTCGCCGAGCTGTTCCAGATCCAGAACGACGAAGGCCCCTGCCTGGACTGTTACCGCACCGGGCAGGTCGTCACCATCACCGATATCCGCACCGAGCAGGCGACGGCGCGGTGGCCGCGGTTTGCTGCCGCCGCAGTGCAGATGGGCTTCACCGGTGTGCACGCCATCCCCATGCGCCTGCGCGATCAGATCCTCGGGACGCTGAACCTGTTCCAAAGCGCGCCTGACGGGCTGAACGAGGCCGTGGCCCGGGCCGCCCGGGCACTCGTGGACGTGGCCACCATCGGGATGCTCCAGGAACGCGCGGTGCACGAGCAGGAACTCGTGGCCGGGCAGTTGCAAGTTGCGCTCAACAGCCGCATCATGATCGAGCAGGCCAAGGGGATCCTCGCCGAAAGGCTGCACGTGACCCCTGACCAGGCCTTTCTAGCTCTCCGCCAGTACGCTCGCGACCACAACCACCCGCTCACCCGGCTCGCGGACGAGGTCATCCGCGGCACCGCCGCGATCGTCTCCAGCCAGCCCGGCCCTGTCCCCCGCGGACCCAGGCCGGGTCCGCGACCGGTGCGCCGCGACCGGGAGCGATAGCGGGCCGGCAGACACCGGACAGCCGGAGCTATCCGGCGTTTGGTCGGAAAAGCACACGTTGGCGAACCAGCCTCTCGGTCGAGACCCTGCCTTGCTGCCCAGTCAGGAAGGCACCCATGATCTCGGTCAATCTGAGTACGCGCGAGCCTGACGATCAGATCGTCGTTGCACTGCTCGGCGAGCTCGACGTGGCAGATGCCGCGAGCGTCGCCGCGTCGCTGATAGCGGTCGTGCCTCACGGGGCGATAGTCATCGTTGACCTCGCGGCCCTGGACTTTATTGACTCCAGCGGCATAGCGGCGCTAGTCCGTGCCCGCAAGCACGCCCGGCTGTCTGGCGGCGACCTGCTGCTGGCCGCGCCGCAGCAGCAGATGCTGAGGGTACTGGCTCTCACCCGCCTGGCCGCCGTCTTCTCGGTTCACGCCAGCATCGATGAGGCCGCCGGCAGCGCCAGGCCCTCCAGACAGCTGGTCGCGCCAGCTGCCTAGAGTACTCCAGCCGTAGATCGTTACGTGCCCGGTTTCGGGCTGCCTGCCGCTGGTGGTGGCCGGTCCGTTGCGGCGAGTCAGGCGCCAGCCTGGTCCCTTGCCGCAGCACGCTGCTGCGGCGCGTCGCCGACGGCTAGGTCGCGCTGGTACCAGGTGCCTTGCTTACCGCCGAGGTGGGCCGGATCGGCCGGGCCGACCGGGACAAACCCGGCCTTGGCCAGCACCTTCTGGGACGCGGCGTTCTCGCGGGAGGTGGCAGCCCTGAGCGTGCGCAGCCCGTGCCGAGCCGCCGCCAGCCGGCACAGTTCCCGCACGGTCGCGGTCGCCAGGCCGCGGCCGGCGACGTGCTGCGCGACCCGGTAGCCGAGTTCCGCAGTGCCGTCCCCGGCGAAGACCAGGTTGAACCGGCCCAGGACTGAGCCGTCCTCGGCGACGAGCACGTAGTAGGCGCCGGCGCCGGCCTCCTGCTCAGCCAGCCGGGCGCTGTGCTGCTCGGTGAACTGGTCGAAGAACTCATCGCCGCGGTCGGAGATGAAGGCGGCGAAGTAGGAGCGGTTTGCCCGCTCGAAGGCCAGGACGGCCGGGGCATGGCCGGGATGCAGCCGCTGCAGCTTTGGCACGGCCCGAGCCTATCCAGCTGGCGTGCTGATGCCATCTGAGTTTCCGCCGGGACAGTCTGTCCTGGCGGTGGCACTCTGGCCGTACTTAGTGATCTTGCCTTCGTTGCCGCTGGTAGTGGAAGAGGCGGGCTCGTTCCTGATGGCAGTGCCGCCATCGTGACCAGTGGCGGGCGTGGTGCTCGTCGCGGGGCGGGCCGCAGAGGGCGGCGAACATGCGGCGGATCTCGTTCGCCGAGCTCATGACCTGGCTGTTGTCGTCGGCGAGCTCGGCGCGGGTGACGGCGAGCCAGGCCAGGGCGAGCATGGCGAGAGCGACGTACCGATACCAAGCCGGGTAGAGCCTGACCTGGTAGTGGTCCAGGGCGGCCTCGTTCTTGCCGGCCTGGAAGCACTCCTCAATCGGCCACCGCTGATGCCCGTGAAGCGGAAATTGTCTCTAGCGTGACGCCCGCGTCCGGGGCGATGCTGGGCGTGGGAGCACTGTTGCAGGCGGCGGCAATGGTTCGCCGGCTGCTGTCAGCGGCGGCGGGTGAGCCAGATGCGGCTGAGTGCCGGGCGGGCGGTGACTCCCGGTCCTGCGGTGTGGGCGGTGCTGCCGGAGGACCGGCGGGCTGCGGCCGTGGCGCTGCTGGCGATGCTGGCGGCGAGGGCTGCGGGAGGCGGGCGTGATGAGCCTGGGCAGGTACCGGCCGCGGGGGCAGCCGCAGCAGAAGATCC
>JBKQMG010000158.1:0-25419 GCA_052146815.1 Streptosporangiaceae bacterium | reverse complement strand
GGCGCCCTCGGCTAGCCGAGGGCGCCCGCGCCAGCAGTCCGCCCTGAAGCAGGCGGCGCCTGGTTGTCCCCGAGTCGCTGCTGGGGTCGGGCTCGTTCATGGCTTCCTCCGCGGTCGAAGCAGCTGCCATCCGCAAGAAGCGTCTCAAGCCAATTCCTGCCGGGATAAGGCCGGGAAATGAAGACCGCCGGGCGGCAGGCTGTCGTGCGCCCGAACGGCCGGCCAGCAGTGCCGCGGGCCGCCTGCGGCCGCAGTGCCCGCGCCGCCCGGTAGGCTAGGCCGGCCATGGATCCGCAAAGCCCTCCAGCCGACACGACGATCGTCCATCTCGTGCGCCACGGTGAGGTAGCCAACCCGCGCGGCGTCATCTACGGGCGCATTCCCGGTTACCACCTGTCCGATGCCGGCGAGGCGATGGCGAAGGCGGCGGCCGATTTCCTGGCGGGCCGCGATATCACCGTCCTGCGGTCCTCGCCGCTGGAGCGGGCCCGTGAGACAGCCAGCCCGATCGCCGCTCAGCTCGGCCTGGAGCCGGAGATCGACGACCGGCTGATCGAGTCGTGGAATCACTTCGAGGGCATGACGTTCGGCGTGGGCGACGGCTCACTGCGCAAGCCGCAGCACTGGTTCTACCTCCGTAACCCGCTGCGGCCGTCCTGGGGCGAGCCCTACCAGCAGGTGGCCCGGCGGGTCCTGGCCGCCGCAGCCGACGCGGCCCGGGCGGCGGCCGGGCACGAGGCCGTCTGCGTCAGTCATCAGCTGCCCATCTGGGTGGCGCGCCGGTCGGCTGAGGGGCGCAGGCTCTGGCACGATCCGCGGCGGCGCCAGTGCGCCCTCGGCAGCGTCACCAGCCTGCGCTACGCCCATGGCCGGCTGGCTGGTGTTTCTTATGCGGAGCCGTCGGGACCCTCCCGCGGGCAGGTCGCCGGCGCGTGATCCCCCGGCCCGGGGCCGGGGTGCCGGGAGGCGGCCGTGACCGCCCCGCCGTCGGGCGGCCCCGCGGGATCGGGCACAATGGGGCCGCGAGATACTACCGGCTGTAGGAGATCACCCTTTGCACCGCTTGCCGCGCACTGCGCGCACCGCGACGCTGGCGGCACGAGGCCGCGGCGCCTCGATCGCGCTGCTGGCCGTGTGCGCCGGGGCTGCGCTCGCCGGCTGCTCAGGTGGCGCCATCGCCGCCAGCAATCCGGCCAGCGGCGGCCAGAGCTTCGTGTCCGGAAGCTACAGCACGACGTTTTATCGTCCCGGCTCCCGGCCGCTGGCGCCGGCTGTCGCCGGAACGGCCCTGACCGGCCAGCACCTTAGCCTGCGGTCCTACCGCGGGGACGTGGTGGTACTCAACTGGTGGGGCTCCTGGTGCGCGCCGTGCCGCCGGGAGGCTCCCGCGCTGGCCGCTCTGAGCAGGCACTTCCAGTCCAGCCATGTGCAGTTCCTCGGCGTCGACGTGCACGATAACCAGTCCGCCGCCGAGGCCTTCATGCGCAACTTCAACGTCGGTTACCCGAGCCTGAACGATCCGGGCGGCGAAATCGCGCTGCAGTTCCGCGACACGCTGCCGCCGGGGGCCATCCCGAGCACCGTGATCATCGACCGCAGCGGCCGCCTGGCCGGGCGGATCATCGGCGGCGTTTCTTACCAGGGCCTGAAGGCAGTGATTACCGAAGTGGCGGCCGGCAAGTCATGACGAGAGGAGCAGTCGGGTGGTGACCCGATGACCGGATTGCGCGTCCCCTCCGGCCCGCCGCGCCGTGAGGTGCCCGCCGCGCGGGTTCGTGGTAATGCTCCCAGCGACGGCGCCCCGCGCCGCGAGGACGACGCCCGCGCCGCCGCGCGAGGGCCAGCCCCGGGCTCGCGCGCCGGCGAGGCAGGCAGCCGGACCGGCATCGCCGGCTGGCTGCGGTGGGGCTGGCGCCAGCTGACGTCCATGCGGACCGCCCTGGTCCTGCTCTTCCTGCTCGCGGTGGCCAGCGTGCCTGGCTCGGTGCTGCCCCAGCAGGGCATTGACCCGGCGGCTGTCACCCAGTACTACGCAGCGCATCCGGCGCTGGCTCCGATCCTGGCCCGGTTCTCGCTCTTCAATGTCTTCGCCGCGCCGTGGTTCGCGGCGATCTACCTGCTGCTTTTCGCCTCACTGGCCGGATGCGTGCTGCCCCGGACCTTCCGGCTGGTGGGCTCGGCCCGCCAGCAGCCGCCGCGCGCGCCGCGTCACCTGTCCAGGCTGCCGATGGCGGCCAGTTACACGACCGCGCTCGAGCCGGCCGCGGCGACCGCGGCCGCAGGCCAGCTGCTGGCAGGCAAGCGCTTCCGGCTGCGTACCGGCGAGGGCTGGATATCAGCCGAGAAGGGCTATCTGCGGGAAGTCGGCAACCTGCTGTTCCACATCGCCCTGCTGGCCCTGCTCGCGTCCGTGGGCCTCGGTGCCATCTTCGGGTACAAGGCCAACCGGCTGCTTGTCGCCGGGAGCTCGTTCGCGAACACGCCGACGTCGCTGGACGTGTTCCGCCCCGGCCGGCTCGTCACGCCCGCTGATCTGGCCCCGTTTTCCATCACGCTGAACAGGTTCACCGCGAAGTACGTCACTTCCGGTAACGAGGTCGGCGAGCCGCTGCAGTTCAACGCCGCGCTGCGGTACACGGCGTCGCCCGGCGCGCCCGCCCGCCGTTACACCCTGCAGGTGAATCATCCGCTGGTCGTCGACGGCGTCAGCGTCTACATCGTCGGGCACGGCTACGCGCCGGAATTCAAGGTCACCGACGGCGCGGGCCAGGTGGTCTTCAACGGCGCGGTGCCGTTCATCCCCGTCGACCAGAGTGACCTGACGTCCGAGGGCGTCGTGAAGGTCCCCGATGCCAGCCCTGACCAGCTCGGCTTCGCCGGCGTCTTCCTGCCGACCGCCGTGGACAACGGGGGCCGGCTCGAGTCAGTCTTTCCCGCGGCCCTGGACCCGCGCGTCAGCCTGGTGACCTACGCCGGCAATCTCGGCCTGAACAGCGGCCAGCCGCAGTCGGTCTACCAGCTCGACACCGGGCGCATGCGCCAGCTCCCGATCGCGCCGCGGCCGTTGTCGGTGGGCCAGTCGCTGAAACTCCCCGGCCGCGCGGGCACGCTGACGTTCACCGGCTACAAGCCATGGATCAGCCTGGCCATCACCTACGACCCCGGCCAGAAGCCGGCGCTCATCTCCGGGATCCTCGCGCTGGCCGGCCTTATACTGTCAGTCATGGTCCGGCGCCGGAGATTCTTCGTCAGGGCCGGCGCCGGCCCGGACGGCGCGACCGTCGTCGAGCTTGGCGGCCTGGCCCGCTCCGACGCGGCGGGCGGCTTCGAAGAGGAATTCGCCGAGCTTACCGACGAACTGCAGGCTGTCCATCAGGGCCGCGACCGGGCGCTGAGCAGGCCCGCGGCGGACCCGGGCGCAGCCGCTGCCGTCGACGGTGAGACGATCGGCGCAGAATCCGGGCGGGCAGCGGCAAGCCCGGCATCGGCAAGTTCCGCGGCAGCGGGCACGGCATCGGCCGGCGCCCGGGGGGACATGTCCCGCGGCGACCGCCAGGACATGACCCGCGCCGATCACGAAGGGAAATGAGTCTTCAGTGCACGTGAACATCGGCCTGGCCGACATCAGCAACGGCTGCCTGCTGACTGCTGTGATCTTTTACGCGCTCGGGATGCTGGCCTACGCATGCGACTTCGCGTTCGCGAAGCAGCGCCTGCTGGCGGTGGCCGCACCGGGCAAGGTGCCCCAGCTGGCGGGAGTCGGCGCGGCGAGCGGCAGCGCCGCCATGGCGGCCGGTGCGGCGCCCGGTGCCACGACCGCTGCGCCGGCCGGCGCAGCGCCGCAGCCGGCGACCGCTGGCGGCTCCCTCTCGCCGGCGCGGCGCGGGCCGACCGGCTTCTGGCTGCGCACGGCGTTCGGTCTCACCTGCGTCGGGCTGGTGTCCCAGCTCATTGCGGTCACCACCCGCGGGCTGGCTGAGGACCGGGTGCCGTGGGGCAACATGTACGAGTTCATCGCCGCGTTCACGTGCATGGCGGTGCTCGTCATGGTGGCCGCGTCGGTGCGCTTCCGGGCTTACTACCTGGGCCTTTTCGTCCTGACGCCCGTTGTCTTCGCACTGGCGCTGGACGTGACCGTCGTGTATACCCCGGCCGGTTCCCTCGTACCGGCGCTGCAGTCGTACTGGATCGCCATCCACGTGACCGCGATGATTGTCGCGATCGGCCTTTACATCGTCGGCGCGGTGGTGACGGTGCTGTTCCTGATGGCTGACCGCTATCAGCGGCGGGCGGCGGCAGGCCTGCCATCGCGCACCGCAGGCATCATGCGGCAGCTGCCGGGCGCGGTCGTGCTCGACCGGCTCGCCTACCGCGCCATCCTGTTTGCCTTCCCGGTCTGGACGTTCGGTGTCATGGCCGGCGCGATCTGGGCCGACCACGCCTGGGGCCGGTACTGGGGCTGGGACCCGAAGGAGACATGGTCGTTCATCACCTGGGTGGTCTACGCCTGCTTCCTGCATGCCCGCGCGACCGCCGGCTGGCGAGGGCGCAAAGCTGCTTACATCCAGCTCGTCGGCTTCGGCTGCCTGCTCTTCAACGTGATCGGGATCAACTTGTGGGTGACGGGCCTGCACTCCTACGCGCACTGATCCTCAGTCGCCGCGGGCGTCGCGGATCCTGCGGGCAAGCTTGGTGAGGAACTCCGGATCGTCGTCCGGCCCTGCCGGCCGGAGGGGGACCAGGCCCGCCGCGGCGTCAGCCGCCGGGTCAGCGGTGCCGTCGCCAGCCTGCATGGACCGCCAGGCCGGATGACGGCGAAGGGCCTCCTGGGGGCTCAGGCCGCGTGTCCCGGCGGCTCGTCCCGGCAGCGCCGCGGTCGGCCGCCCGCGGCGAGGGCGCCCGGCGATCAGCCAGGCGACAGCGCCGAATGCCCACAGCAGCGCAATGGCTGTCAGCCACGTTCCCTTGCCGGTCCCGGCGAAGTAGTAGCGGGGCGTCCTGGCCGCGTCGATCAGGCACGGGACGACAAAACCCACCGTGACAAGGGCAAAAAGCGCGCCTGGCAGCAGCATGGCGGCAGCCTAGCGGCAAGAAGAGCGCTAAGGAGAGGAATTGAGGCAGTCATCCGGGTCTGACGGGCCTGACCGTAATACATCACTATAAGTGATTTCGTGATGCACGTATGTCACCGAAGATGACGGTGCCTCCGTTACCGCGTAACCTGACGGCCTGACGCGAGCCTGGGAGCGCCAAAATGCGGCTGCGGTTACTGGACCGGCTCCGCCGTCTGTGGCGGCGGACTGCGCCCATGCCCGCGCGCTCGCGCAGAATCCCGGACGGCACGCCCGGCCGCGCGTCATCAGCGCCCGGCCCGGCCGGCTTGCATCGCCGGACCCCGCCGCGCTCGCCGTTCGCCGATCGCGGTCAGGCGAAACTCGCCGATGACGAGCAGCCGCTGGTCGGCGCCGGGTCATCACGGCATCGCGGGCCGGCGCGGGCGGCCGTCCGCGCGGCGCCCGGCGCGACCCGGACGGCCCCCGAGACGGCGGCTCAGGCGCGCAGGGCCGTCCGGGCCCGGGAGTCGCGGCTGCCCTGGTACGAGATCGCGCAGGGTAACCGGACCGCGGCCGGCCGGCGGCACTGCGGGCATCTGGAAACGGTGGTGCGCCGGGAGTGGGCCGAAGATGCGGTCCCGCCGCCCGAGGTCGTGGTCGCCATCGAGCGCCTTGCCGAGCTGCCGCAGCTGATCAAGGAGAAGCTGGTCACCGGGCTGGACGCCATATATGTCGGGCCCGGCGGAGTGCCCGACCTGGACGACATGGGCCAGCTGAGCGGTGTTCCGCTGCCATCGGGGCGCGCCACCTGGGATGCGTGCGCAGGCGCTTACGGTGATCGTAAGATCATCGTGGGGTCCCGGCCGTCGCCCACGCCAGACGTCATGTGTCACGAGATCGGCCACGCTCTCGATGACATCGACGGCGCAGACGGCCAGTGGCAATCGGATTCCGATGAGTTCGTGGCGCTGTACGAGCAGTGCCTTCCGCTGGTGGTAAGCGACTTCCACAAACAGCGGAGCGTCCTCGGGCGCAGGGAGTTCTTTGCCGACGCGTTTGCCGCCATTGCCTCCAGCCAGCGGCCGGCTCTCGTCGACATGCTCGGCGGCGACACCAGAGCCGCGCTGAATGTGATGCTCTACTTCAATGTGCGCTACGGCATTTGACGGGGAAATCAAGCGATGCACGTGATAAGGCTGCCGAACGGGAATCTACTGGTGCCAGAGTCGGCCACCAGCGCTGATGGCCGGGTGATAAGCGACGCCTATATCGAGATCGGCCCGTCAGACCAGGATTATGAGCGGCTGGCCGCCGGGGCGATGAGCGAGGAGGAGGCCGCCGAGCAGCGCAAGCGCTGGAAGGACGGAGACGACCTGCTGCGCCGTCAGTTCCTTGACTTCCTGGCGCGACGAGGCTCACCGGAGGGCGGCGACGACGGCAGCGTGGGCGGGGCCTGACCGGCCACCAGACTCAGCCGCCTGACCTGGCAGGAGACATGGCCCGGTGCTGCTCACCTGCGGTCTGGGCTGCCCTGGCCGGGGTCTGGCACTGTGCCTGCGGCTGCTGACCTCAGCACTTGCGGACCGCGACGGCGTCAGGCGCTTGCGCCCGCCGCCGATCCGGCGTCGCCGCTGAGCAGGGCGCGCACCTCGGACTCCCGGAACCGCCGGTGCCCGCCCGGCGTGCGGATGCTGCTGATCCGGCCCGATGCCGCCCAGCGAGTGACTGTCTTCGGGTCAACGCGGAACAGAGCAGCGACCTCTCCCGGAGTCAGCAGTCGCTCACTGTTACCGTCCATTGCATTGCCCTCCGGTCCGCCTGGAAGCCTGTCCTAAGTGTCGCGACAAACATGGGTTTTATCCCTAGTTTCCGTAAGATCGGTTCTGAGAATCTGGGATCGGCGCTGGCGGCACGCCGCTTGTGCGATTGTGCCCTTCTCGGCCTCCTCCCGGCGGCCGCGGAGGGGGCGATTAGGCCCCGCGGCGCTCGTGGTCAGTGGCGGACGCCCTAAACTGGGTGCACCATGCGCGCAACACTCGCTTACACCGCGATGCGGATCCTGCTGTTCATCGTGGCGCTCCTGCTCACCTACCTGGCCGGGGCCCGCGGCCTGCTGCTGATCGCGGTGGCGCTGGTGATCAGCGGGGTGATCAGCTATTTCCTGCTGTCCCGTCAGCGCGAGGCCATGTCAGGATCGATCGTCAGTTCAGTCCGCAGCTTCCGCACGAAGCTCGACGCGGGCACCAGGGCCGAGGACGACGACTGACCGGAGCTCAGTCTCGTCCGGCGGCGTCGCGTCCGGCGGCGAGCCAGCCCCCGGAAGTCAGCAAGCCCAGCACCGCCGACGTGGCCTCCTGCCGGGTCATCGTCGACGTGTCGATCACCAGGTCCGCGTCCTCGGGCTCCTCGTAGGGGTCGGACACCCCGGTGAACTGGGGAATGAGCCCGGCACGTGCCTTGGCGTAAAGGCCCTTGCGGTCGCGTGCCTCGCACACCTGGACCGGCGTGGCGACGTGGATCAGCAGGAAGTCGCCGACTTCCGACACCATCTCCCTGACCTGGGCGCGGGCTGAGGCGAAGGGAGCGATGGGCGCGCAGATGGCGATGCCGCCATGGCGGGCCACCTCGGCCGCGACGAATCCGATCCTGGCGATGTTGAGATCGCGGTCCGCCCTGGAGAACGTCAGCCCCGCCGACAGCAGCTGGCGCACCAGGTCGCCGTCCAGCAGCGAGACCCGGCGGTCCCCCCGCTCGGCGAGCACGTCGCGCAGATCCCTGGCGACCGTGGACTTGCCCGATCCCGACAGGCCGGTCAGGAACAGGACGAAACCGCGCTCGGATCGCGGCGGCCGGGCCCGGCGCAGCTCCCGGGCCACAGCGGGCGCGGTGAACCACGAAGGAATATCGGCGCCGGCATCCAGCAGGTCGCCGAGCTGGCCGGATGACAGGTCCTCCCGCTCGGTGCCCGCCTCGATCAGGGACAGCGGCCGCCAGACATCCGCCCTGGGGTCGTAGGCCCAGTCGCCGGAGGGAAGCAGCGGAATCGGCACGCCGGGAAGGGCCTGGACCAGGCTGGCATCAGCACCGCGGGTCGGTGAGCTGTCGGCCATCAGGTGGGTGGCGCCATGGGCGGCGGCGACGATCGCGGCGGCAGCCAGTTCCCTGGCCGGGTCGTCATTCTGGCCGGTTCCCCGGCGCGGCAGCGGCACCGGGACCACCATCGTGCCCGACGGCAGGCTTTCCGCCGCGGCGAGCACAGCCCGCACGAGTGCCTCCGGACGGCCGACCACCTCGGCCGGGCCGGCGACCAGCGGCAGCAGCAGCACCCGCGCCTTCAGCTGCCCTGCCGAGTGCCGGAGCTGGCCGACCAGCCTGCTGTTCAGCGGCGCCCTGGCCGCGAACGCGAGTACCGGGCGGCCGTCGACCTGGGCCCGCACTTCCGCGGGAGTGAGCATCAGCCGCCGGAACGAGCCGTGCTCAGGCCGGCGGTGCCCCTGGACGGGGCCAGCCAGCCTGACAAGGCGGGCGGGGACGGCATTGGGCCCGGCGCCGTTGCCGCCGGCGGCCTTGAGCAGGCTCAGCGGGCGCCGGTGCTGACCGCCGGCCGGTACCGGGCTGCGCTCGGTGATCGTCAGCACCGCCAGCGGGACACCCTCAGGGTCGGCCAGCAGCAACTGGGCAGCATCGGCGGGCACCGCGTCGGCGGGAAGCTCAAGCGTGACCGGGAAGGGCCACGGCGTGCCATCGGCCAGCGCCCCGCGGCCGGCGACGGCGTCCGCGTCGGCGGCGGACATGAACCCGGTCAGCGGTGCGAACGCGCCCGAGAGCAGCAGTTCAAGATCGCCTAGCTGGCTGTCGCTCAGCGCTGCCGCCGGCAGCCCGGCAACATCCGCCGGGATGCCGGTATCAGTCTCAGCAGTAACGTCCACCACCGCGCCCTCCGTCCGCCGCTCGCGCCCGCTCCACGGCGCACCGGTCACGCTCAGAAACTACAAAGCTGCCAGGCTAGCCCGAGGTTACACCGGCTGCGGGGCAGGCGATCGGCACCGCGCCCGCCGCCGGCTCAGAGCACGCGGGCGAATCTGCTTTCCGGCTTGCGGATCACGTAGTGCAGTTCGTCATGCGTCCAGGCGAGCCGCCCGGCCGAAACCGAGGATACGGCCTTGCACGCTGCCAGCAGCCAGCGCGGCCCGGCGGGATCGCCGGCCACCTGCCGTCCGGCGATCACCAGCCCGTGGCGGGCCGCGAATGACTGTATACCGCTGGCCGTGGCCAGCGGCTCGTACACCGCGGCATAAGGCCCGGGCTCGCCGGGCCGCTGCGCGTTCCAGATCAGCCGGCGCATCGATCCTGGCAGGATGCGATCCAGGAAGCCAGCCGCGCTCTGCATGTCCGGCAGGCGCAGCAGCAGCAGGCCGCCAGGTTTCAGGGTCTCGACGAACCGGCCGAGGATGAGGTCGGCATTGGTGATCCGGGCCAGCAGCATGGAGCACTGGACGATGTCCTGCGACCGGGGCGCGAGCGGCACGCTGCGCAGGTCACTCAGCACGCAGCCGGTGAGCTCGGGGCGGCGCTCGAGCGCAGCTCGGCACACCGCGTTGTCGTCGTCGACGCGGCTGACGGAGATCTGGCAGCCGTCGGCGCGCAGCGCGGCCAGGTCAAGCTCGTTCGCGGCGGTGGTGCTGCCCGCCTGCAGGACGGCCAGCGGCTGCCCGCTGCGCTGCGCGGCGTAGTCGAGGGCGTAGCGGGTGAACAGGGCCGCGCCGCCGGCCGGCGCAGCCGGCGGGTCTTCGCCGCCGGCCAGTTCCGCGGCGGTGCCATGCGGCGCTTCGCCCGCCGCCGGCGGCGCCTTCGTGACCTTCGGCGGCGCTTTCCTGGTTTCCGGCTCTGCGGGGGCAGCCCTCTCCGGCGTGCCGGCAGAGGCGGCCGGGGACGCATGCCGGGCCTGCTCGGCGGACGGCTTCGTCCGCGGGGACGCCCGATGCCTGCCTGGCCGCTCCGGGGTGGCCTGGACGGCGCCAGCATCCTCCGACCGGCGCACGCCGCGCACCCCGCGCACTCCTGCCACGAGGACTAAGAGTAGTGCAACGACTACTCTTAGTCGCAAGCATCCGCGCCGCGTCGCTGGCCGGCCGGCGCCCGGACCGGACTGCCGCGCCGGTAAGCTGAGAGCACTCGCGCTCCGGCGCGGACCGGCGATCCTGGCTCTGCCGGGCACCCGATCGGCTCGGCGCGGGAGTTTCCTCCTGCCCTTGCTCGCCGATTTCATTGTCCGGCCGGCGCGGTTCGTCGCTGGCCGGTGCAGTCTCCGGCGGAAATAGCTGCGCCCCGCCGCAGGTTCCGCCGATAGCCCCGAACGCAAGTTTCCCCACACATTGGACGTCATGAGTCTTACTGGTCTTCTGCGCACCGTCGCCGACGATCCTCAGCTGAGTCGTGCGCTGGAACTGGCCGGCCAGCCCGCCATGGGCGGCGCCGACCTGATCGGGCCGCCGGCTCTGCGCCCGGTCCTGGCTGCCGTGCTGGCGGGGGCCGCCGCCGGCGCCGCCCCGGCCGCCGGCGCCCGGTTCGTGCTCGCGGTCACCGCGACGGCGCGCGAGGCTGAGGACCTGACCGACGCGCTGGGATCGCTGCTGGGCGAGTCAGCGGCCGCGTATTTCCCGCCCTGGGAGACACTGCCGCACGAGCGGCTCTCGCCGCGCTCGGATACCTCAGGGCGCCGGCTCGCGGTGCTGCGCAGGCTGACGCACCCGGATCCGTCGGACCCCCGCTCCGGTCCGCTGCGGGTGGTCGCCACCCCGGTGCGCAGCCTGCTGCAGCCCCTGGTCGGCGGCCTCGGCGAGCTGGAGCCGGTCGCACTGGTGCCCGGCCAGAACGCTGACCTTGAGGAGGTCCTCACCCGGCTGGTCGAGATCGGCTACTCGCGGGTCGAACTCGTCGGACACCGGGGCGAGGTCGCGGTCCGCGGCGGCATCCTGGATGTCTTCCCGCCAACCGACGAGCACCCGGTCCGGATCGAGTTCTGGGGCGACACCGTTGAGGAGATCCGGTCCTTCAAGGTTACCGACCAGCGCAGCCTCGAGACCGCGGCTGCCTTGTGGGCCCCTCCCTGCCGGGAGCTGCTGCTCACCCCGAGCGTCCGGGAACGGGCCAAGGAGCTTGCGGCCGAGCATCCGGGTCTCGGCGACATCCTCGGCAAGCTGGCCGACGGGATCACCGTCGAGGGCATGGAGGCCTTCGCCCCGGTCCTGGCCGACCGGATGGAGCTCCTGCTGGATTCGCTGCCGGACGATGCCATCGTGCTGGCCTGCGATCCCGAGCGCATCAGGACCCGGGCCGGCGACCTGGTCGCCACTAGCCAGGAATTCCTCGAGGCATCCTGGGTCAACGCCGCCGCGGGCGCCCAGGTCCCGATCGATCTCGGGGCGGCGGCGTTCCGGCCCATCACCGATATCCGCGCGGCCGCCGGCCAGATGTCCATCGGCTGGTGGACCGTGACGCCCTTCGGCGGCGAAGAGGGCGGCGAAGACGGCGACCTGGCCGACTCAGCCCTGGCGGTGACGCAGGAAAACGGTGAGACTGCGGGTCGATTTTCTTTCCGCCTGGACGTCAGCCCGGCCGAGGCCTACCGCGGTGACACTGCGCGGGTACTGACCGACGTCCGCCAGTGGCTGGCCGGCCAGTGGCGGGTCGTGCTGGTCACCGAGGGCCATGGGCCCGCCCAGCGGCTGGCCGAGCTGCTGCGCGGCGAGGGCCTGGGTGCCAGGGCAGGCGATCTGGACGGGCCGCCGGAACCGGGCCTTGCCCAGGTGACCACCGGCATGCTCGGCAGCGGTTTCGTCTGGCCTGCGGTGCGCCTGGCCGTGCTGTCCGAGGCCGATCTGGCCGGCCAGCGCGGCAGCGGGACCAGGGACCTGCGCCGGATGCCGAGCAGGCGGCGGGGCGGCATCGACCCGCTGCAGCTCACGTCCGGCGACTACATCGTGCACGAGCAGCACGGCGTCGGCCGTTACCTGGAGATGACCAGCCGGACCGTCCAGGGCGCGACCAGGGAGTACCTGGTCATCGAGTACGCGCCGAGCAAGCGCGGTCAGCCGCCGGACCGGCTCTACCTGCCGACTGACCAGCTCGGTGAGGTCACCAGGTACTCCGGCGGGGAGGCGCCGGCCCTGCACCGGCTCGGCGGCGCCGACTGGGCCAAGACCAAGGGCCGGGCCCGCAAGGCGGTCCGGGAGATCGCGGCCGAGCTGATCCGCCTCTACTCGGCCCGCACCGCCTCGCCCGGCCACACGTTCGGCCCGGATACGCCGTGGCAGCGCGAGCTGGAAGACGCCTTCCCCTACGTCGAGACGCCCGACCAGCTCGCCGCCGTCGACGAGGTCAAGCGGGACATGGAGAAGCCGATCCCGATGGACCGGCTGATCTGCGGCGACGTCGGCTACGGCAAGACGGAGATTGCCGTGCGCGCGGCCTTCAAGGCGGTGCAGGACGGCATGCAGGTCGCCGTGCTCGTGCCCACCACCCTGCTCGTCCAGCAGCACCTGGCCACCTTCAGCGAGCGCTACGCCCCGTTCCCGGTGACCGTCCGCCCGCTGTCGAGGTTCCAGAACAGCGCCGAGTCCGCGGCGACGCTGGCGGGCCTGGCCGACGGAAGCGTCGACGTGGTGATCGGCACGCACCGGCTGCTGTCCCCGGAAACGCGGGTGAAGAACCTCGGCCTGGTGATCGTCGACGAGGAGCAGCGGTTCGGCGTCGAGCACAAGGAATACCTCAAGCGGATGCGCACGCAGGTGGACGTGCTGTCGATGTCGGCGACCCCGATCCCGCGGACGCTTGAGATGGGCGTCGCCGGGATCCGGGAGATGTCCACGATCTTGACTCCGCCGGAGGAACGCCACCCGGTGCTGACCTTCGTCGGCCCGTACGAGGAGAAGCAGATTGCCGCGGCAATCCGCCGCGAGCTGCTGCGTGATGGACAGACTTTCTTCGTGCACAACCGGGTCTCCTCCATCGGCAAGGTCGCCGCGCGGCTCGGCCAGCTAGTACCCGAAGCCCGGATCGCGGTCGCGCACGGCCAGATGAACGAGCACACGCTCGAGAAGATCATGGTCGACTTCTGGGACAAGAACTACGACGTCCTGGTGTCCACCACGATCGTGGAGTCCGGCCTGGACATCCCCAACGCCAACACCCTGATCGTCGACCGGGCCGAGGCCTACGGCCTGTCCCAGCTGCATCAGCTGCGCGGGCGCGTCGGCCGCAGCCGCGAGCGCGGCTACGCCTACTTCCTGTTCCCGCCGGAGAAGCCGCTGACCGAGACGGCGCACGAGCGCCTGGCGACCGTGGCGCAGCACACCGAGATGGGCGCGGGCATGTACGTGGCACTCAAGGACCTGGAGATCCGCGGCGCGGGCAACCTGCTCGGCGGCGAGCAGTCCGGCCATGTCGCCGGAGTGGGCTTCGACCTGTACGTGCGGATGATCGGCGAGGCCGTCCGGGAGATGCGCGGGGACGGCTCGGCGGAGAAGCCAGAGGTCAGGATCGAGCTGCCGGTCGACGCGCACATCCCGCACGAGTACGTGCCGGGGGAGCGGCTGCGGCTTGAGGCCTACACCCGGATCGCCGCGATCGACTCGGCGGCGGACATCACCGCCGTCCGCGAGGAGCTGGCCGACCGGTACGGCGCGCTGCCGCAGCCGGTCGAGAACCTGCTCGCGGTCGCCCGGCTGCGGGCCAGGGCCCGGCGGGCCGGGCTGACCGACATCACCCAGCAGGGCAACCACATCAGGTTCTCGCCGGTCGAGCTGCCAGAGTCCCGGCAGGTCCGGGCCGAGCGGCTGTACCCGAGGACGCTCTACAAGCCCGCGGTGCGTACGATGCTCGTACCAGTGCCGAAGGCGGTGGCCGGCACGCGTGCGGGATCAGGCAGCACGCGGGCGGGTACCGGCCGGATCATGTCCCTGGGTGCCCCGTCGCTTCGCGATACCGAGCTGCTGTCCTGGTGCGAGGATCTGATTGAGGCTCTCCTGGACGCGACCATCTAAGGAGGAACATCGTCGTGCTCCGCACCTCGGTGAAATTGGCTGCTGTCGCGCTCGCGGCCGGTGTCGCGGTGTCGGCGTGCGGATCCGTCCAGCTGGGCGCCGCGGCAGTCACGAACAGCCAGCGGATCTCCTCGGCCACTGTCACCAATCAGGTGGCCGACCTCAACTCTGCCTACCAGGCTGACAGGAAGAAGCTCCAGATCACGCTCAAGCAGGCGCAGATGCCGCGTGACGTGCTGACGTGGCTGCTGCGCTTCCAGGTACGGGACCGGCAGGCACAGCGCGCCGGCGTTAACGTGACCGGGCACGATGTGCAGGAGGCGCTGGGCGAGCTTTCGGCGTCGGTGAAACAGCAGAGCCCGACCGCCACCCTGACTGAGGTGGCCGTCGCCAACGGCATCCCGCCGGACCTCAAGCCGGAGCTCGGCCGGTACCAGGCCATCGAGACAAAGCTCCTGGCCCAGCTCGACGGCGGTAAGACGCCGACCGGCTCGGCCGCGCAGAAGGCGCTGCAGGCTCAGTTCACCAGGTCCCAGTGCCTGGCCGCCAAGGATCTCGACATCCGGGTCAACCCGCAGTTCGGCGCGCTGAACTACAGCCAGGTCACCGTGGTGCCCGCGCCGCCTGTTCTGTCCGCGGCGCCGGCCTCGTCGCCGACGGCCACCGCAGACCTCAAGCCGTCCTGCTAGGCGCGCCGGTGACCGACATTAAGGTACCGGGCGCCAGCCTGCTCGAGCTGGTAGCCGTCATGGACCGGCTGCGCACGGAGTGCCCGTGGGACGCGCGGCAGACCCATGAGTCGCTGGCGCCGTTCCTGCTGGAGGAGACCTACGAGGCGCTGGAGGCGCTGGAGGACGGGGACCAGCGGGCGCTGCGGGAGGAGCTCGGCGATGTCCTGCTCCAGGTGCTGTTCCACGCCCGGATAGCCTCCGAGCGGCCCGCGCCGGACGGCTACACCATCGATGACGTGGCCGAGGGCATCACCAGCAAGCTGGTGCGCCGGCACCCGCACGTGTTCGCTGACGTCACTGTCACCGGCGCTGAGGAAGTCAAGCAGAACTGGGACGAGATCAAGGCCGCCGAGCGCGCGGCGGCCGGCGGCGGCCCTGGCTCCGTCACCGACGGCGTCCCGATGGGCCAGCCCGCTCTTTCCCTGGCGGCTCAGCTGCAGCGGCGCGCCGCCCGCGCCGGGGTGCCGGACCGGCTGGCCGACCTTACGCAGCCCCCGGACGCGCCGGAGCCGCCGGGCGCGGTCAGCGACATCGGGGCTGCGCTCTTCGCGCTCGTGGCGCGAGCCCGTGAGGCGGGCCTGGATCCCGAGCTTGAGCTGCGCGCCGCGGCCCGCGCCTACCGGGACCGGGTGCTGGCGTTCGAGCGGTCCCGCCCGCGCTGACGGTATCGGCGTGCCCCTGCCGCCCGGGCGCGCTGCTCCACTAGGCTCCAAAGTGGCTATTGCCAGTCCTGCACCGTCCGGTACCACTGTCGGGAGTCTCAACCGTGGCCTCTATCGAAGGCATCTTTGCCAGGCAGATCCTGGATTCGCGCGGCAACCCGACCATTGAGGTGGAGCTGGTGCTCGACGACGGCAGCGTGGGCCGGGCCGGAGTGCCGAGCGGCGCGTCCACGGGCGCGGCGGAAGCCGTGGAGCTGCGCGACGGCGGTCCCGAGTTCGGCGGCAAGGGCGTCCAGAAGGCCGTGAGCGCGGTCATCGACGAGATCCAGCCGGAACTGCTCGGCTTCGACGCCGACGATCAGCGGCTGGTCGACCAGGCGCTGATCGACCTCGACGGCACGCCCAACAAGTCCCGGCTGGGCGCGAACGCAATCGTCGGCGTCAGCATGGCGGCCGCCAGGGCCGCCGCCGAGTCGGCCCAGCTGCCGCTGTTCCGCTATCTGGGCGGCCCGAATGCGCATGTGCTGCCCGTTCCGATGATGAACATCCTCAACGGCGGCGCGCACGCTGACAACAACGTGGATATCCAGGAATTCATGATCGCGCCGGTGGGCGCGGCCACCTTCGCCGAGGCTTTGCGCTGGGGAGCGGAGACGTATCACGCGCTGAAGTCGGTGCTCAAGCAGCACCACCTGGGCACCGGTGTGGGAGATGAGGGCGGCTTCGCGCCCGACCTCGATCACAACCGGGCAGCCCTGGATCTGATCATCGAGGCGATCGGCGCGGCGGGCTTCACGCCGGGCCGGGATGTCGCGCTGGCCATGGACGCCGCGGCGACGTCCTTTTACGCCGATGGCGCCTACCACTTCGAGGGCAGCAATAAGAATGCCGCGGAGCTGACCCGGATCTTCGCCGGGTGGCTGGACTCCTATCCGATCGTGTCCCTGGAGGATCCGCTGGCCGAGGACGACTGGGCCGGCTTCCAGGCGCTGACGGCCGAGCTCGGCGACCGGGTGCAGATCGTCGGCGACGATATTTTCGTCACCAATCCCGAGCGGCTGCGCCGCGGCATCGCCGAGCGCGCCGCCAACTCGCTGCTGGTGAAGGTGAACCAGATCGGCACGCTGACCGAGACCCTGAACGCCGTCTCGATCGCCCAGCGCAGCGGGTTCACCTGCCAGATCAGCCACCGGTCGGGTGAGACCGAGGACACCACGATCTCCGACCTCGCCGTGGCCACGAACGCGGGCCAGATGAAGACAGGCGCGCCTGCGCGCACCGAGCGGGTGGCCAAGTACAACCAGCTGCTGCGGATCGAGGAGCGGCTCGGTGATGCCGCCTCCTATGCGGGCCGGGCGGCATTCCCGCGGGCATCGGCTGGCGGCGCATGACCGATCCGGCCGACGGCCGCCGAGGGCTGGCGCATCCCCGGTTCACCAGCCGGGCTGCTGTGCTGGCCATCGTGGTCTGCGCCATCGCGCTCAGCCTCGCCTACCCGGTGCGGGAGTACCTCTCCGAGCGCAGGCAGATTGCTCAGATGGAGGGTCAGCACCAGCAGATCAGCGTCCAGCTGCAGCACCTGCGGACGCAGGAGCGGCTGCTGAACGCCCCCGCCTACATCGAGCGGCAGGCGCGGGCGGAGCTGCACATGTGCGCTCCCCGCCAGACCTGCTACGTGGTCATCGGCAGCAGGCCGCACGCGGGCAGCGCCGCGGCCGCGCGGGCGACCGGCTCGTCCTGGTACCAGCGCGTGTGGTCGTCGGTGCAGCAGGCGGACGGAAAGCCCGCGCGGTGACCGCGGGCGTGGATGCGGCCGACCTGGCCGCCGTCGAGCTGCAGCTGGGCCGTCCCCCGCGGGGCGTGCGGGCCATCGCGCACCGCTGCCCCTGCGGCCTGCCCGACGTCGTGGAGACCGCACCGCGCCTGCCGGACGGCACGCCGTTCCCTACGCTGTACTACCTGACCTGCCCGCGCGCGAGCGCGGCGATCAGCCGACTGGAGGCAGGCGGGACGATGCGGGAGATGACGCAGCGGCTGGCGGCCGACCCCGAGCTGCGGGCGGCCTACCTGGCCGCGGACCGTGACTACCTGGCCAGGCGGGAGGCGGCGGCCCGCGCGGCAGGCGTTCCGGCGCTGCCGGGTGGCGCCAGCGCCGGCGGCATGCCGGACCGGGTCAAGTGCCTGCACGCCCTGGCCGCGCACGACCTGGCGGTGCCCGGTGCCAACCCGCTCGGCCGGGAGGCCCTCGCTGCGGCCGGAGCCTGGTGGCAGGCGGGACCGTGCGTGGCGGCTGACCGGTGAGCGCCCGCACGGGGCGGCGGGTCGCGGCGATCGACTGCGGCACCAACTCGCTGCGGCTGCTGATCGCCGACATCGATGCCGGGCGCCGCGAGCTGACGGACGTGGACCGCCGGATGGACATCGTCCGGCTCGGCCAGGGCGTGGATGCCACCGGCAGGCTCGCGCCCGAAGCGCTCGACCGGACGTTCGCCACCCTCGCCGGGTACGCCAAGGCGATCGAGGACGCCGGTGCGTCGGCGGTCCGGATCGTGGCCACCAGCGCGACCAGGGACGCCGCGAACGCCAGCGAGTTCACCCGCGGCGTCACCGGCATACTCGGCACGCCGCCGGAAGTGGTCAGCGGCCAGGAGGAGGCGTACCTGTCCTTCACCGGCGCTACCGCCGAGCTGGCCGGCCCCGCCGCCGAGCGGGACAGCGCCGCCGACGGCGCCCCGGTGCCGCCGTATCTGGTCGTCGATATCGGCGGCGGCTCCACCGAGTTCGTCCTCGGCGACGCCCGGCCGCAGGCGGAACTGGCCGCCCGGTCGGTGAATATCGGCTGCGTCCGGCTCACCGAGCGCCATCTGCATTCCGACCCGCCTGACCCGGCGCAGATCGGCGCGGCGATCGCCGATATCGACGATGCTCTGTCAGCGGTCGCGCACAGCGTGCCGGTGGCGAGCGCCCGCACGCTCGTCGGGCTGGCCGGCTCCGTCACGACCATCACCGCCATCGCCCTGGGCCTGCGCGCCTACGACCCGGCCCGGATCCATCACGCCGAGATCTCCGCCCCGGCGGTCCGCGAGGTCACCCGCGGCCTGCTGGCGGCGCCTCGCGAGGAGCGGTCCGCCATCCCCGTCCTGCATCCCGGCCGGGTCGACGTGATCGCCGCCGGGGCGCTCATCCTGGATCAGATCGTGACCCGCTTCGGCTTCAGCGAGGTGCTCACCAGCGAGCACGACATCCTCGACGGCGTCGCCTGGTCGATCGCGGCCGGCGGCCGCTAGCCGGGGAGTCCCCGTTATGCCAGCGCAGCCGCCGCAGGCCGCCGGATCGCCGCTGCCGGGTGCCGGTCCGCCGCCGCCGGGCAGTGCGGAGGCTGGCGCACCGGCGCAGGGTGACGGGCCCAGTCCCGTCCCGCCGGGCACCGGCTGGCCGGAGGACCCGGCCACTGCGCAGACCCCGGTCGCCACCTCAGCGGCCGGGGCAGCACAGCTCGCGGCGTCAGCCGGCAGCATTCAGGAGCTGGCGGCCCGCGAGTCGGTATGCCGGGCCTGCCCGCGGCTGGTCGAGTGGCGCGAGCGGGTCGCGGCGGCCAAGCGGCGTGCCTTCCAGTCCGAACGCTACTGGGGCCGGCCGGTGCCGGGGTGGGGAGACGATCGCCCGCGAATCCTGATCGCCGGCCTGGCGCCGGCCGCGCACGGCGGTAACCGCACCGGGCGCGTCTTTACCGGCGACCGCAGCGGGGACTTCCTGTTCGCCTCGCTGTGGCGGTGCGGACTGGCGGCCCAGCCGACGTCGGTGACGGCCGGGGATGGCCAGCGGCTCGTCGGCGCCCGGATGACCGCGGCCGTCCGCTGCGCGCCGCCGGAGAACAAGCCCACGACCGGCGAGCGGGACAGCTGCGCCCCGTGGCTGGCCGCGGAGCTGGCGCAGCTGCTGGGGGAGGAACTGCGGGTCATTGTCTGCCTCGGCCAGTTCGCCTGGCAGGTGATCTGGGCCCAGCTCGCGGCCGCCGGCCTGACGGTGCCCCGGCCACGTCCGGCGTTCGGCCATGCCGTCGAGGCTGAGCTGCCGTCAGCCGGCGGCCTGCTGGTGCTGGGCTGCTACCACCCAAGTCAGCAGAACACCTTCACCGGACGGGTGACGAGCGCCATGCTGGATGCGGTCTTCGCCAGGGCGCGCGAGCACGCGCGCCTGTGACCCGGGTGACGCGTGTGAGGAATGATGCGGCTGGCCGAGCGCAGGCTACATGCGCGATCGTTCGCTCACATAGAGTCATATTGGCGGGTGCAATGGTTACTCGCCGTATCCCGTGTCGTTGGCCGGTCAATTAGATAGGCGACATTAGGCGCAAGTAGCCAGATCGCAATCAGCTAATCTGGATTAATCTGAAGGGCACGAGGTATTATCGCCAAGCCCCCGTAGCCCAAGGGAAGAGGCCGGCCCCCTAAAAGGGTCCCCAGTGTCGGTTCGACTCCGACCGGGGGTACCACTGAGCAGGCAGGAGACATGTTCCCTGCCTGCTCCGATGGCTGAATGCTCAGTCAGCAGATAGCCGCGAGTCGGAACTGCGTTCTGTTCTGGCCGCGTTCCCGCCTAAGTCATGCGGTGAGCCGGGATAGATCACCCGATTGGCCGAGGTAAGCGCAACTGTTTCCGTTTAGTAGCTGTTGTTTAAATGCACGTTGCCCGGTGAAAACCCGCTGCGTGCGGTATTGCCGGGGATGCGCAGGCAGCCGCGCCCGGAGCCGCGGTTACCCGCTCTGGTCGGGACCAGCCCGGGTGATCGTGACCCGCACCATGACCCGCCGCTCCCGGCGCATCGCCTCGCGGTAGTCGTCCCAGTCGGGGTGCTCGCCGGCGATGCGCCGGTAATAGTCCATGAGGAGATCTAGGGCCTCGGGCAGGTGGACGATCTCGGCGGTACCCTCCGCCTGGATCCACTCGCCGAAGAACTGGTCGGTGAACACGCAGAGCGAGACCCGCGGATCGCGCGCCACGTTCCGCGCCTTGACGGCGGTCTCCCTGGTGCTGATGAGCGCGCGGCCGTCGTCATCGGCGGTCGCGGCCACGGGGGAAAGCTGGGGGCGGCCATCTGCCCTGGCCGTGGCCAGTACGGCCCGGTGGTGGACACGCAGGAACGCCGTGGCGCGATCGATGTCCACCCGGCTGGTCAGGCGCTGTTCAGCCTGCTGCGGCGCTGCAGCTCGTATTCGTGCACGATCGCGCTGGCGTAGCCATGCGTCAGGCCGTGCTCGTCGGAGAGCCAGTGGGCTCGTTCCTCGCAGCGCGAGAACGGCGGCCCGGATTCCAGCCTTCTGAACCACTCTCTGAGGTCACGACCGGTGACCAGCGGGATGCGGGCGATCAGGTTCTTGTGCATCTCCGGAGAGTGAGTCAGAGACAAGTGGCACCTCCAGGGGTGAGTCCTCTTGCCTGAGAGACTGCACCACGCCGGGGCCGCTGACAACCCCCGAACGTCACCGTTCCGTAATGCGCCGTTTCGGCGGCCATCGCCGCCTGGCCAGGCGCAGGCTCAGGACAGCCGCTCGAAGATCATGGCCATGCCCTGGCCGCCGCCGACGCACATCGTCTCCAGGCCGAAGGTCTTGTCGCGGAACCGCAGGCTGTTCAGCAGCGTCGTCGCGATGCGCGCGCCGGTCATGCCGAACGGGTGCCCGATCGCGATCGCCCCGCCGTTGACGTTCAGCTTGTCGATGTCCACGCCGAGCTGCCGGTAGGAGGGGATCACCTGGGCCGCGAACGCCTCGTTGATCTCGACCAGGTCGATGTCGTCGATGGTCATGCCCGCGCGGGCGAGCGCCTGCCGTGAGGCCTCGACCGGGCCGAGGCCCATGATCTCCGGCGACAGCGCGGTCAGGCCAGTCGAGACAATACGCGCCAGCGGCGTGAGCCCGAGATCGGCGGCCTTCCGGTCGCTCATCACCACCAGGGCGGCCGCTCCGTCGTTCAGCGGGCAGCAGTTGCCGGCGGTGACCGTGCCGTCCGGGCGGAACACCGGCTGCAGCGTGGACACCCTTTCCAGCGTGGTCCCGGCCCGGGGGCCATCATCGGCGGCCAGCACCGTGCCGTCCGGCAGGGTCACCGGGGTGATGTCACGCCGCCAGAAGCCGTTGGCCGTCGCCTTCTCGGCCATGTTCTGCGACCGGACGCCGAATTCGTCCTGCTCGGCGCGCGAGATGCCGTGGATCTGCGCGACGCTCTCGGCGGTCTGGCCCATGGCGATGTAGACGTCGGGGATCCGCCCGTCCTCGCGCGGGTCGTGCCAGGCGGGCGCGCCGCCGTTGCCCAGCTCGGCGCTGTGCCGCTCGGCGTCGGCGAACACGGGGTTCCTAGTGTCGGGCCAGCTGTCGCTGCTGCCGTTGCCGAACCGGCTGACGCACTCCACGCCGGCGGAGAGGAAGACGTCGCCCTCCCCGGCCTTGATCGCGTGATAGGCCATCCGGGTGGTCTGCAGCGAGGACGAGCAGTACCGGGTGATCGTGGTGCCGGGCAGCGAGTCGTAGCCAAGCATGACCGCGACCACCCGGGCCATGTTGTAGCCCTGCTCGCCGCCGGGCAGGCCGCAGCCGAGCATCAGGTCCTCGATGTCGGCCGGATCCAGCTGGGGTACCTGCGCCAGCGCGGCAGTGATGATCTGAGCGGCCAGGTCGTCGGGCCGGATGCTGGTCATGGACCCTTTGAACGCCCGGCCGATCGGCGAGCGGGCGGCGGCGACAACGACGGTCTCAGGCATGAAGGACTCCCGCAGAGCTGGTAGTTAACCGCAGAGTAGCTTATGCTGCGCCGCGCGCTGGCCCGGAATTGGCAGGATAGAGCCAGCGCGACCAGGACAAGGCGGTCCGGCGCGCCCCCGCGACAAGGTGGTTGAGATGCAGGTACATGACTCGCTCGTCGAGCTGATCGGGAACACCCCGCTGGTGCGGCTGCACGCGGTGACGCGGCAGCTCGGCGGCGCCGATCGCGCGCCTGCCGTGCTGGCCAAGGTCGAGTACTTCAACCCTGGCGGCTCAGTCAAGGACCGGATCGCGACGGCGATGGTGGAGGAGGCCGAGCGATCCGGCGCCCTGCAGCCGGGCGGCACCATCGTAGAGCCCACCTCCGGCAACACCGGCGTGGGCCTGGCCATCGTGGCCGCGCAGAAGGGCTATAAGTGCCTGTTCGTCTGCCCGGACAAAGTAGGGCAGGACAAGATCAGCGTACTGCGCGCCTATGGCGCCGACGTGGTCGTCTGCCCCACGACGGTTACGCCGGGCCACCCCGACTCCTACTACTCCGTCTCCGACCGGCTGGCGCGGGAGACCCCCGGCGGCTGGAAGCCGGACCAGTACGCCAACCCGCAGAACCCGGCGTCGCACTACGCCACGACCGGCCCCGAGATCTGGGCGCAGACCGACGGGAAGGTCACCCATTTCGTCGCGGGCATCGGCACCGGCGGGACGATCTCCGGCACCGGCCGCTACCTCAAGGAGGCCTCCGGCGGGGCGGTCCGGGTGATTGGCGCGGATCCGGAAGGCTCGGTCTACTCCGGCGGTACCGGCCGCCCCTACCTGGTGGAAGGGGTAGGCGAGGACATCTGGCCACAGACCTTCGACAAGACCATCTGCGATGAGATCATCGCGGTCAGCGACGCGGACTCCTTCCTCATGACTCGCCGCCTGGCCCGCGAGGAGGCCCTGCTCACCGGCGGATCGTGCGGCCTCGCGGTCGTGGCGGCGCTGCGCGTCGCAGAGAACGCCGGCCCTGACGACGTGATCGTGGTGCTGCTGCCCGACGGCGGCCGCGGCTACCTGTCCAAGATCTTCAACGACGAGTGGATGGCCGACTACGGCTTCCTGACGTCGGAGACCGCCGAGCCCCGGATCAGTGACGTGCTGGAGCACAAGGCCGGCGGCCTGCCGCCCTTCGTGCACGCGCACCCGGACGAGACCGTGCAGACCGTGATCGAGGCCCTGCGCTCCTTCGATGTCTCCCAGCTTCCCGTCCTGAAGGAAGAGCCGCCGATCATGGCGGCCGAGGTGATCGGCTCGATCGGGGAGCGTGACCTCCTCGACGCCCTCGTGTCCGGCCGGGCCAGGCCGCAGGACCCGGTGGGCGAGCACATGTCGGCGCCGCTGCCGATGGTGGGCTCGGGCGAGCCGGTCAGCGCCGTGGTGGCCGCCCTGGAGAAGGCGGGGGCCGCCCTGGTCCTGGTGGACGGCAAGCCGGAGGGAATGATCACCAGGCAGGATGTGCTCACCTTCCTGGCCGGGAATTCAGGCTGACGCCGGGCTGCCCGCGGCTGCCGCGGGCAGTTTTCCGGCTGCTTAACGACCGCGGGCCCGCCGGGCGGCGGCCCTGGCTCACCATTAGCGCAGAACGGATTTGATATGACGCAGCATGCTGGGGGCTTCGAGACGCTGGCCATCCACGCCGGCCAGGACCCGGATCCGCTGACCGGCGCCGTGGTCCCGCCGATCTATCAGGTCTCCACGTTCAAGCAGGACGGCGTGGGGGGCCTGCGCGGCCGGGACCTCGGGGCGGGCGGGCAGGCCGGCCCCGCCCGGTGGATCGAAGGCTACGAGTACTCCCGGTCGGCCAATCCCACCCGCGGCGCGCTGGAGGAATGCCTGACCGCGCTCGAGGGCGGCGCCCGCGCGCTGGCGTTCGCCTCCGGGATGGCGGCCGAGGACGCGGTGCTGCGCACCGTCCTGCAGCCGGGCGACCACGTGCTCATCCCGCATGACTCCTACGGCGGTACGTTCCGGCTGTTCGACAAGGTCTTCCAGCGCTGGGGCATCAGCTACCAGCCGGTGCACGTCAGTGATCCGGTCGCCGTGCGCCGCGCCCTGGCCGACCGGCCGGCCCGGCTGATCTGGGCGGAGACGCCCTCCAACCCACTGCTGTCCATCGCCGACATCACCGCCCTGGCCGAGATCGCCCATGAGGGCGGCGCGCGGCTGGTAGTGGACAACACGTTCGCCTCGCCGTATCTGCAGCAGCCGCTGCTGCTGGGCGCCGACGTGGTGGTGCATTCCACCACCAAGTACCTGGGCGGCCACTCGGACGTGGTCGGCGGCGCCC
This sequence comes from Streptosporangiaceae bacterium, assembly GCA_052146815.1. Lineage (GTDB taxonomy): Bacteria > Actinomycetota > Actinomycetes > Streptosporangiales > Streptosporangiaceae > DATJZH01. The sequence continues at coordinate 841 of JBKQMG010000158.1, read as the reverse complement.
TGGTCGTGGCCGACGCCGGGCTCGGCGAAGAGCTGGCGTATCACCAGAACGCGATCGGTTCGGCCGGCGGCCCGTTCGACGCCTGGCTGACACTGCGCGGGATCAAGACGCTGGGCGTCCGGATGGAACGCCATTCGGCCAACGCCCAGCGGATCGCCGAGATGCTGTCGCACCACCCCGCCGTGGCGCAGGTCTTCTACCCCGGCCTGGAGTCACATCCCGGTCATGAGGTGGCGGCCAAGCAGATGCGCGGATTCGGCGGCATCGTCTCGTTCCGGGTCCGCGCCGGGGCGGACGCAGCCATCGCGGTGTGCGACCGGACCAGGGTGTTCCTCCTGGCCGAGTCGCTCGGCGGGGTCGAGTCGCTGATCGAGCACCCCGGCCGGATGACCCATGCCTCGGTGGCCGGCTCGGTCCTCGAGGTGCCCGGCGACCTGATCCGGCTGTCGGTGGGCATCGAGACGCTGGACGACCTGCTGGAGGATCTGAGCACGGCCCTGCGCTGAGCGCCCGGCGTCGCCCGTGGTCACGGCCTTGAGCTCGTCGGGCGACTCCCGGATGAACTGCGGCAAGTCTGCCTGGCTGGTCTCGACGCGCCGGCGCAGCGCGCCGGCGAGCGCCGAGGCGAGTGATGCGAGCTTGATCAGCTCGCGCTCTTGAGCTCCAGGCTGCCTGCTCCAGCCGGCCGCGCGCGTCCGGCTCCCATCGGCCCATGCCGCGATCGTAGATGATGGCAGGGGCTGACATCCCTGTTATGCTGATGACAGCAACTGACATCGGTCTGTTCCGCGCACGCCCTGTGCCGGGGACATCCGGCTACCTGGAGGTTTTCTCATGCGAG
>JBKQMG010000157.1:0-15418 GCA_052146815.1 Streptosporangiaceae bacterium | reverse complement strand
GCGGCCCTCATCATCATCAATCTCACGCACCCGCAGGCGATCTGTCACCGGCCCAGTCTGAAGGATCAGCACCCATCAGGCACCGCCTCGCCAGGCAAACGTGACCTGCTACGGCACTAGCTAGGTGCGAAACGCCTTACGTCAGGCTGATTCTTATGGCCGCTTGGATGCCGGACCAGGGCCACGGCAGCGTCGACGGCGAGGCCAAGTGCCGCCCCGCCCGCAACGTCCAGCGGGAGGTGAGCGCCCACGTAAATGCGGGAGAGGCCGACGATCGGCACGGCGGCGGCAACGACGGCGCGCCCGGACGGGCTCAGTCGTGGGAAGGCAGCCGTGCCCAGCGCGACCGCCACGCCCGCGTGCCCGGACAGGTACCCGAGCCCGGAAGCATCGCGGCCGCGGGTGTGGGTGCCGCTGACCAGTGCCGCTGGCCGGGGCCGGCGCACCATCTGTTTGACCAGCTTGGACAGTGCCCAGGTGCCCGTGCCGCCCGCGAGCAGGCGGCCCGCAAGCGCGCGGTCGTGCGCCAGCAGCGCTGCGCCGGCTGCCGCGGGCGCGGCGCCGAGCGTGCCCAGCTGCATGATGACCCAGACGGGACCGTAGAGCGAGTCGGGCAGGCCGTTGACGGCCCTGAACGCCTGGGCCTCGCATTGCCCCACCCGGTTTCGGCGCGCCGACAGTGCGGTGACCAGTACCGCTGCCGTGCCCAGGCCGAGTCTGCCCCGGGGATCGGCCAGCCAGCGCATGGGAGAACGCTTTCGGGTCTTCCTGGCCCGCTGCGGCGATGCTGGCATGGTGGACCGTTTCGGATCGCAGGTACCGGTGAGCCGCGTCATGGGTTGAACTCCAAGCCAAGCTTCTTCAGCCCGGACAAGAGTCGATCGCCCGCCTCGGACGCACTGGAATAGCCGTCTTCAAGGTTCACCTGCTCCGGGCAGAATACTGCGCCGCTCGCCCAGTGGCTGGCCCGGTGTGATGCTGGCTATCGCGCTTCAGGGGAAATCATGGCAAATGTCGCCCACAACCTGCCTCCAGTTGTCCACACCGATCGCGCTGTTCTGCCTCTCTTGCCTGCACCGTCCTCGCCCACCCAGGACTGTCTCTGTAACGGTGGGGTCCTTGTCGGCGCCCATCATGACCTTCCGGCGCTCCTGCGGCGATGCCGCTGCCCAGGTCTCGCCGAACGCTGTCCTCGTCGGTGATGCCCAGGTAACCGACAGCCTGCGTAAACCGGATTGACCTCGCCGCTGCGGGTAGGACATTCCATGTCCTAGTACTCGGCGGTTTACGCAGGCTGCTTTAAAGCCTGAGCGACACAGTGATGTCCGCGCCGTCTCCGCCTAGCGGGCCGGTGAGCGCCACGCTGGCCCTGGAGGCTGTAATCCGGAACCCGTGGCTGGCGAGCCAGGGTCCCCGGTCACAAACCGGCACGGAGGCCCACAGCTCAGCGTAGGTGTAACCCGCAGACGTCCTGATCACCTTGTCAGGAACAACGGGCCGTGCGGCCAGCTCATCCCTCACCGCCCTGAGCGTGGTCAGCCTGCTGTCAAACTCGTCATCAGGCAGATCCTGCAGTGCGAGCTGCCGGATCTTGTAGGAGACTTCCGCCAGCTCGGGCTCGTAGTTATGACCGCGCTCCAGGCTGGTGATCATGACCGGCTGATCCAGCGTGTCGGCTGTGATCTGGTTAACGGCGGCATCCGCCACGTCCATGCGGATCATATTTCCGCAGCCCTTCCGCTGTGCTCCCCGGCCGGAGCACCGGTAGTAAGACGCGCGATTGCTCTGTGCCCCGACCCTGATCCGGTACATGGGCGAGCTGTTCTCGCAGTCCGGGCAGTAGAGCGCGGAAGCCAGCATCGCGCGGTTCCCGGTGACCTGCGGGCCGCGCTTGGGCCGTGAGTCCAGCGCCTCCCCGGCGAGCCTGAAGGTAGCCGCGTCCACCAGGGCCTCGCACTTGTGCACGTACCTGCCGTCGCCGTCAGCGCGCCAGCCCATGTACGTCGGGTTGCGGATCATCACACCGAGAGACCGTGCCCACCACTGCTGTCCCGACGTCGGCCTGACGCCGAGGGCGTTGAGCCGCCTGGCAATGGTGTTGAGCGAGTCGCCCCTGATCACGCCCTCGCAGATGCCGGGTACGTACTGACGGCCTTCACCAGTCGGTACCAGGTGATGATCGTACCCGGGCTGGTCGTAACCGGTGTCGGCGTCGGGATGGTCAACCCGCCGCTGGCCTCGACCGCGGTGGGCGTGGTGACACCCGACCGGGCCGGAATGGCCTCGGGCATCAATTCCACATTCCGCCAGGTGGGCATCGCCACCGGGATTGCCCTGCTGGGGACCTTGTTCTCGAACAAGGTCAGCGACGAGGTCCGGAGCCAGGCGGCGAAGGTGCCAGTCCTGTCCGGGCAGGGGCCGCGGATCGCCGCGGCCGTTCAGTCCGGCAGCATCAAGCAGGTCATCGGCCACCTCCCCGGCCGGGCGCGCGGCTCGGTCGGCGTGATCACCAGGGCGGCCTTCACCACGGGACTGGACCGGATCCTGCTGGTGGCCGCGATCATCGCGCTGGCTGCTGGCGTCATCTCCCTGGTGACCATCCGCAGCAAGGACATCCTCGCGCGGCAGAACCCGCCCGACCGGACGCCCGCCGGGAGCGGCGCCAAGCCGCAGGTGGCTCCCAGCCGGGAGTGACGCTCCGCAGGAGCGACGCCCGGCCGGGAGCGACGTCCGCAGGGGCGCTGCGGCTACATATCGTCGACGGCCTCGAGCAGCGCCTGGTCCACGTCCTTCGGCTTTACGCCCAGTTCCCTGGCCGTCTGCTTCTCCGCCTTCGCCAGCGCCTTCTCGATCGCCTCCTGGAGCTTGCTCTCCGCCACGACGATCAGTCCGGCCTGGCCCGGGTCGATGAAGTCACCGAGCTCCTTCGCCTCCGACCGCGACATGCCCCTGGCCAGGTGCCCGCTCACCCCGCCGATCACGCCGCCGACCGCGGCCGCGCCCAGGATGGAGGGCGGGAAGAGGATCCCGACCGCGGCTCCGGCCGCGATGCCCCACCAGGCCCCGTGCCGGGTAGCCGTCTCGTCCTTGTTCTCGTGCACCTTGCCGCTGGCGTCCTTGGTGACCACCGCGGCGTCGTAGGAGCCCACGATGCCCTGGGCGTGCAGGTCCTTGACGACCTGGTAGTCCTCCCGTGCGGCTGCCTCGTTCGGGTATGTGGCAATCAAGATGAAAGTGCCGTCTGCTCCGGACATGTCCGTGATCCCTCCCATTCGCGCGGCCGAGCCGCAGGTCGTGTCAGTGAAGCCGCCAGGCTCACCTGGCGGTGCTGGCCACCCGCCACTGTTCACCGGCACCGGCTTCCAGTCGCCACCCGCCGGGAGTGATTGTCACCCGGGCCGGATTACCTTCCCATCGCGGCGGCCAGCTCGCGGGCGTCGAACGTCACCCTGATCGCGGCGATCTTGCCATTCTCTATGTGGCTCCAGTTCGCCGTCGCGCACGCAGGAGCGAGGGTGGTGTGCAAGTCGAACCAGGTCAGCACATCACTGTCGTCGGCAAAGACGCGGCGGATGACGATATCGGTCATGATCTGGGCCATGCCCTGCAGGCCGCGCAGGCAGGCGTCGGCGCCGTCCGCGGTGCCGAGGGGCCCGCGGAAGGTGACGTCATCGGCGAGCACCGATCGCAGTGCACCGAAATCCTTCGCCTGCCAGGCCCGGAAGTAGGTGGCCGCAAGCGGCCTGGGATCGTGGGTCATGTCCAGCTGCCTTTCTCAGTCCTTCGTCGAACCTACGCGCGTGCCTGCCTGCCGGAGGGATCCACCTCGCGGGCATCACCGTGGGCCACTTCGGGTCGGCCGGGCGGCAGGCACCATCCGGCGCCGTCATCCGCGCGCGGCGCTTCCGGCCCGGGGTAACGTCCGATCCATGCCGTGGCCCTCAGGGCAGTCCCCGTGCGCGCCCTCCCCTGCCGAGGAGGCCGTTATCGTCAGCAGGCTCCGCGCCGCCGGCTGCGTCTTCGCCGAGAATGAGACGCGGCTGCTGAGCTGCGCGGCTGCGACCCCAGCCGAGCTCGACGTCATGGTGGACCGGCGCGCCGCCGGCCTGCCTATCGAGCAGGTGGTGGGGTGGGCCGAGTTCTGCGGGCTGCGGATAGCCGTGGGCCCGGGCGTCTTCGTTCCGCGCCGCCGCAGCGAGTTCCTCGTCCAGCAGGCCGCCGCGTGCGCCCGCGCCGCCCTCGCCGGGCGGCCCGCCGGCGGCCCGCGGGCGGTCATTGTCGACCTGTGCTGCGGCTCGGGGGCGGTAGGCGCCGCACTGGCCGCGGCCCTCGGCCCGGTCGAACTGCATGCCGTCGACGTCGACCCTGCCGAGGTGGCGTGCGCCCGGCGGAACATCAGCGCCGAGCACGGTCAGGTCTACGAGGGAGACCTGTACGCGCCGCTGCCCGCCGCGCTGCGCGGCCGGGTGGACGTCCTGGTGGCCAACCCGCCTTACGTTCCCACCGAGGCGGTCGGCATGCTGCCCGCGGAGGCCCGCGTGCACGAGCCCCTGGTGGCACTCGACGGCGGCCCCGACGGGCTTGACGTGCTGCGCCGCGTGAGCGCCGAGGCGCCGCAATGGCTCGCTCCCGGCAGCTGCCTGCTGGCCGAGACCAGCGAGCGCCAGGCACCTGCCGCGGCCGAGGCTTTCGCCTGCAGCGGGCTGACCCCGCAGCTGGCCAGTTCGCCGGAGCTGGGAGCCACCGTGGTCATCGGCACCCGGCGCGGCCAGTAAGCCAGCGCGAGAAGGGCCAGCAGCGGGCCGGTGTTCGGGTCGGTGCCCTGTCCGGTGAACAGGCCGCCGAAGTTTTCCGGCACGATCCAAAGGGCGAGCGCGACAGCGATCGCCGCGACGAGGGCCGGCCTGGTCAGCGGCGGGAGGAGCACCGCGACGGCGATCACCGCCAGCAAGCCGGCCAGGCAGGCCGACACTGCCGCGCCGTCGCCGGCGAGGGCTCTGGCCGCCGCCCGTCGAGTGCGGCGACCCAGCCCGGCTCGCCGTCGCGCATCGTGAGCAATGCGCCCGATATCCCGTGCGGCACCCGGTTCGCCGACACCGCGCAGAGGACAGCCAGCATCCCCCGCAGCGGCAGCCAGGCGGCCTCGGCGCCGCCCGGCCGCCGGCGCCCCCGTAGGCGATGACGCGGCCGGGCGCCCGTGCCGCCGAGGGCCACAGCAGCCCGGCGAACAGGGCATAGATGAGCACGGCGCCGGGCGCGCCGGTGAGCGGGGAGGCAGCGCCGGTCAGCATCCCCATGCCCTCGCCCAGCCACCAGACGAGCAGCGCCCAGGGCACCGAGACCGCCAGGGCCGCCCGCGCGGTGCGCGGGATCAGCATGCCGATCCCCAGGGCGAGCTGCAGGACCGCGAAGGCACGTTGGCGAGCACCGGATGGCCGCCGACCGCCCGGCGGCCATCCGTGATGGGGGCGGCCACCCAGGCGGGATTGCCTTGCGCGGTGACGGCGATGATCCCGCTCGCGAACTGATGGCTGAACATGTACGGCTGGCACTGCAGGAGGCCGTCCAGCAGCCAGATCAGGCCGCGGGCCAGCTGAAGGCCCCGCCTGGTCAGCGGACGGGCCCGGGCCTGCGATGCATGCCCCCGCGATCGCGGACGCGGACGACCTGCGCGGCAGCGCTCTCAGCCACGGCCGGCGGCCGGCCGGACCGGCGGGATGCTCTGCGGGTTCTGGAACAGGTCGCCGGGATCGTATTTCCCCTTGACCTGGACCAGGCGCGGGAAATTCTCCGCGTAATACTCGCGCTGCCAGTCGTCGATAAGGCGGCTGGGGAAGTTCTGATAGCTCTCGTCAGGGGTGTGCGGCCTGAGGATGTCCTGCATCTCGCTGGTCCACTCCACCAGGGCGCGGCCCACCGACTCCGGGGCATCGTTCGGCCAGACGCTGGTCGGGCGGAATAGCGTCATCATCCCGCGGTGCACGTACGCGGTGCTGGTGCGCGGCAGGGCGTCGACCACGTCACCGCCGACCCAGCCCAGGTTCCGGATCGATCCGTTGGCGACGTCAGAGCGGGACGGGCAGCGCGCGACCAGATCGACCATCTCCTGGACGGCGCGCTGCGGGAGCGGGCGGCGGGCGTACCGGGAGATGTCGCCGAACGAGTGCGGCTTCGACGGGGAGTCGGTGAATCTGTGCTGTGCTTCCCAGAAGGGCAGCTCGTAGAACTCCAGGCCAAGCGGGGCGCCTGCCGCTTTCAGCAGCAGGGCCAGGAGGTCCCAGAGCTCGGCGATAGGGCCGATGCACTGGCCGCGGGTCCATACGTACATCGCCTCGCGGGGCCCCGCCGCCGCGACCGGAGCCGCCTGCGCCATCAGGACGGCATTGAATGCGGCCGGCGCGGTGCGCATTATCTCGTCGAAGGCGATGAAGGCAGCGGTCGCCGCCTCGGCGCCGCGCCACTCGGCGACGTAGTAGCTGACTTGCTTCCTGGGCACCTCCACCAGGTCGAATGTGAAAGAGGTGTTGATGCCGAAACTGCCGCCGGCGCCGCCCCGGCAGGCCCAGAACAGGTCACTGTGGTGCGCGGCGTCAAGGTCGAGGAGGTCGCCGCTGGCGGTCACGATCCGCGACGAGCGCAGGTGATCGCAGGTCAGCCCGGCTGACCGGGTGCTGTAGCCGAGGCCGCCGCCGAGCGTGAGACCACCCACCCCCACCCCGAGGCAGGTGCCCACCGCGAGGAACAGCGGACCGCCGCGGACTTTCCTGAACAGGTCGCCGTTCAGCGCCCCGCCGCCGAGCGTCGCCGTCCCGCGGGCGGCGTCGATCCGCACGGCGTTGATCCTGCCCACGTCGATGAGCAGCCCGGTCGTGGTCGAGAAGCCTGCGCAACTGTGGCCGCCGCCCCGGCCCACGGGCGGGACGCCTACCGGCGCGCCCAGTCGACGCAGCTGACAACGTCCTGCTCGTCAGCGCAGACCGCTACGGCCAGCGGCCTGATGGCGTCGTACCGTCCGTTGGCCGGCGCGCTCGCCGTGTCGTAGCCCTTGTCGCCGGGCAGCAGCAGCCTGCCCTTGAGCTTCCTGCGCAGCTTCTCGATCGGGACCCGGTGCGCCGGGTCGCGGCCGGCCGTTCCGCGGGCCGCGCCAGTTCCGGCGGTCCCGTGCGCTGCGCTGCGGGCACTGCCGATCCCGGCCAGGGCGGCGACGCCGAACGCCGCGCTTCCCTCGCGCAGGAACTTGCGGCGGTCCACGTGGTCCAATCCGGCTCCCCCTGTTCCCGTCTTCGCCTGTGCTGCTAGTGCAGCGCCGCGTAAGTCCTTGAGGGGTTCGCGGGGTTACTGCGTGTGGTTGCCGGTGTCGGCGAGGTAGAGGGTGCAGGCGGTGTCGAGGGCCTGGCTGGGGTGACCGGTGAAGCTGCCGTCGAGCAGGACGGCGGTGGTGTAGCTGTCGGTGCTGGCCTGCCAGATCGCGAAGGCCCAGTCGCCGGGATCGCCGAGGTACTGGATGCGGCAGAGCTTGATGGTGTCGTCGTCGTTGTCGCTGAGGTAGCCGGTGAGGTAGCCGTAGGAGCCGCGCCAGCTGATGGTGACTTCCTCCAGCGCTGGCCAGCGCTGGGAGGCGTGGTGGTCGACGGTGCCTTCGATGAGGTCTTTGAGGCGCCTGGACGGCACGGGCATGGCTCATTGTCGCCGGTCCCGGCGCGGCGCCGCCAGGCCTGATCTTGTTCCGGGCATTCTCGGGCGATCATCGCTGATCACCCGGAGGTGGGTCATGGCACGCGCGGCCAGCCCGGATGTGGTGGTCTTAGGATCGCGCCGCAAGGCGAGGCTGGAGGCGATAGTCCGCCGGGCGTCCGCGCCGCAGGCTCTGGTGCGGCGCGCCAGGATCGTGCTGCTAGCGCATGCGGGCTGGCCGGACCAGCGGATCGCCGCGGAGCTGGGCTGCGTGGTGAACACGGTGCGGACCTGGCGGCGCCGGTTCGCCCGCGGCGGCATGCCGGCCCTGCCCGACCGGCCTCGCAGCGGCCGGCCCGAGGTGTACGGGCCGGGCGTCCGGCTGCGGATCGTGGCGGCTGCCACCTCGGTCCCGCCCGCGGGCGTCTCGGCGCGGGCCCATGCCCTGATCGCCGGGCAGCTGGCGGCTTGCTGCGGCGCGGCGAGTTCGCCTCCCGCGCCGACCTCATCAACAAGATCACCGACTTCACGATCCGATACAACCGGACTGCCCGCCCCTGGAAATGGGCCTACGACGCCCGCGCCGACCACGCGGCCTATCTCGCCCGCCGCGCCCCGCACGGCAGTTCCGCAGCCACCATCCCCGCCACGGCCAGAGCCGCATGACCAGCACGAAACCGGCACCCCGAACCCCTCAAGGACTTACGCGGCGCTGCACTAGCCCTCGGCGGGCGGCAGCCACACCGCAGGCGGGACCACCTCGATCGCCGACATCATGCCGAGGTCCTCGTGTGACACCTTGTGGCAGTGCTCCACGAATTTGCCCTGGTAGCCGATGAAGTTCGACTCGAAGGTCAGCGAGTCCCCTGATCGCTTGGGCAGCACGAACGTGTCCCGCCACAGCGGCTAGCCGAGTGTCCTGCCGTTGATCTTCGTGATCTTGAATGGGTTGACGTGAATGTGGAAGACGTGGGCGTGGTTCATCAGCTTGGGGTCGAAGGCGTTGACGAGCGTCCATTCCTCCGCCGTGCCCCGCCGAACCTGGTACGGCGGCGCGGCCGGGTCGTAGGGGACGCCGTCCACCCCGAAGCTCACGAACGTGTTATCCGACTTGCGCTGGACGGTGAAGGCGAGGCGCCGCGCCGGCCGCTTCGCTCCACGCGCCGAGGACACTGCCCGTGACAGTCGCGCCGACCGCACCGAGCCCGTATCCCATGAGCTGCCGGCGCGAGATTCTGCAGGCCATCGGCCTGTCCTCCCCCCGGCGGTCAGATACTTATCGTCGCGAGATTACTACTATGAGTAAGCAGCCGGCGGGAGGCCAGACCCGGCGAGTCCCTCGCCGTCCGCCGGACCACCCCGGCGCGCGCCGGAAACCGGCCGTCCGGATCGGGAGTCGCCGGTTTCGGGACGGCACCAGACGGGTGACTCGTTACGCGTAACATGGGTGGATGGCGGAGACTAGGACGTGCGAGCAGTGCGGCCGGTTGTTCGAGCCGCGGCGTGAGCACGCCCGCTTCTGCACCGCTCGGTGCCGGGTGGCCTGGAACCGCGAGAACATGAGCGATCCGGCGGCCGAGATCAGCGCGCTGGACTGGTCCATCACGGCGATGCGTGACACCACCGAACGGCTGCCCCGGGTACGGCCGTGGGACCGGCCGCGCGCATTCGCGGTCATCGGCGAGGCCGTCTGGTGGGTCACCATCGTCGATGGCACGCTGGTCCGCCATTACCCGCAGGCCTATGACGGCGCGCTGGCCGGCCTGGCGCGCGATGACCGCCGGCTGACCGAAGAGACCCTCGCCGGGCTGCGCTTCGTCCGCAACCGGATGGGCCACGACGTCGACCACGTCGACTTCATCTGCCCGGGCGCCGAGCAGCCCGGCCCCGGCGAAAGCCGCAACAGCGCCAGCAGCGCCGGCGCGACCCACACCGACGACGGCCGCATCACGGCCTGGACCTGGAAATCGGCGCCGGAGCCGTCGCTGGAATCACTTCCGGCGCGCGGGCGGGCCTGGGAGATGACGCGGTATCGCGCGTATCAGGCACAGCTGGCCGGCCACACCATTGGCGAGACGTTCGACCGGGCCGCGGTCTTCCTGCGGCTGGCGGCCGCCGGGGCCGCGCGGGCCCCAGACGTCAGGTCGCCGGATCTGAGCGCGCCCGCGGCTCGCTGACTCTCGCTGTCAGCCCGCCTCGGCCTGCTGGCTTTGACTGGCGGCCGCCAGAGTCACTGGCCGGGCGCCGACTGGGCCGGGAAGCCCGCTTAGCTGCTGGTGGCCGGACGGTCGGCGCTCATGGCATCCGGGAACTGATGCTGCGGGGAGGGGGAATAGGGCTGCGGGGAGCTGAGCGTGCCTGCTCCCCATGGCGCTGCTGCTGGCGCAGCTGCCTGCTGCGCGCCGGCCAGGCGGCGCACGCGGCCCGAGATGAGCATCCAGGTTCCCAGGGCGGCCAGCACGACGAGGAATGCGCAGTACGCCCAGAAAGCCGCCGTCAGCCCGGAGCTGATGGTGAGCCCTAGCTGCGCGGCTTCCGGCGGCGAGATGTTGAACTGGGCCGGCGTGGCGGGCTGGCCGATCTGGATCATCGCTGAGATCGCCTGAGCCACCATCGGGATCAGGGCGCCGGCCAGCAGCGCGGCGCCGACGCGGACCGGGCGCCACACAGCGGCCGTCACCACTACCGCGACGAGCGCGATCATCACGGCCACATTTCCGGCGATCACCAGCGCCGGGTAACCGAAGGCGTTGCCTTCAGTGATGGTCTGTGTCACCCCAGCCGCCGTCCGCAGGGTGTAGCTATCCCAGGCCAGGGCGAACGTGACCGCCGCGCCCAGCGCGGCGAGCGCCGCCACCGTCAGCGTGAGGACCGCGCCTCGCGCAGTGCTGACCGGCCTGCCCAGCGGCCCCGCGGGCTCGACGCTGAAGGCCGTCGCGGAGCCCGCTGCGCACGCGAGCCAGCCGACGAGCCCGAGCGCCAGGCCCGCGCCGATGGCGCTGCTTCCGCTGACGACGGCCGTGCCGGCGTCGGCGAGGAAGAACCCGAACGTGACGATGCTCGTCCCGAGCCCAAGCAGCGCCCCCGCGTGCCGGCGGCGGCCGCCGAGCAGGATCAGCACCACGCTCGTGATCCAGACCGCCAGGTAGACAGCGTGGGGCACGAGCTCGACCGGCTGCTGAGCCAGGCTCTGCCCCGCGAAGTAAGAAGGAAAGAGCCCGGCGATTCCGAGGGCGACCCCTGCGCCAAGCAGGACGGTGCCGGCCAGGGCGCGGATTCTCACGCTGGACGGGGAGGGCGCGCTCCGGCCCGCCGGGGTGACCGGGGTGATCGTCGCCGGCGCTTCGATCCGGGTGAACCGGGACCACGCGCCGTACCATCCCTCCGGGGTTCCGTGCCACCATTCCAGCGGCGGCGCCGACTTCCCCGCGCCGGTCGGCCAGATCCCGTAGAAGCGTTGCCCCTGGCCGATCTCGTATCTCGCTCCGCGGTACGAGATGGTCACGTCGTCGCGCACGTTGCGACCTCTTCCGTTAGCTCACCGCATCAGTACATCGCTGGTCTTCGGCCCTGAGGCTAGGGAGCCGAACTGCACGTTGGCTGAACGCTCGCTGAGGCCTTCCTGACACACCTGGCGGCGGCCGCACCGTCTGCGGACGTATCGTCCTATGCGGGCGGGCGCGGTCTCAGTGAGTGGGGGCAGCAGAGCGCGGCAGGCAGACGCGCAGCACCGTCTCCTCCGGCCCCGAGCCGATGGTGATCGCGCCGTGATGCCCCTCGACAATGATGCGGCGCGCGATATCCAGACCGAGGCCCGCGCCCTTGCCGACGTCCGTGGTTGTGTAGAACGGCTCGAACGCCCTGGCGTGCACATCTGCTGGCATTTCGGGACCGGTGTCGGCGATCTCGACGACGACCGTCCATCGCGTCGATGGCGTCCTGCGCAGCAGCCATCCTCACATGCTGCCGGATGCCTCGGTGAGGACCACGAAGGTGTCTGGCCGGACGCCATCAAATCTAATGGCGTTGGCCGCTTCATCGGACTGCATCGCCTTCTGAAAGGTCTCCATGTCGGGTACTTCGACGATGAGTCCCACCCGATTGGTCTTCACAGGATCAACGAAGAGCCGGCCAGTAATTCCCATGGGCCCGAAGACTTCCTGTCGCTTAGCCGAGCTGAGCCAATGATCGACGTTGTCTACTTCGTGAAAGACTAGAATCGTGGCCATGCTGTTTCCCCCTCAGCTTCCTGGTCCCATCAGCCTCGTGGCTGACGGCCGGGCCGGACTTCCCAGACCGTGCCCGCTACTGCCGCCTGTCAGTGACGGCACATTTCGCCTACGTGCGCGAACCACTCCACGCGACTGGGCTGGGGCACGTTTGCCTTCTCAAAAGCGGGGCCCAGCTGGGACTCCATGAACTTTTCCTGGGCCGCCCTTGACTCCCAGACCTCGACCACGATCAGCTTGCTACCCGCCTCGCCCGCGACGTGGCTGTGCATAGGGCCTGGCCAGTCAGCCGAATCAGACGAGTTATCGAGACCGAGCAAGTGATTGACCGAGTGATAGATTTCGACCGCCTGCGGCGTGGTGAATTCTAGGACGAGAACGTCAGCCATGTAAATCCCCGTTGCTTGGTTGCGCCACGGCTGACGCCCGTATTACCCGATTACGTCAGCGATGGACGCGAATACCCCGTTCCAGGAACCTACTGCCACAACTTGCATATCGCAAGGGCACCGGCTCGTCCAGCCAGCGGTAATCATCTCAAAGACTGGCCGCCCGCAGTCTGCGGAGAAGCTGCGTTTCACCCAGAATGCGATCCACGTTTGCCCGCAGGGTGCTGGCCTCCGGGATCACGCCCCTCGCACACGGTGGCGAGAAGATCCCTGGGAAGATAACCAGTCCCCGATGTCGCCGGCCCGGGCCGCTCCCTCTCCCGGAGAATCGTCCGGCGCAGGACAACCTGCGGCACCCAGGCAACGCCCCGGCCGTAGGCATCGCCCAGCGCATCCGCCACCGTGCTCTTACCGGAGCCAGAATTGCCGCGCAGGACGATGAGCGTGGTCTGCCCCGACCCGTCGGTCATGGACGTAATTCTGGCACGCGCGTGCCAGGGTGCCGGTGTACTTCCCTGTAGCAGCGGAATGCAGGGTCGCGTGCTGGCCAGTGGCGCGATAATCAGTAGCCTGCCCGGACTGTGAGCCGGGCGGCAGGGTGCGGCTGTGCCGAGCGAGGGGTGATGGTGCAGCGCGATCTCGGCCTCCTGCGTGAGCGCGTGTTCCGGAATGTCCTGGCCGCGCGCGCTGACTCGCTGCTCGGCACGTCCATGGCGCCGATCGCGCTGGCATCTGCCGTTTGGGCCAGGCGGGCGACTCGGCCACCAGGCTGGGCGTCGTGATGGCGCCCCGTCTATCGCCCAGATCGTCTTCCTGCTCTTCGGCGGCGCTCTCGCCGACCGGCTTCCCCGCTACCGGCTCATGGTGGGCTCTGACCTGATGGCCTGCGCGGCCCAGGGCACCTTGGCCGGGCTTTTCCTTTCCGAACGCGCCCATCGGCCTGCTGGCCGGGCTGTCCGCGCTCAGCGGCGCGGGGCCAGCGCACCGTTTCTCCCGGCGTGGCGCGGTCTCATCCCGCAGATCGCGGACCGTCCCCGGCTGCAGTCCGCCAATGCGCTGATCCACCTGTCCGATCCGCCTGTCCGAGAACTCCGCGCTCCTGGCCGGGGCCGCCCTCTCAGGGTGCTCATCGTGGCCGTGGGCGCCGGCTGGGCTCTGGCGATCGACGCGGCGACGTTCCTGATCTCGGCAGTATTCGTGCTGACGTCGCGGGCACCGCGGACCGGCCACGGCGAGGGGCGCATGACAATGCTCGCCGATCTGCGCGAAGGCTGGCGGGAGTTCCGCTCCCGGCAGTGGGTGTGGGTGATCGTCGCCCAGTTCGCCATGGTCAACCTGTGCTTCTCGCCCTGTGTCTACGTGCTCGGCCCGGTCGTGGCGAAGCAGCACTGGGGCGGGGCCCTGGCCTGGTCGGTGATCGTCACCGCGCAGGCGGCCGGACTGATCGCCGGCAGCCTTGTCGCGATCAGGATCCGGCCGGCGTTCCCGCTGCTGACCGCCACCCTCGTCACGTTCGGCTTCCTGCCGCCGTTCTTCCTGCTGGCCGTTAACCCGAAGTTACGTCGGCTTAGCTGCTTTCACTGCGCTGACCTGGGGTTTTACGGTCTGGCGGGGATGGCTGGTGTCTACGTGAGGGTGAGGGGTATGGGGGCGCCGATCAGGTCGAAGGCGCGGCGCTGGGTGGGGGTCGGGGCGGCGAGCTTGCCGACGGGCTGGCCGCCGACGCGGATGGTGTCGCGGGTCAGGGTGGCGAGGTGGTCGATCAGGTCGCGGAAACTGCGGATGGGCTGCTGGCCGGGGCCGGTCTTGGAGGCGGCCTTGGCGGCGGCCGATGGTGAGCGGCGGGCAGGGGTGACCGGGTTGCCGCGGGCGGGCGGGTTCTCATCGGTGTAGGTCAGCGGCGCCCAGGCCTGGCGCAGGTGCCAGGTCAGGTAGCAGGCGAGCATGCAGATCAGCACGTGGGCTTTGACCCGGTCCTCGAGCCGGTGCCAGATGGGCCGCAGGTCTAGGTCCTCGGCCTTGATGTGCCGGAAGTCGCGTTCAAGGTGCGCGAGGTCCTTGTAGGCGGCGACCGCGGCGGCGGGGTCGAGGGTTTCGGCGGGGACGGGGGTGCGGATGACGTAGATCCCGTCGGTGGCGGCCTCGGCGTCGATGTTGCCCTGGTCGCGGCGCCAGGAGATCCGGCCTTCGCCGATGTCCAGGATGAAGTGCTTGGCGACCTTGCGCTTATTGATGATCTTCCCGGCTGCGATGCCGATCTTGTCCGGGTCCTTCAGGCGCCCGGCGGCGACCCGGGCGGCGATCGTGTCCAGGTCAGCCTCGGTGGCAGCCAGCAGGCTCTCGCGGGTGCGGGCCCGCTTGGCGGCCTCGAACGGGTTGCGGCAGGCGATCAGCCGCTCGCCGGGGAAATCCGGGGAGCTGATCTCGGCCAGGTCCTGCTCATCGAACAACGACAGCTGCAGCGGCCCGCTGGCCATGAGCTTCTTGATCGCGGGGTGGCGCAGGCAGGTGATCCATGCCATGCCCTCCAGCTGGCGCAGGTCCTTGATCCGCGCTGAGGTGATCATCCCCCGGTCCCCGACCATGATTATCTGCTCCAGGGCGAACGTGCCGCGCACCGCCTTGACGGCCTCGGGGAACGCCTTCGGGTCGGCGGTGTTCCCGGCGAACACCCGGACCGCCACCGGCCGGCCCGCCTTGTCGGTCAGCAGCCCGTACTCGATCTGGGCCTTGCCGCGCTTGCCGTCGCGGGAGTACCCGTAGGCGGCCAGCTCGCAGTGCGAGCCCTCCACCCAGGACGAGGACAGGTCGAACATGGCAATCCCGCCCTCGGCCAGGTGCCGGGCGGCCAGCTGCTTCTCGATGTCGTCCTGCCGGCCGTGCAGCCAGTCCATCGCGGCGTAGATGTCGTCGGTGGCCGCGCCCGCCACGTCCAGGTCCGGGCCGAGGGTCACATCGTCCCACCAGCCGGCGGTGGACAGCTTGGAGGCGGGGCGGATGACCCGGGAGATGACCAGCGCGCAGGCCAGGTCGCGCTGCGGGCCGGGCGGGCCGAGCAGGGCCGGGAAGCCGAGCTTGCGGGCCATCGCATGGACGGCGGCGGCGTGCCCGTGCGGCAGCGACCGG
>JBKQMG010000156.1:0-3624 GCA_052146815.1 Streptosporangiaceae bacterium | reverse complement strand
CACCGTGACCGGAGGCCCGTCGCTCTTGCGGGCCGGCCTGAGCTCAGCCAGGTACGTGCCGTCCGCGAGGGCGCTGACCGGCTTCAGGGCGAAGCTCGCCGAGGCGCGCCACAGGATGTGCGCGCCGGCGGCCAGCACGTCGCGGGCCAGCGTGTGCGACAGGAAGTTCCGGTCGGCCAGCACCAGCATGCCCGGCCCGAACGACGGCAGCAGGTCCAGGGCCAGGGTCTGCTCCCCGGCCGTGTACGGGCCGAACGCGGCCCCGGTCAGCGCGCCGGTCCCGGACTCGGCCGCCGCGACCCACCGCACCTGCGGGAACGCCCCGTCCCGGCTGGCATTGGAGGGCCGCCGGAAGAACGCGTCGTTCTCCGGCGTGCCCGGCAGGTCGGTGACCGAGCCGTCCACCGAGATCACCCGCAGCCCGCAGCAGAACACCCCGGCCGCGCCGTCCGCGCCGGCCGGGCCCGCCACGTGCTCGAACAGCATCCGCAGCGGATCAGCGCCCAGCTTGCCGCGGGCCCGCGACAGCGAGGAGATATTCGGCGGCCGCCACCGGCGGCCATCCCCGGCATCCACCCAGCCGGCCGGGTCCGGCTGCCCGGCCAGCAGGTCCTCGCCGCGCCGCCGGTGATCCAGCCCGTCCGCCAGCTTGATCATCACCTGCCCGTAGCCGCAGTTACGGCCCCGGAACAGCCACAGCGCCAGGACGAAGTACACCACCAGCCGGGCCGGCAGCAGCCGGCGCCGCACCTCCCGGGTATCCGTCGCCTCCACGATCGCATCGACCAGCTCCGGCGGGAACGTCCTCGTCAGCGCGCCTACTGATATCCGGTCCGGCAGCCACCCGTCCGGTGACAGTCCTTCAGTGCCGTCATGAGCCACAAGGTGATCACATCATAAGATGATCACTTAATGCAAGGCCATTGGGGATACCGCCGACGGCCTGCCTGGCGGCGAAGGCGGCGCCGTTGAACCCCTTGCCGTAGCAGGTCGCGCGATGGCAGCCCGGCCGCTAGCAGGTCCCCGGCTACCTCGCGCTCGTTGATAGCGGCGGGCACGGTGCTCCGGGCCCGGATGACGCCCAGGTCGTTCTTGATCGCCAGCCGCACGCCCTACAACCATTCGCCGTGCGCAGGTTCACGGCCGAACCGGGCAGGCAAGCCATTCGGCCGGTCCAGGAATCAGGGCCGCGGACCCGGCTGGCCACCTGGGGTATGGCATCACCCCGCTGAAGACCAGCGTAAGTCATCCGATACCGCCGCGTGCGGGAAATTTCGTGGTTCTGGCCACCGCGAGACTCGGCTTCCGTTAATGTCCAACGCTGTTACCCGGTGCTGTCGCCTCCTCTCGGGGCGGCCAGCATCACCCGCCGAGTCCCTGGTCCAGTCAGGGAGCCGGGGACCCATATTCTCCCCGGGGTGAATCGGCGCGCCGTGTCCGCCCGAGCGGGCACGGCCGCCGTAGGGCTGCTCCGGCCCGAACCCGTCAGCTAACCCGGTAGGCGGCCGAGGAGAGGAGTTACACATGGAAAGCTTGCCCAGCGGCAGGCACGCAGCGCGTCGGCAGGGGCCAAATTCTTCCCCTGCCAAGACAGGAACTCGTGCCAGGGCAGGAAGAGGTCAGGGCTCGGTACTGTCGATTCGGTTTATGTGGGTGGTCCTCGCGGGCGTCGTCTCCGCGCTGGTGGGTGCCACGCTGGCGATCGGCGCCGCCGAGGGGCGCAACGACTTGTCAGCGTCGAGCAGCGCAGCAGGCCCGCTGTTCGGTGTATCAGCTTCCAGCACGGCCTCTCTCGCGCAAGCCACCGCAGAGTTCGGTCACATGCCGATTTTCCGCGTCTTTTACCCTGGGCTACCCAGCCCACACGCATGGACCACGGGTGCACCTGGGGTCAACAAATCGGCGGTCATCGTAAGTTTCAATGCGCTGCCGAGTTCGATACTCTCAGGAGCTGACAACGCCGCATTGTCGCATTTCTTCGACACCGCCCCGGCAGGGCATCAAATCTACTATTCCTACCATCCTGAGCCTGAAGTAAAAATTGCCGACGGCGAGTTTGCTCTATCCGCTTACAAGGCGGCCTGGGCGCATGTCGTCTCGCTCGCGGACGCAGCACACAACCCCCGCCTCCAGTCCACGCTGATTCTGACATCCTGGGACCTGAGTCCCCAATCAGGCCGCAACTGGAAAGACTATCTGCCAGTCGGCGGGATCATCAGCACTCTCGGCTGGGACGACTACCCGGCCGGAACCGTAAAGGATCGCAACCCGCAGCCGACGTCGCCAGCGGACTTCATGGCCCCCGAAGTTGCCGCCTCCAAGAGCGTCGGCCTGCCTTTCGGCTTCGCCGAGTTTGCTCTGGCAACCCCGAACGGCCGACCCGGGTGGCTGTCCCAGGTCGGGAACTATCTGATGAACAGCGGCGCGCTTTTTGGCACCTACTTCGACTCGCCGGGCTATGCCGGGATGCAGCTAACAGACTCCAGCTCGATAGCGGCGTGGCGGAGCGTCGTCGCCAGGTCGGGCACTGACATCCCGCTAACGGTCAATGCGACGGCCGTACCTACGCCGCCAGCGCGGCCTGCGGGCCTGCGGATCACGTCGCTGGCGCTCGCGCCAGCCACATTCGCGGCGACCGGCGGCAATCACGCCACTGTCAGTTTCACCCTGAATCAGGGTGCCGATATCACCGTGTGCGTACTCGGTAAGAACGGGGCTGTGATACGAGAGATGGCCAGGCCGACTCACGCGGCCGGGAAGGTAACGCTCCCGTACTACGGCTATGACGGGAATGGACGGCGCGATCCAGCCGGCAGCTATCCGGTCCTGGTCGTGGCCAGCAATGCCCACGGCAGCGCCACCGCCGAAGCGAAGCTGACGATAACCGCGCCGTGACCGGGCGACGCCCGTGGGCACATGTTACGGGCCGCCCGCGTGCCCACGGGCGTCGCGGAGACGGCATCTGAAACGATCGAGCCGCCTGACAGCGTCTACAACACCACAGCGACGGCCAGTGGCAAGAGATGTCGAGGTCGGGGCTGGCAAACGAAGCGCGGGATCATGTCCTCGTAGGCTCGGAACCGGCGGACGCCGGCGGCGGTGGCGGTGTGCCGGTACAAGTTGGCGGTCAGGCCGTAGGTGGCCAGGTCCCGGTAGAGCGAGCGGGTGAGCAGGCTGTCCAGGACGACGCCGTCCAGGCCAGCTGGCACGGCAGCAGCGGGTAGCGGGACCAGGTTCGCGGCCTGCGCACAGGCCGCCGGCCGGTAGCTGGCCCGCGCCAGCACATGGCCGGGCATCTCCCTGGCACTGGTTGTCCCGCAGCCTGCGCATACCTTCCTTGGCCCGCGCCAGGGTGCTCGGTCGGGCATCCGCCGCGCCCCCGCTAGATCAGTTCTGGACAAGACTCGCCTGGAACAGGCGTTGTGCGAGCCGAGAGCCTGTCGCGCGCCCGGATAAGCGGCTTCCCGCGGGTGGCCGTGCGGCCGCCGCGGGAAGCCGCCGACGACGCTGGGCGACGGCCCAGCGAAGTGCCGATGGCGGCGGCCAGCGCAGCTTCCGCGATCCCGGCAAGCAGAACGGCCATTCGGCCGACCTGGCTCACCGAAGAGGCATGAGCTGCGATAG
>JBKQMG010000155.1:0-8203 GCA_052146815.1 Streptosporangiaceae bacterium | reverse complement strand
CCTCGGCCACGTGTACGGCTACCGGCTAGAGCCAATCGAGGAGGGCACGCTCGTGACGTCCTACTACGACTGGTCGGCGGCCGAGCAGAGCTGGAAGGACGCCGCCATCTTCCCGGTGATCCCCGAGAGCGCGCTGAGGGCCACGCTCGGGATCCTGGCTCGCACCGTCGCCCCCGGCAAGCCCCGCCCCGCGGCCCCAACCCACCGGGAAGCTGGGCCAGTTTCCGGGCCCAGCAGTTAAGCGGGAAAACCACCACAACCCGCCGGGCCCTGTCACGCGATGCCACTACCGAGCGGACGCCAGAGCGCGGAAGGCTATCCGAGAATGCTCCAGATCGGCCGACAGATCGTTTCGCAAGACAACCCGAGCGGCGTCAGCCGATTCGGAGGTCAGGCCGGGACCCAGGCTCCCGACCCTATGCCCCTACCACCTCAAAACCGGGGAAGCCGGGCCGGAAGCTCCAATCCACATCCTCCCTGCCGATTCGGGACGGCTGATACCGCTGCCATGCGCGAATGGCCCGGTGCCGATCTGCGTGTTAGGCGCGCCGAATACGCTGTCGCCGCTCGCCAGCTTGGGCCGCCCTGGCCAATGAGGTGCCATTGGCCAGGCTCATCACACGTTGTTCCGGTGCCTGCGGTCACCAGAGACCGCAGTTCCTTGGCTGTGACTGGGTTATGTGGTGCACCTTCGAGCTGGTCCTGCCGGATCGGTCCCGGTTGCCCGTTCTACTGCAGAACCGCACTTCAGATCCGTGCGTCTGCGCCGGGAAGCCGCACCTGCCAGGTAATCGGTCTAGCTCCCCGTGCCAGGGCTCATCCGCTCGGGTCCGGGCTGTCAGCTTGTGCGCAGTTCGTCGAGCACGCGCTGGATGCGCCGGGTGCGCGTCTCGGCGGTGCGTGCTCCGGTGATGGAGAGGACGTGCCGCCGCTGGTTGCTGTAGGACAGGGCGGCGAACCGGACGGAGGCGGCGGGGTCGGCGCTCAGGGCATCGGCGAGCTCGGCCGGGACGTCGGCCGTGCGGGGCGCGTCATCGCGTTCGAGTTCCACGGTGATGGTGTCACCTGCGGCGATGCTTGTGGCGGCGCGTATGTCGGCGCTTACCGGGATCTTGGGCTCGCCTCGCATGGTGGCGATGGTGCTGGCGTAGCGCGTGCCGTTGATGGTGACGCTGACCGGGATGCGCTTGCCGCCGCCCAGCGCCGCCACGACCTCGTCAGGGACGCGGATGCCGGTAGCGGTCTTGCCGTCGAGCTGCAAGGTGGTAGTGAATTCCATGGTGGTTGTCCCGTCTCTGCCGTGGATGGATGCTGAGGCGTCCGGTCAGGCCGCCGCGCGACGGTATAGGTGTGCGCTGACCAGCGCGAGCCAGGTCCAGGCGAGGATGACGGCGCCGGTGAAGGTCAGGACGCCTGCGCTGCTGGCGGCGCCTCCGGTCGCAATCGCCGCGAAGGCCGCGAAGAACAGCACTCCTGTGATCAGCGAGAAGAACGCCCAGGTGAGCTGGCGCTGTACGCGGAACTGCCAGGCCAGCACGAGGCAGGCCGTGATCAGGCCGAGGAAGCCGATGCCGCCGAAGACGATATGCAACGTCCCGTGCCAGCTCGGAGTGACCGTGGGGCCGGGCGGGGTGCCGACCGGGAAGCCGTCAGCGGGATCGGCAATGAACAAACCGGCGCCGACGAGGCCAGCGGCATAGACACCGAGGGACCAGCCGCTGGCGGCGTTCACCCCCTCCGCGCGCCGCTGGCGCACTACCCCGGCGGCGGCGGCGCCGACCATCAGCCCGGTGAGCACGAGCACCAGCGCGTGGACCCACCCGAGGGCGCCGTTGGCGAGCAGGCTCCAGTCGTTGTGGGCCAGGCTGAAGCCGGAGCGGGTGAGCGCCTCGGCCAGAGAGGCGGCGACATAGAACGGCCCGGCGACCACGCCGTAGCCGAGCAGTGACTTGGTGACCCGCACGGGTGCGGGCGGGCAGTCGGCGGCCGGGCGGCCGTTCTGGATAGCTGCGATGGGCATTGGAGCACTCCCGTCTAACTGAACTGCACTGACCAGTACATGCAGGGAACGCTACTGCACGGTACAGTTCAGCGTCAAGGAGGTTCTCATGGCTGGCCGGAAAGGCGCACTGATCCTCGACACCGCGCGGCAGATGTTCCTGGAGAGGGGCTACGACGCGACGAGCCTCGACGATGTCGCCGCCGCGAGCGGCGTCTCGAAGACCACCGTCTACAACAACTTCGAGGACAAGGAGGGCCTGTTCAGCGCGGTCGTGCTCTCGGTCACCGAGCGCGCGGAGAAGATCATCTCGGGACTGGGCGCCATCCTCAGCGGGGACGGGCCGGTAGCCGGACGGCTGACCGCAGTCGCCAGCGCCCTGGCCTACGGCGTGCTCAACCCAGCCGTCGTGCAGCTGCGGCGGCTAGCCATTTCCGAAGCCCTGCGGTTCCCCGACATCGTCACTGCATACTGGGAGCGCGCTCCGGCGCGAACACTGGCCCTTCTCACCGAATCGTTCACGCAGATGGCCGCCCAGGGCGAGCTGGACACCGACGATCCCGCGGCGGCGGCAGCGCTTTTTGCCTACGCAGTCCTGGGCTTGTACCAGGACCAGGCACTCCTGCAGCCCAGCCGCCCGCTGACCCGCGCCGACCTCGACGACCACGTCAGCAAAATGGTCACCGCGTTCCTGCGGGCCTACGCGCCGACCGCACACCCCCAGGCTGTATCCCGGTAACCAGAACTCAGATCTCGGCGCACCGTTGCGATTGTCCACCTTGAGGACTGCCTGCCTCCGGGAACGCAGGCGCAGATTACTCTCATCTGCGTCCCAGCGCCGACCCCTGTAGCGCGGCCACCGGCGCTCAGAACGGCGGGACTGCGCGCCCGGTCCAGGACCATGGCCGATCACGCAGCGTGGTCGATAGTGGTCCGCCGCTGCGATTCCGAGCGCCGAGTCGGTGTGGGGTGGCGGCGGCCGGCGCAGCGCCTGTCGCGTCCGCCCCGCCAGCAACCGCCGCCGTGGCCGCGCCAGGCAACTGGCCGTGACTAACTTGCCCAGTCCCGCATAGGTCCGCAGCGCGGACCACCCGAACGCAAGGGCACGACGTAGGGCGGCCAGATCGTCGGTCACGAGCCAGCATCAGCGGAACGGCAGCGGCCGTGTGAGGGCAAGCCTGACGGGCCCGGGCCCGGGCACGCGCGCCAGGCTGTCGCCCTCTTGCTGAAAGGCCCCGGGCGAGCGGGTCGTGCCGGCGTGTCGGGGCCACTCGCGTTGTGCTCAATGACCGAATGACCACGTGCGTGCGTCAGTCGCTCGTGGTGCAGGTCGCGCCGCCCACCGTCACTGTAATGTGCGCCCCGGGCGGGGGGCCGTTGAGGTAGATCAGCGCATATCCGGAGCCGTTGGTCTCATAGCTGTGCGAGTAGCCGTCGGCGCTTGCGGTGGCGCTCTGGTCAGGCTGATTGGAGTGCACGTAGACGTTGTTCTCGTCTTCGTAGGCGTCGTAGACGCTCGCGGTGGCCGTGCACCATGCGCCTGACGCCTTTGCCCGGGCCGGCTGGGACGCGGCTGCCGCCGGGGAGTAGGACGCAGCGCCGTTGTAGTCAGCGGCCAGGGTCCGGCTGATGGTTGCCACCACCACCGGATCGTGGGTGATGATCCCGAGTTCCCGGTTGTAGCCGAGGCTGGCCACCGAGAAGTTCTGCGAGCCGACCAGCACCTGCTGGCCGGGCAGGTCGGCGTCGGCGGCGATCGCCTTGGCGTGGATGTACAGGGCGCTGGGGTCGTCGGGGTAGAGCCGTATATGCACGCCGGCCCGGGCCAGTTCGGCGAGCGCCTCGTCCCATTCGGGGTCGGCGGTCATGGTGATCGTGACGTTCACGCCGCGCCGCGCCGCGGCGGCCAGGGCGCCGGTGATTGCCGGGTCGCTCATCTCCTCGTTCTCCACGGCGAGGCTGCGGGTGGCCCCGTTGATGACCGACAGGATCGATGCCTGGGCGTTCGTGGGTGACCACACCAGGTCGGCACCGTCGGGCGGGGTGATGGCGCGGCCGGCGAAGTCGGCGTTGAAGGTGGAGACGATGGCCGCGACATCAGCCTGGTTGGTGTCGATCACGGCGAAGTCCCGGGTGCCGGGGTAGTCCTCGGCCACCAGGTTGAGGGTCATGATGACCGAGGTGGCGTCGTCGACGGTGAGGGTCTTCTGGTGGTAGGTCGTGTCGGCCGGGCCCCACCGGACGTGGATGCCGTGGGCGGCCAGGTAGTCGTAGGCGGCGGTGTTGCGGGACTTCTCCAGGTGCTGGTCGAGGATCACCCGAACGTTGACCCCGCGGGCGGCGTCCGCGGCCAGGTCGGCTTCCGCGGTGGGGTCGGCCAGCTCGTAGATGCTCAGGTCGACCGAGGAATGCGCCCCGGTGATGAGCCGGTAAATCGGCCCGATCCCGGCCTGGGGCTCGGCCAGCACGCGGAGAGACGCGGCGCGGCGCGGCGGGTGGCGCACGGTGGCGGGCAGGTCCGTCGAAGCCGACGGCGCTGGTGCCGACGACGGGCGGGACGCTGCAGACTGCGCGCTGTGCTGCGGCGCCGCGCTGCTGCATGCACCAGCGCCAGCGGCTAGCGCCACGGCGGCGGTGAGAACGATCAGGATGTTGCGGTACATGTGAACGAGCCCGCCCCGGACCGGGGATCTCCCGGCTGCCGCCCAATCTAGATGGACGCCCGGGCCTCATGCGAGCGCTGGGCGACATCATGCGCCAGGCAGGATCCCGCCTCCAGTAGTCCCAGCCACCGTCACGATGGGTGGCGGTGACCCGAACCCAGCCTCGAAGCCAGCGCAGGACCGCCCAGGCACACTGGGCAAGCCCGCGAAGCGGCGCTTCACAGCACCGGCCATCTTCACGGGGCGGACCAAGACCATCGCGATTTCCTCCCAGCAGGAGGCCGGTCGTCGCCAGGAAACCAGCCAGCCGATCCGGGCACGAGCTAGCTCCCGGATGCGACAGAACGTCATGTTCTGCACCTTCGTCGTGTACTGTCACCCGACCGTCGTAGCCGCTCAGGCGGATATCGCGTGTCAAGCGATGCGCAGCGCAAACCACAGCGCGTGACGAGGTGACAGTGGCCCTTCGCGCCGGATCGCCGACTCGGCACTCCCCGGCGCCGGCCCGTCCGTGCCGCCGCCCAGCGCGCCGATCACCCTTTCTGTTCTCTCGTGCTGGCCCGGAATTACCGCTCGGTGCGTGCCGTAAGGGGATCCCTTTGCGGGACGGTGACTCGTTGCGTGCCCAGCCGCCGTCCCAACGCCTTAGAGCTCGAGCATCGCGGCGGCGATCTCATCGGCGGCCGCAACGGGGATGGCCGTCGCGGCCTGCTGGAGCACGAGCAGCTTCGCACCGGGGATCTCGCGCGCAAGTACCTCGCCGTTGCCGACGGGGAAGAACGGGTCCTGTTGTCCGTGCACCACGAGCACCGGGATCGCGAGCTCGGGCAGGCGTTCGCGCCAGCGCGGCTTGCAGTTGAGCTTGGAGAACACCATGCCCATTTGGCTGGCCATCTGGACCGCGGGCTCTGTGCCCGGCGTGCGATCCCAGATGCGCTCGGCACGCGCGTGCGCGGCGGCGGGGTCGTCACCGAGGATCTCCGCGCCGGCGGTGACGTACTCTGCGACGGCCGCCCGGTCGGACCAGTCGGGCATCGGGCGGGAGAACAGGCGGTTCATCATCGTCGCGTCATGCTCGGGCAGGTCCGCATCGACTAGGCCCGGCGCGACGGGCCGCGTTCCGACCAGGGTCAGCGCCGAGAACGTGTCCGGGTGATCGAGCGCGGCGACCTGGGTGACCATTCCGCCCACGCCAATGCCCGCCAGGTGCGCGGGCCGGTCATCGAGCTTGCGGGCCAGCGACGCGGCGTCGGCTGCGAGATCGCGCAGCGTGTACGCCGGGGCCGTTGGGTCAACGATGGTCGACGCGCCGCAGTCGCGCAGGTCGTACCGCACGACGTGACGTCGCCCGCGCGCGAGCGCCTCGCAGAGTGCGTCGGGCCACGAGAGCATGGTCGTACCGCCGGCGAGCAGGACCAGCGGCGCCGACGCGTCGCCGAAGTGCTCGACCCCGAGCGTGACACCGTTGGACTCCACCGTCGTCATGCGACCGGCGCCAACACGATAGAAACTGACTGCCGCTTTGCGGACGTTGGCCGGGTTCTCACAATCAACGCAACTTTGCTCATAGGTGTACAGACTCGCTCGTGGAGTCGAACTCATCGGCTCGCAGGACGATCCCTCACGGGCCTGCTCGAGGACCCGCACGTCGTGATCCAGGGCGACCGGGTGCTGCGCCTGCGGTTCCGCGCGCGCCAGCCAGAACCCCGCTGATGTTCCCGGATACCGGCCCGGACCTGGCGCCTGGCCTTGCGCAGACCCGAGCCTTCCCGCAGGGCATAACGCTGCAGGTCTACCGGACCGCTGGACGGCCGCAGTACGCAACCCATTGATCCATTCCCCGCTAGAGCCCTTGAAGTGCACATTCGCGGATACCTGGCCCGCGAAAATACCTGGTGAGGGTGCCATATGCGAAACCCCTCACGTGCACCTGCCAACGCCCCAGCCTGGCCGCCGCCGCAGGGGCAGCCGGTAGCACGACCGGCACAGAACATCCGGATCTGCGTGGCGTCACCAACCGTTCGCGGGGCCGACGGCGACGATCAGAACGGCGGATCTCGCGCGCAGGCCGCCGACCAGCCCGCTCACCTAACGTGACTCGGACTTCGAGCCTGGCGTCGCGGCGGATCGCCGACTACGCGCGGGTCCTGTTGCGGGTCCCCTCTTGAATCAGGCGGCCACATAACGTCCGGTTCTGGCCTGGCTCAGCCTGGCCGCGAGGCCGGCTGAGCTTTCGCCATCGCCGGTATTTCACCGGGGCTGCTGGTGGCGCGGGGTGGCTGCCCGTGTTGGTGTCCGGGAACGGGTCTGGCCGTCGAGACAATGTCTAGGTATGAGGGCGACGCGGTCGGCGGGCGATAGGCGCATTGTCAGCCCTGGGGACTTCGAGGCTGCCTTCCAGGAGCATTTCCCGCCTGTTTACCGGTTTATCGCGCGCCGGGTCGGCACGGCTATCGCTGAGGACCTGGCGGCCGAGACGTTCGCGACGGCTTACCGGCGCCGCGCCTCCTTCGATCCCGGGCGGGGCTCGCTGCGTTCCTGGCTCTACGGGATCGCAGGCAACCTGGTACGCAACCACTGGCGGGCCGAGCAGCATCTGCTTGCCCTCGATGCCCGCCTGGTGCCCGAGATCGAGGAGTCGGATGACTCGGAAATGGCTGACCAGAGGGTGGCCGCCGCGTTGCTGGCGCCTCGGCTGGCCGCCGCGCTGGGACAGCTCACCGGGGATCAGCGGGAGGTTCTGCTGCTGCATGCCTGGGGCGAGCTGAGCCATGAGGAGATCGCGGCGGCGCTGCAGATAGCGCCGGGCACGGCGCGTTCGCGGCTGTCGCGAGCCCGTGCGCTGCTGCGTGAGCAGCTCGGTGATTTCGACTTTGACTTGTGGGTGTTCGACCGGCCGGGCACCGACCCGGCGCAAAGGAGGCCGGACCGTGGCTGACGAGATCGAGTTGCTGCGGCGCTTCCGCGACGAGATTCCCGGGCCGTCCACCGATGCCTGGACCCGGGCCCGGGCGGCGATCGCGGCTGCGAGGGCCGAGGAAGAACCGGCCGCGAACCGGCGCTGGCGGGGACCGGGCCGGCGCTGGCTGTTCTCAGTCGCTGCTGGGGCCACGCTGGCCGGCGCCGGGGCGGGTCTGCTGGCGGTAATGCTTGCGGGGCCGCCAGCTGCCCGGCCTGGAAGCGGGCTGCAGGCCGGGGAAGCCGCCTACGTGGTTTCCCGCGCCCAGCGGGTCCTGTCCTCGCAGGCCACAGCCGACTTGGTTGGGTACGCCCGTGCCGTCTTGCCGCCCGGCAGCACCTGGATGCCAGGCGCTGGGCCGGCCGGTGGTCCCGGGGTCGTCTCCGGCGCCCGATCGCCAGGCAGTATCCACTCCGCGGTCGGCTGGTGGTATCAGGGCACGGAAGAGTCGGTGGGCTTCAGCGCCGCCGGGCAGCGGGTCCTTGGCGCCAGGACCGCCATCAGCGGGGCTGCGGTGAGGACGCTCGTGGTGAACTACCGCGACCGAACCTGGTGGCGGGATAGCCGCGCGGCACCCGCGGG
>JBKQMG010000154.1:0-7431 GCA_052146815.1 Streptosporangiaceae bacterium | reverse complement strand
CGAACCCGAACCAGGCGAAGCGGGCACCACCCAGGCCGCCTGACAATTCCCGAAATCACCGGCGGGCCTGCAAGCCGGCTCCGCCGGCGCTGCCGCGCGCCTGGCTGGGGGTTCATTTTCGGGTTAGCTGCGGGCATCGATACGTTCCCGCGGCGCGAGCCCCGATTTACCTGGTGCCTCGTGGTTGCTCGGCAAGGATAGGCCGGATGCCTGTCAGGGCGCCTCCGGTGTCGGCCTCGGCCAGAAGATCGAGTTGCCGGAGAGCTCTTGCGCGGACGCCGGGTAGCGGGGCAACGGTCAGTGCCTTCTCGAAGGCGCGACGTGCGGCTTGTGCTGCGCCGTCTTCCCCGGTGACGGCCTGTCCTGCGCTAGCGATCCCCTTCGCGTACAGCACAGAGGTCATGCCACGGGTGCCCGCCAGAAGAGTGTTCGCCGCGGACAGTGCGGCAGCAAAGGCCTCGCCTGCGCTCGCGCGATCACCCTCGCGCAGACGGGCCGTCCCGAGAGCAGCGAATGCCTGCGGCAATACCGGTCCGTACCCGTGATTGCGCGCGGCTTCTGCAGCCCGCCGGGCTTCCGGATATTCTCCCCTGTACATACGGACCTGTGCGAGGCCGAGCCGGGCTTCGGCCTGAACCTGCGCGTTCTGGATGTCATCACCGATCTCAGCGGCTTGCTGGCAGTGCTCGATCGCCTGCCCGGTCTGCCCCAGGTCCGCGTAACAGCCGCCCAGTCCGCCCAGCCACAGGCCTTCGCTGCCCCGGTCCCCGATCTCGCGGGCGATGGCAAGAGCCTGCTGGTAGTGCCCGATCGCCTGCCCGGTCTGCCCCAGGTCCGCGTAACAGCCGCCCAGTCCGCCCAGCCAGGAACCTTCGCTGCGAAGGTCCCCGATCTCGCGGGCGATAGCAAGAGCCTGCTGGTAGTGCCCGATCGCCTGCCCGGTCTGCCCCAGAGTCGAGTAGCTGTTGCCAAGGCTGCCCAGCGCGCTGCCCTCGATGCCGCGGTCGCCGATTTCGCGGGCGATGCCCAGAGCCTGCTGGTAGTGCTCGATCGCCCGCCTGGTCTGCCCCAGGTCCGCGTAGCAGCCGCCCAGTCCGCCCAGCCACAGGCCTTCGCTGCTGCGGTGGCCGGTCTCGCGGGCGATGCCCAGAGCCTGCTGGTAGTGCTCGATCGCCCGCCCGGTCTGCCCCAGAGTCGAGTAGCTGTTGCCAAGGCTGCCCAGCGCGCTGCCCTCGATACTGCGGTCGCTGGTCTCGCGGGCGATGGCAAGGACCTGCTGGTAGTGCTCGATCGCCCGCCCGGTCTGCCCCAGCGTCGAGTAGCTGTTGCCGAGGTTGCCCAGCGCGCTGCCCTCGATACTGCGGTCGCTGGTCTGGCGGGCGATGGCAAGAGCCTGCTGGTAGTGCTCGATCGCCCGCCCGGTCTGCCCCAGAGCCGCGTAGCTGGTGCCCAGCGCGTTCGCCGTGGCCATCTGCCAACACGGGCGGGTGAGCCTACCGCTAAGGCGTTCATGCATATCGACGGCCAGCCGGTAGTGTCCCCACCGCTGCAGGTAGTCGTCGATGTCCGCGAGCACGGCCGCAGCAGTGTCGTAGTCGGCGTTGCAGCAGCGCAACTCGATCTCGGCCCGCTGCGGACCGAGATCGTCCAGGCTCCGCCAGCTGTCCCGGGGAGTACGGGTCTGCTCAAAGTAGCTGGCGGCCCGGGCCCGCAGCGTATACAAGGTGAATGGGCACGGCTCCACACCCTGGTCTTCGCGCTGCCCCGGCGGGATGCGGTTGACGGCGTAGTCACGGTCAACCTGATGGAGGTAGTAGCGGCCCGCATCGCGGCGGGCGAAGTGCATGTTTACCAGCCGGGACAACACAGGGCCGCTGTCGATGGCCGGCTGGATCGGCTGCAGCAGGTAGTCCACAGCCACCGGCGGCACCGGTGCTGCGTAGACGGCCAGTGCCTGCATCACTTGCTGGCCGAGCGGGTCGAGGCGATCAAACGCTTCCCCGACCAGGACCTCCACGATCTGACCAGGTAGCACGTTCTCCGCCGCGGCAAGCAGGTCAGGCAGGCTGGTGTCCCGGTCGGCGGCCAAGATCGCCGCCAGCGCCTCCAGCGCCCGCGGGAAACCCCGCGTCCGCTCGCATGCGGCCGCCAGCAGACCTGGGGGTGCATCGCGGAGCCCCAGCGCGCCGGCTGGGTCCATGCTGTGCAGAACCTTGATCGCCTCGGGTGCCGGCAGGCCTGCGTCAAGGTCGAGGCGCTGCTGCCGACCGGGCTGCCGTAGCAGGAGCGCACGGGGTACCAGGCGGGTGGTCACGATGACCTTGATGCCGTGCTGAGGCGCGGCCAGCAGTTGGCTCAGCGCGGCATCCAGCGCGGCGTCCCTCAGCGCCAGCGTGGCTGGGTCGATCACGTCTTCGAGGTTGTCCAGCAGCACGACGTGGCGGCCGCCCGGGAACGCCTCCAGCAGCGTGAGCATCAGCCGGCCCGGCTGCTGCGGCTCGCGGTACAGCTCCTGCAGCCGCTTGGCCGCCGCGTCGGGAAGCAGCCGGGTCAAGTCAGCGAACAAGTTCGGGAAGCTGACCGGATGAACGCCGACCGGGCTGAGGTACACGATCGCGTCGACAGGCAACTCGCCCCCGTCGTCAGGCAGCCGCGCGGATTCGAGCGCCTTGAGTAGCCGACAGACCATGGCGGTCTTGCCCACCCCGCCACGCCCGACCACGGTAAGCAGCCGCAGCCCGTCGTCGCGCAAGAACTCGCCGATGAGCGCTGTCTCGACGTGCCGGTCCTGAAACCAGCTGGGTGCGGTCATCGGTGGCGGATTGACGAACCTGGCCCGACGAACAGCCGGTTTCTGTCCGGGCTGGCGCTGCTGCTGAATGCCGCTTTCGATCCGCTGCTCCGTTTGCTGCCGCAGCTCCTTTAGCGCCTGGAAAACCAGCAGCTCCAGCTCGTCTGGCGACGCCACACGGCGCACCGTCACGCCGGCGTCCGTGGCCCGCGCACGGAACCCGCGCTGCTGCTCGTCGTACTGGGGGTCTGACAGGTACTTTCCTGGCAGAGGCAGGACCGCGTCCTCATCTAGCAGGAAAACCAGCCGCGGCAGGCCCTGCTCGGTGGCGGCCGCAAACTCCAGCTCGGTGTAGGACAGCTCCGGCTGGTCCTTGACGGGTGAGCCGTAGCGGAACCCGATGACGCCAACGTAAACATTGGCGCTATGTACCTGCTGCCGGCAATAGGACGCCGGGCGGTCCTCCCGCGCGGTGAAGTAAGCCATGTTCGTGACCGTTTCTCCGGCCCGGATCACCGCACGCTCTGCCGCGGCCACGAACGACCGATCCTGCGGATGCTGCCGCAGCTCGGAAGTATGGCTCAAAAACACGCGCAGGGTAACCGACTCCACGCTGGTCACGCTACCGCGCCCAAAGCTGGGACCAGCGGCTAGGTGCGCCAGGCGGGCGGAATTGCCCGTCACGGCAGCATCTGCGGCGGAGCGAGCGCAGCGGACGCGATATCGCGCCCCTGCCGAGGGTTGGTCCTGACCTCTACTTCACGGTGCGTGACGACCAGGCCGTATGACGCATCATCCTTCGCATCACGTCCGCGGCGGTTGGTGACACCTGGCGGTTCAAGTCTTCCGCCGACTCACCGAGGGCGACTAGTGTCCCGTGATTAGCCGGAGCTCAATCCGTGCGGTGGAGGCACCTCTGCCTCGGACCTGCGGCGATGTCTCGGGCAGCTGTGAAGCTCGAACTGTTGCGCATCGTTTTTGCAAGTCGGTTAGGAGTGACCTGGTGGTTGCCCTCGAGGGCCTGCTCAGTGAGGCGGGGGCCGTCGGCGATGGCCCGTGACGGCATAGGCTCGGAGTCTCCACCCTCGCCTAAGGTCGTGCACGTCGCGGAGGTCGGTGAATTGAATACGGCCCTCGAGGCGCTGGGGGTCAGCGGCCCCCGGCCGGTGTTGGTGTCGGTGGGCGGGGCCAGCGGGATGACCCCTGAGCACCTGGCCCTGATCGACGACCTGATCCGGGATCATGTGCTTCCGGTGGTCGAACGACACGGCGTTGCCGTGGTTGACGGCGGCACGGACAGCGGTGTGATGCGCCTGTTCGGCCATGCGCGCGTCTTGACGGGAGGCCGCTTTCCCCTGATCGGGGTTGCGGCGGTCGGCACCGTGGCGCTGCCCGGCGGGCCGGCCGGTCCTGACACTGCGGCGCTGGAGCAGAGCCACACGGGCGTTGTCCTGGTCCCTGGCGACAGCTGGGGGGCGGAGTCGCCGTGGCTGGCAGATGTCGCGACCCGGCTGGCTGACGGCAAGCCATCGCTGACGCTGGTCATCGACGGCGGGCGCATCACCTATAACGATGTGGAGAATAGCCTTGCCCGCCGCCGACCAGTGTTGGTGCTCGCCGGGTCGGGCCGCACTGCAGACGCTATCGCGGGCGCAGCCGCAGGTGAGGGCGGTGCCGACGACGCCAGGGCCCGCAGGATCGTCGGTTCTCCGCTCACTCGGGTTGCTCGGCTCGGCGATTTTGCCGCCGTCGCCGCAGTGCTGGACGAGTTGCTCGGCGTTGGCGGCGGAGGTTAGACGAAACCGTCAAAATGACCGGGATCAACTTCTAGGCCAACGCGCATCCCGACCCGCTGCAAATCTCCGATGTATGCGACCGAGTCGAGCCGTTGCACCTGCTCGGGCTGGATGTCGGGGAGGCCGAGGTGGTCGAGCCCTTCCCGGGTGAGTTCCGCGTCGTAGCGGACGTAGCTGAACAAGCGGCGATCGAGGATGCCGGGCCCAGAGCGCAGATCCCCGAGCTCGAGATCGATCGGTGCGCCATGCCGGCACCGGCCGAAAACCCGACACAGTAGGTCCTGCTCGGCCAGAGCGGCAGACATCAGCCCCCCCGGCACGGAGGAGGCGTTGAACAGCAAGTTCATGTGTCCCGGCTGCAGGTCCGCGTTTGCCTGAGGGCTGCTCCCTGTCCCGACCGAGATCAGGAGTAGCTCCCGCTCGTCCGCCTTCCACCCCAATCCGTAGACGTCCAGGGTCGCCATCAGGAAGAGCTGGAAGGAAGGGTTGTTGTACATGGTCATTCCGCCGTCGACAAAGACGAAGTCGCGAGAGCCAACAGACACCGACTCGGGCGGGAAGAACGTGGGTGCCGCGGTGCTCGCCCGCACCAACTGCCACAGTGGCAGCAGGAGATTATTGTCGGAAAGCCCGGGCTGGTTGAACTTGGCGCCCGGGTTATTGCTCAGCGGCCAGGGAGAGTCCGTTGTCGCATTACGTAGCACCATCATGAGCAGTGATCGAAGCCGGTCGTCCCCGAAGGACGTCTCGGCTCCGAAGGTGCGCTGCAGCAGCCCTTGAAGCCTCGTGCTGTCGTACCTGTACTTCAGACGCTTAGTGATGGCGGCGCGGTCGAACATCTCCACGCCGTGCTGGGCGTACAGCGTGCGGAGCTCGTCGACGCTCATTCCCGTGGCGAGTCCCGCAGCGATGATCGCGCCCGTGCTGGTGCCCGCGACATAATCGAAGTAGTCCGCGAGGACGAACGTGTCGCCGACGTTGAGCTCAGATCGCAGCGTCTGCTCGATGGCGGCCAAGACTTCGAGGCTGAGTACGCCGCGAATCCCCCCGCCGTCCAGCGCCAGCAGTTTCTTCGGCCCTGCCGAAGTCACTCTCTCCCGGTACGACACGCAACCCTCCAGCGGCGGCGATAAGTCGGTCGGCTCGATTATCCGGGGTTCCCTGAAAGCGTGAACACTCTGATTGGGCCGATCATGACTGTCCCGCTTCTCGTTAGCTGCCATGTAACCGCCGGAGCGCAGGCGCTGTCCAGGTGGAGCCCCCGCAGGGCAGTGCCGTCAGGCACTGCCGAGGAGGAACGACCTGGACTGCGCCGAGCACCGGCCGATACTGTGCGGCGGAGAAGCGGGGCCATCTCAGGCCGCCTCCCCGGCCTGGAGCGCCTGGCGGCCCTTCGGCCTGGAGGCGCTCGGGCGGATCCGGGGATTCTCCCCGGCCGAGATGGCGCTGCCTAACCAGCCTGATGTGGCCTACCAGTTCGTCCGCACCCTGCTTGACTGCGGCTACGAGGGGTGCTGGTCCAGGAACACACCGTGGAGCAACCAGGCGGCAGCGGCGTCGAGCGCCCGCATCTGCCGCACCGCATAACGGGCAGGACCCCGCCAGATCGCCGACTCGGCGCGGCGGCCAGCCGCGTATCTCGTGCGGACAGCCGCGCACAGATCCTCCAGTTCTGTGCGTCGTCCCTAGACCACGCTCCGAAGCGGGACAGGGGAACCTCACCCTGGACATGCGAGTGCCCCGGCCCGAGAGGTGACCGGGGCACTCTTACGGCGCTTCAATGTTCGGGCTTTAGGCGCATAGGCTCTCGCCTTCCTTCTCGCGCGACTGCGGCTATGCGTACGGCGACCAGCGGTGCCACCGCTCCAAGAGGTGGCTGACAACGTGCGGCCTGTGCGGCCTGTGCGGATGAAGGGCCATCACGACCTCCCTTCCTGCCGCCTCAGGTATACACCTCCGGAAGCTCTGGCCTTAGAGCCGTCCCGCGTGATGTAGAGCACAGTCGCCCTGCCGGCAACAATAAGTCCCTGGCTTCATCGACGTGAGCAAGCGCAGATGGCGGGCAACAGTGCGAAAAGACGGCAAGATCTACCCCTGTCAATGACGACAGGCAGCGGGCGCCTTCCCCGTAGCTGGGTCTGGTCGTGCGAGAGGAGACGATCCCGCAGCCGCCGTGACCTGACCGGCGCGTCCTCGGGCGCGGGGCGATGCTGGTCGCGCAGCACCCTGGCGAGCCGGTGAAGTACGCCGGCTAACTGGCGCTCACGCCCGGAGGCGCTGGGACGCGGCGAGTTCGACCGTCACGTCCAGGACGCCGGGGGAATCCGGGTGCGATGACATGCGCCCGGATTCCCCCGGCGAGCAGCGCCAGCGAGGCGCGGTTGCCGGCATCTCGTTCCGCACCGTGCATGACCCCAGATCGGGCATCACTCACACCGTGATCTCCAATAGCTCCGACGCTGCGTGGCCGATCACGCGGCGTCTCGACGAGCAACTGGCTACCTAGTCCGGTCTCCCGCGCCCGCAATCGAGATCCACCCATCGGCACCCGCACATCGGCAGAGTCGGGCGAAGCAGAGACGCGGCGTCGGCATGGTGCTACAGAACGACCGGATCTGGGTGGGCAACAACCGGCGGGCCATGAACCTCCTGGCCACACCGAAGGGCGGCACTGCGCTTACCGGCCTCGGATCAGGGTCGGTCACCGAGAGTGACCCGATCCCGGGCTCGGCAGGCAGGCAGATTCTGGCACGGCACGGGCGTTTGGGCATGGTGGCAGGCGGTGCCGGGTCAATGGCCTGGCGACGGGCTGCGCCGGTCATGAGAATGGTCAGTACCGCCATT
>JBKQMG010000153.1:0-25289 GCA_052146815.1 Streptosporangiaceae bacterium | reverse complement strand
AGCCCGGGCCGGCCCGGGCTGGCGGACGACAGGCTCAGGACCCTCGCCGGCCGCAGCCGCTCACCAGGCGGCCGGCAATCCCGCCGGCCTGGTCAGGCAGCGCGGAAAGCGAGTCGAACTGGTCGTCCGTCAGCTCGACTTCGGCGGCCGCGATGTTCTCCTCCAGGTGGGCGACTGAGCCGGTTCCCGGAATGGGCAGCATGACGGGCGAGCGGTGCAGCAGCCACGCAAGCGCGAGCTGAGCCGGGCTGAGGCCGGTCTGCTTGGCCATCGCGGAAAGCGGGCCGTCCGACTGGGCGAGCTGGCCGGTCGCCACCGGGAACCACGGAATGAACGCCAGGCCCTCGCGCTCGCAGTAGTCCAGGACGTCCTCGGACTCGCGGTTCACCAGGTTGTAGAGGTTCTGCACGGAGACGATCGGGGCCGTCAGCCGGGCCTCGCCAATCTCGGCCGCGCTGACCTGGGAAAGCCCGATCCGGACGATCTTTCCTTCCCGGCGCATCTCGTCCAGCGCGCCGATCTGGTCGGCGAGCGGAACCTGCGGGTCGATCCGGTGCAGCTGGTAAAGGTCGATGGCCTCCAACTGGAGCCGGCGCAGGCTCATCTCCACGCACTGCCGCAGGTACTCGGGCCGGCCGAGCGGGTGCCATTGGTCGGGCCCCGTGCGCAGCAGGCCGCCTTTCGTGGCGATCGCGACGCCGTCGTAGGGGTGCAGCGCCTCGGCGATGAGCTCCTCGCTGACAAACGGACCGTAAGAGTCGGCCGTGTCGATGAAGTCGACGCCGAGCTCCACGGCACGCCGCAGCACCTGAACCGCTGTCGCGCGGTCCCTGGGCTCGCCCCAGATGCCAGGGCCCGTGATGCGCATGGCGCCGAAGCCAAGCCGGGTCACCGCAAGGCTGCCGCCCACAGCGAAGACGCCGCTTGCCGCGGCAGGGAGATTGTCTGGCATGCGCTCAATTTACCGGGCGGCCCGAGCTAAGGTGCCGGGCGCGCGATTACCACGGTGCCGCGCGGCTGGCCGGCGGCCGTTTGGGCCGCTCCCGGCACGAGCTGCCGGCCGGGAGCGGCAAGATACTGACATGAGGCATGAGAATCTGCTGGGGATCCCGGCTACGTACCTGCCCGAGAACACTGAGGCGAGCGCCGCGCTGAACTCGGCGGCGGACCCGGCCACCGTAGCGGCGGCTTTCCCCGCCTATTGCGCGGCGTGGGCCGCGCTCAGCGAGCGCGCGCTGAACGCCGGCGACCCGGTGGCCGCGTACGCCTTCGCCCGGACGGGCTATCACCGCAGCCTTGACCAGCTGCGCCGGGCCGGATGGCGCGGGCAGGGGCCCGTTCCGTGGGAGCACGCGCCGAACCGCAGCTTCCTGCGCTCGGTGTATCTGCTCGGCGCCGCCGCGGCCGCGATCGGCGAGAGCGAGGAGGCGGACCGCTGCCGTGAGCTGCTGCTCGACAGCAGCCCGACCGCCGCCGCGGAGCTCGGCGCGAGCTAGCCCGGCGGCCATCGACCGCATGGCCGCAGCTCAGTGAGGCTCTTTCCGGTAGCATCTGAACGCAAGAGCCTCTGCCGCGCTTGCCGCGAATGTGCACAGACGCGGGCAGGGGCTTTCGTCTGGGACCGGAAGGACCGGTGAAATGCCTGCCATCGTGATCGTGGGCGCGCAGTGGGGCGACGAGGGCAAGGGCAAGGCCACCGACCTGCTGGGCGACGATGTCGACTACGTCGTGCGTTACCAGGGCGGCAACAACGCGGGGCACACCGTCGTCATCGGCGAGGAGAGCTACGCGCTGCACCTGCTGCCCACCGGGGTGCTGGCCGGGCACGCCGTGCCCGTCATCGGCAACGGCGTGGTCATCGACCCGTCGGTCCTGATCGGGGAGATCGACGGGCTACAGGCACGCGGGGTGTCCTGTGACCGGCTGCTGATCTCTGCGAACGCGCATCTGATCATGCCGCACCACATCGCGCTGGACAAAGTCTCTGAGCGTCATCTGGGCAATGCGCGGATCGGGACCACCGGCCGGGGAATCGGGCCGACCTACAGCGACAAGGCAGCCCGGGTGGGCATCCGGATGCAGGACCTCTTCGATCCCGGCATCCTCGGCAAGAAGCTTGAGCTGGCGCTGCGCGAGAAGAACCAGCTGCTGACGAAGGTGTACAACCGGCGCGGCATTGACGCCGCGGCCGTGGCCGCCGAGTACCTGGGTTACGGCGAGCGGCTGGGCCGTTACATCGCCGACACGGGCCTGGTGCTCAACCAGGCGCTGGACGAGGGCAAGGTCGTCTTGCTGGAGGGCGCGCAGGCGACGCTGCTGGATGTCGATCACGGCACCTACCCGTTCGTGACGTCGTCCTCGCCGACGGCCGGGGGCGCCTGCGCAGGCTCGGGCGTAGGCCCGACCAGGATCACCAAGGTGATCGGCATCCTCAAGGCCTACACCACGCGGGTCGGGGCCGGGCCGTTCCCGACCGAGCTGACGGGCGACCAGGGCGACTGGCTGCGCCAGGCGGGCGGGGAGTACGGGGTGACCACCGGGCGCCCGCGCCGCACCGGCTGGTTCGACGCGGTGATCGCCCGCTACTCCACCCGCGTCAACGGGATCACCGATTACTTCATCACCAAGCTCGATGTGCTGTCCGGCCTGGGCAAGGTGCCCGTCTGCGTCGGTTACGACGTGGACGGGAAGCGGTGCGACGAGATCCCGATGACGCAGACCGAGTTCCACCACGCGGTGCCGGTGTATGAGTACCTGGACGGCTGGTCCGAGGACATCACGGCGGCCAGGGAGCTGGCGGACCTGCCGACCAATGCCCGCGCCTACCTGCAGGCTCTGGAAGACATGATCGGGGCGCATATCTGCGCCGTCGGGGTGGGCCCGCGCCGCGACCAGACGCTGCGGCTGCGGCCGCCGCTATGACACCGCGCCGCCGCAGGGCCCACGGCCGGTAGGCTCGCCGCGTGCGAGTCCTCGTCCTCGGCTCCGGCGGCCGCGAGCATGCGCTGGCGCGCGCGCTGGCCGCGGACTCCGGCGTCACTGCCCTGCACGTCGCCCCCGGCAATCCGGGCATCGCCGAGATCGCCGAGACCTCCGCCGTGGCCGTCGCGGATCCGCGCAGCGTCACCGGCCTCGCCGCGAGGACCGGCGCCGACCTAGTGGTCATCGGCCCTGAGGCGCCGCTGGTAGCCGGCGTCGCCGACGCCATGCGCGAGGCAGGAGTCGCCTGCTTCGGCCCCGGCCGGGCGGCAGCGATGATTGAGGGCTCGAAATCGTTCGCCAAGGAGATCATGCTCGCGGCGGGCATCCCGACCGCTGCGGCCAGGACCTGCTCGACCGAGGCGGCCGCAGCGGCGGCGCTCGATGAGTTCGGGCCGCCCTACGTGGTGAAGGCGGACGGGCTGGCGGCGGGCAAGGGCGTCGTGGTGACCGGCGACCGCCGCGAGGCCCTCGCGCATGCCCGCAGCTGCGGCCGGGTGGTAATCGAGGAGTACCTGGACGGACCTGAGGTGTCGGTCTTCGCGCTGGCGGACGGGACCGCCGCGGTGCCGCTGCTGCCCGCCCAGGATTACAAGCGCGCGCACGACGGGGATGCCGGGCCCAACACCGGCGGCATGGGCGCGTACGCCCCGCTCTCCTGGGCACCGCCTGATCTGGCTGCGCAGACGCTGGAGCGGGTCGTCGAGCCCGCGCTGGCCGAACTGAATCGCCGCGGTGCCCCGTACCGGGGCCTCCTTTACGCAGGGCTGAGCCTGACGGCGAGCGGGATCCGGGTGGTGGAGTTCAATGCCCGGTTCGGTGATCCGGAGACGCAGGTGGTGCTCGACCGGCTCGCGACGCCGCTCGGCGGCCTGCTCCAGGCCGCCGCGGGCGGGGGCCTGGCGGGGTGCGGCCCGCTGGACTGGAGGCCAGGGGCCGCGGTGACCGTGGTCATCGCCGCTCAGGACTATCCGGCCTCGCCTGTAGCCGGCGACGTCATCGACGGCCTGCGGGAAGCGCAGTCCGAGCCGGGCGCCTACGTGCTGCAGGCCGGTACCGCCGCTGAGCGGCAAGGCAGCCTGGTCTCCAGCGGCGGCCGGGTCCTCAACGTGGTGGGCACCGGTGCGGATCTGGCGTCGGCCCGGGCGGCGGCCTACCGGGCGGCGGCGAAGATCAGGATGCGCGGCGGCTGGTACCGGCGCGACATCGCCGCGCCGCCGGTGCCACGCACTCACGCGGGGCTGTGACCGCGCACGGGCCGTCCGGTGCTGCACGGCCGCCGGCCGGTCCTGTGCCGGCCGGCGCACCTGACTCGCCCGGAGCACCCGGGCCGGCCGGGCTGCGCGCGGTCGGGGCAGTTTTCGCGCTGGCCACGTCCGTCATCGGGGCGACCGTGGCCATCGAGGCGCAGCTGGCAGCGGCGACCGCGGGCCTGGCGGTCGTCCTCGTGCTAGAGGCGCGTGCTGCCGCGGGCGCAGCGCCCGGCAGCGTTGCGGCAGGATAGGGGCGTGATCGAGCGCTATACCCGCCCCGCGATGGGCAGCGTCTGGAGCGACGCGCATAAATACGAACTGTGGTGCACCGTCGAGCGGCTGGTGCTGGCGGCGCATGCGCGGGCCGGCACGGTGCCCGCCGACAGCGTCGGGCCGGTGGCGTCGGCCCCGCCGCCGACACCCGAGGCGGTCGCCGCGCTGGAGGCGGTGACCGGGCACGACGTCATCGCCTTCCTGTCCGCCTGGGCGGATAACACCACGCCCAGGGCGGCCGCCGCGTACGTGCACTTCGGCATGACCTCCTCCGACCTGCTGGACACCGCCCTGGCCCTGCAGCTCACCGAGTCCACCGACCTGCTGGCTACCGCGCTGGCGGGGCTGCAGGAGGCGCTGCGCCGGCACGCGCTCGCGCACCGGGCGACGCTGCGCGTAGGGCGGACGCACGGCATCCATGCGGAGCCCGACGTCTGGGGGCACCGGGTGGCCGACTTCGCGTTCGGCATCGCGCGCTGCAGCGCCCGGCTGCGGCAGGCCAGGACGGCTGTCGCGGTGGGCAAGCTGTCCGGGCCGGTCGGAACCTACTCCAACATCGATCCGGCCATCGAATCGCAGGTCATGGCGGAGCTGGGGCTGCGGCCCGCCGACGTGGCCACGCAGGTGGTACTGCGGGACGGGATCAGCGAGTGGGTCAGCGTGCTCGCCCTGATCGCCACCGTGTGCGAGGCGATCGCGCTGGAGATCCGGCACGGCCAGCGCACCGAGGTCGCTGAGCTCGCCGAGCCCTTCGGCGCGGGCCAGAAAGGGTCGTCGGCGATGCCGCACAAGAAGAACCCGGTCCGCTCCGAGCGGATCTGCGGCCTCGCCCGGGTCGTGCGCGCTCAGGTCGTGCCGGTCATGGAGGGCATACCGCTGTGGCATGAGCGTGATATTTCCCACTCCAGCACCGAGCGGATCGCGCTGCCGGATGCTGCCATCCTCACCGATTTCCTGCTGGACCAGACCACGGGGCTGATCGAGGGCCTGGTCGTCGACGCCGCCAGGATGGGCGCGAACCTGGACGCCACGCATGGCCTCATCTACACCTCCGCGGTGCTGCTGGAACTGGTCGCGGCCGGCCTGTCCCGCGAGGACAGCTACGCGCTCGTCCAGGCCGCCGCGATGGAGACCTGGGAAACCGGCGCCGACTTCCGGCAGACGCTGCGCAAGCACGCGGCGCAGCGGGGCCAGGCGCTCGACGAGGCGCGGCTGGATGAGGCGTGCCGCCCGGAGCGCTACGTGGCCCGGCTCGGCGCCGTCTTCGACCGGCTGGAGAAGCTGGACGGCCTGGAGGACGCCGAGTGAAGCACCTCTACTCCGGCAAGGTCAGGGATCTGTACGAGACCGGCGACGGCACCTTGCTCATCGTGGCCTCCGACCGGATCTCGGCCTTCGACCACGTCCTCGAGCCGCCCATCCCGGACAAGGGCGCGATCCTCACGCAGCTCTCGCTGTGGTGGTGTGATCAGCTCGCTGACGTCGTGCCCAACCACCTGATCGACGCCCCGGTCCCGGCTCAGTTCGCCGGACGCGCCATGACGTGCCGCCGGCTGTCCATGGTCGAGGTGGAATGCGTCGCCCGCGGCTACCTGGCCGGCTCGGGGCTCACCGAATACCGGGCCAGCGGCACGGTCTGCGGCATCCCCCTCCCGGCCGGGCTCACGGAGGGGTCGCAGCTGCCGGAGCCGATTTTCACGCCCGCCACCAAGGCGCCCCTGGGCAGCCACGACGAGAACATCCCGATGTCGGCCGTCGCTGCGCTGGCAGGCGAGCAGACCGCTGCCGAGCTGCAGCGGATCACCCTGGCGGTGTACCGGCGCGGCGCTGAGCTGGCCGCCGCGCGCGGCATTATCGTGGCCGACACGAAAATCGAGCTTGGCTTCGATCAGGCCGGCGAGCTGCGCCTGGCGGACGAGGTGCTGACCCCGGATTCGTCGAGATTCTGGCCGGCCGATGAGTGGCAGCCGGGCCGCCCGCAGCCGTCCTTTGACAAGCAGTACGTCCGGGACTGGCTGACATCGCCGCAGGCAGGCTGGGACCCCCGGGGCGCGGAGCCGCCGCCGGTACTGCCCGCGGAGGTGGTGGCCCGCACGCGGGAGAAATACAAAGAGGCGTACCAGCGCATTACCGGCCTGACGTGGGAGAAGAAGCCAGAAGAAGGCCTGTGATTACTCAGCGAAGCTGAGAGGGTACTTTACGTAACACTGTTGTCATGGTCTGGGGGAGACGGGAACGGTGGAATACTGGACGTCGCATGAAGCAGGCCGGCCCTCGGTCGTCCTGCCCGCCGGGCGGCCGTCGGCCGCCCCCATCGTCCCGGCGCTGAGCCCGGGCAGCGATGCTCCGCATCCGAGGGACAGGAGTTCCAGCCACATGAGCAGCGGTCCCGAGACCCGCTACCGCGTCCGTGGAGGCAACCCTCTGCAGGGGACGGTGTTCGTGCAGGGCGCCAAGAACGCGGCGCTCAAGATGATCGCCGCCTCGCTGCTGGCCGAGAAGGGCCGCACGGTCCTGCGCAACGTGCCGGTAATCGAGGATGTCCGCCGGGCCGTGGAGCTGGCCCAGGCCGTCGGTGCCGTGGTCAAGTTCCACGAGGCCGAGCGGACCCTAGTGGTCGACGCCTCGCAGCTGACCAGCTCGGTGCTGCCGGCCGAGATCACCCGCCGGTTCCGGGCCTCCGTGCTGTTCGTGCCCGCGCTGCTGCATCGTTTGGGCGAAGCGACGATCGAGGGCATCGGCGGCTGCAACCTCGGCAGCCGCAACCTGGACTTCCACTACCGCGGCTTCGCCCGCCTCGGGGCCACCGTCGACGAGGGCGAGAATCAGATCCACCTCAAGGCCAACGGCCTGCGCGGCGCCCATCTCTACCTCGACACCCCGTCGCACACCGGGACCGAGAACCTCATCATGGCGGCCTCGCTCGCCCCCGGCACGACCGTGATCGACAACACGGCGCTGGAGCCGGAGGTCCTGGACGTTATCGCGTTCCTGACCAAGATGGGCGCCCGGATCACCGGCGGCGGTACCGGCTTCGTGACGGTCCAGGGCGTCAGCGAGCTGGCGGCCGTCGAGCACACGGTCATGGCGGACCGGATCGACGCGGCAGTGTTTGCCATGGCCGCGGCCATTACCGGCGGCGAGCTCAGCCTGGTGGGTGCCTCGCTGGATCATTTCGGCGTCGTGCGCTGGAAGCTCGAGCAGATGGGCGTCGAGTTCGCCAGCCAGGGCGCCATTCTGCAGGTCCGCCGGGAACGGCAGCTGCGCCCGATCAACGTCATTACCTGTCCGTACCCGGGCTTCGCGACCGACCTGCAGTCCCCGATCATGGCCGTCAGCTGCCTGGCCGACGGCACCAGCTACATCCGCGAGACCATCTTCGACGGCCGCTACAACCTGGTGGGCGAGCTCACTAAGCTGGGCGCCAAGGTGGAGGTGGCCGGCAACGCCGTGCTCGTGCACGGGCCGACCACGCTCAAGGGCACCGAGGTGATCGCGCACGACCTGCGGACCGGAATCGCGCTCGTGCTGGCGGGCCTGGCGGCCGAGGGCGAGACGATCGTCG
This sequence comes from Streptosporangiaceae bacterium, assembly GCA_052146815.1. Taxonomy (GTDB): domain Bacteria; phylum Actinomycetota; class Actinomycetes; order Streptosporangiales; family Streptosporangiaceae; genus DATJZH01. The sequence continues at coordinate 17,219 of JBKQMG010000153.1, read as the reverse complement.
CGCCCGGTTACCCGATCGACCGCGGTCACGTGTCCGTGGCGGCCCGGCTGACCACCCTCGGCGCGGACATCACCGAAGAGACGGTGGACTAAGGGTTATCCGGGGGCTCATCCGGCTTCTGCCGGATGAGCCGACGGCCTTCCGCCCTGATCTTTGCGGCCATTCCCTCATGCCGGCCGCGCCGCACGCGGCGTTGCGCGGATAATTGCCTTTTCTGGTGACTTCATCGTGAGCGACGGGAAGCGGGACGGCTAGATTTCGCTTTCGCGGCGGCCGCCCGGCAGCCGGGCCCCGGCGGGCAGGCACGGGATTGGACGGTCAATGGCGCAGATTGCGGACAGCCAGGCGACGGCGCTAGCGGGGTTAGCGATGCCCCTCCCGGAGCGCGCGGCCTCATGACCGGATCGGGAGAAGCGCGCGCCGAGCTTACCGTCGGCATCGTCGGGCCGCACGATCTGGTGGAGCGGATCATGCTCTCCAGCCTCGGCGCGAGCAGCTGGCCCGGTCCCGACCCGGTCCCTCCCCGGCGGATGGTCGCCGCCGCCTACCGGGACGAGCGCGAGGCCGCCGACAAGGTCGCCCGGCTGGGCCCGGTCATCGACTCCTGGCTTTTCGCCAGCCCGGTGCCGCTGGAATATGCCCGCAAGGCCGGGGTCCTGCAGGCACCCGCCACCTGCGTCCCGCTCGGCGGCAGCGCCCTGTACGCCGCGCTGCTGCTGGCCAGCAGGCAGGGCAGCCTGGATCTGACCCGGGCCAGCATTGACGTGCTCAGCCGGGCCGAAGCCGAGGAAGCGTACGCCGAGCTGGGCCTGTCGCCGGCGGACATGCACGTCCGTCCCGGCACGGTCAGCGCCCCCGATCTCACGTCCTTCCACGAGCGGCTCTGGCGCGACGGCCGCAGCAGCGTCGCCTTCACCGGCCTGCCGTCCGTGGCCCGGCGGCTGGCAGCCGCGGCGATCCCGGTGTTCGTCCTGCGGCCGACAGGCGCCGGCATCCGCGCGGCGCTGCGCACCGCCGCGCTGCTGGCCAGCAACCGGCGGCTGGAGGAGGCGCAGCTCGCGATCGTCGCCGTCGAGGTGCCTGCCCTGCGGGACTCGGCCCGGCGCAGACTGCCGCGGCCCGCCCGTGAGGAGCTGCGGCTGACGGTGCACCGGTTCCTGGTGCAGGAAGCACAGCAGATCCGCGCGACGGTCGTCCCGCTGGGCGACCAGGGGTTTCTGCTGATCGCCACCAGCGGCTCGCTAGCCGCGGCCGGCGAGTTCCGGGCGGCGCGGTTCGCGGCCAGGGCGCTGGCCGAGCTTGGCATCAGCATTCAGGCGGGCATTGGCACCGGCCGTGACGCGGTCGGGGCAGAGGCCAGGGCCCGGGCTGCTCTGGACCGCGGGCCGGCCGCCGCGGGCGCCCTGGCCGCCGGCGCCGCGCCGGACGCCGCAGGCTCCGGCGAGGCCAGCGGCCTCCCGCCGCCGCAGTCCCCGCAGGATGCCGGCCCGGCGGAGGATGACCCGGGGCTCGTGCCCGTCCCCCGGCCTGCGGGCCGCATACGCAGCCTGGAGACCCTCGGGCGGCTCGCCGCCCAGCTGCCCGCGGCGGGTGCCTCCCTGGTCGTGGACGCGGAAACCGCGGGACGCCTGCTCGGCGTCACGCCGCGGACCGCGCGGCGGCTGCTGCATGCGCTGGCCGAAGACGGCCTGGCGTGGCCGCTGCCCACCAGCCGGACACCACAGCCCGGCAGGCCCCGGCAGGCGTACCGGCTGCTGGTGGAGAAACTGCCGCATCCGACCGGCCGCTGACGGCGGCGCCGGGCGGCGGCGTGCTAGGCCCGCATCCGGCTGATGACCTCGGCGCCGAACCGGGCCATCTCCTCACGCTGCGGGGAGAACTGCAGCAGCATCAGGCCGACGCCCGCGCGCTCGTACGCCCGCAGCGTCTCGATGATCTGGTCTGGCGTTCCGATCAGGCCGCTGCGCAGCCCGCGGTTGGACACGCTGTATTCCTCGACCGAGACCTGCGACTCCAGCTGGGAGCCTGCGATGAAGTCCTGGTAGGAGGCGTACGCCTCGGGTGAGGCCCGGACGTTGAGGATGCGGTCGCGCTCGGCCAGCGCCTGCGCGCGGGTATCCCGGCAGATCACGTAACCGGACACGCCGAACTGCAGCGGCGGCCGGCCCGCCTGCGCGCGGCGGGCGGCTAGGTCGGCGACCTTGGCCGCGATGACTTCGGGCGCGTCACCGTGCATCACGTACGCATCGGCCATCGCCGTGATGATCTCCTTCGCCTTCGGCGACTCACCGCCCATGTAGACGGGGGGCGGCGCGGCGGGCTTGGGCTCCAGAACCGTGCCCTCCAGCTGATACAGCGCCCCGTGATGGGTCACGGTGTCCTCGTGCAGCAGCCGGGAGACGACATCCAGCCACTCCTGCGTCCTGGCATACCGGGCGTCGTGGACGTCGAAGGGAGCGCCGTACTGCGCCGCCTCGTCTTTCCACCAGGACGAGACCACGTTGAGCGAGATCCGGCCGGGCGCGATCACCGCGAGGGTGGACAGCGCCTTGGCCGTCAGGGCCGGGGAGTGATAGCTGGGCCGCACGGCCAGCATCAGCTCCAGCGTGCTGGTCGCCGCGGCAACGGCCGGCGCCAGCGTCCAGCAGTCCAGCGAGGGCGCCCGGTGCCCCTTGATGTCATTGAGGTTCAGCTCGGCGATCAGGCTGAGGTCGAAGCCGTGCTGCTCGCTTTCGGCCGCCAGATCCCGGATGTAGGGCCAGGAGACCGGCATGCCCTCGTCGCGCACGTTGCGCAGCCAGCCGCCGAAGATCGGCATCCAGTACCCGAACCGCATCAGCGCGCTCCTTTCCCCGCCGGGGCGGCCGCCCCGTGCGCCTGGCCGGGCGGGCGCGGCCCGCGCCGGGCTTCGTGCTCGAGCAGCCGCCCGAGGAACGCCGCGACGGCCGGCAGCGCCGGGCGCGGCGCGGTCGCCTCGATGTCGGCGTTGTAGTTGGTCGTGGTGTTGATGTCGTAGGTGACGAGCCTGCCGTCGGCCGTCTCGATGAACTCCAGGCCCGCGATCTCGATCCCCTGCTGCCGGGCGAAGTCCAGGTAGCGGCCGATGACCGGATGATCAAACCCCTCTCGCAGCGCGAACAGCCCCGGCGGCGTCCCCGGCTCCACGGCGCAGGCCTCAGCCGGGCACAGCTGGAAGCCGCCCCTGGCGGTGTCGGCGGTAATGGCGTAGATGAACTCCCCGCCGACCAGTTCTGCCCTGGTAATGCGAGGCTGCGCGGCGCGCAGGTACTCCTGGAGCAGGGTGATCCCGTCGGCCGACGCCTCGAACGAGGCAGAACGCACGTAGGCGTCGAAGTCGGCATGGCTGTCGAACAGCCGCACGCCGAGCCCCTTGCCGCCCTGGTTGTGCTTGCTGATGAACGGGGCCGGCAGCCGGGCCGCCGCGGCGCTCAGCTCGGCGGTGCCGGTCACGGCAATCGTCCGCGGTACATCGAAGCCCGCCGCGCGCAGCGCGGTCAGCTGGTCGACCTTGCTTATCTCCAGCTCCAGCACCCGGCGCCCGTTGACGACCCGGCGGCCGCTGGCCTCCAGCCAGCTGAGCACGCTGCGCGCCTGGTCCTTGGCGAGCATGTGTCCCCTGGTGTGCGACGAGGCGCTCATCCGCGACCAGAAGATCCCGGCGGCCGGTGGCGCGTCGAGGTCGAGCATCCCGTCGCCGGCCAGCCCGTCACCGAGCAGCCACTGCCGGCAGGGCACGCCCGCCGCCGCCAGGGCCGCCCCGACCGGCGCGAACCACTCCGGATTCTCGTGGATGACATGCACCTGCACGCTGCCTGGCCTCCGCATCGCATTGCGCCGGCCATGAGGGCCAGCGGCTACCGCTCGCCCGGCCCGGGATCAGCCCCGGCCGGGAACCAAACGCCGCGATCAGTGGCGGCGCGGGTAGTTCCGGGCGACCTCAAGCAAGGCGTCGTTCGCCTCGCGGTCGCCGATCGTCACCCTGGCGCCCTCCGCGCCGAACGGGCGGACGCTGATCCCGCTGCGCTCGCAGGCCGCGGCGAAATCGGCGGTGTCGGAACCGAGGCCCAGCCAGACGAAGTTCGCCTCCGTCGGCGGCACCGTCCAGCCCTGTTCCAGCAGCGCGCCGCGGACCCGGTCTCGTTCCCTGACCACGATATCGACCCGTTCCAGCAGCTCGGCCTCGGCGGCGAGGGATGCGACCGCGGCCACCTGGGCCAGCGAGTTCACCGCGAACGGCAGCATGGTCTTGCGCGCCGCCGCGGCGACCGGCGGGTGCCCGACCAAGAAGCCGACCCGCAGGCCCGCAAGGCCGTATGCCTTGGAGAACGTGCGCAGCACCGCGACGTTCGGCCGGTCGCGGTAGAGCGCCAGCCCGTCCGGCACGTCCGGATCGCGCACGTACTCGGTGTACGCCTCGTCCAGGACGACCAGGCAGTCTGCCGGGACCCGGTCCAGGAACCCGGCCAGCTCGGCGCGGCGCACCACAGTGCCCGTCGGGTTATTGGGATTGCAGACGAAAATGAGCCGGGTATGGCGGGTGATCGCGCCCGCCATCGCCGCCAGGTCGTGCGCCTCGCCGCGCAGCGGCACCCGGACAGACTGCGCGCCCGCCAGATCGGCCAGCAGCGGGTAGGCCTCGAAGGACCGCCAGGCGTAGATCACCTGAGCGCCAGGCTCGCCGACGGCTTCCAGCAGCTGCTGGCACACCCCCACCGAGCCGCAGCCGATCGCGATGTGCCCGGCCGGGACGCCGTAACGGGCGGCGATGGCCTCGGTCAGCTCCGCGGCGCCGTTGTCGGGGTAGCGATGCACCTGTGCCGCTGACTCGGCGATCAGTTTCAGCACCGACGGCAGCGGGCCGAACGGTGACTCGTTGGACGACAGCTTGACCGACCGCCCGTCCGGCCCTTGCGGGGCCCGGCCCGGCTTGTAGGGCGCGAAGTCGTCCAGGACCGCCCGGAAGCGCGGCGCCGGTGATTGCGAAGACACCCTTGTCCTCCTGACCTTTTCGGCTGCTATCCGCCCTGTCTCCTATCAGCACAGTCTCACACCTCCCGGCGGCCAGGCAGATCCGCCCGCGAGCCGGAAACCGGGGCCCGCGGCGGCCGCCGTGCCGGGTGACGGGGGCGGCCCGGCCGCGCGGCCCCGGCCGGGGGGGCGCCGGGCCGGTCACCGGGGCCGAGCACCGGCTACCTGGGTCGGAGCATCGGCGGGTGCAGTAACTCGGCGTCCCCCCGCCGGTACAGCTGGGCCGGCCGGCCGCCGCCCGAGGACGTCACTTCCCCGGTCTCCTCCAGGAAGCCCTCCGCGCCGGTGACCTTGCGATGGAAATTGCGGGGGTCCAGCGGCGTCCCCCAGACGATCTCGTATACCCGCCGCAGTTCCCCGACCGTGAACTCGTCGCGGCAGAACGCCGCCGCCAGCGGCGTGTACTCCAGCTTGGCCCGGGCCCGCTCGACCCCGTCCTGCAGGATGTGGGCATGGTCGAAAGCCATCTCGGTGAGCAGCGCCACCGGCTGCCAGCTCATCAGCGGCCGGGCGGGCGCCGGCAGGTCCGGGGCCAGGCCCAGGTAGGCGACCGAGACGGCCCGCTGGCGCGGGTCGCGGTCGGGATACCCGTAGGTCTGCAGCTGCTCGAGATGCACCAGAGCGCCGGGCAGGCCGGCCCGCTCGGCCAGGACGCGCGCCGCCGCGGCGGGCAGGTCCTCGTCCAGCCGGATGAACCCGCCTGCCAGCGCCCACCGGCCCCGGTAGGGCTGGGCATCACGACACCAGACCAGCGCAGCCAGCTGCCCCGTCCGCACAGTGAGAATCATCAGGTCGACGCTGACCCGGATCCGGGGAACAACCGTCATGCCTGGCACGCTAGCGCGCCCGCGCCGGCAGGGGCGCCCGGCGATCACCTGCGAATTTCAGCGCAGCCGCGCTGCGGCCCCCCGCGGCGGGGCGGGGGGCGCCAGTCTTACGGCAGGAAAGCACCGACGGTAGAATTGGCTGGTGAACCGACTCGGCGAGCTTGAGCGCGCGATCATGGATGTGCTGTGGGAATCATCCGACCCGCGCACGGTGCGTGAGGTCAGCGAGCAGCTGAGCGAACGCGGCCTGGCCCATACGACGGTCATGACCGTCCTCGACCGGCTGGCCAAGAAGGGCTTCGCCCGGCGGGAGCGGGACGGCCGGGCCTGGCGCTACTGCGCGGCCGAGAGCCGCGAGGCTTATGTGACCGAGCTGATGCTCAACGCCCTGGACCAGACCGGCGACCGCCAGGCTGCGCTCACGCGCTTTGCGCGCAGCGTGACGGGCGCCGAGGCACGCATGCTGCGCCGCGCCCTGGAGGCTCTCGGCGAGGGTACCGGGAGCTGACCGCCGGTGCCCGCCATCGTCGTCCTCGCCGTGCTCGCCGCCTGCTGCGTGGCGGCAGCGCGCGCGCTGGAGCGGGCCCGGTGGCCGCGCCGGTCGCCGGCGGCGGCCATCTTGCTCTGGCAGGCACTGGGCCTCGGCTGGAGCCTCGCGGCCGTCGGCGCGCTCATCGCGTTCGGCGCGGTCGACCAGCGGCTCGGTGTCGCCGCCGGAGCCGTGACTCAGGCCTCCAGCCTCGTCCGCGCGCTAGCGGCCGGGGCGGCCGGGGTGCTGGCCGTCATCCGGCTGGCGGCCCTGACCGCGGGCATCTTCCTGCTGCTGCTGCTGTGCTGGGCGCTGGTCTCGGCATCAGCCCGCGTGCTGCGCGGACGGCAGCGGCAGCGGGCGCTGCTCAGCCTGCTGGCCCGCGGTGACCCGAAGGTACCCGGCGCCCTGGTGGTCGATCATCCGGTCGCCGCCGCTTACTGCCTGCCGGGCCTGCGGTCGGCCATCGTGATCAGCTCGGGCGCGCTGGAGCTGCTCGACCAGGCGGAGCTGGCCGCGGTGCTGGCCCATGAGCGGGCGCACCTCAGAGAGCGTCATGACCTGGTCCTGCTGCCGTTCACCGCATTGCTGAGCGCCTTCGCCTGGTCGGATGTCGTACGGGAGGCGCACCGGGCGGTGGCCCTGCTGGTGGAGATGCACGCCGACGATCGCGCGCTGCGCCACCGGCCCGCCCGCGAGCTCGCCACCGCGCTGCTGCGGGTCGGCGCCGCCGGCGGCAGCCGGGCTCCGGCCGGGGCGCTGGCGGCGCGCGGCGAAGGCGTCGACTGCGATGTGGCCGCCCGGGTGACCCGGCTGCTGCGGCCCGCGCCAGGCCTGCCGGCCGCGGGCCTTGCGCTCGTCTGCGCCGCCGCCGCTCTGGCCGTGATCCTCCCCGCCGCCGTGCTGGCCATTCCTTTCTGAACGGGTCTGCCCGCCGCACGGCGGCCCGCGGGCCCGGTCACCCGCGGAGCTCACCTGCTGAGCTCACCTGCTGAGCTCACCGGCGGGCGGCCCGCATGCCGGCGGCTCCGCTGACCATCGACGCCTCGCCCGGCAAGCGCCAGAGCGCCCAGTCGGATTAGGCTGCGGCCGTGAGCGAGACACACGGCAACGAGACGCAATGGCGGACGCACCGGCTGGAGCTGGCGGACCAGACGCTCCGCGAGTGGGACGCTCGGGTACTGGACAGCGGGCCAGACGGGATTGTCCTGGATGCCTCCGCGTTCTACCCGGGCGGCGGCGGCCAGCCGCCCGACCACGGCGTCCTGCTCTGGGGCGGCGTCCAGACCCCGATCGTCGGCGCGCGCAAAGGTTACGACCTGTATCTCATCCCGGCCGAGGGCAGCCCGCTGCCGCCGGCCGGCACCGCCGTCCGCGGCGCGATCGAGGACGAGCGCCGGACGGCGCTGATGCGCACCCACTCCGGCCTGCATGTCCTGTGCGGCGTCGTGTTCCGCGACTTCGGGGCCCTGGTCACAGGCGGCAACATGGAGCCGCTGTCCGCACGGATGGATTTCAACCTGCCTGAGGTGCCCGAGGGCTTCCGGGACGCCGTCGAGGCCGCCTGCAATGCCGAGGTGGCCGCCGGCCGGCGCATCGACGTGCGGGTACTGCCCCGCGACGAGGCGTTCGCCCTGCCCGACATCATCCGCACGGCCACCAACCTGGTCCCGGCGGACGTCAAGGACGTGCGGATTATCGACATCGTCGGGCTCGACCAGCAGGCTGACGGCGGCACGCACGTGGCCACGACCGCTCAGGTAGGCCGGCTCGAGGTCGTCAAGGTCGAGAACAAGGGCAAGGGCTTCCGCCGCCTGCGGATCAGGATCTCCGGCTAGGCGGTCTCGCCAGGGCGCTGCCCCGCCCGCGTCTGCCCCGGGCCGTCCCAGGGGGCCGTGGCCTTCCCAGGGGGCCGTGGCTTACCAGGGCCCGTAAGGACCCTGGGTCGACCCGCCCTTGAATTCCCTGACCTTCGGCCGGACATCGGTGAGGTAGATCGCCGCGGCGACGAACGCGATGATCGGCAGGATGCTGAAGATGCCGAGGTAGCCGGTCGCCCCACCGATGCCGATCACCAGGGCCACGCCGAGGATGACCAGCCACAGCGGCTTGGTCTGCTTGCTGGCCGCCACGAAGGCGGGAGCAGGGCGCCGGACCGCGTCGATGAAGGCCCAGGCCTCCACCACGAACGCCGCGATCAGCAGCGCCAGGAAAAACCAGTTCAGCACCGAATAGGCACCGTAGTTCAGAGCGGTCACGGTGCCACGCTACCGGGCATCAGGGAAGGTTGGGAACGGGTGATCAGCTTCGTCCTGCCCGCCCGGCTCGGACGCGGCAGGCGCGTCGGTCTCGGGCGGGGCGAAAGCGCCGGGTGCGGCCGGCGACGCGGCATCGGTCTCGGCCGGGGGAGCAGAAACGGTCCCGGCGTCGGCCAGCGCCTCGCTCCAGGCCGCGGCGCTGTCCTCGGCCGGCTCGGCCGCGGCGGCCCAGGGATCCTGCGCGGCCGCATCCGCCGCCGCAGCTGCCGCGAGCGACTCGCCGACGGCGGTTTCGGGGCTATGCGGGCCCGCTGCGGAGCCGGCCGGCGGCTCAGGCTCCAGATCCTCAGGCCACGACACCGCCGCCTCGTCGACCAGCAGGCCGCTCTCGTCGTCAGCTTCGGCAGCCGCGGCCTCCGCTGCTGCCATCGCCGCTTCCTTGCGGAACGACTCGTAGATCTCGATCAGCATCTGCTTCTGCCGCTCGGTCAGCTCGGGGTCGGTGCGCACCGCCTCCAGTACGGCCGGTCCCGCGGGCCTGTCCTCGAGGAATCCGGCCTCAACGTAGAGGGCCTCGGCGGAGATCCTCAGCCCCTTGGCGATCTGCTGGAGGATGTCCGCGCTGGGCCTGCGCAGCCCGCGCTCGATCTGGCTGAGGTAAGGGTTGGACACGCCGGCGGCCTGGGCGAGCTGCCGGAGCGAGATCTTGGCCTGCTCACGCTGGTCACGGATGTAGGCGCCGATGGTGGAGACATTAACGGGACTCATGCTCCTAGTTTCCCCCCGCGTGCTTGCAATAGCAAATCAGCTTGCAAGCACCGATGTCACGCGACCGGAAAACCCGCAGGGCTACCACGGCAGCGTGGCGCGGACCTCGCCTACCACCTGGCCGCCGCCGAGGACGGACGCGACGGCCAGCGCATCCAGCGCCGCGCTGTCGACCCCCGGCACATCATCGACGCCCATGGCGCGCAGCAGCGCCACGGTGATCGCCGGCCGGGCCCGCTGGCCGCCGTCGTCGATCTTGAACGCACCTGTCCGGCCGTCCGCCAGCGCGAATGCCTCGACGCCTTCGGCTCCTGACTTCAGCAGCAGGCCGGGCACGGCTTCCATCAGAGCCCGCTCGGGCCGCCTGGTGCCCGAGGTCCAGTCCGGATGCGCCCGCATCGCATCAGCGGTCCGGCGCTCGCCGCTGCCCGCCGCCGCGAGGACGATCGCGCGGAACGCCCGCGCCACGCCGGTCACCGACAGTGCCATCAGCGGCGCCCCGCAGCCGTCCACGCCTACCGCGGTGACCGGCTCGCCGGCCAGCGCGGCGACGGTGCGCCTGATCTCCTGCTGCAGCGGATGGCCGGGGTCGCGGTAGCTGCTGGTGGGCCACCCGGCCACGACGCACGTGGCCAGCATGGCCGCGTGCTTGCCCGAGCAGTTCATGTGGACCCGGTCGCGGCCGCCGCCGGCGCGCAGCAGGGCCCGCTGCGCTTCCTCGTCGATGGGCAGGTCCGGCGGGCACTGCAGGGACTGCTCGTCCAGGCCGGCCCTGGCCAGGATCTCGCGCACCCCCGCGACGTGGAAATCCTCGCCTGAATGGCTGGCCGCGGCGAGCGCGAGCAGCTTGCCCTCCAGGTCCAGGCCGCAGCCGAGCATCGCCGCGGCCTGCAGCGGCTTGTTCGACGAGCGCGGGAACATCGGCTCATCAGCGGTCCCGGCGGACAGCAGCACGCCGCCGCCGGCGTCCAGCGCGACGAGGGCGCCGCGATGGCGGGACTCGAGGAAACCGGACCTGATCACCGTCGCGAGAACCGGGTTGGCAGCCGCCTGGCGGCCAGCACCTGCAGTGCCGTTGCCCGCTGCGCTGGTGCCTGCGATGTCAGTGCTGATCGCGCACGCCCAGCATCGCGCGGGCCTGGTCCGGGGTCATGGCGGGCCGCTGGGCCAGCCCGGCCAGCATCGCCGCGCGCTCTACCAGCTCGGCATTGCCGGTGACCGCCCGGCCGCGGGCAAACGAGACCGTGTCCTCCATGCCGACGCGCAGGTGGCCGCCGGCCGCGAGGGCGGCGAACATCACCGGCAGCGAGGTCCGTCCGACGCCTGTCGCCGACCAGGTCGCTCCGGCCGGCAGGGCGGCAACGGCCGCGGTCAGGGTGGCCGGGCTGCCCGGCATCCCGCCTGGCACGCCCATGACCAGATCGCAGTGGACGTGGCCGCCGTGCGGAGCGCCGAGGTCGTCGAGCAGCCGGTGCAAGGTGGCCACGTGCCCGAGATCGAACAGCTCGAATTCCGGGACGACCCCCCGCTCCTGCGTCCGCGCGTACAGCTCGCGGATGAATGGCCACGGATTCGAGAACACCTCGTCGCCGAAGTTCACGGTCCCGCAGGTCAGCGAGCAAGCGCCGGGTGCCGCGTCCAGCACGGCCAGCCGCCGCTCGAAGCTGTCCGTCACCGCGCCGCCGGTCGACAGCTGGACGATCAGGTCCGTCGCCTCGCGCAGCGCGTGCACCGTCTCGGTCAGCCTGCCGACATCCAGGGTCGGGCGGGCATCGTCGTCCCTGATGTGGACGTGAATGACGGCCGCGCCGGCGGCGCGGCACTCCTTGGCGGTGGTGACCACCTCATCCAGGGTGACCGGCAGGGCAGGTACCGCCGACTTCTCGGACTCCGCGCCCGTCGGCGCCACGGTAATGAGGGTCGCTGCCGCGGGCGGCCCGGCGCTCGGGCCGGGGGCGGCGGCGCTGCTATCGGTCATGACCAGGAGAATGCTTTCTCGTGCGAGCTGTCATTCAGCGTGCGAGTACGGCTTCGGTAACGGTAGCCGGGGAGACGGTCGGCCAGCTGGCCGCCCCCGGCCTGCTGGTGCTCGTCGGCGTCACCCACACCGACACCCCGCAGGACGCTGGCGCTCTGGCCAGGAAGATCTACTACCTCAGGATCCTTGCGGGGGAGAAATCCTGCGCGGATCTCGGCGCGCCGCTGCTGGTCGTGAGCCAGTTCACGCTCTACGCCGACACTACCCGCGGACGCCGGCCCACCTGGCAGGCGGCTGCTCCCGGCAGCGTTGCCGAGCCACTGGTCGGCGCCTTCACCGAGGCGCTGCGCGAGCTGGGCGCGAGCGTGCAGACGGGGATCTTCGGCGCCGACATGCAGGTTCATCTGGTGAACGACGGTCCCGTCACCCTGATCCTGGAAAGCTGACCTGGCCCGCGCCGCGGCCGGCGTGCTGCGCTGCGGGATCATCGCCGGTCCGCGCGTGCCCGGCGCTGGCGCCCCCCTTTCCGTTCCGCGCGGCGGACGGGCCGCCGCCGGCCCCCCGGCTGCCGCCGTCTGCGGGCGGGCCGACCGCCGGCACCCCGGCCGCGAGGTGGCGCCGGGTGAACTCCAGCGACTCCGCCAGGTCGTTCTGCCGCTCCGCGTCCGTGCTCGCGCGCCGGGTGGTCACTTCCAGCACGACGGTACCCTGGTAGCCGCCGGCGGTCAGCCGCCGCAGCAGCTCTGCGCACGGCTGCGTGCCGCGACCGGGAACCAGGTGCTCGTCGGGCAGGCCGGGCTTGATTCCGTCCGCCATGTGCACATGCGCGAGCCGCTCTCCGAGCGCCTCGGCCATCTCCAGTGCGTCCGAGCCGGAAACGGCGGTATGGGAGAGATCAAGAGTGGCGTGCGGGCAGTCGATCTCCACCGGGTTCCAGTGCGGCGCCCATGCGGCGACCTCCGTGCCGCGGGGACGCAGCGGGTAGAGATTCTCGGCCGCGAACGCGATGCCGCTTTCCTGCGACAGCCGCGCCAGGCCGCTGCCGAATTCCCTGGCATATTCGCGCTGCCAGCGAAATGGCGGGTGCACGACCACGACGCGTGCGCCCAGCTGCTCGGCGACCTCCCTGGCCCGCTCCAGCTTGCCCCACGGATCGCGTCCCCAGACCCGCTGGGTGAGGAGCAGATTCGGGGCATGCACCGCCAGGACGGGAATGCCGTAGTAATCAGAAAGCCGCCGCAGCACTCCGGCGTCCTGACTGACCGGATCGGCCGTCACCATCACCTCGACGCCGTCATACCCGAGGCGCGCTGCGGCCTCGAAGGCATCAGGGATCCGCTCCGGAAAGACCGACGCGGTCGAGAGCGCCACCTGCACGCCGGCGGCCGGCGCGGCACTGGACAAGGCTGCTCCCCTTTCCTCGTTGGGCCGCCTGCCAGCTTATGCGGCTCGCCGGGTACGCCCGCGCACCTGCGCGCCGACTGTCGGCAGTAACCGCTACCGTGCGTGGCATGCCGAGGTCATCCGCGGGCGTCCTGTACGAATGCTCGGAATGCGGCTGGCGCACGACGAAATGGGCGGGGCGATGCGGCGGCTGCCAGGCATGGGGAACGGTGGCCGAGGCCGCCGCCCCGGCTGCGGCGCGCGCCGGGCTGCGCGGGCCGCTGCGGGCCGCTCCGCTGGCCGCGCTCGGAGCCGCGGCGGTACCGATCACCGAGGTGGACGCGACCGCCGCCGCGGCCCAGCCCACCGGCCTGGATGAGCTGGACCGCGTCCTCGGCGGCGGCCTGGTGCCCGGCGCGGTGGTACTGCTGGCCGGCGAGCCGGGCGTAGGCAAGTCAACGCTGCTGCTGGCGGCCGGAGCCCTCGCGGCTGAGTACGGCCCGGTGCTCTACATCACCGGCGAGGAATCAGCGGCGCAGGTCAGGCTGCGCGCCGACCGGATCGGCGCGGTGAGCGACAAGCTGTTCCTCGCCGCTGAGACGGACTTCGCCGCCTTGCTGGCCCACGTCGACGCGGTCGGCCCGGCGCTGCTCATCGTCGACTCCGTGCAGACGATCACGGTCAGCGGAGTCGACGGGGCTCCCGGCGGGGTGACTCAGGTGCGGGAGATCACCGCTGCCTTGATGACCCTGGCGAAGCAACGGACGCTCACGACGGTCGTCGTCGGCCATGTCACCAAGGACGGATCGATCGCGGGTCCCCGCTCGCTCGAGCATCTGGTCGACGTGGTGCTGCACTTTGACGGGGACGCCCGCGGCCAGCTGCGCATGGTCCGGGCCCTGAAGAACCGGTTCGGCCCTACGGACGAGATCGGCTGCTTCGAGCTGGGCGAGGCCGGGCTGATCGGCCTGCCCGATCCCAGCGGGCTGTTCCTGTCCAGACGCCATGATCCGGTGGCCGGAACGTGCGTAACCGTCACGATGGAGGGCCGCCGTCCGCTGCTGGCCGAGGTGCAGACCCTCGTCTGCGCGTCGAGCGCGGAACTGGCCCGCCGGGTGACATCAGGGCTGGATTCCTCCCGGGTCGGCATGATGCTCGCCGTCTTGCAGCGCCGGGCCGGGATCACGATCGGCAGGCAGGACGTCTACGCGGCCACCGTCGGCGGGGTCCGGCTGACCGAGCCGTCGGTCGACCTGGCCGTCGCTCTTGCCCTGGCCAGCGCGGTGTCGGACCTTGCGCTGCCCGCGGATCTGGTCGCGATCGGCGAGGTGGGCCTGGCCGGGGAGATCCGCCAGGTCACCGGCGTCGGCCGCAGGCTGGCGGAGGCCGAGCGGATGGGATTCCGGCGGGCGATCGTGCCCGCGGGCTCAGACGGCCTCCCGGCGGGCACCGGCGACCGCCGGGCGGCCGCCCCCGGATCCCTGACCGACATCCGGGAGGTCGCCGATATTCGCCAGGCCATTGCGGCGGCCCTCGGCGGATGATGGTCCCCGGCAGCACTCAGAATCTGCGATGCGCCGATAGAGTGGCCTGGACGACTAACGGGGGTCGGGTGCCTGTAGCCAGTGATGCGCCAGATGAGCGCCGCCGGGCCGCGATCGCGGCGCTCGCGCCGGGCACGGCTCTGCGTGATGGCCTTGAGCGCATCCTGCGGGGCAGCACGGGTGCGCTGATCGTGCTCGGCTATGACCAGACGGTGGCGGACTTGTGCTCGGGCGGCTTCGAGATCCGGGCCAGCTTCTCCGCGACGCGGCTGCGCGAGCTGGCCAAGATGGATGGCGCGATCATCCTGGACGCCGCCGGACGCAACATCGTCCGCGCCGCTGTCCAGCTGGTGCCTGACCCGGCGCTGCCGACAGATGAGTCCGGCACCCGGCACCGGACCGCAGACCGGGTGTCGCGGCAGACGGGATACCCGGTGATCTCGGTAAGCAAGTCGATGCGGATCATCGCGCTGTACACCGACGGGACGCGGTACGTGCTGGAGGAATCCGCCGCTATCTTGTCCCGCGCGCACCAGGCCCTGGCCACGCTCGAGCGCCTCAAGCGCCGGCTGAACGACGCGGCGGGCGCGCTGTCCGCCCGCGAGATCGAGGATCTGGCCACCATCCGGGACGTCACGGCGGTGGCGCAGCAGCTGGAGATGGTCAGGCGGATCGCCGGCGAGATCGAAGAGCACATGATCGAGCTGGGCACCGACTCGAGGCTGCTGGCCCTGCATCTGGAAGAGCTCGCGGCCGGCACCGGCCCCGAGCGCAGGCTTCTCGTGCAGGACTATGTGCCGGCGGCCCATGAGAGCCGGGCTGCTGCCGCCGCCGCCGCGCTGGCGGGGCTGGAGGCGCTGTCCCAGGAGCGGCTCCTCGACGCCGCGATCGTCGCCGAGGTCCTGGGCCTCGGCGGTCCGGACAGGCTCGACGAGCCCGCCAGTCCCCGCGGCTCCCGGCTGCTGGCGAAGGTGCCGCGGCTGCCGGCCGCCGCCGCGGAGAGCCTGATCGAGTATTTCGGCGGCCTGCAGAAGCTGCTGGCCGCGACCGTCGACGACCTCCAGCAGGTCGAGGGCATCGGCCCGGCCCATGCCCGCAGCGTCCGCGAGGGCCTGTCCCGGCTGGCCGAGTCCTCGCTGCTCGACCGTTACGCCTGACCCCGGCCAGCGCACCCGGGGGATTGCGGCTCAGCGCACCCGGAAGGTGACGCTGTTGCTGGTCAGCGCGCCGTCAGCGGCCACCGCCGAGTAGGTGCCGGCCGGTACCTGCGTCGCCCGGCCCGCGCAGCCGGGTGAGGCCAGCTCCTGGTCCCAGGTCATCGGCAGCACCGTCGGCACGCCGCGCTGCAGAGCAGTGACCAGCGAGCCCAGGCCCTGCACGCAGTCGGCCGAGCTCCAGATTCCCGCCCGTCCCGACGTCACGACCAATGCCAGATGCCTGGCTCCGACGTTGAACTTGCACGGCTGCGCCGCCGTGGACACTACATCGACATCGAAGTGCGGCATGCCGTGCGCGGTCACCGCGCCCTGGCCGGCGAAGAGGCTGAGGACGACATCGCTGACCGGGCACCGGCCCAGGCTGGCCGTCGCGGATGCCGGCTGCGCACCGGCAGAGGCGTGTGCCTGTGCGGCCGGGCGGTGGCGGCGGGCCGACGGCGACGAAGTCGCGGTGGCCCGGGCACTGGCGGCCGGTGAGCTGGTACCAGGACTGGCGCTGGCAGCCCCAGGACTGGCGCTGGCGCTGGGCGTCCCGCTCGCCCCCGCTGACGGGGCGGCCGCGCCGGGCGCGTTCCCGCCGCCGGGCTTCCCGGCCCGGGTCCCGCCGCGGAACGCTCCCGCGGTCGCGCCGCCCAGCGCTCCCGAGAAGGCCCAGGCGATCACGGCGAGGACCGCCAGGCCGATCACCAGCGCGATGAACCGTCGGCGCCAGTACGTCGCGGCCTGAGGTTCGTCCCGCGGAGACGGGTACGTTCTCACGCCCATGTGACGAGTATGCAAGAGCGGGGCGGCGTTGCCGGGCCGGCTCGCCGGGCGCTCGGGCACCGGCGCAAGCGCCATGCTTCCGGCGGCATGCAAGGATCGGATCCGCCATGACTGCGAAGTACGAGGCGGTGCTCGCGCGCTGGTACCGCGCGCACGCCAGAGATCTGACCTGGCGGCGGCCGGGAGCGTCCGCCTGGTCAATCCTGGTGAGCGAGATCATGCTGCAGCAGACGCCTGTCGCGCGGGTGCTGCCGGCTCACGCGGCATGGCTGGCCCGGTGGCCGGCCCCCGCGGACCTGGCCGCTGCCCCGGCGGCCGACGCGCTGCGGCAGTGGGGCCGGCTCGGCTACCCGCGGCGGGCCGTGCGGCTGCATGCGACCGCGCAGCTGCTGGTGCAGCGCCACGGCGGGCAGGTACCGCAGTCGGCTGCGGCGCTCCGGGCGCTGCCGGGGATCGGCGCCTACACCGCCGCCGCGGTCGCCAGCTTCGCTTTCGGCCAGCGGGAGGCCGTCCTGGACACCAACATCCGGCGGGTACTGGCCCGGCTGATCACCGGGCAGGAGTTCCCCGCACCGGCGCCCACGGCGGCCGAGATCGCGATGGCCGAGGCGCTGCTGCCCGCCGAGGGCCACCGGGCGGCCCGCTGGTCGGTCGCGGTAATGGAACTCGGGGCGCTCGTCTGCACGGCAGCCCGGCCTGCCTGCATGTCATGTCCGCTGGCGGCCCAGTGCCAGTGGCAGGGCAGCGGCCGCCCCCCAGGCCGGGCGCCGCGCCGGCAGCCCCGCTACGAGGGCAGCGACCGGCAGTGCCGCGGCGCCATCCTCGCCGCCCTCCGGGACGCGTCCGGGCCGGTGCCGATGGCCGCGCTGGCCGCCGTCTGGGACGCGGAAGGGGGGGGGGG
>JBKQMG010000152.1:0-31899 GCA_052146815.1 Streptosporangiaceae bacterium | reverse complement strand
TCGAAGACCAGGCGCGGGTCGGGCGCCGCGAACATCCCTAAATTCTGCTGGTGCGCGTCGCCGCAGGCCTGCACCGGGTTGTCGGTCGTCGGGGTGTGCGCCTGGGCCCAGGCCATCGGCGCCGCGGCGCCGCGGAAGTACGAGAACGGCGAGGCGACCATCCGCCCGTAGCGGATGGGAATCAGGTCCGGCACCCGGCTCTTGGCCTGCTCCTCGAGGATGGCGACCGGATCGGGCCGGTCAGCCGGCGGTTCCCACTGGGCATGCGAGGCCCGCGGCACCTGCGTGCGCTGATCCCGGCCGCGCTGGCGCCACTCCTCCGGCGTCAGGATTTCGTGCGGCGGGGCGAGAACACCCGGAGAAATTCTGCTCATCTGGTCACCGGCCCCCCGATAGCGACCGCCGGCTTGGCCCGCTGAACGCGGGTAGCGCTCCTTCTGGGCCCGGCGGTTGTTACGTACCTGTGAGGTACCCCCTGGACCGGCGGGCTACCCCTCCCGGCCAGCCTGGCGGCCGGTGCGCCTGCGGGGCTGCCAGCGCAGCGACCGCCCGGCTTATGCGATCGGGGCTATCGCCCGGTTGCTGCGGTCCAGGGCGCCTCGAGCAGCCGCTGGATATCCGCGCCAAACGGGCGGTCGGCGCTGATCGGGCCGGCAATGGCGGTCAGCCGGGCGGCGAGGCCCCGGCAGCCGGCCGGGACGTCGCGGCCGGGGAGGCGGTCAGCCAGCGCGAGCGCCTGACTGGCCGCCAGCGCCTCGCAGGCGGTGACGACGCCGGCGTGGTGCAGGGCGCGGCGGAGGGTTTCGGCGGCTTCCCAGCCGAAGGACTGCACGTCTTCCTGGCCGCCGGAAGTCTCGATCAGGCCGACCGAGGTGACGGCGGTGAGCCTGCGCAGTGCGTGGACCTCCCCGGCGGCCCGCTTGTGCACGGCCACCAGCCCGGCGTCCGGGCCCGGCCGGCCCGCCAGCTGGGCGGGCAGCCCGGTGACCGCGGGATCCAGCAGCCGGTGCGTCCGGGCGGCGGCCACCTCGGCCGCGTGCGCGAGGGCTCCCGTCAGCTGATCACATGCGGCCGCCAGATCGATCCCGTGGAAGCCGGCCGTGCCGAGGAACCGGCCGTCCAGGAACGCCGGCGAGTCGGTCACGCCGGCCAGGGCGCGGCCGATCGCGGCCGTCAGGGCGGCAGCGGACCGGTGCACGTGCGCCAGCACCGGGCCCGCGGCCCGAAACGACACCGGCGCCTGCAGGGCCCGTGGCTCGTCCAGGTCGCCGACCGCCCGACGCAGTCGGGCGAGCACCGCGGCGAGCTCGTCATCGCCGCGTGCGCAGGCCGCGTCATAAGGGTCGCGGGCGGCGCCGGCGGCGGCGATGGACAGCGCCGCCGCCGCCTCCATCCGGGCGGTGAGCGCGGCGGCATCGTCGCGCCGCAGCAGCGACAGGGCGGTGGAACCGGGGATCCCGGCCAGTAGCGCGATCCCCTCTTTCGGGCCCAGCTCCAGGTCGCCCAGCCCGTTGCCGCGCAGCGCGGCGCCGGCTGGCCGCGTGGTCCCGTCCGCCGCCAGGACCTCGCCGATGCCGGCCAGCGGGCCGAACGCGTGCGCCAGCGGGATGATCTCCCCGGCGCTGCCCGAGCCCGTCCGGGGGACAGCCGGGACGAGGCCGGCGGCCAGGAACTCGGCCAGCCGCTCGCAGAGCCGGGCGCTGACCCCGGCGTCCCCGGACAGCAGCGTGCGGAGCCGGACGGCGAAGATCGCGCGTACCTCGGTCCGGTCCAGCCACGGCGGTCCGCCTGTCGCCCGGCCGAGCAGCAGGTGGCGCTGATGGACGCGCTGCTGCGGCTCGGTGAGGCGCACGCCGGACAAGGCGCCCATGCCGGTGCTGACCCCGTACACCGCGCGCCCGGTGCGCAGCAGCAGCCGGGCGCGCGCGCAGCTGTCCTCGACCTGTGCCGCCAGCCGCGGGCCGATGGCCAGGATCCGGCCCGCCGCCACCTCGCTGATCAGGCGCTCGTCCAGATCAGCGGCCGCGCTGAGAGTCACGGCCGGCCTGCTCGCTGGTCCCGTCATGCGCGGTGATCCTATGCCGCCTGACCCCATGCCGCTCAGTGATTCCGCAGGTCAGTGATATCGCAGCATCGTTCCGGCCGCCGCTGCCTCGGCCTGCCGCAGGATCAGCGCGCCCACCGCGATGTCCAGGATGGGCAGGCCGCGATGCCACAGCAGGATCCGCTCCTGCGCCGACTCGCGGCCCGGCCGCACTCCGGCCACGATCTGGCCGAGCTCGCCGTGCAGGGACTGCGCGGTGAGGCGCCCGGAGTCGACATGCGGGCGCAGCGCCCCGAACCGGCCCGCCTGCGCCTCGCGCCAGTCGTCCACCACGACCTTGTCCATCACGTCCAGGAGATCAAGCTCGACCGCGCTGACCGTCCCGTAGGGCACCACGAAGGCGCCGGGACCGACGGCGCTGGTACGCAGCAGCGGCTCCGGCTCGGTCAGCCGGGAGGCTTCGACCAGGATGTCGGCGCCGTCAAGGGCCGCCGCGGCGCTGGCGGTCGCGCGCACCGGCGCCCTGGTGACCCCGGCGAGCCGGCCGGCGAGCGCCTCCCTGGACTCCGGCCTCCTGCTGGTCACCCGGATCTCGTCGAGCTCGAACATCTCATCCAGCAGCCGGACGTTCCATTCAGCGGTGCCGCGGGCGCCCACGTGGCCGAGTACGCGAGCGTCCGGCCGGGCCAGGTAACGGGCGCCGACCGCGGTCATGGCGCCGGTCCGGCAGGCCGTGATCAGGGTGGCGTCCATGATGGCCAGCGGGACGCCGGTGGCGGGGTCGTAGAGACTGAGCAGGCCGAGCTCGCTCTCCAGGCCGCGGGCGTAGTTCGCCACGAAGTCGCCGACGACCTTGACGCCCGCCAGGCCGGCGGCGGGCAGGTGGCCGCGCAGGACGTTGAAATGGCCTGCGCCGTCATTGTCGGGGATCAGGTGCACACGCGGCGCGAGCACGGCGCGCCCCGCGCCGTGCTCGAGCACCGCGGCCTCGACCGCATCGACGATCTGCGCGCCCGTCAGCCCGAGCGCGTCGATATCAGGACCCGACAGGAACCGGATCCACAGCTCTTCCCGGCCGGGAGAACCCATTGAACGGGCTGCGCCCGGGTCAGCTCTTCGTCACGTTGAAGAGGAAAATGTGGCCGATGGCCGTCGGGTAGATGCCGTTGACGGTTTTTGCCGAGGCGGACAGGTAGTTATAGAAGTAGCCGAAGATAATCGGGGTCTGGTCGAGCAGCAGTGTCTCGATCTGGCCGGCCAGGCTTCGCTGGGAACTCAGGTCCACCGCGGCGATGTACTGGTCGGACAGCTTGTCGTACTGCGCGTTGTTGAAATGCGCCGCATTCCACGTTCCGGTCCCGGCTTTGGCGTTGTAGGTCTGCAGCGGCGCGGTCAGGAAGACGTTCGGGACGCTGCGATGCCCGTAGTCGACCAGGCTCATCGTGGCGTCGAGCCAGTCGGAGTTCCCGAACGTCGCCTTGCCGTAGTACGCCGTCGAGTCCTCGAACTTGGTGCTGATGTTGACCCCGATGCTCTTCGCGGACTGGGCGACGATCTGCCCGAAGTCGGGGATCTCGAGCGTGTTGATGCCGGTGAGCTGGGTGGAGAACCCGGACGAGTGGCCGGCGGCGGACAGCAGCGACTTGGCCTTGGAGAGGTTCTTGGCGCGCTGGGCGATGCTGGTGTTCGTCGAGGGGAAGACCGGCGCGAACGGGCTGTCGTTGCCGAGGTCCGCGTAGCCCTTGAACAGTGCCTGGACGATGGCCGGCCGGTCCAGGGTCAGGGCGATGGCCTGGCGTACCCGGGAGTCGGTGAACGGGGCCTGGTCGCAGCGCATCGACAGCTCGCGGTGCGCGCTGGACTTCAGCTTGACGATGTTATACGGCGCGCCTGCCGCCAGCAGCTGCTCGCCGCCGCTGACGGCGAACTGCCCGACCACGTCGAGCTGGCCGCTGGTCAGGGCCAGGATCTGCGGGGTCTGGCTGCTGTAGAAGGTGAACTGGGTCTGGGCGGGCAGCGCCTTCTTGCCCCAGTACTGGTCATTGCGGGCGAATGTGGCGCCCACTTTCGCCGTGTAGCTCTTCAGCACGAACGGGCCGGTGCCGATGAATGAGCCTTCCCATTTGGCCGGGTCGTAGTTGCTGGGCAGGATGATCATGTTGTAGTTGTCGGACGAGGTCAGGTAAGGGAAGTTGCCGTTCGCGGCCTGAAGATGGAACTCGACCGTGAAGTCATCGACCTTCTTGACGCCGGCCGGGAGCAGCACGCCGCCGAATGCCGACAGGGCGTTGGACGCGCTCTTCGGGTTCGTCTGGAGCTTGTAGGTGTAGACGACGTCATCGGCAGTCAGGGCCTGGCCGTTGTGGAACTTGACGTTCTGGCGGATCTTGAAGGTCCACACGTCGGCGGTGGAGTTGGCCGACCAGCTCGTGGCCAGCTGCGGCTGGAGCTTGAGCTGCTGGTCGGAGAACGTGAGGTACTCGCCGGTCTGGCCGAGCATGTCCAGGCCGCCCTGATCGGCCACCGTCACCGGGTTGATCGCCGCGGCCGGCACGATGATGCCGGCCTTGATGGTGGCACCGGATTTCCCGGCGGCCGCCGGGCTGGATGACGAGCTGGTTGACGAGCTGCTCGAGCTTCCGCAGGCAGAGATGACCGCGCCGAGGACCGGCAGTG
Source organism: Streptosporangiaceae bacterium (assembly GCA_052146815.1). Classification (GTDB taxonomy): domain Bacteria; phylum Actinomycetota; class Actinomycetes; order Streptosporangiales; family Streptosporangiaceae; genus DATJZH01. Next base: position 27,179 of record JBKQMG010000152.1, on the reverse strand, counting down.
ACAGCCCGATGACCGTCCCGCGCCGGACGAAATCGCGGCGGGAAAGCCTCCCGGCGACGAACTCGTCGATCACATGATTCGCGATTTCGCCCTGGCTTTCGCGCAGATGGTCGAGCCGGGCATTGTCAGTATTCACCTGGGTCCTCCCTTAGAACCTCTACCGGCCCGGCATGCGCGCGGTCCGGCGCGAATCGAGAAAAGCTACGCCCTCGCGACCCCGTTGTCACGGCGCCTGTCCGTTGCGTTGCAGGCTCTCCAGTTGTTCGACGGGAATATGGCAGCTCATCAGATGGCCGGGGGCGACCTCGGCCAGCGGCGGCTCGGTCGTTTCGCACTCACCGGTGGACAGCCGCCGGGGGCAGCGGGTGTGGAAGACGCAGCCGCTCGGCGGGTTTGCCGCGGACGGGATCTCCCCGGTCAGCCGGATGCGGTCGGGGCGCTGCCCGTCGATGCTCGGCACCGCCGACAGCAGGGCTTCGGTGTAGGGATGATGCGGTCCCGCGAACACCGTCTCCGCCGGCCCGACTTCCATGATGCGGCCGAGATAGAGCACGGCGATGCGGTCGGACAGGTACCGCACGACGCCGAGATCATGGGAGATGAACAGGTAAGTGACCTGCTCCTTGGCCTGAAGGTCGGCCAGCAGGTTGAGGATGGCCGCTTGCACCGACACATCGAGAGCTGATGTCGGCTCGTCGCACACGACGACGCGCGGGCCGCCGGCGAACGCGCGGGCGATCGCCACCCGCTGCTTCAGGCCGCCGGAAAGCTGGCTCGGGCGCAGGGGCAGGTGCCGCGGCTCCAGCCGGACCGACCGGACGAGATCGGCCAGGCGCTCGCGCAGCTGGTCGCCGGACAGCCCGGCCAGCCGGGCAAGGGGCCGGCTGATCAGGCGGCGCACGGTGTGGCGGCGGTTGAGCGCGGAGTCCGGGTTCTGGAACACGATCTGCAGTGCCCGCAGCTGCTCGCGGGGCCGGTGCTGGGCGTCCCGGCCGAGTGGCTGGCTGTCCAGCTCGAGCAGGGAATCGCGGTCTGGCGTGATCAGGCCGAGCAGGGCCCGCGCGAGCGTCGTCTTGCCGCTGCCCGATTCACCGACCAGCCCGAGGGTCTCGCCTTTCTCCAGGACGAGGTCCACGCCGACCAGGGCCTGAACCTGCTCGCCGCCGTTGGCGAAGGTCTTGGACAGGCCCCTGGCCGTGACGATGGGGGCGGCGGCGTCGCGGCGCTCGGGCAGCCGCGCATCGGCCGGGGTGTTCCTCGGCAGATCCACGGTGAGCTCGTGCAGGTAGCAGCGTGAAGTCCTGGCCGGCCCGGCGGGGAAGGCCGGGGGCGGCGCCTCCCGGCAGCGCTGCTCGGCAATGGGGCAGCGCTCGGTGAAGATGCAGCCGGTCAGCGTGTGGCCGGGAGAGGGCAGGAAGCCGGGGATCGTGTCCAGGCGGCCATGGTCCTTGCGCTGACCGCGGCGGGGGATGCAGCGCAGCAGGCCGACGGTGTAGGGATGGCGGGGCTGGTCGAACACCGCACGGGCCGGGCCTTCCTCGATGAGCTCGCCGGCGTACAGGACCCCGACGCGGTCGCACATTTTCGCGATCACGGCGAGATTGTGGCTGATGAACAGCACTGAAGTGTCGAATTCGGTCCGCAGCCCGGCCACGAGGTCGAGCACCTCGGCCTCGACGGTGGCGTCCAGCGCGGTCGTGGGCTCGTCGAGGATGAGCAGCGACGGCTCGGCGGCCAGCGCCATGGCGATGATGACGCGCTGGGCCATTCCGCCCGACAGCTGGTGCGAATACCTGTCCATCACCCGGCCGGGGTCGGAGATCTGGACCTTGCGCAGCATGGCCTCGGACCTGTCCATGGCCTCGCCCCGGTGCAGACCGGCAATCTCGTAGACCTCGGCGACCTGGCGGCCGACCCGCATCGACGGGTTAAGCGCCCGGCCGGGCTCCTGGTAGACCATCGAGACGGTCCGGGCCCGCAGGTCGCGCAGCTCAGCGGGGCCCATCGCCAGCGGATCGCGCCCGCCGACGGTGATCTGGCCCGCGCTGACCCGCCCGTTGCGCGGCAGGTACCTGGTCAGGGCCAGCGCGACCGTGGACTTGCCCGATCCGGACTCGCCGACCAGGCCGTACGATTCGCTGCGCCCGATCTGAAACGAGACATCCCGCAGGGCGCGGCGGTCTCTCCCGCGCACCCGGTAGGTCACGTCCATGTGCTCGACCTGCAGGGTCGGGGCGAAGCCGTCATTGCTGCCGGCGGCAGCGGCCTCGGTGGCGGTCATGACGCGATTACCTGCTCGATCGAGTCGGTCACCAGGTTGATCGAGATGACCAGCGAGGCAATGGCCAGGGCCGGGAACAGCGTCATCCACCAGTAGCCGGCGGGCAGAACCCCGTAGTTCGCGGCAATGTCTGCCCCCCAGTCGGGTGTCGGCGGCTGGATGCCCAGGCCGAGGAATGACAGCGCGGCCACGGTAAAGATCGCGTAGCCGAGGCGCACGGTGAACTCGACCAGGATCGCCGGCACGACGTTCGGGAGTATCTCGACGAACATGATGCGCGCGGACTTCTCGCCCAGCAGCCGCGCCGAGGACAGATAATCCAGCTGGCTCTCGACCTGCACGGCGGACCGGACCGTGCGGGCAATCAGCGGCGTGAAGACGAACCCGACGACGAGCGTGATGACGAGCACGGACGGGCCGAGGGAGACCACGAACAGGAGCGCGAGGATGACGAGCGGCAGCGCCAGCACAGCCTCCACGGCCCGGCTGACCAGCAGGTCGACCGCGCCGCCCAGATAGCCCAGGACCAGGCCGAGCGCGGTCCCGAAGACAGTGCCGAGCACCGTGGCGAGCGCCGCGATCACCAGGATGCTCCTGGAGCCGACGATGACCCTGGAGAACACGTCCCGGCCGAGCTGATCGGTTCCGAACCAGTGTGCGGCCGAAGGTGCCTGGTTGGTGGCCAGCAGCTGCTGGGCCAGCGGGTTATGCGGGGCAATCGAACTGCCGAAGATGGCGCAGACGATCCAGAACAGCAAGAGGGCGGTACCGGCCAGGAACGTCGGCTTGCGCAGCAGCAGCCGCCAGGGCGGTGACTCGGCGCGGCTTGCATCGACGACCGCGACCTGGGCTGCGGGCGCCGCCGTGAGGTCCGTCACCCGGCGCTCCCGGTTCGCAGCCGCGGGTTGAGCGTGGTGTTCAGCACGTCGGCGAGCAAGGTCGCCACCACGTACACCACGCCCACCGTGAGCACTCCGGCTTCGAGCATCGGGAAGTCCTTGGCGGTTGCGGCCCGGTAGATCAGGTTGCCGATTCCCTGGTAGTTGAAGAGCGTCTCCACGACCACGAGCCCTCCGATGAGATAGCCGGTCTGCGTCGCGATGACGGTGATCGTCGGAAGAAGCGAGTTACGCAGGATATGCCGCCGGATTACTACCGAGCGCCTGAGGCCCTTCAGGGTTGCGGTGCGCGCGTAGTCGGAGTCCAGCGCCTCGATCGTGCCGGCTCTCGCCATCCGGGCGATGTAGCCGAACAGCACGAGCACCAGCGGGATGGCCGGCAGGATCAGGTGGTCGAACTGGCTCGCCACCGACGCTCCCTGCCCGGCTGACGCCGTGACCGGAAACCATTTCAGCCCGACGGCGAAGATGACGATGACCACGATGCCGGACACGAACTCGGGCACCGTCGCGGCAGACAGCCCGGTCACCGAGATCACCCGGTCGGCGCCCCGGCCGACGTTGAGCGCCGCGACCACGCCGCCGAAGATGCCGAGCGGCACGACGACCACGAACGCCAGGGCCGCGAGCTTGAGCGAGTTGGTCAGCGCCGCCCGGATGAACGGCCCGACCGGCGTGCGGTACTCGTAGGAGACCCCCATGCTGCCGTGCAGCAGCCCGTTGATCCAGCTCCCGTACTGGACGACCAGCGGCCGGTCCACGCCCAGCTGGTGGTCCAGCGCTGCCACCGCGCTCGGGGACGCGAGATTCCCCAGGATGGCCCGGCCCGGGTCACCGGGCAGCACCTGGCCGGCGAAGAAAATGATCACGCTTAGTAGCCACAGCGTGACGATCGCCAGACCGATGCGTTTCAGGACATATATCGCCAAACCCCTGGGCCCCCTCGCGAACAGCGGTCATGTGGCTCGGAGATCTTCCGGGAAGCCTAGTTTCCCGCCCCGGCCGCGCAAAAGAATCCCCTGCTGGTCGTTAGCGAAACGTCACCGGGCTTTCCCCGGCGCTCGCCCATTTTCTGACGTCAGAGATCGGGATAGCCTGCGGCCATGAGCCAGCGCCCGCAGCGGCGTGGCAGCGAGGAATCCCTGATGCCCGTGGGTGAGAGCTTCGCCGGGGGCGAGGCGGAAGCGGCGCACGTCAACACGGTGCTCGGCCGCCGGTCCGGTCCCGTGGCCGTCGCCTGGGCCACGTCCCTCGCCACACCGCGGGCGGGGCCGAACGACATGCCAGCGACAGCGATCCGGGACTCGTGAAGATCACCGCGATCCGCCTGCACCGGATGCGCCTGCCGCTCGACCCGCCGTTCCCGGCGGCCTGGGATCCCGTCCCGCGCGCGCACTTCGACGCCACCCTGGTCCGGGTCGAGACCGACGAGGGCATCACCGGATTCGGCTCAGGCGACACCATGGACGGCTTCGAGGCCTACGCGGGCCTGTTCACCGGCCGCGACCCGCTGCGCATCGCCGAGCATGTCCGGGTCCTGGAGACCATCAGCTTCCACGCCGCCCGGTACTGGCCGCTGGAAGCGGCGCTGTGGGACATCGTCGGCCAGGTCAGCGGGCAGCCAGCCGCCGTGCTCTTCGGGGGCGCGCGGGCGAATCTGCCCTGCTATGCGTCCTTCGGCGCCGCGCGCCCGCCGGCCGAGCGGGCGCAGGCCGCGCTCGCGGCCAGGGCGGCCGGCTTCGCCGCGGTGAAGATCCGCATCAGCCGCGAGGACGTCCCGGCCGGCCTGGCCGCGGTCCGGGCCGTCCGGGAGGCGGCCGGCGACACCATGACGATCATGGTGGACCTCAACCAGTGGTGGCGGATGGCCGGTGACATCTCGCCGGCCCTTGATCTCGCCGCGGTGCGCGCGCTGGCCGCGCAGCTGCACGATCTCGGCGTCTTCTGGCTGGAGGAACCGCTGCCGGCGGCCGACCTGGACGGCATGCGGATGCTCAGGGAGCAGACCGGGATCCGGGTCGCCGGCGGCGAGATGGCCAGGACCCCCGGCGAGCTGCTGGCCGCCCTCGACGCCGGAGCGCTCGACGTACTGCAGCCCGACGTGGTGCTGTCGGTCGGGATGCTGCGCACCAGGACCGTGGCCGAGGTGGCGCTCCTCGCCGGGCGCTGGTTCACCCCGCACACCTGGACCAACGGCCTCGGCCTGCTGGCGAATCTGCACGTCGCCGCCGGGGTCGGCGGCGGCCCCTACCTCGAGTTCCCCCTCGACCCGCCGGGCTGGACACCGCAGCGGCGGGATTTCTTCCTGGCCGAGCCGGTGCTGCCCGGCCCCGACGGGTGCCTGGCCGTTCCCGGCCGGCCCGGCCTCGGCGCCGTGATCGACGAGGCCGCTGTGGCCCGGTGGGCGCGATGAACACCGGCTAGCGGCCCGCAGGCCCGGCTGCGCAGCTGGTGCTCCCCAGACCCTGGAGTGATCATGCGGTTAGGCCGATGCCGATCAAGCTGCTGGAAGACCTCACCCGAACCCCGCTCAGGCTCCCGGACCCCAGGAGTGACCATGCTGCCCAGCGCACTGTCCACCGTCGTCGACCGGCAGATCGCCCTGGTCCCCGCGCCCGCCGCGCATTTCGGCGCGGGCGCGCTGGACCGGCTGCCCGAGGTCATCGCCGCGACCGGAGCCGCCGCCGCGGTGGTCATCACCGACGCCGCGCTGGCGGCCACGCCGGTCGCCGGAGCTGTCACCGGCGTCCTCGCCGGGGCCGGACTGCCCGCCAGCGTGTTCAGCGGGGTGCACCCGAATCCGACTACCGACGACCTGGGCGCCGGCGCTGCCGCCGTGATCGCCGCGATCGCTGGCACGGCGGGAGGCGGCCGCGCGGCGCTGGTGGCCCTCGGCGGCGGCTCGTCCATCGATGCGGCGAAGGGCATCGCCCTGGCCGCCGTCAACCCGCAGCGCGGCCGCGACCTCGACTACCGCAGCGAATTCGCCTGTCCCGCGCTGCCCATCATCGCCGTGCCGACGACCGCCGGAACGGGCGCGGAGACCAACGCGTTCGGCGTGGTCACCGACATGCAGGCACGGCGCAAGTTCTACGTCGGGCACGCCAGCACGCTGCCCGTCGCCGCGATCCTGGACCCGGACCTCACGATCGGCCTGCCGGCGGCGGCTACGGCCGCCACCGGCATGGACGCCCTGACTCACGCGCTGGAGTCCTACCTGTCGGTCCGGGCCAACCCCTGGTCGGACGGCATCGCGCTGCAGGCTATCCGCATGATTGCCGCGTACCTGCCGCGCGCCTACGCCGACGGCACCGACCGCGAGGCGAGGGCGCAGATGCTGCTCGCGGCGCACATGGCCGGGATCGGGATGGCCACGACCGGCCTCGGCGTCTGCCACGCGATCGGCCACTCGCTCGGCGGCCGGTTCGACATCGCCCACGGGGTGGCCCTGTCCATGCTGCTGCCGCAGGTGCTGCGCTTCAACCGGCCGGTCTGCGAGGCGCGGATCGCCGATGTCAGCTTTGCGCTGGGCGTCGCGGACACCGGCCGGACGCCGCAGGCCAACGCGGACGCGGCGATCGACGCGATCGCGGGCCTGGCTGCCAGCGTCGGGATGACCAGCGTCGCGGCGGACTTCGGCATCACCGAGACCGATTTCCCGATGATCGCCGCCGGCGCCCTTGACGACGAGGTGCTCGCCAACACCCCGCGCCAGCCGACGATCGCCGATATCCGCGCCATCCTCGCCGCCGCATCGGGGCGCCCGGCGCCCGCGGCGGGATGGGGCGAGGCGGGGCCGCCCGGCGCCGCGGTGCGGCCGCCGCCAGGGAAGACCGCGCCCCGGCCGCACGGGGCGCCGCCGACCGGGGATGATGAGCCGGTAACGAGGCGGCCTGGCCGCCGCGGCCACCGATCTCAAAGAGGAGCGGTCATGGCAGCCGTGCACACTGCTGAACAGGGAACCGCCGGGCCGCGCCCGGTCCGGGCGCCGCGCGGGACGCAGCTTTCCTGCAAGGGCTGGCCGCAGGAGGCGGCCATGCGGATGCTGATGAACAACCTCGACCCCGAGGTGGCCGAGCATCCCGATCAGCTCATCGTGTACGGCGGGTCCGGCCGCGCCGCCCGCAGCTGGGATGCGTTCGACGCGATCGTCGGCTCGCTGCGCGATCTTGAGGCCGACGAGACGCTGCTGGTGCAGTCCGGCAAGCCCGTCGGCGTGTTCCGCACCCACGAGTGGGCGCCGCGCGTCCTCATCGCCAACTCCAACCTGGTCCCGCAGTGGGCGACCTGGGAGGAATTCCGGCGGCTGGAGTCCCTGGGCCTGACCATGTACGGCCAGATGACCGCCGGCTCCTGGATCTACATCGGCACGCAGGGCATCCTGCAGGGCACCTACGAGACGTTCGCGGCGGTCGCGGCCAAGCGGTTCGGCGGCTCCCTCGCCGGGACGATCACCCTCACCGCGGGCCTCGGCGGGATGGGCGGCGCGCAGCCGCTGGCCGTCACCATGAACAGCGGCGTGGTGATCTGCATCGACTGCGATCCGTCCCGGATCAGCCGCCGGATCGAGCACGGCTACCTGGACGAGGCCGCCGACGGCGTCGACGACGCGGTCCGGCGCGCGGTCGCGGCGGCCGGCGCCGGGCGGCCGCTGTCGATCGGGCTGCTCGGCAACGCCGCCGAGCTGGTGCCCGAACTGCTCGCGATGGGCGCCCCGATCAACGTCGTCACCGATCAGACCTCGGCCCACGACCCGCTCACCTACCTGCCGCGCGGCGTCCCGTTCGAGGACATGGCCGCCCTGCGCGCCGAGGACCCGGCCGGCTTCACCCGCCGGGCCCGCGAGTCGATGGCCGCCCATGTCGAGGCGATGGTCGGCTTCATGGACGCCGGCGCCGAGGTGTTCGACTACGGCAACTCCATCCGCGGCGAGGCCGAGCTGGCCGGGTACCAGCGCGCGTTCGACTTCCCCGGCTTCGTGCCCGCCTACATCCGGCCGCTGTTCTGCGAGGGCCGGGGGCCGTTCCGGTGGGCGGCGCTGTCAGGGGATCCGGCCGACATCGCGGCCACCGACGCGGCCATTCTCGATCTGTTCCCCGCCAACGAGGCTCTGGCGAGGTGGATCAAGCTGGCGGGCGAGAAGGTCCATTACCAGGGACTGCCCGCCCGGATCTGCTGGCTCGGCTACGGCGAGCGTCACCTGGCCGGGCTGCGCTTCAACGAGCTGGTACAGCGCGGCGAGGTCAGCGCGCCGATCGTGCTCGGCCGTGATCACCTGGACTGCGGGTCGGTCGCCTCGCCGTACCGGGAGACCGAGGCCATGGCGGACGGCTCGGACGCGATCGCCGACTGGCCGCTGCTCAACGCGCTGCTGAACACCTCGTCCGGGGCCTCGTGGGTCAGCATTCACCATGGCGGGGGCGTGGGCATCGGCCGGTCGATTCACGCCGGCCAGGTCTGCGTGGCCGACGGAACGGAGCTGGCGAGCCAGAAGCTGGAACGGGTGCTGACCAACGACCCCGGCACCGGCGTGATGCGGCACGCCGACGCCGGCTACGAGCGGGCCACACAGGTCGCGGCCGAGCGGGGCGTCCGGCTGCCGATGAGCCCGGCCGGGCAGCAGGGCTCATGATCGCTGTCGGGCCCGGCCGCGCGGAGCCGCCGCCCGCAGCAGGCAGACGGAGGGCCGCGGCGTGAGCTTCGACGAGCTGTGGGAGTCGCTGCTGCCGGTCGGCCGCGACGAGAGCAGCGGCGGTTACCGGCGCTACTCGTGGACCGAGGCCGACACTGACTGCCGGGCCTGGTTCACTGCCGCCGCGGCGAAACGGGGCCTGCGCACCGATTGCGACCGGAACGGCAACCTGTGGGCCTGGTGGGATCTGCCCTCCGGCGCCCCGGCGGCGGCCAGCGGACCGGCGGCGGGCACCGGGTCAGCGTCCGGGGCCGGTGCAGCGGCGGCAGCGGCGCTGCGGGCGGGCGCGATCGTGACCGGCAGCCATCTTGACTCGGTGCCCGGCGGCGGTGCCTACGACGGGCCGCTGGGTGTCGTCTCGGCGTTCGCCGCCATCGACCTGCTGCGCGAGCACGGCTTCGCGCCCGCGCGCCCGGTCGCGGTCGCGGCATTCACCGAGGAAGAAGGCGCGAGGTTCGGCCTGGCCTGCCTCGGCAGCCGCCTGCTGACCGGGGCGGTCGACCCGCAGGCCGCGGCGGCGCTGGCCGACGGCGCCGGCGTCCGGCTGCCGGAGGCGATGGCCGCTGTCGGCGTCGCCCCCGGGGTGCTCGGTCCCGACGACGACCTGCTCGCGGGCATCGGCGCCTACGTCGAGCTGCACATCGAGCAGGGCAGCGCCCTGGCCGGGCTCGGCGCGGCGATCGGGCTCGCCGAGGGAATCTGGCCGCACGGCCGCTGGCGGTTCGACTTCACCGGGCGCGCCGACCACGCCGGGACCACCCGGCTGGACGACCGGCGCGACCCGATGCTGCCGTTCGCGGCGACCGTGCTCGCGGCCCGGCAGGCCGCCGCCGCGCACGGCGCGCTCGCCACGGTCGGGAAGGTGATCGCCGAGCCGGGCGGGGCGAACGGGATCTCCTCGGCGGTCCGGACCTGGCTGGACGCCCGCGCGCCGGACGAGGCGACCCTCGGCGCGATGGTTGACCTGGTCCGCCTCGAGGCCGAGGCGGCCGGCTGGGCGCACGGCGTCGAGGTCAGCGCGGCGCGCGAGTCCTTTACCGCCCCGGTGAGCTTCGACGCCGGCCTGCGGGACCGGCTGGCGTCCGCCCTGTCGGAGCGCGGCATCAGGGCACCGGTGCTGGCGACCGGCGCCGGTCACGACGCGGGCGTGCTGGCCGCCCGCCTGCCGGCCGCCATGCTGTTCGTGCGCAACCCCTCCGGGGTCTCGCATTCGCCTGCCGAGCACGCTGAGCCCGCCGACTGCCTGGCCGGGGTCACTGCCCTCGCGGCTGTGCTCGAAGACCTGGCCGGCCGGTGACTGCGCCGTCCGGCCCGGCCGCGTCCGGGGGCGTGAGCGGCACCGGGACAACGGCCCCGGCCGGGCAGGCGCGGGCCTGGCATGCCGAGCTGGCCTGGCTGCCCGGCGCCGGCGTCCGGCCGGACGTCCTGATCGAGGCCCACGGCGACAGGTTCACCAGGGTGACGCCCGGCGTCGGCCCGGCCAACGTCCCGGCCAGCGCCATGCGGCTGGCCGGGCTCACGCTGCCCGGCCTGGCCAATGCGCACTCGCACGCCTTCCACCGGGCGCTGCGCGGGATCACCCAGGCCAGCCGGGGCACGTTCTGGACGTGGCGGGAGCGGATGTACGAGGTCGCCGCCCGGCTGGACCCCGGCCGCTACCTCGCGCTGGCGACCGCCGTCTACGCCGAGATGGCGCTGGCCGGCATTACCTGCGTGGGGGAGTTCCACTACCTGCATCACGGCCCGGGCGGGATCCCGTATGCCGACCCGAACGAGATGGGCCGGGCGCTGATCGAGGCGGCGCGCCGCGCGGGCATCAGGATCACGCTGCTGGACGCCTGCTACCTGACGGGCGGCCTGGTGGCCGGCGGCGATCCGCAGCCCCTGGAGGGCCCGCAGCTGCGGTTCGGTGACGGGACCGCCGGCGCGTGGGCGCAGCGGGCCGACGCGCTCGGCGCCGACGAGCACGGCCTGGTCGGGCCGCTGGCGCGGGCCGGGGCGGCGATCCACTCGGTGCGGGCCGTCCCGGCCGATCAGATGCACCCGGTCGTCGCCTGGACCCATCCGATCGGCGCGCCGCTGCACGCGCATCTGTCCGAGCAGCGGGCCGAGAATGAAGCGTGCCTCGCCGCGTACGGGAGGACCCCGGCCGAGGTGCTGTTCGAGGCCGGTGCGCTGGGCCCGCGGACAACTCTGGTGCATGCCACCCACCTCACCGGGCGCGACGTGCAGCTGCTCGGCGAGAGCCGGTGTTATGCGTGCCTGTGCCCTACCACGGAGGCCGATCTGGCCGACGGGATCGGCCCGGCGGGGATGCTCGCGTCGGCCGGGTGCCCGCTGACCATCGGCAGCGACAGCCAGGCGGTCATCGATCTGTTCGAGGAAGCGCGCCGGGTCGAGCTCGGCGAGCGGCTCGCGACGCAGGAGCGGGGGAACTTCACCGCGCAGGCGCTGGCCAGGGCCGCGACCGTCGACGGGCACGCGAGCCTCGGCTGGGCGGACGCGGGAGAGATCGTCGTCGGGACGCTGGCCGATCTGGTGACCGTGGCGCTGGACTCACCGCGCACAGTCGGCGCCCAGGCCGCGACCGCGCTGGAGTCGGTCATCTTCGCGGCTGCCGCGTCCGACGTGCGCTACGTCGCCGTCGGCGGCGCTGACATCGTGGCCGACGGCCGCCACCTGCTCGTCAGTGACGTCCCCGCCGCCCTCTCCGCCTCCATCCGCGCCGTCCTGCCCGACTCCCCGCCGTGACCACGAAGCAGCCGACCGGGCGTGCGCGGCTGACGCGGGCTCGGCGTTAACGCGAAGAGTGGGGGGCGCCTGCGCCCTCTACCTTACCGGATCTTGAAAGCCGGGGGCGGCACCGAGACAGCAGAGCAGGACCGCAGGGGCGGTCGAAGGACGGAGCCGGGGCAGCGGAGCGGTGGGAGACCGTCGCCGGCCAAGGGGTGTGGCACCATACGGCCATGAGCACGCTGATCACCAACATCGGCGAGCTGGTCACGAACGCGCCCGAGGACGGCGGGGACGGTGCGGGCGCCGGCGGCCCCGGCGGGTTCGCGGCGATCGGCAACGCCGCCCTGGTGATCGACGCGGACCGGGTGGCGTGGACCGGACCGGCGCCGCGGGCGCCCGCCACCGATGACATTGTCGACGCAGGCGGCCGTGCGGTGCTGCCCGGCTTCGTCGACTCGCACGCACACCTGGTATTCGCCGGCGAGCGCAGGGCTGAGTTCGCGGCCCGGATGGCGGGCCTGCCCTATGCGGCGGGCGGCATCCGCAGCACCGTCGCCGCGACCAGGGCGGCCAGCGACGAGCAGCTGCGCGCGAACCTGGCCGCGCTGGCCGCGGAGATGCTCAGCCAGGGCACGACCACGTTCGAGTGCAAGTCCGGGTACGGGCTGACGGTCATGGACGAGGCCCGCAGTGTGGCACTGGCGGCCGAGGTTACGCCGGAGGTCACCTATCTCGGCGCGCACGTGCTGCCGCCCGAATTCGCCGACGACCCGGCCGGGTACGTGGATCTCGTCTGCGGGCCGATGCTGGCGGCGTGCGCGGCGCAGGCCCGGTGGGTCGACGTGTTCTGCGAGCGCGGCGCGTTCGGTCCGGACGAGGCGTCGGCCGTGCTGGCCGCCGGCCAGGCGGCGGGGCTCATGGCCCGGGTGCACGCGAACCAGCTGTACGCCGGGCCCGGCGTGCAGCTGGCGGTGGCCGCGGGCGCCGCGTCGGCGGATCACTGCACGTTCCTGACCGACTCCGACGTCGCCGCCCTGGCGTTGTCGGCCACGGTGGCGACCCTCCTGCCGGGCGTGGAGTTCTCCATCCGCCAGCCCTACCCCGACGCCCGGCGGCTGCTCGCCGCCGGGGCTACCGTGGCGATCGCCACGGACTGCAACCCGGGTTCGTGCTTCACCTCGAGCATGCCGTTCTGCGTGGCCCTCGCGGTCCGGGAGATGCACATGACCACGCAGGAGGCGGTCTGGTCGGCCACCGCAGGCGGCGCCCGCGCGCTGCGCCGCAGCGACGTCGGGCACCTCGCCGTAGGCGCGCGTGCCGACCTGATGATGCTCGATGCGCCGTCGCACGCCTACCTCGCCTACCGGCCCGGCGTCCCTCTGGTGGCGGCGGTCTGGCAGGGCGGACAGCTGGTGGCGGGCGGCTGGTCAGGCGGGCCGGACAGCTGGTGACCCGCAGCCTGGTCAGGCACTTTCAGGCGTTTATGCGGTCGGGACGGCTGGGTCCGGGGCCGCCTGGGTGCCTTCGTAGCTGCGGCAGCAAGCCCGGCCGCCTCGCTTGGCCTCGTACATCGCGATGTCGGCGCGGGCCAGCAGGCTGTGCAGGTCACGGCAGCCGGCGGACCCCGCGACGCCGGCGCTGACGGTGAAGGTGACAGGTGTCCCGTCGCTGCCTGTCATCCGGCCCGGCACGCTGGTGAGCCGGGTCGCGATCTGGGCCGCGTCAGGGCTGGCGGCACCGGGAATGAGGATGACGAACTCGTCGCCGCCGTAGCGGCCCGCGATATCGTCCGGCCGCAGGTACTCCCGGCAGGACTGTGCCAGGTCGGCCAGGACCCGGTCGCCCACGCCATGGCCGTGCACGTCGTTGATCTGCTTGAAGTTATCCACGTCGATCATCAGGGCGGCGAGGGGCTGATCGAGCCGGTGCGCATGAGCGAAGATGCCCTCGGCCACATCCATGAAGTGGCGCCGGTTGTAGAGCCCGGTCATCCCGTCGATCGAGGCAAGCTCCTGATACCGGGCCGCGAGCCGGCCGTTGTCCCGCAGCGCCGCGAACTGGCGCAGGCTGACGAGGACCGTCAGCACGAGGGCGCCGAGGAGGATGCCGCCCAGCGGATCGGCGGTGACGTTCTGCAGGCCGACCACCATGAGCAGCACGTAGCTGCCCGCCACCGCCAGGTATGGCAGGATGCTGGGCCGCCCGGCAGGATCGCGCGCGGGCGTGGCGAAATGCTCCTGCGGCTCGGCCCGCAGCTGACAGCTGGCGGCAACGAGCAGGATCGTCAGCGCCAGGAACCAGAGCGCATCGACGGGATCGCCGCCGAGAGGTGTCCAGGCTTCTCGGCGCCGGAAGTGCCTTCTACCCGCTGACGGCCGTCTTTGGCCGCATCGTCCCCTGGCCAGCTCTCGTGCTGCCGGTGACCTGGGCGCTGCTGGCGGCGGGGGTTTGGCTCACCTGGCGCACGATGAACCGCCAGTACCGGCTGGCCCGAGCTGTGCTCTGGGTGCAGCAGGATTCGCGCAGGGGACGTCGGCCACGCCGGGGGGTGCTGCTGATTCCCGTGCTTCTCGCGGCATTGGAAATGTTCAGCCAGAGCACGTGGCTGCGCTTCAACGGGCCTGAATTCTGGCTGCCGCTGGCGCTGCTGATCGTCGTCGCCAGCCGCTTTCCGCCGCTGCGGCCGACCTGGCGCTGGCCGCGATGCTCGCCTTCGGCCTGTACGGGCTCGCGATAGCCGCGCTGTGGCCCGTGCATCTCGTGCTGCCCTCGACCGAGACCCAGCAGGTGCTGTACGGCGCCGTGCAGGTCATCGGCCGGCCGACGGCACTGCTGGCGGGGGTGCAGGGCCTCGCGGTGCTGGCCGTGACCATCTGGCTGGCACCGCGTGCACTCGACCCGCGCACCAAGGCGCTCTTGTGGCCGGCGGACCCCGAGCTGGCAGGGCGGGTGCGGCGGCTGACGCAGACGCGCACCGATGCGGTCGATGCCGCGACGGCCGAGCTGCGGCGAGTGGAACGTGATCTGCACGACGGCGCGCAGGCCAGGCTGATCGTGGTCGGCATGAGCCTCGGCGCTGCGGAGCGGCTGATCCCGACCGACCCGCAGGGCGCCCTGGCGCTGGTCGCCGAGGCGCGGGAGACCTCGTCGAAGGCGCTGACGGAGCTGCGCGACCTGGTCCGCGGCATCTACCCGCCCGTGCTGGCCGACCGCGGCCTCGCGGACGCGGTCCGGGCGCTGGCCCTGGACACCCCGCTGCCCGTCGAGACCGACATCGACCTGGCCGGGCGCCTCGACGCGCCGGCCGAGTCGGCGTGCTATTTCGCGGTAGCTGAGGCCCTGGCCAACGCCGGCCGGCATGCGGGTGCGCGGCATGTGCACATCCGGATGCAGCACGCGCGCGGCGTGCTGCGGATCGAGGTCACCGACGACGGAGCCGGCGGGGCTGATCCGCTTAAGGGCTCCGGCCTGCGCGGCCTGGAACGGCGGCTCGGTACATTCGACGGCATTCTCGCGGTGAGCAGCCCGCCGGGGGGACCGACCATCATCGTCATCGAGGTGCCGTGCGCGTTGTCATCGCCGAAGATCTCTTCCTCCTGAGAGAAGGTCTCGCCCGGCTCCTGGAAGGTCACGGTTTCGAAATCGCTGCCGCCGTCGATAACGGGCCGGATCTGCTTCAGGCGCTCGTCGAGCAGCGGCCGGATATCGCGATCGTCGACGTCCGGCTGCCGCCGTCTTTCACTGACGAGGGACTGCGGACCGCCCTCGCGGCGCGTCAGCAGGTGCCGGGACTGCCGGTCCTGGTCCTGTCCCAGTACGTCGAGCAGCTTGACGCCCCGCGAGCTGCTCGCCGACCAGGCGGGCGGGGTCGGCTACCTGCTGAAGGACCGCGTCTTCCACGCAGGCCAGTTCACTGAGGCCCTGCGGACGGTCGCCGCCGGCGGCACCGTGCTGGACCCGGAGGTCATCGCCAAGCTGCTCGGCCGCCGGGCCGGCGACGAAGCGATCACCCGGCTGTCCGCCAGAGAACGCGAGGTCCTGGCGCTGATGGCGGAGGGCCGCTCCAACAGCCCGATCGCGCAGCGGCTGTTCGTGTCGGAGAAGGCCGTCAGCAAGCACAGCTCGAGCATCTTCACGAAGCTTGGCCTGGCCCCGTCCGACGACGACAACCGCCGGGTCCTCGCCGTCCTCGCCTACCTGAACTCCTAAGCCGCCTGAATTCCTGGCCCGCCGTTTGTTGACAATTCCGATCAGCTTACTTGACTATAGGAACGTTCGCTCGCCAGGCGAGACGCGGATCAAGTAAGGATTCAACGTGGCTGCAGTCAAGACATCCGTCGTGCCGTTCACGCTCACCGCGACAGGGGCGGGCACGGCTCAGCACCTGACCGTGGCCGGCGACGCCGGTCACGAGTTCCGCACCGACGCTTACCCGGCGTTCGGCGGCCAGGACGCGGCGCCGAGCCCGCTGTTCTACGCCCTCGGCGCCCTCACCTCCTGCAACCAGGTCACCGCGACGCTCGTGGCGAAGGACCTGGGCATCACCCTCGGCGCCTGGAGCTTCGAGGTCCAGGGCGATCTTGACACCAGCGTGCTGGTCGGCGGCGCGGAAGGTAACGCCAATTTCGACAGCGTGTCCGTGCGCGCGTCAGTCGAGACCGACGCGACGGACGAGCAGTTTGCCACCCTGGTGACAGAAACCGAACGACGCTGTCCGGTCACCCAGCTGTTCAAGCGCAGCGGCGTCGAGTGGGACAACCAGTGGACTAAATCCCCGCTGCCTGCGCGGTAAGCCAGCGCGGCGCGGAGTCGTCGGCCCGTGATCCGCTGGGGTCACCGGGCATTCGAGGCCGACCAGGGCCCTCGTCTCAGCGGCGGGCTGGCTGACTGCGGATGGCGTTCTCCGGGGCAGTGAGGCTGGTCAGCAGATCCTCGCCTGCATGCGCCCCGGCCCAGTCTCTGATCATGGCAGCCAGCGGGCGGTGCAGCGCGACGGAGACGGCGGTGTAGACGCCGTAGAGGTCCAGAGCTGGTCTCGGAGCTGCTCGGCGGCACCGGGCTCCGGGACACAGACGAGCAGGTCAGTGCCCAGCCGGGGCGATGACTTGTCTTGCATGTCGCGCAGCGGCAGGCGCGCGGATCTGTCCAGGCTGGGATACCTCGGTGCCCAGGGTCGCCTGCGCGCCCTCTCGGCGATGCTGAAAGCGGTGTCGTCGGGATTGGCGTTCGGCGGAAGTTCTTGATGCTGACCCTGCCCTGATCATCACTGATGGTGACGCCGGCCTGCAGCCGGAGTACCGCGGGACGGCCTGCCGTCAGCGCCGCGAAGTCCCCGCTGACGGTGCAGCCGTTCAGGTAGCACGGCGGCCTGACGATGTCGATCAGTTCCTCGCTGGTCACTCCCGGCCGCTGGATGACCTGGCGCAGCGCCTCGATAACTGCCTGCGGGCGCAGCGGCGGCCTGCTCCCCTCCCGGTAGGCCAGCTGCAGGAACGCAAAGGCGCGGACCGGCGGGACCGTCCGCGGACGCAGGGCCAGCTGGGCCAGCGCCGCGCTGAGACGGCGGAGATTCCGCTCACCCGGCTCGATCACCACGTCCGCATCGGCCACTGTGATCGGCTCTGCGTGCAGCCACAGGGCGGCGCTGCCGACCAGCAGGAAAGACACGCCCTCCGCAGTCAGGACCGCAGCGGCGAGTACCGGCGCCGGGTATTTCCCGGCCGGGCGGAGCCGGTCATCAGCATCAGCGCAGGTGCGGGACGACGGCTTCATCTGCAGTATCTGCCTTCCGGCGACGGCTCAGGCGGCGCCGAACGGACTGGCCGGGAGGTAGCGGCGGTGGTACCTGATCAGCGGGTCGCCCGTCTCGGCCACGTACGGCACGGCCACCACTCTGGCCAGCAGCATCAGATGGTCCCCGACCGTGATCCGCTGGGTCACCTGGCACTCCAGGGCAGCCAGTCCCTCGTCGGCGATCAGCGCGCCCGACAGCTCGCCGCGGTGGTGCGGGACGCCGTCCAGCAGCAGCCGCGCGCCGGGGCGCCCGGCCGCCGCGAACCGGCCGGCCAGCGCGCGTTGCCCGGCCGCCAGGAATGTCACGGCAAAATTCTCCAGCCGGGTGAGCAGTTCCGCGCCGTAGGAGCCTGCCGTCAGCGCGACCTGCACCAGCGGGGGATCCACCGACACCGGGCAGAACGCGCTGACCGTCGTGCCGATGTCGTCCCGCCCGTCGGCCACGGTGAGGAGCGTGACGCCGCACGCGAAGGCGCCGGTGGCCTCGGCGAAAATGCCCGGTGATGCGGCGGGCAGTTCCCGTTGCGTCACTCGAAGGTCCAGCTGCCCGGCAGCGTCAGCGGCCCGTACGTCGGCCAGCCGGCTCTCGCGGCCAGGCGCCAGGCCGGCCCCCAGCTCTCGGCGAGCAGGCTGGCCCGGGCCGCGGCGGGGCTGTCGCTGGAGGCCGCGGGCCTGACCCGGTCCAGCGGCCGGACCCGCGGGAAGATCCGCAGCGGCGCGGACTCTGGCAGGCCCGCACGGCGGCGCGCGATCGCCGCCGCCTGCTGCAGGCCGCCGAGCTCGTCGACCAGCTCCCGGTCCAGCGCGTCGGCGCCGGTCCAGACCCGGCCCCTGGCCAGCTCGTGCACCCGGTCCGCGGACAGCCCGCGACCGGACGCGACCTTGCCGGTGAAGTCCGCGTAGATGTGGTCGAGCCAGTTGTTGACCAGCGCCCACTCGTCCTCGCTGAACGGCCGCAGCCCGGAGAACATGGCGGCGTGCTCGCCCTCGCTGATCGAATCAGTGGTCACCCCGGCCTTGCCGAGCATCTCGCTGAGCACGGCCTTGCCGGTCAGCACGCCGATCGAGCCGGTGACGGTGCCCGGCTGCGCCACGATCGCGTCCGCTGCCATCGAGATGAAATAGCCGCCGGACGCGGCCACGTCGCCCATGGACACTACGACCGGCGTGCCGCCGGCCCTGGCCCGGACGACTTCCCGCCAGATGGTGTCCGAGGCGACGTAGGAACCCCCGGGGCTGTTGACCCGCAGCACGATGGCCCGGTTGCGGGCGTCGGCGGCGGCTGACCGGAGCGCGGCGGCGATGGTGTCCGAGCCCATCGCGCTGGACATCGGGCTGCGGCCGCTGCGACCGCGGCGGATCGGCCCGGTCGCGTAGATCAACGCGACGCCCGGCTGGCGCGTGGCGGTCGGCAGGGTGCGGGCCCGCTCAGCGAGGACGCGGGAGCGCTGGTAGCGGCTCAGGTACAGCAGCGTCGCGTCCGGGCCTGCCTGCTTGCGGACGTCGGCGTAGACCTCGTCGCGGTAGCCGAGTGCGTCGACCAGCCCGGCGTCGAGCGCCTGCGCGGCCAGGAACGGGCCGCGGTTGATGAGGTCCCTGGCTGTACCTGCCTCGACCGGGCGGCGCTCCCCGATGGCCGCGGCCAGCTGCTCGGTGACCGACTCGGCGATGCGCTCGGTGGCTTCCCTGGCCGGCGCGGAGAACTTGTACTCGGTGAGCTGCTCGGCCGCGCTCTTGTACTCGTATCGCTTGGCGACTTCCATGGTGAGGCCGAGGCGGTCCAGCGCGCCGCGCAGGAAGATCCGGTCGACGGCGATCCCGGTGAGCCCGAGGTCGCCGGAGGGCTGCAGGTAGATGGTGTCGAAGGTGGTGGCCAGGTAGTAGGGCACGTTCCCGGCCGAGAACTCGCCGAACGACTCCGCCCACGCCACCGTGCGCTTGCCGGCCGCGCCGAAGTCCCGGACGGCCTCGCGCAGTTCCTGGACCAGGCCGAGGCCGATGGCCTTGCCGCCGACCTTGGCGACCAGCGCCCGCACCCGCGGATCGGAGCTGGCCCGGCGCAGCCCGTCGACGATGTCGGCGAGCACCGGGCGGCGCCGGGCCAGCGCGGCTGAGACGAGGTCAGCCGGCCGGCTCTCGGCCACTCCGTCGGTGAGGTCGAGTTCCAGGATCAGCGGCCCGCTGCGGCGCTGACGGAGCTGGGCTATCCGGTCTGTCATCATCGAATCCGCCATGCCGCCAGCCTACGGCCGGGCTGCGCACAGGAGCGCAGCGCAGCGCCGCAGCCGGTCCTAGCTGGCGTTCCTGCCTGAGGCTGCGCAGCAGAGCGCACGACAGCGCAGCCTCATTGCTCCCGAGTTTGGCTCCCGCCACCCATTACAAAACGGCCCCGCCGCGGCGCGCTCGCGCCGTGACGGGGCCTTGATCACCTATCCGACCGAACCGGAAGGCAACCCGATTGAAACGATCCCACAGACAACCACCTCGCCTCAGACCGTGCGCCAGGAGCGGTGCTCGCTGTGCTTCGCGCCGGCTGGCGAGCCGTGCCAGCGGCAGCCGGTCACCGACCACCTGCAGCGCTGGCTTGACGCCTACCGCGCCGGACGGATCACCAAGGCCGAGCGGGGCGAGGTCTTCGGCCAGGTCGTCGTCATCACCCGCTGGCAGGTCGTGCCGGAGCGTGCGGCGTGAGCGGGCACCGGCACGAGCCCTGCGAGGTGCACGGCGTCGCGGCAACCGAGAGCCAGCTGTCCGACGTGCGCCGCACTGTTCAGGGCCTCCGCGAGGACGTGCGCGCGGCGCACGAGCAGATCCGGCTCCTGCAAGATGAGATCCGCTGGGTCAAGGGCCAGCTCGCCGAGCTGCGGCAGGCGGACGGGTCATGACGGGGGATCGCGCCATCCGGCGCCTGACCTCGGCCGTGGTGCTCGCGGTGGCCGCGTTCGCCGCGGTGGTCTCCTACTCGCATATCTACGACCTGGGCCGCGCGCACGGCCAGTCCGGGACCGCGGCGCGGCTGCTGCCGCTGAGCGTTGACGGGCTGATCGTCGCGGCCGGGCTGGTGCTGCTGCACGCGGCCCGGGGCGGCCGCGACGCGCCCGCCCTGGCCCGCTGCATGCTGTGGCTCGGCATCACTGCCACGGTCGGCGCGAACATCTCCTACGGCCTGCCGTTCGGGCCGCTCGGCGCGATCGTGTCGGCGTGGCCCGCGGTCGCGTTCGTCGGCGCCGCCGAGATGGCCCTCGGCATGGTCCGCGCCGCGCCTGTACCCGAGCCCGTACCCGGTGAACTCGCGGCCGGTAACGGCGCACCCGCGCACCTGATCGAGGCACAGCACGCATTCGCCGAGGAGATCGCCGCAGGGTCGGCGCCGACGATCCGCCGTATCCGTTCCGAGCTTGGCGTCGGCCAGGCGAAGGCCACCGAAGTGCACGCGCACCTGGCCGCGCTCAGCCGTACCTGAAAGACGCCCCGGCCCAGGGCTCAGCCCTGGGAAGCGATCCCCCGGGCCGGGGGCTCCCCAACCGAGATCGGAGATCCCCAGCATGACCGAAACCGGCCTGTCACCGGGCCCGGACCCGCGAGAAGCACGCGCCCGCAAGCCGCGGGAGCGCTGGCGGCGCGTACCCGGAGCGCGCGGCTACCAGGCATCGAGCCGCGGCCGGGTGCGGTCAGTGACGCGCACCCTCAGCGACGGCAGGACAGCCGGCGGCATCCTGCTCGCGGCCGCGCCCGACAAGGACGGCTACCTGTGCGTGACGCTCTCCGGGCGCCGCGTGCCCGTGCACGTGATCGTGGCCCGGACGTTCATCGGGCCGTGCCCGGACGGCCAGGAAGTGCTGCACGGGCCTGGCGGCCAGCAGGACAACGCCGCCGCCAGCCTGCGGTATGGCACCCACCGTGAGAACGAGCGCGACAAGCGCTCGTTCTCACCTCATCTCCCGGCCGCAAGGCCAGGAGATGAGGTGAAGGGGGAAGAGATTGAAGGAGAAGGAAAAAGGACAGAAGAGGAAATTAGAACAGGTGTTTCACGTCCCTACTTGATTGTTACATCTGTTACTGACGGGCGGGCCGGGGCATGAACGGGCTCCTGCTGCTTCTCGCCGTCATCGTGATCCTGTTCGCCGTCGGCGTCTGCGGCGTCATCCGGGCCCGGATCAAGGCGCACGGCATTCTCGTCCTGACGTGGCGTTTCCTGACCGGGCATCCGTGGCACGGCAAGCCGGTCACTGACGCGGGCTGGCTGAGGCCGGGCACGAAGGCGCTGACCAGGACCGGGCATGCTTCCCGGTTCCATCACCGGCCGCGGCTGCACCGCACGGCCATGCGCACCGGCAGCTGCCTCGCCATCTTCTTGCTGCTGTACGGCATGGCCGAGGACCCGGCGCTGACCAGCCGCGTGTTCCTGGTCACCCTGGCCGCCCTGATCCTGCTCGCCGCCGTGCGCGCCGTCGTCGCGGTCCGCGGGCGCAGCCACCGGCGCAAGTGGGTCGACCCGCTGCACGTCGCGCTGGCGCCGCTGCTGAACATCCCGCTGCCGAACAAGCCCGGATCCTGGCTGACCATCGACCGGGACCGCGGCAGGGCCGTCCTGGCGCTGCCGCCCGGATTCACCGGGAACACCCGCGACCAGGAGCAGATCGCCAGCATCGTCTCCGCGAAGCTCGGCCTTGAGAGCCCGGACGTGAGATGGAAACTCGCCGGGCCGGAGCCGACGCTGACCCTCCTGCGGTCCCAGCCGCCGCCGGAGCTGGTCGGCTGGGATGACGTGCAAGAGGCCGTCGCCGGCGCCGGGGCGGATGAGGTCGTCGTGGGCGTCGGCAAGCGCGGCAGCATCGTCAAGGCGTCGCTGCGCAACGACTCCCCGCACTTCGGCATCAGCATGGGGTCAGGCGGCGGCAAGTCGACGCTGGCCGCTTTCTTCCTGCTGCAGGAACTGAGCCGCGGCGCGATCGCCATCGTCCTCGACGCGAAGTGGATCTCTCATCCGTGGCTGATCGGGCTGCCGAACGTCGCCTACTGCCGGACCGCGCCGCAGATCCACGCCGGCCTGGTCTGGCTGAGCGGCGAACTGGACCGCCGCAACCAGGTGGCGCTGCGCTCCGTCGACGCCCGCGGCACCGTGCACGCCAACATCGGGCCGCGGCTGTTCGTCGTCGCCGAGGAGCTGAACCTGGCGATGCCGCGGCTGCGGTCCTACTGGGCAGCTGCCCGCGAGCAGGGCGACGACAAGGCATCCCCGGCGATCACCGGGTTCGGCGAGGTCGCGTTCGCCGGAAGACAGGTGAAAATGCACATGATCCTCATCGGCCAGATGCTGTCCGCCAAGTCGCTTGGCGGCCCGGCCGGAGGGGAGATCCGCGAGAACGTGGGCGTCCGGTGCCTCGCCAGGTACTCGCCGAACGCCTGGAAAATGCAGGCACCCGAGCACCCGATGCCGCCCAGGCCGACCGTCCTCGGCCGCGTCCAGACCGTCACCGCGGCAGGCGTCCGCGAGACCCAGGTCCCGCTAGTCGACCTTGAGCACGCACGGGAGATGGTCCTCGCCGGGAAGGTCACCCCGTGCCCCGCGGGCATGCCCGGCGTGACCCGTGTAACAGACTCCCCCGAGATCAGGAATCCGGCCCCTGACCAGCCGTTTGTAACTGTTACAGCACCCGCTCCTGTTACAGCACCCGCTCCTGTTACCGGATCCGGCGACGCGATCTCCCTGTCCGAGGCAGTCGGGCTCGGCATCATCCGCCGTTCCCTCGCCGCCGCGCGGATCGCCCGGCACCGCGACGAGGATTTCCCCGAGCCGGCCGGCCACAAGGGCCTGGCGCACCTGTACGACCCGGCCGAGCTCGCCGAGTGGGAAACCCGGAGCCGGACATGAGCGGCCACGTGCTCCTGGCCGCTGCCGCCGCGGCAGCGGTCATCTGGGCCGGCCGGCTGGCGATGCTGCCCTACGGCCCGTGCCCGGCATGC
Organism: Streptosporangiaceae bacterium; assembly: GCA_052146815.1. Lineage (GTDB taxonomy): Bacteria > Actinomycetota > Actinomycetes > Streptosporangiales > Streptosporangiaceae > DATJZH01. Next base: position 3,811 of record JBKQMG010000152.1, on the reverse strand, counting down.
AAGCGCCGCCGCGGCCACGGCGCCGGCTCAACGTCAACCGCGTGGTCCCGGCGCCGCAGGTGCGGCGGGACCGGCGAGCGCATCCGTCCCGGCGCCCGGACCATCCGCCGCGCCATCGGCCGCCCGGTCAGCAAAAAGGAGAAGCCATGAAGCCCAGCGGAGCACACACCCACCCGGATGGCGGAGGCGGCGCTGCGGTCCTGGTCATCCTCATCGTCATCGTCTACGCCGTCGCGCACGCGGTCGGCGACGTCGTGTCCACGGTCATCGTCATCCTCGCCAGCGCGGCCGGGCTCGGCATCGTCGGCGCCGTGGCGCTGTGCTTCTACGTGAGGCGCCGGCATGGTGACGGCGCGCAGTACATCGGCGAGGCGCCGGTGACTCACACCCGGCCGGTCAGCGGGCCGTCCCGCGCCGAGCTGGAGGACCGGATCCGCCAGCTCGAGGCAGGCCCCCAGCACCAGCACTTGCACTTTCACGGCCTGGCGGCAGACGACATCGCCGCCATCATCACCAGCAGGGAGCAGCAGTGATCACCGTCATCGTCATCATCGCCGTCGTCTATGCGGCGTTTCACCTGGGCGCCGGGCAAACCCACCACCGCTACCAGAAGGCCCGTGGGCTCTCGCCCAATTTCTACTGGTCGAGCATGCGCGGGCCGTACGCGAGCGTTCGCCTGCCGGGCGGGTTCCGAGTCGGCCACCGGCTGTAAACCGCAACCAGCCATCCGGCGTCTTATGAGCGAGTGCCCCGCTAGCCAGGTCGGCCCCGGCTAGCGGGGCCGTTCAATGCCGAGCGCCGTCTCGGCAATCCTCTGTTGATCATTCTCACTCTGAGTTACAGTGCGTATCCGTCGGGTTGTGGCCGCTGCGTCGCAGTCAGCAGAGCAGGGGAAACGATGAACCGCATTCCTAGGGCACTCTTAACCGTCGCTGCGCTCTGCGTTGCTGTTGCTGGCTGCGGGTCGGCCAGCCATCACGCCCATCCTGCGGCCGCCATCTCCGCCGCCCAGCCCGCAGCTGCGCGGGACCAGTTGCCCCCCGCTTGGGTGGTACCCGGGTCCTGCGACCAGCGACTGCTGAACTGGAAGCAGACGCCGGGTGCGCAAGCCGTTGGCCAGGGCTCCACCATTATGCAGAAACTCGCCAGCGACGGGCGAGCGGAGAACTTCACGGCGACCGCAGCGGAACTGGACAATTTGGGTGCCCTCGCGGTGACCATGCAGGGCAACCCGGCACCGCGGTGCGCAGACAGGCATCGTTACTGGCGCAAGATAACGCGGGCAACGGAGGACGCGGCCAGCAGGGCCGATGGAGTCGCAAACCAGGATCCTGCATCCATTCAGCAGGCCACGTATTACACCAGCCGGATGTCCACCTATATCAGTGCGATGGTCAGGGAACTGAAGCGGGCATCTTAAAGAGGGCTGCGGGGTTCAATGCCGGTCCGCAGTCCGGAAAGTGGCTCGTCCCCACGGAAGCAGTAAAACAGGCGCCGACGCAGGGAGCCCCGGCCGGGAGAGACCCAGTAACCCGGCCGGGGCGCCAGCCCTCCGCTGCCCCGGAAGCCGCAAAAAGGCAGCGAGAGCAGTCTGTGTGTCAGGACACGTACCCGTAGAAACTCTGGCTTGTGGTCAGCGGCGCCGCGGTGGAACCTATGCCCGGCGGGGTGATCAGGCCCGTGGTTGACCGGCCGCCGAGAGGCGCGATCCCGGTAACCGGCACGTTGGAGCTGCCCCCGGTGAAATTCAGGTCGCACGGCGTCGTGGCCGTCATCTCGAACCCGATGAAATGCAGCCCGCTGTACGTCGTCGTGAACGACTTTGTCACTCCGGCTGCGGTGAGGTCGATGGGCAGGCCCTTGGCCGCGAACGCAGGAAACGCTCCGGACCCCTGGTCGGGTGTTTGTGCGAGCATCACCAGGCTGCGGTCATGCAGCGAGTACCACCAATGTGTTTGGCCGCTTGCGGCTGTGGCGGCCGAGGTCACCGTGATCTGGCTGACCCGGAGGCCTTTCGGCAGGTTGACGGCCGCCAGCTGGAGAGTTCCGGAGATCGGTGATGCGCCGAAGAGGCCGAACAACGGCGGGAAAGTCTGCGCGAGCGCGCCTTGCGGCAGTGACCACTGGTACGGGTCCGCGACGGCCGTGGCCTGGACGAAGCCGATACTGGCCGGCCGCCGCCGTCGATACCGGCCGGGTAGCTCACGAAACGAGCCGTCGCGAGCGCCTGTCGCCGCCGTATCCGAGATGGCCGAGTTTCCCGTCCCGCATGAGGCTCGCCAGGTGCGCTGGACGCAGCAGCGTCAGGTCATTCTCGGTGAGTTTCGCCGGGTCCGCGGCGGCCACGCGCTCGGCGTCCTCGGCCCGCGTCCGCGCCGCGGCGATCGCGTCCAGCTCGCTTTCAGTCGCCATTGTGGAGGGTCCCGTCCAGGTAGGAAATTGTCTCTTCCTCGGTGAGGAGCGTCAGGCGGCCGTCGGCGACCTGCTGCGCGAAGGCCCTCGACTGCGGCCCGGCCTCGGAGATGACGTGATCACCGGCCCGGTAGTACGCGGAAGCTCGCGGGGTGACCGGTACCTCGTGCAATGCGGCGATCGCAGCGGTCGCGGCGTCCCCGTCACCAGCTGCGGCGAGCGCAATCGCGTTGTCGGCTTCCCCGCCGATCATGCCGACGATCCGGTTTCCGTGCTGAATCGCGTCGCGGCGCCTCCGCCATCCGGGGATCCGGGCGACGAACGCTGAACTTGCCTTCGGGCCGACCGGCGAGGGTTCCTCGCAGGCCAGGTCGGCTGCCCTGGCGATCAGCGCGAGGACCTGCCGGTCATGCTGGGCGCATAGTTCCCTGAGAACGGTCGCGGCCTGCGCGACTTTCCGTGTCGCCTGCCCGATGTTGCTGCTGCCCGCTGATGCTTCTGCCGCCAGGGCGTCAATGTCATCGCCGAGTTCGGCGAGGGCGATCAGCCGCCGCGCTGCACGGGACCGCTCCGCGCGTTCCCGCGTGAAAATGACCCGCCGGTGAGCGAATTTCCGCGAGTGCCCGTTTTTCGGTGACCTCGGTCGCGGCCGGGCGCTTATCCGGCGGTGCCTCGACCGCGGCACGCTCGAGCTCGGCCAGCAGCTCGCCCGCCTCGACGGCTTCCCGTTCCGCCTGGATCACGTCAGCGGTGCTTACCGCGACATCGGTGTCTCTCGCCTCGTCAAGCTGCAACCCGCGGCGCCTCCGCTCCGCGCAGTCCTCGATCGCATCCGGGTCAATCAGCCAGTCCCGGCCCTGCCGCCGCGCCCTGAGCCGCCCGGCAGCGGCAAGACGGCGGACAGACCGGGCGGAGACCCCGGCCATCTGCGCTGCCTCGCTGCTGCCGAGCGGCGCCATGAGCGGCACTCTCACAGTGGCGCGTCCGCGTCCCCTAGCGGACAACTCGCTGAGCAGGGCAGCCAGCCCCGGCGCCGGAGACAGCCCGCCATCCCGCCGCGACAGCTCAGCCAGGCCCAGCACAGCCAGCCGCGCCACCACCCCGCACAACTCCCGCGGCACCCGCACACCCGCGTCCGTGTCCCGCTCAGCCGCCGTCACGCTCAGCCGCCGTCACGCTCAGCCGCCCTCGCATACGCCGCCTCCGGACGCTCCCGCGCCTCAGCCCGGTCGATCGACGCGCTGATGCCCCGCAGATACCGCCCCAGCGCACCCTGAGGCGTGTCTGACTCTTTGAGCCAAGCCGGGGCTGAAATACCCAGCCAGCAGCGGCTGGTGGTCACTGGTACTCCTCGGGTTGGTTTCGACGGTAGTCGATTCGTGCCAGCCGTGCCGCGGCG
>JBKQMG010000151.1:0-2616 GCA_052146815.1 Streptosporangiaceae bacterium | reverse complement strand
GTTCTGCTGCCGGCTCAGTCCCGGCGCGGGTCGAGCAGCACGACGACGGACCGCGGGCCGACGGTGACCTGCTCGCCGGCCGGCCGGTCCTCAGGGCCGCTGGCGCGGCCCGGGACCAGCGCGTGGGTGTCCAGCTCGGTCCGCCAGCGTGCCCCGTCCCGGGTGGCCGGGATGGTGAAGCCCAGCGGCTCCCACCAGGCGTTCACCAGGACCAGGAAGTCGTCGTCGGCCAGCAGCGTGCCGTCGGCGGCGCGGTCGGGATCGTCGGATCCGTCCAGGTAGAGCCCGATCGCCAGCGCACTCTCGTCCGACCAGTCACCGGCCGTCATCTCTGCGCCGCCGGGGGTGAACCAGCGCAGCTGCGACGCCTCGGCTCCGTCGAGGAAACGGCGGCGGCGGAACACCGGGTGCTGCTTGCGGAAAGCAACGAGCTGCCTGGTGAAGTCCCGCAGCGCAGTGTCGGGCTGAGACCAGTCGACCCAGGCGATCTCGTTGTCCTGGCAGTAGGCGTTGTTGTTGCCCTGCTGGGTCCGGCCAATCTCGTCGCCGCCCAGCAGCATCGGCACGCCGAACGACAGCAGCAGGGTCGTCAGCATCGCGCGGGACTGGCGCTCCCGCAGCGCGAGGATAGCGGGGTCATCTGTTGGCCCCTCGGCACCGCAGTTCCACGAGCGGTTGTCGCTGGTCCCGTCCCGGTTCGATTCCCCGTTGGCCTCGTTGTGCTTGTCGTCATAGGACACAAGGTCGCGCAGGGTAAAGCCGTCGTGGACCGTGATCAGGTTCACCGACGCGGTGGGCCGGCGGTGCTCGCCTGCGTAGAGGTCCGATGACCCGCAGAAGCGGGTGGCGAATTCGCCGAGGCCGACTGGATGACTGCGCCAGAAGTCGCGCATGGTATCGCGGTACTTGCCGTTCCACTCGCGCCACAGCGGCGGGAAGCGGCCGAGGTCGTAGCTGTCCATCTGGCCGACATCCCACGGCTCGGCGATCAGCTTCGCCCGCGACACCACCGGGTCCTGGGAGACCATGTCGAAGAATGCCGAGACTGCCGCGAAGCTGCCGTCCTGGCGGCCGAGCGTGGTGGCGAGATCGAAGCGGAAGCCGTCGACGTGCATCTGCGTCAGCCAGTAGCGCAGCGAGTCCATCATCAGCTGCAGCGTCACCGGATCGCCCGCGTTCAGCGAGTTACCGCAGCCGGTCGTATCGACGTAACGGCTCGGATCTTCCGTCTCCAGCCGGTAGTACCCGGGATTGTCCAGGCCGCGGAAACACAATGTCGGGCCGAGCTGATCGGCCTCCGCGGTGTGGTTGAACACCACGTCAAGCAGTACCTCGAGCCCGGCCGCATGGAGGGCGTCCACCATGGCCTTGAACTCCTCGACCTGCCTGCCGGGCTTGCCGGCGCGCACCGCCGCCGAATAGCCCTGGTGCGGTGCGAAATAGCCGATCGTGTTGTAGCCCCAGTAGTTCGTGAGCCCGCGCTGCACCAGGAACGACTCGGGCACGCTTTCGTGCACCGGCAGCAGTTCGACCGCGGTGATGCCCAGATCGACCAGGTGCGCGATCGCCGCCTCATGGCCCAGGCCCGCGTAGGTGCCGCGCAGCTCCGGCGGGATCTGCGGGTGGGCCATAGTGAAGCCCTTGACGTGCAGCTCGTAGATGATCGTGTCGGAGAACCGGCGCTGCGGCTGGGCGCCATCGCGCCAGCTGTAGTTGTCCGGGGCCACGACCAGGCTGCGCGGGACGCTGGCCGCGGAATCCGCGTCGCTCGGCGCGTCGGAGTCCTCGGCGGCGTAGCCGAACAGATCCGGCCCGAACGAGACCGATCCGGCAATGGCCCGCGCATAGGGATCCAGCAGCAGCTTCGCTGGATTACAGCGCACGCCGCGAGCCGGATCGTAAGGCCCGGTGGCCCGGTACCCGTAGGCCTGGCCCGCTCCGATCCCGGGCACGAAGGCATGCCAGGCCCCGGCGTCGTAGTCCCGCAGCGGAATCTGCGTCTCCGTGCCGCCCTCGTCGAACAGGCAGAGAAGCATCCCGTCGGCGACGGCAGAGGACACCGCGAAGTTCGTGCCGCCATCAGCAGGGCTGGCGCCAAGCGGGAACTGACTGCCGGGCAGCGCGGTCACGGGCTTCCCGGTTGCCGTCGTCATTGCCCGGTCTCCATGCCAATCCGCCGGATGACGTCTCCGGCAGGATCGACGGCTCCATGCCGGCGGCGGATCACGTCGGCGATCAGCCCGGTCCAGCCGGTCTGGTGGAAAGCGCCGATCGCGGCGCCGTTGTCCCCGTGGAAGTACTCGCTGAAGATCAGGTTGTCGTGCCAGGCCGGATCGCGCTGTAGCCGCTCGGTCCCGCCGAAGCAGGCCCGGCGGCCGTCAGGCCCCTGCGTGAAGATCGAGATGAGCCGGTCCTGGAGGTTGGCAGCGACCTTGTCCAGGGTGAGCTGTACGCCTGATCCGGTCGGGTACTCGATGGTGAACTCGTCGCCGAAGAACCGGTAATAGCGTTCCAGGGCAGCGATGACCAGGTAGTTAAGCGGGAACCAGAGTGGGCCGCGCCAGTTGGAGTTCCCCCCGAACATGGAGGTGGTGGACTCGGCCGGCTCGTAGTCGA
>JBKQMG010000150.1:0-12514 GCA_052146815.1 Streptosporangiaceae bacterium | reverse complement strand
GGCGTGCCCGTGCGGCAGCGACCGGGTGACCTCGAACGCGGCGTCTGCGTCGATGAGGGTCTTGCCGGCCAGGACCGCGCGGACTGCGGTGATCGCTTCCGGCGGCAGGTGCGACAGGTTCGCCAGGGTCTCCTTGCGGACCTTGCCGCCGTCCCGGAACGAGCGGCGCAGCAGGTGCCGCTCGTAGCTCGCCACCGTCCCGTCCTTGCGTACTTGATGGCTACGAGAGGTCTCCACGTGCATCGCGCCTGTCCTGCGTGTCACGGGGCTATCCTCGCATGGACGCGGCCTGTAACTCAACTATTCTAGTGTCTACACTCTTGGCGTGTCGGCTCACCATATCCGCTGCTCAGACACAAGATGTCGCGTCAAATGAGCCGCAACTTCGGGTTAACGCACCGGTCTGGCTTGCCGCCACCTCGATGGCGGTCAACGGCGTCGCGGCCGATGTCTTCGAAGTGCTGCGGATGACCGCCCTGCAGGAGCACATTCCCGGCCGCGCGCTGTCCCGGGTGACCTCCCACGACGCGCTGGGATCGTTCGTGCTCGGCCCCATCGGGGCTCCTGCTGGTCGGCGCCGCACACCTGAATTTTGATACATGCTGCAACAGCTCATCCGGTTTGTTGCATGCGGACGGCAATAAAGTCAGCCATAAGCAGCCCGCATGACGGTTTTATACAGAAGTGCTAGCTTTAAACACTTCGCGTGGTCCCGCAGGTAGAACTGGCAAAAGAGGACCGCACTTCCCCGCATCGTTAAGCAGTAAGTGACATCATGATGTTGCTCTGTATCCGGCGCTTCACTGCATTCATTCATGCGAAAGATGACCATAGGGGGCAAAGTGTCTTGGGGAATCGGTATCGACAGAAGAATCATCAGATGATCAGCATGAGAACATGGCTCGCCGTGGGTCTCACCGGATTGCTGGCAGCGTGGCTGGTCGCACTGATCCCGGCCACCGCTTCAGCGTCGTTACGTACCGGGGCGGCGTCCGCCGCGACGCCATTCGGACTGTATGAGACCAGTAACAACGACCAGTACTCGTTCCCGGTCACGCCCGCCTACGCGATCCAGTACTACGGCTGGCGGGAGGGCTTCCAGACCGGCGACGCTCAGGCCGCCTGGAACGCCGGCACTGAGGTCTTCGCGGAGCTCCAGACCTGCGGCAACCCGTGCGACTCCACCGGCATCTCGATCACCAATGTGACCAGCGGGATGTACGACACGTACTTAACGGACTTTGCGGATGCGGTGGCGGGATTCGGCCATCCTGTGATGCTCACCTTCGACCACGAGATGAACGGCGCCTGGTACCCGTGGGGTGACACCGAAATCACGCCCGCGCAGTGGATCGCAGCCTGGCAGCATGTGACTGCGCTGATCAGCTCCATCGCGCCGAATGTCACCTGGGTGTGGGCGCCGAACATCGAGCAGGGCGCTGCGTCAGTCTCTCAGTACTGGCCGGGCATCGGTTACCCGAACCCGCACGTGAACATGGTCGGCGTCGATGGTTACTTCCAGAACGCGGGGTCTAACTGGGCAAACACGTTCTCCAGGAGCGTCACGGACATCGAGGCAGCCAGCGGGGGCAGTTACCCGCTCGTCGTGGCGGAGACCGGCGTCCCGTCAGCCGATCCCGACAACGTGTCGCAGATCGACAACCTGGTCTCGGGCGCGCAATCGGCCGGCGCCACCGCCGTGATGTACTTCGACTGCGGCAGTAAGTGGTCGCTGACCAGCTCTGAGCAGTCCGAATTCGTCAGCGACATGGGAGGCTAGCGCGCTGGCCAGAACGGCTCACCGGGGGTCCGATAGCAGGGTCCCGGCAAAGTCGGTCAGCGCATGGTGAGGTTTGCAAGCGGGCTGCGGCTGCGCGCGCCTTGTCGGTGTGGCACAGATCCCCCATCATCAGCGGAAGTGTTTTGCCGGTGCCCTGAGACTTGAGGGTATGGATGGACGTGCACTCGGGCCTGCGGCTGCGGTGCCCGCGGTTCGGTCGAGTGAGCTGCTGGCTTTCCCGCCAGGTGCGCGGGTGCTTATCGTGAATGCCGACGACTTCGGGATGTACCACGCGGTCAACGCTGCGGGCGTCGAGTCGGTCGAGGAGGGGATCGCCAGCTCGTGCAGCCTGATGGTGCCGTGTCCGTGGGCGCTGCACGCCATGCACCTGCTCAGGCAGAAGCCGCAGGCCCGTTCGGGATCCAGCCTGACCGTGGCGCTGGCCGGGGAGTATGGCCTGGCCGTTCGGGTCTGGCTGGATCCCGCACGCCAGCAGCTGCGACGGCAGGGCTGCCGGTCACCGATCACGAATTCCTGGACAGTTTCAGCCTGGACATCGATGGCAAGCCAGCTCGGTACGCGGAGCTTCTGCGTGAGCTGCCGGCTGGCCTGAGTGAGTGGGCGGTGCATCCCGAGCCTGGCGCACCCCGTAGGCCAGCAGTGAGTCATGGCCGACAGGGGCCGGCAAAGGACTCCGGCAGGATGCACCGGGCGTCCTTGCCGCACCGGTTGTCACTTTCAGTAATCTATTGATCACGTCCATGTACGCTGGCCGCGAGCGCCAGTGGCCGGGACAACGGGAGGACGCCGCTATGTCGCCATCGGAACCGCCCCGCCCGCCGGTGTCGCGGCGCGGCTTCATGAGCGCGGCAGGCACCGGCATTGTGGCCACGGGCCTGGCGGGCAGCGGGCTCGCTCGCGCAGGCGCCGCCAGGCCGGACGCGTATCCGGCGTCACAGACCGAGGCGCTCAGGCTGCTCATGCAGGGCAACGAGCGCTGGGTGCGCGGCCGCCCGCGGCATCCGCACCAGTCGGTCGCGTGGCGGCATCATGTCGCCGGGCACCAGGAACCTTTCGCCACCGTGGTGTCGTGCATCGACTCGCGAGTACCGCCGGAGCTCGTCTTCGACCGAGGTCTCGGCGATCTGTTCGTGATCCGCACCGGCGCTCAGGCCCTCGACGAGCTGGTCGTCCTAGGCAGCGTGGAGTTCGGCCCCGATGGCTACCCGTCGGCCCGGCTGATCTTCGTCCTGGGGCACGCCCGGTGCGGGGCGGTGCAGGGAGCCATCGCCTCCATCCAGAGCGGCCAGCGCGCCCCCGGTCACATTCAGGCCGTGGTCAATGCATTGCGGCCCGCTTATCACGTCGCGATCCGGCAGTCCGGCGACCTCGTGGACAATATGGTCCGGGCGCAGACGAAGCTGACCGTCCAACGGCTGAAGAAAGACCCCCTGCTGCGGAAGCTCATCGTCACCGATGGCCTGATGATCGTAGGCGGCCACTACGACCTGGACACCGGAGTAGTCCAGATCATCGCCTGAGCGGGGGCCGCCGCCCACATCAAGTTCGGCCCGCCTGTGGCGATCCCGCCGTTCCCGACCCGGCTGGTACGAGTGTTCTGGACCTCGGATGTCTGCATCAGCAAAGGGCGGCAGCCTCGGGATCGACCAGCTCTACCTGCGAGTGCGGCTGGGCTGTTTCACCAGGACCGAGACCATCCCGCAGCAGAGCTGGAACCTCGCGGCAAACAGGTGGATCCGGCCGGCCGATGAGTATGCGGGCTGCGGGCTGCTGCTGGAGACATCCGAGGAAATGCCGTCAGCCGAGGAGACCTTCCGCATGCTGCGCAACGCCGGCGAGCGCGGCCTCCTGGCCCAGCTCCCGGCCATCCTAGTCGCCACCGCCAAGGCCAGCAGCCTGCAGGATCACACCACCTCTGAGCAGCGCGAGCGCAACCGTGCCGATCAGCAGGCCGCGATTGTTCAGGCCCTTAATCTTTATCACCCGGAAGCCATGGTCGTTTTCAACGTCGACTTCGGGCACACCGACCCGCAGTGGGTACTTCCCTACGGCGGAACGATCACCCTCGACGGTCCGGCGCGCCGCATCACTGCCCATTACTAGCGTCGCCACCAGGGAGGAAGGGCGATGATCGTCTGGATCAATGGCGCGTTCGGAGCCGGCAAGACGACGCTGGCCGAAGAGCTGCACCGGCGGCTGCCCGCCGCGATGTTCTTCGACCCTGAGTACGTCGGCTACATCCTGCGGCTGTGGGTACCCGCGCCGGATAGCGGCGACTTCCAGGACATCCCGTTATGGCGCAGGCTGGTGGCCGACTTCGCCATCAGCCTGTCCGCCGAGTACCGGCAGACGCTGATCGTTCCCATGACACTGGTCAGCCCCCGGTACCGCGATGAGATCTTCGGGCTGATCAGCAAGGCCGGCGACACTGTGCTGCATGTTTCCTCGACGTCCCTGCCGGCGAGCTGCGACGCCGCGCCGACGGCCAGGTCGTGGACAGCGACAGCCCCGAGCGGGACGCTGAGGCCCGTGCGTTCAGGCACCGCAATGTCGAACGCTGCGTCGCGGCCCGCGCCGGGCTTCCCGCGGACACCCTCGTGTTGCGCGGCGACCAGTACGCTCCCGCCGAGCTCGCGGACTTCGTCCTGAAGGCACTCGGCGCTCGCGGAAAGCGGAATTGACTCTCGCGTCCGGGGGTCCTCCCTGTTAAAGCGGCACCGTCACGGCGTCACGACAGCTGCCGGAGATGGGAGCGCTGCCCGTCGTGGTCGAAGATGGCCAGGATCTCCGCTGGACCGCCGCGCGCCCCGAAGGCGTGCGGAATCATGGTGGAGAACTCCGCCGCTTGCCCGGCCTCGACCGCGATGGTCCGGTCTCCCAGGAGCAGGAAAATGGTTCCTGACAAGACGGTGAACCAGTCCCTGCCGGGATGGACTTTCAGTTCGTCGGCGCCGCGCCGGGGTTCGGGCTTGGTGACGCGCATCTTGGCCACGGTGACACCGTGCGGGCCGGGCTCCCGGCTCAGCACCCAGGCGGTAATCCCCCGCGCCTCATCTCGCTGTGGCCTAATCACCACGTCGTCGTCAGCGACGGACTCCACCAGCTGGTCGAGGGTGCTCCCCAGAGCACGGGCGATGGAGCTCAGCTGGTCGAGGCTGATCCGGCGGTGGCCCGTCTCGATCCGGCTCAGCGTGGAGGGGCTCAGGTAGCAGCGGGCAGCGAGATCATCGAGTGACCAGCCGAGCGCCACCCGCAGGCCCCTGATCCGCTTGCGGACGAGGCCGTCGAGTTCATCACCTTGCGTCATACGCAAGAAAATATGTCATTAGCGCAAGCCGTGAGTAGGGTCGAAGACATGGGAACCCCTCACCACCGTCACGACCAGCACCACCACTCCGCAGCCGAGACCGACGAGGCGGCCATGGCCGAGCTCCTGGACCTCGACGCCGAGGTATTGCATTCCTACCTGTCCGAAGTGACCGCCTGGATCGGCGACCTGGCCGCCGATCTGCCCATCCGCCGGATCCTCGACCTCGGCAGCGGAACCGGCACCGGCACGCTGGCTCTGCTCGAGCGCTTCGAGCAGGCCGATGCGATTGCCCTGGACATATCCCCGCAGCTCCTGCACCATCTCACGGGCAAGGCGCGCGCTCTTGGCCTGGCCGACCGGGTCCGTACCGTCCAGGCGGACCTCGGCGCGGCGTGGCCGGCCATCGAGACCGCGGACCTGGCGTGGGCGTCCGCGTCCCTCCACCACATGGCAGATCCCGATCGCGTCCTTGACGACGTCTTCGCCGCGCTCCGCCCGGGCGGGCTCCTGGTGGTCGCCGAACTGGACTCCTTCCCGCGCTTCCTGCCCGACGATGTCGGTCTCGGCCGCCTGGGACTCGAAGCGCGCGGCCATGCGGTCCTGGCCGAACGACGGGCCACCGAGCTACCGCATCTCGGCTCTGACTGGGCCTCGCATCTGTCTCAGGCCGGCTTCGTCATCGAGGCTGAGCGGTCTTTCGTTATCGATCTGACGCCGCCGCTTCCCGCCTCGGCCGGCCGTTACGCTCAGGCATCTCTGCGGCGCATGCGCTCCGGCCTCGACAGCCAGATGACCGCCGACGATCTGGCCGTGCTCGACACCCTCATCGATAGCGACGGACCCGATGGAGTCCTGCAGCGCGATGACCTCACCGTCCGCACTGCGAGGACGGTATGGGTGGCCCGGCGGCCGCGCTGATTACCAGCAGAGGACGCGACCAGTCGCGGCGTTGACCCAGTACCCGTTTCGCCGGACCCTGGCGCTTGCGAGGATGGCCGCCCGACGGCAACCGCGTTACGCTTTAACAGCATCGTGCCGGCGGGGCAACGCCGGCGATGACAGGGCCGGGGGAAGAGATGGCAGCAGTCGTGGCGGGCCGTGGCCACCTGCTGGCGTCGGACGCGGACCGCGAGCAGGTGATTGACGTGCTCAAGGCCGCGTTCGTGCAGGGCCGGCTGGACATGGCGGAACTCGACCTGCGGGTGGGCCAGGCGCTCGCGTCACGGACCTACGCGGAACTGGCCAGGGTCACCGCCGACATTCCGGCCGGGCTGGCCGGAGCCCAGCCGCCGCGCAAGCCGCCCCGGCGGCAGATGAGCAAGGCAGCCAGGTGGGGCGCATCCGGGTTTATGACGCCAGTCATTCTTGCTACCGCTCCCCTTGTCGGTGATGACAAATATAAGACTGTGGCCTTCCTGATCGCCTCCATCTATTTTCTGGTCTGGCTGCAAATCGGGGCCAATACGCTCTGGGAATGGCACCTCACGTCTTTGCCAGCGACGAAAATGTGCGCCCGATGCGGGCACACCGCCACATCGCACCGCGCGCCAGCGTCCTCCGCAGTCCGGCTGGGCTCGCTGAAATTGCAGAGACGCTACCCGTGTGCGGGCTATGTTCCGCCGGGGACATCACCGGAGACCGTCGACATGCGCCTTGTAGCGGCCTGCTACCTATAGCGGTGCACATTCCGGAGCCGGACATGCGTGCGGGCCGATGGCGGATGAGATGAGCAGCCCCACCTCCATCCACGACCGAGCCTGCGCGGGTCAGCCGGAGCGCACCGTGCAGTTGTAACAGCCGTAGCCGACGTTGCGCAGATGCACGAGCGCGACGTCGGGCCGTGCGAGCATCTCGCGGATAACTGTCATGGCGTGATCGCCGCTGCCGACGAGGACGCCGTCCGCGATGCGGCCGTGGTGGTCATAGGCGCGCACGACCTGCTGACGGTGACTCAAGCCTGGCGGGTAGAGGTGGGACGATGGGTAGCCTTCGCAGGGATCAGGGTGGATGAACAGGGGTCCGCGTTCTGCGTAGGGGCCGCTTGCGCCAGGCGGGGTGTAGGCGATGAGCAGTACCCGCTCGCCCGGGCGGGTTTCCCGGAGGCAACAGCGCAGCGGACTGCCGCCTTCGGTGTCCACTTGGGGAGCCAGCCGGTTACCAGCCTCGTCTATCCGGGCCGCCCTGATCTTCTCCAGTTCGCCGGGCGGGATCGGCTCGAAGATGAGTGTGCTGATGGCTGCATCGGTGGTCATGCACTTCAGCATGCCGGGCCGGTCACGGTGATGCTGGCGGGAATCAGACGCGACGCTCAGCCAGCGTCTTGCCGTCAGTTACGCGGCTGGGTTCTTGGCGCTGGAGGTCTTGTCCGGGGGTTACGGTGAGCGAGGTTGCTGAGCGGTATGGCGTGGCCCGCCAGAAGGTGCACCGGTGGATGGCCCAATACTGGGCGGACGGGCTGCCGTGCGCTGGTGCACGCAGGATGCACGGCGCATTCTCTGTAGTGAAGTAAGTCAGCCGGGTGGTATCGCAGCGATCCCGATCTGTTCGTCGGGGTCGATGCTCTCGGGTGGTTTCGTCGGACCGATTTCCTTCTTCCCTTTCACATGGAAGCGCGTCCACGAGAAGAGGGTCACCAGCGCGCCGCAGACGACCACGTAGATACTGAGGACGATGATCGGCACCGTGATGTCGTCGCCGCCGAAGTACAGGGTGTTGCGGATCAGGTAGAGCCCGTTGCGTGGCGGCAGGACGACACCGATGGCCTGCCAGAACGGGGGCAGGAAGGCCACCCCGTTGACGCCGCCGGTGCTGGGGTTCCCGATGAATACCACGATGACGACTGCGGCGAGGGTGCCCATGGGGCCGATGAGACTCTGCAGCGTCGCGGCGAGCAGCGCAACGGCGAAGGCGATGAACGCGAAGATAGGCCACAGCACCCAGAAGTGGCTGCCGACGTCGGGGTAGCCCTCGAGAATCGGTCCGGCGATCAGGTCGATCACCAGGCCGGTGATGACCGCGTAGACGAACAGAGCTGTGACGCGGTGGTGGGTTGCCGTCGTCTTGGTGCGCAGCATGGCGAATGTAGCGCCCAGGTACCCCGCGATCAGCAGCACGATCAGGATGATGCCGGGGACGGCACCCTGCGGGTCCGCGGAGGAGAGTTTGTTGACCACCTTGAGGTGGATCCTCGTCCGGCTCTGCAGCGCGGCCTTTCCATAGGCGGCGGGCATGACAGCCGGAGCCCACAAGCTGGCCGCCTCCTAGATGATCAGCGTGTTGCTCGATGCGACGAAGCCGCCGTAGATCTTCGATTGGCTGGCCGCCTGTTCCAGATCCGACTGGCTGGCGTACTGGTGGACTTGCAGGCTGACGCTCTTCTCGACCGTGGTGGTCAGCGGAGATGAGCCCACCTGCCCCCACGGCAGGTTGTGGGCGACAGCCGCATGATCGGCCGAGATGTAGGTCGTGGCCATGACACTCGCCAGGACCAAGGCGATCAGCAGGCCGATGACCAGCCGAATTCCCGTAGGAGGGACGATCCCTCTGATGCCCTTCGCTGGTGAAACCTGCCCCGCTTCTGAACCGCCTGGTGCCTTGTCCGCTGCATGCATACCTGCGTCCCCCTCGACGCTGATCTCGTGGAATCCGCGATCTGCTCCGCTGCGCGGCGGCCGATTCACGAAGCGAACTGGCCCTCCAGGCCATGGTAACTGCGACCATCCAGCAGATATGGCAACATCACCCGGCGGCCAGAGGCTAAGGTCCCCGGCGGTCGCGCCAGGATCCGCCTCGACGGCATCGTCATGCATGTCATCACCCGGGACACATCCTGTGGCGCACCCGCCCTGTCCCATCCGACCCGGCCAGCGGCACCGCCTCCAGAGCGTCCGCCTCGCCGGACCAGACCCGCTGCCACAGCACGCCCTGACCATCCGGCGAAAGGTCTCCAGCCGCGGCGGCATCCAGGTCGCGCCAGCGCATCCAGGCCGGCATGACCCACGCAGGCAAGACCGTCACCATCCAGCTTGACGACACCAGCATCCCGGTCAGCGACCAGACTGGCGAGCTGCTGATCACCGTGCCCAGGAACGGGACGAGCGAGTTCACCTGAAGACGATCCGTCATCGATCACCTGGGCTTAAGGCACAAAGGGCTACGCGAGTCTAGGGCTCGGCTAAGGTCGCTGTTTTCCCACGATGGCGGGTCAGGGCGACTCCCGCGAGGACCAGTGCGATCCCGGCGAGTGCCGCGATGGTGACGCTCTCGCTGAGAACTAGGACGCCGAGCACGGCTCGGCATCACCCGCCAGGCCGCCCAGTAGCGCTGGGGAGCCCGGCCATAACTGCCGCCGCGACCGTCCCCCTCAGCCCCGGCCCACGCCACGGTCCGGGGCTGATGGAGGCTGCCAGCGACCCCGACATCACGCTGTCCTGGGACGAGTACAGCCGCGAGATCCGCCAGGCCGAACGCACCGGCCTCTGCGCACACCCGGTCCGGCTCAAAGGCCGCATCGACACCATCGACCTCGCCACCGGCGAACTGCGCAACATGTACACCACCGCCAGCGAGCACGACGGCGCGCTGACCACCGCGTGCGGAAACCGCCGCGAATCGGCCTGCCCGGCCTGCTCGGCCGTCTACAAGCGCGACGCCCGCCAGCTCGTCCGCGCCGGGCTCACCGGCGGCAAAGGCATCCCCAGCACCGTCGCCGCGCACCCGTGCGTATTCGCCACCTTCACCGCACCCCCCTTCGGTCCCGTCCACGCCCGCCGCATGCGCGGCAAGACCGTCCTGCCCTGCCGACCCCGCCGCGACCACAAACAGCGCCGCTGCCCGCACGGCCGCGACATCTCCTGCCCCCGCCGCCACCCCGAGGACGATCCCGCCTCGGCCAGCCGATGTGCCGCGACTGCTACAACTACACCGCCGCCGTAGCGTTCAACGCCGGAGCCGGGGACCTATGGCGCCGGTTCACCACCTACCTACCCCCCCACCTCGCCCGCCTCGCCGGGACCACCCAGAAACATCTTCGCGGCCTCGCCTCAGTCCGGTACGTCAAGGTCGCCGAATACCAGGCCCGCGGCGTCATCCACTTCCACGCCATCATCCGCCTCGACGCCCCCGGCGACACCTACCAGCCACCCCCGCCCGGTTCGGCGCGGGCTTACTCGCCGACGCCATCCGCCAGGCCGCCGCCGCCGTCACCGTCACCCTCGACGACGACCCAGCCTGCATGCTGCGGTTCGGCGACCAGATCGACCCCCGGCCCATCCGCCACAGCGACGGCCTGCCCGGCACAGGACGCAAGCTCAGCGTCGAGGCGGTCGGCAACTACATCGCCAAGTACGCCACCAAGGCACTCGACGCCCCCGGCGTCCCCGACCATCCCCTCCGCTCCCGCCGCGACCTCGACGACCTGCGCTGCTCCCGCCACCACACCCGCATGATCACCACCGCGTGGGAACTCGGCGCCAGCACCCCGAACGCCGCCTCGCGGCTGTGCAAGTGGGCGCACATGCTCGGCTACGGCGGCCACTTCCTCACCAAATCCCGCCGCTACTCCGTCACCTTCGGCCAGCTCCGCCGCGCCCGCACAGAACACCGCCGCCGCCAGCGTCACCCCGAGGGTCAGCGTGACCCCTGGGGACGGCCCCTCGACGACACCGTCGTCCTGGTCCTCAGCGTGTGGAGCTACGACGCCCCCGCCCACACCATCGCTCCTGCCGCCGAACTCGCCCTCGCGGCCGCTGATCGTGCACGCGCTCAACGACTGACAGAGGTTGCCATTGACCGACCCCCAACTCAGCTAGAGGAAAAGGCGATATCTGAATGACTCGCGCCGTCGAACGCTTGCTCACGGTCGCCCAGGCCGCCGAGCTGCTCGCTACCACTGAGCGTTTCCCGCGTCGCTTGATCGCAGAGCGGCGTATCCGGTTCGTCCGCGTCGGCCGTCACGTCCGCATTCCTGAATCCGCGCTGCGCGAATTCATTGGCGCTGGGACCGTGGAACCGGCTGCACTGGTCAGGCGCCGTCCAAGGACCGCGGCCTGATGGCTGGCAAGCGTCGTTTTGGCCGCGTGCGACGCCTCCGTCCGGCCAGTGGCAGGCTCGCTATAAAGGGCCTGACGGCATTGACCGTCCAGCCGCCCGGATCTTTCACAGCAAGACCGACGCTGAGCGGTGGCTCGCGCTTACAGAGGCAGAGATCGTCCGCGGCGACTGGATCGACCCAGACGCGGGCCAGATGCCGTTTCTCCAATACGCGCGAGCGTGGGTCTCCGAGCGGCCGGACCTGCGACCTAAGACGATGCAGCTATACGAAGGGCTACTGCGACTGCACCTGTCCCCGTCACTCGGTGCGCTGAGATTGCAGGACATCACCGAGCCGCGTGTCCGGCGCTGGCGTAAGAGCCTGCTGGATGCGGAGGTCGGGGAGGTAACGGTCGCTAAGGCATACCGTCTGCTTAAGGCGATCATGAACACGGCCGTGGACGACGGGCTGATCCGCCGTAACCCATGCCGGATCAAAGGCGCCGGGCAGGAGAAGTCACCCGAGCGCCCAGTGCTGACCATCCGCCAGGTCTTCGACCTGGCGGACGCCATCGACCAGCGCTACCGCGCGCTCATCCTGCTCGCAGTTTTCGGCAGCTTGCGCTGGGGTGAGCTGGCAGCGCTGCGCCGCCGCCACATCGACCTGACTGCGGGAACGCTAAGCGTGGAGGTCTCCGTGGTGGAACTGGTAGAAGGCTCACTCGTCACCGGCCCGCCCAAATCTGAGGCAGGCAGGCGTACCGTTACGCTGCCTGCATTCCTGATGCCGGAGATCGCCACGCATCTAAAGCAGTTCGCCGGGCCTGGCGAAGACAGCCTCGTATTTATCGGGCCGAAGAATGGGTCGCTGCGGCGGCCTAACTTCACCCGCATATGGCGGCGCGCAACCGAGTCGGCCGGGCTGACTGGCTTTCATTTTCATGATCTGCGGCATACCGGAAACCATATCGCCGCTGCCACGGGCGCCAGCTTGCGCGAGCTGATGGGCCGGATGGGCCACAGCACCACCCGCGCCGCCCTCATCTACCAGCACCGCACGACCGAATACCAGCACCGCACGACCGAACGCGACCGCCTCATCGCCGCCGCCATGAGCGCGCTAGTCGAGGCAGATCTAGACGAGGCGAAGGCCCAACGGGCACGCAGCGGACACGCGAACACCGCAACGCATCCTGACGCTGAGTGAAAACTACGACGATCACGCCGCTGACCTGCGGTTTCATGGTGGAGCGGGTGACGAGAATCGAACTCGCACTATCAGCTTGGGAATCCTACAGATTCAGGCTTCTACTAGCTCTGACCTGGGCATCCGATTTACCGCCCGTGACCGCAGCAGCCCCCCGGAGACTGTA
>JBKQMG010000149.1:0-23848 GCA_052146815.1 Streptosporangiaceae bacterium | reverse complement strand
GCCTTCCCATGGCTCGCTCCAGTGCAGTCACAGCCACGTCCTGAGCATCGGTGACCGGATGCAAGTACGAGTTCGTCGTCTCCAGCGAGCGGTGCCCCAATCGATCTCGGACCAGGGCGAGAGGGACGCTGGAGTCGTTGGCCAGCAGCGAGGCATGAGCGTGACGGAGGTCATGTACCCGGCTCGGCGGCAGTCCTGCCTGCTCCAGCGCGCGCTTCCAGACCACCGACATCGGTGATCGCAGCGGCGGCGATCCGTTCCTGGTCGTGAATATCGGCCCGCCGCCATTACCGGCTGCCCTCAGCCTGTCTGCCAGGTCTGTGCCGATCCTGATGTCCCGCCCGGCGCCAGTCTTCGTGCCGAGCCGCTCCTCGAACCGCTGCGGCGAGCGCAGTTCGAGCATGGTGCGGCGGACGCGGATGGTCTCGCCGTCGATGTCGGAGGCCCGGAGAGCGAGCGCTTCACCCCACCTGAGTCCGGTGCTCCACAACGTCTCGGTGAGCAGCTTCCACTGCTCGGGCATGGCCACCAGCAGCCGCTCGTACTCCGCCGGGCCTGGAATGGTCCGACTGGTCTGAGGCTTGCGGGGCAATCGGAGCCCGCGCGCAGGGTTGCTGGCGATCACGCCGGACTCCTCGGCCGACCGAAACATAGCGCTCAGGCACGTTCGGATCCCGGCCTGCACGTGGTAGGACTTGCCGGTGGTCTCCAGGTCGGCAAACCACTCGCGCACCAGCGCCGGGGTAACGGCGTCCATCGTCTTCACCCCAAGGCGGGGAACGATATAGGTCTTCAGCGTGCTGCCGTATGTCTCCATCGTCCTCAGGCCGATCCTGTGACTGGCGTGGTAGCCAGGCAGCCATTCAGCGGCGAAGGCTGCCACGGTGACCCGCCCGCGTATGGCAATCGGGTAAGCGCTGCCTGGTGCGGCCTGGGCCCTTCTCTCACGAGCCGCGTCACCTACGGCGATCCGGTATGCGGCCCGTGCCTCGCGCTCGGTGGCGAAGGTGCCTGCGCTCCGCTGCCGTCCGGCTGCGTCCCTGTATGTGGTCCGGAACCGGCTGCCTCGCTTGGTGATGGCCACGATGCCTGCTCCCCCTCGTGCTGGTAACGCCAGCGTTCCCTCTCCTGTTCGGATACTACCTGGTGACCAGGGGGCTGGTAACGCCACGCCTGCTCCCGGAGCCGGCGCGACCGGACGGTCGTGTCTGCGGTCAGCAGCAGTGCCCGGTAGCCGGCCGCCCGGGCCGGCTGCAGCAGTTCCCTGGCGGCGGAGCGGTCGCCCCACAGGTAAAGCTGGAACCACAGCGGGCTGGCCCAGGACTGTCGACGTCGTGTCGATGCGGCCCATGTCCCGCAGGACGCGGGGCACGAGCTCGACCTCGACCTCGCCGAACACCTCGCGGTTACGGCGCAGCGTCCACTCTCCCTCGCTGCTGCCCTCCAGGTATCCGAGCGCGCCGGCCGGCAGCCGCCTGCGAGCCAGCCGGGCGACGTCAGCGATGTCGTAGCAGCGCGCAAGCGCCCGCACGCCAGTAGGGGGCTTCCGGCCGGCCGACATGGACGAGCTCGCGGATCTCTGACAGTCGCATGAGATCCTCCTGCCCAGCGGCCGCCGCCCAACGCGGCCCCGGGCTCGCGCGGCTGGCATGTCTTCCGGGACCTCCCGTCCGGCCGCCCGGAGCTGAAGCACGCCCGGCCGCAGTGCCTGCCGCGCGGGGGGAGTGCCTGCGGCGGGCTGGCTATTACTGAGGCCGGGCCGACGCCTGCAGGCCATCCCACGACCAGCGCGGCACCGGCAGGCCGGGCGGGACGACGGCGTTCTTCGGGTTGTAGGTCATGACGTCGCTGACCGCCCACTCCATGTAGGACCGCAGAGCGGCCCGGAACTCGGGGGCGGCAGGAAGCTCGGCGTCGTCCGCGGCCTGGACGAAGCACTCGACGAATCGCCGGCCGAGGTCGGGCTCGGCCTGCATGCGGGCATGCAGCTCGAGCATGGCTGACTGGCCGCCGCATGAGCCGGAGTAGCAGGCCGGACCGCCCAGGGCCTCCGCCCAGTATTCGGCCAGCCGCTCGAGGTGCTGCGGGTGTCCCGGGTGGGAGAAAGGATGCTGGAGCACCGGGTCATCAAGGCAGCGCCGGTGATGCGCGGCCGTGAGCCGCAGGAACGCCGGGGCGCCGCCGGCGAAGTCGTAAAGCGACGGCCTGTTCATGTTCACCGAGCATGGCACACGGCGGCCCGGGCGGCATTGCACCCTCGGCCGCGGCGAGACCGCCTCTGACCGGCCGCGCCAAGGATCGTCACCTGACCCTGGCTATTGAGCCGCATCTTTCCCCCTGATACGTAGTACCTGTACTGCATCTTCTTATGCTGCCCGGCTCTGCCTGGCATGATCGGCTTCGGGACGGCCGCGGCTGTTGGCGGCAGGGTCGCCAGCAGCAGGAACGGAGGCCTGACGGTGGACAACGCAGACCAGGTCAGCGACCTCGAGCCGATTCAGCACGAAATTCTGCACGTGGTCCGCGCGCTCAGGGGGGAACTGCGGCACCCGCCGTCCATGCGCGAGGTCGTGGAAAGAGTCCGCCTCAAGAGCATCGGCGCTCTCGAGTACCAGTACGTGAACTTAGAGGCCAAAGGATACTTGCGCCGTCATCGGGGAAAGCCGCGCACGGTAGAAGTACGGCTGCCCGGCGAGCAGGACTTCCCGGCGGAGGCCGACGGGCCCGGAGCTGTCCCTGGTGAAACCGGACCGGAGCCGGATCGGGTGGCCTGGGTGCCTGTCGCCGGGCGGATCGCGGCCGGCGGCCCGATTCTCGCCCAGGAGTCAATCGAGGACTACCTGCCGCTGCCGAGGGACATGGTCGGCCGCGCCGAGGGGCTATTCATTCTCGAGGTCGTCGGGGACTCGATGATCGGCGCTGGCATTGTCTCCGGTGACTATGTAGTGATCAGCCCGCTGTACGAGCCGCCCCGCAACGGCGACATCGTGGCCGCGACGATCGACGGGGTCGAGCTTGAGGGCACGGTCAAGACCTATAGGAAGATAGGCCGCCAGGTATGGCTGATGCCGCAGAACCCGGCCTACACCCCGATCCCTGGCGGCCGCGCGAAGTTCGCCGGCAAGGTCGTCGCCGTGCTGCGTCAAGTCTGACGAAGCCCAGGCCCGCGGATACAGCGCCGTCTTCCGGCCAGGCGTGCACGTGACCGTCGCCCCGCCGGCGATGCTGCCGTGAGCGGCGCGGGTGGTCAGCTGACCCGGCTGCCCGGCTTGCGTCCCCAGACCAGGAAGGACAGGTGCGGCATCACCAGGGTGCGCGGGCTATCAAGGTGCACGCGAACGGCACGGTCAAGCTCCTCCAGCTCATCGCGGTCGGCCAGGCCGAGTTCGAGGATCACCGGGTGCAAGCTGCGTACCAGGTCGGCCAGGACGGTGCGGCGCGAGTCAGCGGCGCGGTAGATGCCTGCCCGGGCCTCCACCCCGATCTCCGCCAAGCCCGCCTGCCGGTACAGCTCGGTCAGGCGGCGGCCGACCAGCAGATCAGCGCCGTTACGGCTGAATGCAGCATGAAAGATCTCGCCCAGCCGGCTCCAGGCCGGGAGCGCCGGATAGCACAGCGAGTACTCGACGTCGGGCTCCATGCTGGCGACCCAGCCGCCCGGCCGTGCCAGCCGCACCATCTCCGCGACCACCTCCGCGGGATCGGGCACGGTGACCAGCAGCGTGCGGGCGTGCACCAGATCGAACGAGCCTGAAGGCAGCCCGGTACGCCTGGCGTCCGCCGCCACGATCTCGACCCCCGCAAGCCGCCGCTCGCTGGCGAGCCGCCATGCCATGCTGACGTGAGCAGGATCGGCCTCGAGGCCCACGACCCGGCCGCCGGGCGAAACGCGCGCCGACAGCAGATCGATGATGCCGCTCCGCCCGCAGCCCAGGTCAATCGCGCTCTGTCCCGGCTTCAGGCCTATCCGGTCGAGCAGCAAGACACTGTCAGGCCGCAGTTCGTCGGCCTGACGCTGCAGCCGCCTGCTCTCGTCTCGGTCGCGGCCCAGCGCATAAACAGCGACTGCAGACGTACCGCCCGCCGTGGTCGTCTGGATCCGCGGGCCCGCCCTCCCCGCGGCTTCTTTTTCCTGTCTCACCACTGCGGAGATGGCTCGTGTGCCGGCTGCTGCTGCGGCCGCCGCGCCGGGAGCAGGTACGAGGGCATCCGGAAGTGATGGCCGGCGGCGCAATGGACGACCACGTGGTCAACCGGGCCGTCCGTGCTCGGCAGCGAAAAGCGGGCCGTGACCTCGGCCGGGGCTTCGCATTCCGGACAGGATATGAATGTCAGCACTGATCTCACCTCCCGGCGGGGCGCCTGTCCGGCACCCCTCCCCTTGGTACGGAGCGGGCTGCAGCCGCTCAGATACAGCTCGCAGCCCGCCACCACCGGACGGCTTGCGGTTACCGAGTACTAGTCTGCGCAGGCTCGGGCAGCCACTGCTATCCGACGTTCTGCGTATGGCCGGCCCGCAGCGACCGGAGTAGCGTCGGGAAGGGGATCGTGATGACAGCTGCATTGACGCCGAGCGACCGGGACCTGCGCACCCTGGCAGGGATCGTCAGTACCTGCCGCGACGATCTTCCTGACCAGGGACTGCCGACATCCCTGCTCAGTGATCTGATGAGCCAGATCCGCTGCGACGTCATCTCATTCGAGGGCTTCGACAGCGACCGCCAGCAGGCGTGGCTCTCCCAGGCGATCCCCCGGCGCGCCGACGCCGCAGGGGAAGACGCTTTCGAGCCTGCGCACTGGAAGCATTACTGGGACTGCCAGCCCTGCAGCTATCCCGATCGCACCGGCGACCTGCGCACCGTGGTCAGGATCGCCGACTTCTACTCAGCCCGGCAGTGGCACAGCACCGGCATGTACTGCGACCTGTACCGGCCGAAAGGGTTCGAGTACGAGCTCATGCTGTCGCTGCCCGCCGGCCCCGGCAGGCACGCCGGGCCGGGCCGGGCGCTGCTCACGCTGCTGCGGCCGCATCTGCATCAGGCCTACCTTGACGCTGAGCGCCGCCGGGTCTCCGGCCGGACGGCCGCCGTCACCCGCGCCTACGACCGGAACTCCTCCGCATGAGCGGCACGCGCGAGCCCCAACACGCTGCTGACGCTCAATAGTCTTCTTCGTCCGGCGCAGCAGCCTTTGAGGCTAAGCGGTGCTGGCTGGACTGACTGACAATTACTGCCATAACGTGCGCTAATCTTCCGGAGATGCCGCCCCGGCTTTTTGCGTCTCAGTTTACGAAGAGAAGGCTAAAATGAGAACCGCGTCTTCGGTCCCGCGCCTCGACACGATCAGGCACGGCAGCGTAGGGTCGCCAGACATCCGCCCGGAAGTCGTCTGGGGAGGCGCACTCACGTCCGGGCAACGAGGATAGGGGGAACCCGATGACATACGGCGTCGTTCACAAATTCGCTGGCGGCACGAAAGAGCAGTACGAGGCGTCGATCGCAGCAGTGCATCCTGCGGGCGGGGGGCTGCCTGATGGCCAGCTGTTCCATGCCGCGGGCCCGTCCGACGACGGCTGGACGATCATCGCTGTGCACGACTCGCGCGAAGGCTGGGAGAAGTTCCGCGACGGCATCCTCATGCCCCGCATGGCACAGGGCATTCCCGGTGGCTTCACCGCGCCGCCCGAGGAGACCGGGTTCGAGATCGTCAACCAGGTGATTGCCTGACCGCGGCGTACTTCCGGCGCTAGCTGGCTGGCCAGCTGAATCCAGTGTTCATCGCATTCATGAACGAATACCGGCACGACAGCGTCCCGGATCCGTCATCGCGAGACAGCGCGCAAATCATCTTGTGCATCCGGCATCGTTGAGTGCTCTCGGCGACTGCCTTCTCCGGAAGGAGGATTCAGTGAAATTTATGATCGAATATGAGATCCGCACGGCTGGTCTCGGTCATGATCAGAACCTCGCTAACCAGGAGGCCCTGCTGACCGCGTTCGGCAAGTGGCAGCCCGAAGAAGGCCTCACGGTTCACGCATTCGTATCCAGCCTGAACAACGGCGGCTACGTACTCGTCGAGGCAGCCGATCCCGGGCCTGTCCATTCGTTCGTCTCGAAGTTCTTCTACTGGAACGATGTCGAGGTCGTCCCGGTAGTCGACATCGCGGACTCGGTCACAGTGGGAAATGCGTCACTGGCGTGGGCCCGTGCCGCGACGGGCGGCTGAGATTCCGCTCAGGAGGGCGGGAACGGCGGCACGGGCTGCCAGTCCGGCTGACTGCCCCGGGTGAGCAGCGTGCTGCGGGGCGCGAGCGGGCTGTTGAGGGCGGTATAGATCTCGGGCACGTCACGGACGCTCTTGACGTAGGCAATCAGGCGCCCTGTCGGCGAGTAGACACCCTGATATGCGTCGGCCAGGATCGGGGCAGCGCCGACGGTGCGGTCGAGGCCCCGGTAGCTGCAGCGGCCGCCAGGGCAGTCTTCCTGCGTGGTCATGACGTCGGTGCCGAACGCTGGATCGACGGGGAACCAGTCCGGGTCCAGTAGCCGGATCGGGGCCTTGTGGAAGTACTCCGCGCTCGGGAAGCCGTTCCTGAATCGCTTCTGCTGGGGAAAGCCGAGTGCCTCCAGGCAGAATTTGTACGGTTGCGGGCACTGCGCCCCGGCGCCCTCGAAGATGATGAAGGAGCCGAACGCAAGGCCAGTGGCGTTGAGCGCCCAGCCCCACGCTACGGCCGAGGGCAGCGCCGCGACACGTGTCTGCCTGAGGGTCGGCTGCTCAGAATGGTACGGGGTGCTGAAGGTCACCAAGTGATGCGTGACGGTGTCGTACCGGGTCAGATAGCCGTAGCTGTGATGTCTCCTGGTTCTGACGAACGCAAGGTAACGGCCGTTCGGCGACCAGGACGGCCGGGCATCGGCGTAGCGGGGGGCCTGGCTGGTGATTCTGGTCTTGTGGCTCCCGTTGGCCTCCATGATCCACAAGTTGCCCCGGTGCAGATAGGCAAGTCGCCTGCCGTCCGGCGACCAGCGCGGGCCGGAATCGTGGCCGCCGTGAGTGAGCAGGTGGAGCCCGCTGCCGTCCGGCTCGATCGAGTAGATGTTGCCGCCGCGGACGAACGCGATCCGGCCCGCGGAACCCCGGTAGGCAGCCTGAGCGGTCCCGGCCAGGCCAGCGAGAAGCACCGCCAGTGCGGCAAGTCCCGCCGTGGCAGACATCACCCATCGCGCGAATCGGCGCCGGGGCGGCGTGTGCTGTCCGCGCATGACTCTCCGTTCCGCCTGACCAGACCAGGGCAGCGACAAGAGCGGATATACCTTTAAAGCTGATCGAATTATGAAGGGACGCCGCGGCCAAGACAATGGTGCCGGCCTGCCGGAGAAAAAATGAGCAGGACGGTCAGCGTCCTCTGGTGAGCACAGAGCAAGCAGCAGGACCGCCGGCCGGGGCTCCGTCCGCGGCTGAGCGATCTTCGCCGGAGCCGCGTCCGCATCGAGCCGGCCCGCGCGTCGAGCGAGCTCTAGCGCCGGACAGCGACCGCTGCCTGGTCTTCGCGAGGACGTTTTCTGGAGAACGGCTCAGCAGGTGCGCGCATGTGGCGTGTTTACCTGTATGCAGGAAAGGATGAAGGCCTGGCCGAGCCACGGCAGACGGTGAGCGGGCCGTTCCCGCCAGCTCAGCTGCCGGCCCGCCCAGATACGCCCGCAGGACGGACCGGACGCACGCGCTCAGGCTCATCCAGGTAGCGAAATTGCTCCTGCGGGACCAGGAAAGCGCCGAGGACGTGGTCCAGGATGCGGGCCTCGCCCTGTACCGGGCCATGCCGAGGCCCGCGGCTCAGTGACCTCAACGAGAGTCTCGGCCTCAGCGCGGACACCTCCGGCCGCTACCTGCTGATCTACCAGTGGAACGATCATCTGCAGCTCATGGACCTGGCGACCTGGCGGGTCCGCAGCCTGCCGGAGAACATGGCCCACGTCATCGACGTCGCCTGGTGAGCGAAGATGCTCGCGCCGGCTCTCACCGGCGCACGACGACCGACCTGGCTGCGAGATAGGCATCTGCCCGTCCCGCAGCCGGGTGCGGGCGGTCAGGCCGGCGTGATCACGACCTTCAGCGCCGAGTTGGCGGCCGCGTTCTTGAAGACGTCATACGCCTCCTCCATCTGGCCGAAGGTGAACGTGTGCGTGCCCATCTTTTCGGCCGGGATCCGGCCGCTGGCCACCATCTTCAGCAGGATGGGGATGGAGACCGTGTCCACCAGGCCCATCGTCAGGGTGACGTTCTGGATCCACATGTCCTGCATGGGCAGCTCGACCGGTGTCCCGTGCACCCCGATGTTCGCGATATTGCCGCCGGGCCGTACGAGCGACGCGGCAGTCAGCAGCGTCTCGGGGTAGCCGACCGCCTCGATCGAGACGTCCACGCCCAGGCCGTCGGTGAGCGCGATGACTTCCGCGACGGTACCGGGACCGGCCTCGATGGCGTCGGTGGCCCCGAACTCGAGTGCCTTCTCGAGCCGGAACTTGTTGGAGTCGATCGCGATTACCTTCGAGGCACCCCACAGCCCAGTGGTAAGGATCGCGCCCAGGCCCACCGCCCCGGCACCCACGACCGCGACGGTGTCACCGGGCCGGACACCTCCGGCGAGAACGCCGACCTCGTAGCCGGTGGGCAGCGAGTCAGCCAGGAAGATCGCCTGCTCGTTGGTCACGCGGGCGGGCACCGCGTACAGCGAGGTGTCGGCGAACGGGACCCGGACGTATTCCGCCTGAGTGCCGTCGATCAGATGGCCGAAGATCCAGCCGATCCCGCCGACGGATTGGCAATGCGACGGAATGCCCCGCTGGCAGTACTCGCAGCGCCCGCATTTCGTGATGGCGGGGACCAGCACCCGGTCACCGGCGGTGAACCCCCTGACCGCCTCGCCGACCGCCGTGATGGTGCCGACCGCCTCGTGCCCGAGGATGCGGCCGTCGGTCACCGCGGCGACGTCACCCTGGAGAATATGCAGATCGGTACCGCAGATCGTCGTGGTATCGACCCGCACCACCACGTCCGCCGGCTCCTCGATCACAGCATCGGGGACCTCTTCCCAGGCTTTCTGCCCGGGCCCGTGGTACACCAGCGCCTTCATCGCCACCTCC
Organism: Streptosporangiaceae bacterium; assembly: GCA_052146815.1. Lineage (GTDB taxonomy): Bacteria > Actinomycetota > Actinomycetes > Streptosporangiales > Streptosporangiaceae > DATJZH01. Next base: position 14,702 of record JBKQMG010000149.1, on the reverse strand, counting down.
ATTTGGCTGATGACCGCCCAGAGGACCAGCCCTGAAGGCGATCGGCTCAGTGAATCCGACGTTACCCGCGGTGACCGAAACGGACTGTTTCAGAATGGGATCATTTCCAGCCGGGCAGCGGCAGCCTGCAGTCAGGACAGCGGCGCGAAATGCAGCGTGGTCTTGATGCCGCCGGGGTCGCGGGCGTAGGCCTGCGGCCAGTCGTCGACCGCCACCCGGCGGGTCAGCAGCCCGGCCAGCCAGTCTGGGTCCGCGCTGGCGAGGGCCTCGGCGCCCAGTTCGTAGTGGCGGCGATTGGCGTTCACGGAGCCGAACACGACATTGTTCTGCAGGACCATCCTGCGGTTGAGGTGTCCGATATCGACGCTGGATTCCTCTCCCGCGGCGGAGACGCCGGTCAGGCAGATGATCCGGCTGCGCGGGTGGAGATCGCCAGCGCCGAGGAGCAGCTGCGCGAATCCGGTGCACTCGATGACGATGTCCGGGCTGACGCGCAACTCCTCCAGGTCACCGTGGTGGTAGGTGGCGCCGAACTGGGCCACCATGCGCGGCTTGGGGCCGTCGCCAGCCCGGTCGAAGACGTGGGTGTCGTAGCCGCGCTGGACCGAGAGCAGGGCAGCGAGGAGCCCGATCGGCCCGGCCCCGGTAATGAGCACCGTCGCAGGCGTCCAGGTAGCACGGCGCCCGATCTGCTCGATGTGGTCCCAGGCTTTGGCCACCACCGTGGTCGGCTCGAGCAGGACGGCGAGTTCCCCGAGGGCAGCGTCGACCCGGACTGCGTGCTCGGGATGGATGCGGAACCTCTCTGAGGCGAATCCGTGCCGCCCCTTGATGCCCCGCTCGGTGTAGCGCCCGTTGGTGCACATGTCCCAGTCCCCCGCCGCGCACTGCGGGCACGGGACAGGGTCACGCCGGCGCACGATGCCCACCACCAGGTCGCCGCGCTGCAGGCCCGTCCCGGCAGGGGCCTCGAGCACCCGTCCCAGCGACTCGTGACCGATGATCAGCCGGTCATCGCCCGGAGGGGCCTCGCCGTACTCGCCGTTGATGATCTCAAGATCAGTGCCGCAGATACCGACAGCCATGGTCTCGACGAGAACGGGACCGTCGGCCTCGGGCGGCTCGGGCATGTCCGTAAGCTCGACAGAGTCCTGGCGCTCCGGCTCCACCGTGACCGCGCGCATGCCCGTCACTCTAGCCGCAAGACCTGAAGAGGTTTTCAGGCGAACGACTGCGCACACCCATGCTCATGCCTGGCGGCCCCAGACGATCCGGTTTCCCCGCCATTCAGCGGGCTTTCTGAATAGACAGCCAGGCGGCCGGACGGCCCTGATCGCCCTTCTGCAGACCGCCGTCCGCGAACATGCTGGCCGGTCCGGCGAACAGGACTGTCACCGGTTCCTGATGACCTTTCTGCGATAGGCGATGCTCCCGGCCCCGGCCAGCATTGCCGCGGCGCCGAGCCCGAGGAGCAAGCTGTCCTGGAGTCCGGCCGTGCCGCCGCCGCCCGTCGCCGGGGCAGCGGTGGGGTACGGGCTGGCCGACCTGCTCGGCGACGCCGACGGGCTGGCCGATGCCGACGGGCTGGCCGATGCCGACGGGCTGGGCGATGCCGAGCGGCTGGCCGACGGGCTCGCGCTCGGCGTAGTGGCGCTGGACGAGGCCGTCGGTGTCACCGATGCGCTCGGTGAGGCAGACGACGTCGGCAGTGCCACCGAGGACGAGGACGACGTGCACGCCGCGACTGCAGCAGAGGCGAGGATGATGGTGGCGCCGCAGCCGGCGGCGGCCAGCTTCGCGCGGAGCCCCGTCCTGGCGGTGGTTGCGCGCAGCTTCATGAAGCCTCCTCGTACGTCCGGCAGGTGGCGGCCCCGTTCCCCGGACCCGGCATCAGGAACCAGCCTCGGAAGGGGCATGCGCAGCCGACCTGGTCACTGCCCGCACCGGCCGCAGGAAGGGGCCGAAAGCGCCGGCGGCGATATAGGCAAAGCCATGAACCTCGCAGGCACGCAATAGCATGTTAACCCCTGGAATATTAGACTACGCGGGTAGAACTTCCCGGGGAAGACGCGGCGAGGGATACCGGCATTGGGCGACGGGGAATGGCGGCGCATAGCCGGGTTTCGCGTGGTCATATCCTGGCCGCAGGACGATGAAGGCTCCCGGCCGGGTGCGCCGGCCAGCCTGCGCGCCCGGATCGCCGGCGTGGTCGGCGTCCTTCTCCTCGTGGGCGGGGCCGCCGCTGTCGGCGTGGCGATCAGCGCCCAGCAGCATGCGCCGCAGCCCGCCCTGACGGCAGCAGGCGCGCTCGGGTCAAAGGCGCACGGGCCGTCGCTACGGCGCTCACTGCCGGTGGCCATCGATATCCCGGCCATCGGCGTGCACTCGAGCCTGCTCCATCTGGGCGTCAATTCCGACGGCACGATCCAGGTACCGTCGCTGGCCGGGAGGGCCGGCGAGGCGGCGTGGTACAAGTACTCGGCGACGCCCGGCCAGATCGGGACGTCACTCATCGAGGGACATGTCGACAGCTATCAGGGGCCCGCGGTGTTCTTCCGCCTGGGCGCACTTCGCCCCGGCGACAGCATCGACGTGAAGCTCGCCGACGGGATCACCGCTGTCTTCCGCGTCTCAGGCGTGCGCGAGTACCTCAAATCCAGATTCCCGGCGAAAAGCATCTACGGCCCGGCCGACTACGCGGCACTGCACCTGATTACGTGCGGCGGCGCTTTCGACTACGCCACCGGCCATTACCTCAGTTCCACTGTCGTCTATGCGCCCTTCGCCTCGGCACGGCCGGCTCGCCGCGGCCGGCGGGCGTGACCCCGGACCGCAGAGCAGTTCAGCTGCGGATCCGCGCTCGGTGTACAGGTACAAAGCGTTGTGTCCCAGGGCACCGGCCCATTTCTCGCATCGCGACATCAGCAGCGTCGCGCAGCCCTGGCGGCGGCCCGACGGGGCGGCGTACAGGCCCTTGGCCCAAGGGGACAACCCGACGGCCGCGGCATGTCCTGGCATGTCGCGGCCGACCAGGCAGACAGCCCCCGAGCGGAATGCCGTGCGCCACCGCGATCACCGTGCCCGGTATCTGGTCCGCGCCCGCCTGCCGGGCCAGGCCTGCAGTCCACGACTGGAGCGTTCCGCCCGGACCGGCGTGCCCCCACTCCTGCCAGTGCCACCGTGCCACGACCGGCACGAACTCGGGATAGTCGCTCAGCGCACTCAGCACGGCATCCATCCCCCGTACTTACCGCCCACATGCCGTAAATGGCCACGGCGTGAAATGACGGCTCCGCGCCGCATGCGTAAAGGGCCTCACTTTTTCAACGAGGCCCGCTTAGTCCGGCCGTGGCGACCGTGGCTTTTGTTCCCGGGTCGGCCGGGGCATCCAGGCTTCCGTCTGCCGCGGGCATGAAGGCCGTGAAGGAACTCACTCCGGTGTCGATGAGCTGGGCTGCGCGGTGAACGTCGGCGGTCACGGCCTGGTGGACCTGCCCGGGCGTCCGGGTGCCGTCCAGGTATTTCGCCAGCCCCAGAGCTTGGACCCGCCACAGGCCAAGCAAGGCAGCGGCCGTGATCTGTGGTTCTGGATCGAGCGGGCTGACCCCGGCCCGCCCGGCCAGGATCTCGGCTGCCACGGCGACAAACTGGTCCATCATGTCGCTCTGATGGGCCCGCAGGGACGGCGAGGCCTGGATGAGGGTGCCGAAGCGCCGGATGGCGGCGCTGGCCTGGACCGGATCGTCCTGGCTGGCGAGCCAGGACGTCATGGCACGCAGTTCAGCGTCCAGGATTCGCAGGGCCGCCTCAACGGGCGCGACGCCGGGCTCGTCCAGGCCGGTCCGCAGCGAGGCCATCGTCGACTCCAGGCGGTCCAGGATCAGCGACTCCTTGGTGGGGAAGTAATTGAAGACCGTCTTCTCCGACACCCCGCAGGCCTCGGCGACCTCCGCGACGCGGACGGCGCCAAAGCCCCGCTCCATGAACATCTGCGTCGCCGTGTCGGACAGCCGCTGGCGCATCAGGCGCTTCTTGCGCTCCCGCAGCCCTTCGGGCTCCTGCCCCGCGGCTCCCTGGGCAGGAGGCACCGTCCACTCCACCGTCCGACTGCTCATGCACCCAGCATAGTTCAGCGGCCATATTTTTGCTGTTACTATATTTTTCTAGCAGCTGAAGGCACGGAGCATCTGTCGCACCCCCCCACCCGAGGAGTTCCCGTGAGTGATATCCGTATCGTGCGTGACTACCCCCATCCCCCTGCGAAGGTCTGGCGGGCCGTGACCGACCCGGCGCTCATCCCGCTGTGGACCGCCACCGGCGCTGGCGGCCGGCCGGAAGGATTCGCCGCCACGGTCGGCACGAAGTTCCGGTTCATCGCGAAGCCGAAGCCAGGCTGGGACGGCGTGGTCGATTGCGAGGTGCTTGAGGTCAGCGAGCCATCTCTGCTGCGCTACTCGTGGACCGGCGACGAAGACGGCGACGTGACAGAAGTTGCATACCGGCTCGAGCCCCACGCGGGCGGGACGCGCTTCACCTACGAGCACACCGGGTTCACCGGCGTCGGCGGGGTCTTCATGGCGAAACTGCTGGGCCGCGTCCGGAGCAAGATGCTCAAGGTGGGATTGGGGGCCGTGCTCAACGACCTCGATGACAGCGGCGCACTTCGCCCTGCCAGCACCCTCAAGCCGAAACGCCTGGCATAACCCGCGGTTTCACCGCCGCCGAGGGGCGGAAGCATGACAGCAGCATGGGCCCCGCGTTTTTGTCGCCTGGCAGGATGGTCCGATGCCGGAACAGGATGACGTGCCCTTGCGGGCGCACCTGGATGAAGTGCTGATAGGCGGCTGGGAAAAGCGGCCGATCGTTGTCGTCGATTACGATCCAGCCTGGCCAGCGCGTTTCATCATGGAGCGCGGTCGCATTAATCGGGCCCTTGACCAGCTGCCGCACAGCGTGGAGCACATCGGCTCGACGGCAGTCCCCGGACTGGCGGCCAAGCCGATCATCGATTCTTCTCACGGTTGATGATGTGCAGGATGAGGCTGCGTACCGGCCCGCTCTGGAGCGGGCAGGGTGCGCACTGCGCGTGCGCGAGGATGGCCATCGGATGTTCCGGACTCCGCAGATTGACGTTCAGCTGCACGTCTATGCTGCCGCCAGCCCGGAGGTGCGGCGCTACCTGCTGCTGCGTGACTGGCTGCGCGCCTGCCCCGCCGACCGCGTCGCTTATGCGCAGGTCAAGCGCCGCCTTGCCGGTCAGGACTGGGAAGACATGAACTTCTATGCCCAGGCTAGGGACAGCATCGTGGCCTCCGTCCTGGGCCATGCCGAACAATGGGCGGCACAAGGCGGCAAACACTGATCCAGAACTTCGCCCACCTCATGGCAGCTATTGCAGCCCTGTTCCGCGAGACGGCGTGCTGTTTGCGCCAGTCGTGGAGTCGCGCAGGCCGGCCCGGGCTCGCTGGGGCAGGAACAGGCTGAGGGCCGTGACGATCTGGGGGCGCCGCTGTAGCTGACCCACATGCCGTATGATCCACCTGCTCTCAGGAGCCCTGCGCCCCTCTCTCGAGGGTCGCGGTCGGCCGGCCGGCCGCGCAACGGATCTCGATGTACTGCGAGAACACGAGTATCCCGGTCCCCGGATGATCGCGGCGGATCGCAATCGCCGCGTACAGGCCCTCGTCGGTGCAGCCGGGGTGGCATGCGCGCAGGTCCGCCACGGTGACCTCCGGGTGGTAGCCGACGACAGCCGCCCGCAGCACCACAGCCTGGCCGACCGCGGCGTGACCGCGATCGGCCAGGATCTCCCCCAGGCCGGCCCGGACCACCGCAGAATCCTCGGCGATCATGATCCGCATCGGCATGCGCTCCGGCTGTATCAGGCCTGCGACGGCAGTTCCGCGGTCACCACGGTGGGGCCCCCGGTCGCGCCGGTTGAATGGCTCCAGCAGCTCCAGCCCGGCCGCCTGACCGCCTCCCGGCCGCGAAGGGGCCCGGCGGGAAGTGCGCGAGGGACAAATGTTCTGTTCCGCGCCATGCCTCATAGCCAACGGCGCTGCTGAGTCAGCCCTCAGGCCAGTCACCTGACAAGGCCTTCCCCGCCTTTGTGCCTTCAGTATCAGCGCGGAACTAGGGCCTGTCGATCCGCCGCCCTGCAGGCCGCGACTAAATGCGTGGCCGGGGCGATACCCGTCCGCCGGGATGACGAGGTCATAGCTCAATAAACGCGGCCGGCCAGCACGACATCCACCGTGCCGCCACCCGAACCCGAGGTACGGCTACTACGATCCCGCGCCTTCCGCCTCTGAAATGCAGCGTCCGGTGCGGCCTGCGCGGCGGTCCGGCAACCCTGGGCCGCCGCGCATTCAGGGCTACTCTGCGTCGCCCTTCTTGCCCGCCGGGCCCTTCTTGCCTGCCGGGCGCTCCTTGGCACCGAGCAGTGGCCTGGCTGCCTCGATCACGTTCTCAGCAAAATTCCGCTGCGAGGTGAGCAGCTGCTCGGCGAAGTCGTAGGCGCTGGCCACGAACTCATCGGGCCTGGGCAGCTTGTCGCTGTAAGGCAAGCTGGGCGTCGGAGCGGACGACGTGAGCGACTGGACGGTGGCAGCCCAGAGTTTGATCACGTCGACCAGTGCTTCCTGGCTCTTGCGGACCATTTCCAGGATCTCATTCTGGATCTCCTGGCCGGTGCTGTGGGTCTCGGGCATTTCTCCCCCTCCCTGATCCTTCTCTGCTGACCGGTGTTGAGCCTCGCCGGCCGCTGTCCGGGCGCAATGGTTAGCGCCCAGGTGCGTACTTGAACGAGAGCTGAAGCTTGGTGCGGTAGGTGATTGCCCCGCCCTCATCGAGATGGATGTCCTGCTCGACGACCTCGGCGACCCGAAGCTCGCGCAGGTGCTCCCCTGCCGTCTTGACCGCCTCGGCGGCAGCTTCTTCCCACGAATTGCTGCTAGTTCCGATGATCTCGATCACGCTGTACACGCTCATGACGTCTCCTCCTTGAGCGCCCGGAGCAGACGGCTGGGAGGCGCCGGTTGCGCATCGTCACCGTCCGCGCGCCCTGCGTATGGCTTTGCTCTCAGCTTGCACCTGCATGAGCACCGGACCAGATGCGCCGGCCCCGCCTTTACGGGACGTTCGTCCATGATTGCCACGATGTCGCCTCTGGGTGTCGCGGCGGCCTCCGGCTAGCAGATCTCGCTCGCCTGATGCAGCTAACGCGAGACACCGGCTCCTGGATTTGCGGCTGGCGGGGCGGCCTTATCCGCACGGCTTACGAAGACCAGCGGGCTGACGGTGTACAGCGCGCGATCGCCTCGGGCACCACGCCTGTGACCGATGTCCCTGCTGGTGGTGACCTACGACTGTGATGAAGCTGGCGGCTGGAGAGGGAAGCTAATGCTGCCGAAGTAGCAATACCCCCCGGTAACGGAAGATGAGAGGGGGGAGCGGACATGACACGCAGTGATACCCATCGCGACGCCATGCTTCGTCACCTTGGCGCTACGTATTACCAATCCCTGCACGGCAGAGCCACGGCGGCTGATCTGTCCCAGGCACTTGATTCCGTAGAGGGCCCCGGGCTGGAGCACTCAAGTGAACGGGCCGGCGCACGGGCCAGGTCCGCAACCGCCGGCTCGCAAGCCCGCGGGGAGGGCGCACATGGCCATCTGCGATCGCACCACCGGGTCGGGGACGTCATGACGACGTCTGTGGTGAGCGTTGACCGGCGCACCCCGTACAAAGAGATCGCCGTCCTGATGGCCGAGCACAAGATCAGCGCCGTACCGGTACTGGTCCTCGGGCGCCATGTCGCCGGCGTGGTGTCCGAGGCCGACCTGCTGAGCGCGCAGGACAGGCGTGCGCGGGAGGCCCGGCTTGAGTCGGGCGGCCGGCTGCACTGGCACACCGCCGATAGGAAGCACTGGGGCCTCACAGCGGGCGAGATGATGACCTCGCCGGCCATCACGATCCACCCGGATGCTACGCTCCCGGCCGCTGCAAGGCTGATGAACAGCCGCTCCGTCAAGCGGCTGCCGGTGGTTGCCGCCGGCACCCTGATCGGGGGCGGCGTCGGCGGCACGCTGACCGGGATCGTGAGCCGCTGCGACCTGCTAAGCGCATTCCTGCGCCCCGATGAGGACATCGCCCGGGAGGTCCGCGACGTGCTCACCCGGCTCCTGCTCGCCGACCCGGCCAGCGTGTCGGCACGAGTGCGCAATGGCATCGTGACGCTGCAAGGCCAGCTCGGGCCCGCCGAGCAGCACGACCTGATCAGGGTGGCGGTCCGGCTGACCTGGGACGTCGACGGCGTAGTCGACGTAGTGAATAAGCTCGGCGCCGGCCAGCCGGCCACGCCGCGCGGCCCGTACGGCGACAATCCGCCCAGGCCCGATGAGTTCGTGGCCAGCGCCTACGACTTCGCCGAGCAACTGCTCGCCTCTCAGCGCAATTTTGCTGAGAATGTGATCGAGGCAGCGCAGCCGCTACTCGCGAAAGGCCCCGCAGCCAAGCAGGGCGAGACTAGGTAGCGGCTGCCTCGTCAGTCATTTTCGGACCCGGCGCAGCGGGCTGGTTATGCCGGGCTCGTGGGCAAGCCACAGCTTGAGCCGGCGAGTTCATGCTGGTTACCTCCCCCGCAGCGCCCGCGACCTTCCGCGAACGTCCTGGCCTCACCAGTCTGCGCGCCCGTCAGCTATCACGGCATCCCCCGTTCCCTGGTGCAGGCCTTCGGCTCCTTCCCGATATTCGGCCCCGGCAAGGCCCGCCACGATGACCACAGCCTCGCCATCTATGAGGCGGCCGGGTTCACCGGCGCGCAGGCCGACCAGGCAGCGGCCACCGTCTTCACCTTCGTGCTCGGCAACGCCCTCGGCCTGGCCGCGGCGGCTTCGCGCAGCAGGAAGCTCAGCCGCGAGGGCGGTGACGCCGAGGATCTGATGCGTGCCAGCATGGCGGAAGCCCGGCAGATCGCGGCGCGGTTCCCCCGCTTGCGCGCCCGGCTCGAGACAGCCTCGGTCGGCTACGGCGCGGCACCCGACAACACCTTCGAGTTCGGCCCCGAGGCCATCCTCGACGGCCTGGAAGCCCAGCTCACGGGTCGCCCCCCGCGAGGATAATCCCGTGGCCCGCACTGCTGCTGTACCCGGGCGCAGCACCATGACGGCTTCTCTCCGGCGGGAGGCGGGCACCGCGAATGGCGCCGCCGGCGGGCGGACGTCACCGGGGAGGGCGCTCAGCTGCCGGTTCGCGGAGAATCTGCCCGCGGGCTGGTGATGTAGGCCTCGATGGCGGGCCCGGCCCACGCGGCAACCTGCGATCTGCTCGCCGATGCGAGGGGCTCCATCCGGACAACGTAGCGGGCCCAGGCCAGGCCGAGCAGCTGAGCCGATACGAGCGCGGTCCTGGCCCGGGTTTCCTCGTCGCCGTGTGACGGCACGTTAGCCCAGACGCGCTCAGTCATGAACTCCCGCACGGCGGTCGCCACCTCCGGGGCGCTTGACATGGCCTGGGCGAGCGTGACGAAAGGCCTGCCCGGCTCAGCCGCGCCTTCCTCCCACTGGGCGAGGAAGCGCTCGACGATCCGGGCACCGTCCAGGCCGCCCTGCCGGGCCTGAGCCTGGATCGCCCGGGGATCAGCGGGCAGGTCGATGCTGGCCACGAACAGGCCGGCCTTGTCAGCGAAGTAGTGATGCACCAGGGCCGGATCGACGCCAGCCCGCCTGGCTACCTGACGGATCGTCGCCGCCGCATAGCCATGCTCGCTGAACTCCGCCCGCGCTGCGCGCAAAATGACCGCCCGGGTGTCCTGGGCGCCAGGCCGTCGGCCCGCCGGGCTCATGATGCCGGCCCGCCTCGGGCGCATATTTCATCGATCATGAATTCTCTGTCATAATTCACTGGTGATGAATCCTACTCCGGCCGTCGACAGTCTCCGGCGGCTGGCCCTCGGCGCGGTGGCACTTCTGCTGGCTCAGGCCAGCCTCGGCATGATCGTCAATCTCTACGTCACTGTTCCCGTGCATCACCCCGGCGCCCGCCCCTCCAGCTATCTCAGCGGATCCGCGGCCAGCGTGGCATGGGCCATCACGCACGGGACCCTCGCTCTGGCCATCCACGCCGCGCTGGGGCTAGCGCTAGCCGTACTGGTCATCGGCATAGCCGCCCGGGCCCTCATGACCCCGGACTGGCCGGTCCGCGCCTGGTCGGTAATGGGCGGGCTGCTCGTCATCGGCGCCGCCTTCAACGGCGCGAGCTTCCTGGATTTCAGCCACAACATCAGCTCACTCATCATGGCCCTGCTCGCCTTCGCCGCCGTGGCATGCTATGCGGTCGTCCTGGTCCTCCTGCCCGGGCGCGCAGGCCACCGCCACCAGGCCGCGGCCGCAGGGCCTGACAACTGAACGGGCAGCAGGGAGATCCTGGTCCGGGCGCCTGCGTGAGAGAAGGACACGAAATGCCCGGTTAGAAAGGACGCTGAAGATGAGCCGCGTGGTTGTCATCGGAGCTACCGGGCACATCGGCAGCTACCTGGTGCCCCGGCTGGTGCGCGGCGGCCACGATGTGACCGCCATGAGCCGCGGTATCCGCGGCCCTTACGGCCCGAGCCCGCAGTGGAAGTCCGTCACGAAGATCACGGTCGACCGCGAGGCGCAGGACAACGAGGGACCTTCGGTGCCCAACCTCGACGTCGGCGGTGCAGCTGGTCGGGGCGCTGCGCCCCTCGCGCCCGCTGCTGCTGCATTGCGGAACCATCTCGGTGCACGGCCCTGCCCTGCGGGTGCCGGTCACTGAAGATGAGCCCCGGACGGCCTACGGCGAGTACGGCGCGGGCAAGGCAGAGATCGAGGCACTCCTGCACCGCGAGACGGGGGCGGGCGGCGTCCCGGCCGTCGTGCTGCACCCGGGTCACATCAGCGGGCCGGGCTGGCCCGTCATCAACCCGGCCGGCAATCTGGACCCCGCCGTCTGGACGAGCCTTGCCACTGAGACCGCGGATGGCCAGACGGTCGGCCGCCTCGCCGGGCAGCGGCGTCGCGGAGACGGAGGTGCTGTAAAGAGCGTCGGGTGACGGGGGCTGGTCATGGCGGTGGCCTTTCTCGAGGCTCCCACACGGCCGCCTCGCCAGCGGTCTCTGGCGCCGTCGCAGAGATCACCGACTCGCTCCCCTCAGTTGCCAGAGTAAGGGGACGCGCTCCGCCACAAGCTCCTGAACTGCGAAAACTGGGTGAGATGGCGCTAGTGCGCTATCTCCCAGATGTGGCCACCCGGGTCTTGGAAGCTGGCGGTTCGTATTCCCCAGGGCCTGTCCATCGGCCCGTTGAGGAGCCGGACTCCCTTCGCGGTCAGTGCATGGCACATCGCGTCAACGTCGTCGACGCCAATAGTGAACTGGACCCGATGGCCGCTTTCCGGCTTCGCCACGGCCGCTGGCGTGATGAGTGCATGCGCCTCACCGGTTTTCAGGAGGTTGACCAGCGTGTCCCCGAACCTGAACACAGCCGAGTTGTCGTCTTTGTAGTGGATCGGCAGCTCGAAGACGTCCCTGTAGAAGCGCATGGCGGCGTCAAGATCCTCGACGAACAGGGTGACCGCGGCGATGCCGCTCGCCCATGAGACCATCATTCTCTCCTCCCCGGAGAACCTGTCGTGCCATCCGGACTGAGCTAGTCTGCGGAGACGGGACGGATCTCAAGCACGCAGCGGCTGGCAAGCGGATGAGCTGAGGCGACCTGGATCGCCTCGGCCATGTCCCGGCACTCCAGAAGGTCAAAACCCAGCAGGACGCCTTTCGTTTCCAGAAAGGCTCCTTCAGTTACCTGCAGTTGCCCGTCACGCGCCCGGACCGATGCCGCCTCTGCTTCCGGCCTGAGCGCGTCGCCGGTGACGCGCAGCCCCCTTCCGTCCATGGTCGTTACCCACTGCTCGACATCGCCTCCCGCGGGGGCGGAAGGCGCCTCAACGGGCACGCTGTCCTGACATACCAGCATGAGATACCTCACGATGATCTCCTCCTCGGGATCCGAGCTCTGGCGGCGCGCCTTTGCAACTGCAGACGGCCGAAGAGCGCAGAAATCATCGAAGATCCGGTTCGGCAAGACGGCACCTGCCTCCCACCTACCCCGCGGTCGACATTACCGGCCGGCCCGTCGAGCACCTCACCCCAGCTGGCTTCAGAGCCTGAACAGCCGCTCGCCGTTGAGGTGGCCGATCTTCTGCCGGTCGGCCGGGCTGATCGGGGCCTGGTTCAGGAATTGGGCGTGCAGCGAGGGGCCACCCCAGGGGTAGTCGACGGAGAAGAGCATGCGGTCGGCGCCGACGACGGCGAGGGCGAGGGCGCACTGAAGGAGAACGTGCAGCCCGGTCTCGTCGTGCCAGCCCCATGCCGCCGTCAAGAGCGGTCCGGCTACTGCCTCGTCGAGGTCGCTGTAGTAGACGTCCGCCACCGCCCTGGGGGGAAAGGTCGGGTGCAGATAGAGCGGCACGGCGAGGTGCCGGCGGCATCCAATGGCCGGGAGTCTGTGGTCGCGGACATCGCCAGCAGCGCGCGCAGGTGGGCCGACCCGACGATGGACGGCGGCAGCTCGCCCGTCCACACAACGCGTCGGCCAGCTGCGCCGACAGGACGTGTTCTTCCAGTGCGATCAGCTTCATGCGCGCCTTCCTGTTCACGGCCCGGCGGTGCGGCGGATGGAGCGCCGGGCATGCCGCTGCCGAGCTCGTCATACAGCGACCGGCCGTCGGCCAGCCAGGTGTGCGGCAGCCGCCCGCGCGGCAGTCACGGCCTCGTCTCGCCCGGTCTGCCCCGGCCCCGCGGCGGTGTCATCGGCGATGACCGGCGAACTGCCGATGCCGAGGCCGAGCACCAGGTCGAGGGAGTGAAACTCGGCCTTCTTGGTCTGCTGGATGCGCGCGGCGGCCGCCCGCCGTGCCTGCTCTCCGACCGGGTCATCGTCGTCGAGGTTGTCCGCCAGCAGTTCGGTGGACAGGATCGCCATGTTCGCGGTCGCCGCGCGGATCACCTGCTCCCGGATCGGGCGCCGCTCGATCTCGTAGCTGTCGAGCAGCGCCGGGCCGCCCCAGCTCGAGCACCGCGGCGAGCTTCCGGCCCAGGTCGACGGCATCGCCGATGCCGGTGTTGAGCCCGTGGCCGCCGAACGGCGGGTTCAGGTACGCGGCGTCCCCCGCGAGGAAAACCCGCCCGCAGCGCATGCGATCGACGATCTGCATGCGCGCCGTCCACGGATCAGTGGAGAGGATCTTTGCTGCCACCGGCACTCCCGCTGCGGCGTCGATGATCTGCCGCGCGCCGTGCTCGCCTGCCTCCCGGTCCACGCCGAAGGCAATGATCCACCACGTCTGCGTCCGGTCGAGCGGCCCCATCAGCGCAGCAGCGTCCGGGTTGACGATCCAGTACTGCCCGGCCGGTCCGTGGCGCACCTGCTGCCACAGATCAGGCGCGCGGAACACCAGCCCGAAGTTCGGGCGCAGGGCGTGCTCGCCGGCGTAAGCCGAGCCGAGCTCGTCGCGGACCGTGCTGCGCGGGCCGTCGCAGCCCAGCACGTAGCCAGCGGTGACGACGGCCTGATCACCCGCCTCGTCGGCCACCGTCACCCGCGGCTCGCCGCTGCCCTGGAAAGCGGCCGTGACCTTCATCCCGGTCACCAGCGTGCAGGCAGGCAGCCCGGCCGCTACGTCGCGTAGCAGCTGCTCGAGGACGAATTGAGGAGCTTGCTGGCCGGGCTCAGGATAACGGCCTTCGCCGGGCGCGAGCCCGAGGACGCCCGTGAACCGCGACAGCTCGCGCCCCGCCAGGGATGTGCAGAAGACTACGTCCTGCGACCAGGAGACCGGCAGCGGCGCACGCTCCCTGAGCTGGTCGGCGATGCCCCAGCGCCGCAGGTGCTCCATCGACCGGACGCTGATCGTCTTACAGCGCGGCCGCGCTTGCGAGACCGTCCTGCGCGGCTCGACGACCATGCAGTCGATCCCCCGCTGGCCCAGCTCGACCGCGGCGGCCAGGCCAACAGGACCGCCGCCTGCCACCAGGACGGCCGCCGAAGATGGCAGTGACCCGGCCCTGACCGCCGCGCCTGATGGCATCAGCCCAGGTTCCGCTTGGTGCCCGTTCCCACCGCCGCTACCGCCCGGCGCCAGAGCGGCGCGCCCGCAAAGACCACTCCTCGGCAAAGACCAGCTGCCGCAGATGCAGCGCATGCCCGAGAATGTAGTGGTCGATGCTGTGCCCGGTTGCGCGGGCGACGCTCGCGTCAACGAACGGCGCGGCCGTGAAGAGCCCGGCGAAGCGCTCGACGTTCGCCGGCGAGCTGTCCTACAGGGCGTCGAACTCGGCCAGGGCGTTATGGACCGGCACCCGCACGAGCGGCGCGAGGCCGGGCAGCTGGTCAGCCGGCCGTCGGGGAGCCTGAATCAGCTCACGGACCGGCACCGGGGCGTACGAGCCGTGCGCCTGCTCCAGCACTGCGGGGTCGCAAGTGAACCCGGGACCGAACATCACCTGGTCGCGCTGGTTATAGGGCAGGTCCACCGTCTGGTCCTCGGGCAGGGAGGCTGATGACACTCCCTATGTCAACCTCAGGCGGCGGTTGGTGTGACCGGTTGCCTGGCGAGCGCGGCTGCGGCACCGTGCCGGGCGGGGTCGTAGGGGATGCCGTCTTGCCAGCAGCGGTAGATGACGC
>JBKQMG010000148.1:0-3029 GCA_052146815.1 Streptosporangiaceae bacterium | reverse complement strand
GACCGAAGTCCAGTCCTGCGACTTCGTCCCGTCGAATACCTTCGCGTTCACGATCGTCGTTGCCGCGCCCAAGGCGTCCTCCCCAAGGGATCCTGAACAACCTGAATAGTAGAGGAAGGGAGTGGAGTGCCTCAGAACGCGCGGCTCCGAACTGCCCTGGAGGACAGGGCGAACGTTGCCTGACGCGGCACTAGCCAGCGACCCGCCGGGGCCGAAATTCGCGCCGATCAGTGGGGCCAAACCACCTGACGACACTCAAGGGCGCTCCGCAGCTCGGTGAGGGTGCCCTGCGCACCGGGCAGGGCCTGGCCGCGCTGCGGGCAGGGCCTGGCCGCGCTGCGGGCAGCGGCAGCCGGCTGCCTGTCGCCGGCCGGGCAGGTGCAGGTCGCGACCGCGCTGGACATGATCACCACCCTGGAGACCCAGCTCGGGATGCTGCGGCACCAGCTGCCCGGCACCGCCCGGCATCTGGCCGGAGCGAAGGTGCTCGCCGCCCGGCTGTACGGGGTCGGGCCGGTCACCGCGCTGGCCATGACCTGCTGGCTGGGCGGGGCCGGACGGTTCTCCTCCTCGCGCCAGGCGGCCCGGTTCGCCGGGCTGGACATCACCGTCAGCTCATCCGACGGCAAGGGCCCTCCCGGGCGCCTGTCCCGTCAGGGGCCGCCGGTGCTGCGCTGGACGCTATATGAGGCCGGCAAGGTCCACTCCCGCCTCGCCGCCTCCGACCACGCCTGCTACGCGGCTGTCAAGGACCGCAAGAACAGCAAGCGCGCCGCCCTGTCCGAGGCCCGCAAGATCGTCCGGCAGGCCTGCCACATCCTGACCGAGCTCGGCGACGACGCGTTCGCCGCCGTATGACCCCCGGGCCACCATGGTGACCAGGCTCGTGACGAGCCGGGCACGGCCGGGCATTCCGCAGCCGAATTCACCCGATGGGATACCACCACGGCCAGCTCCCGCCGAACCGCTGTCAGCCGCTGCCGGTCCTGCCCCCCAGGGCCAGGCGGACGGCCTGATCAGACTGAGCGGCCGCATCCCCGCAGGCGGGGACACCCAGTCAGTCATCATGTCGCCGGGACACCACCCACGCCCCGCGCACCCGGGTAAGGCCGGCTGCCCCCATACCCGCCCCCCGGCCCCGCGGCCGGTCACCCGGAACAGGAAGGCCAGCGACCTGAACCACTAACCGCGTCTGAGCCGCCACCAGGGGCCTCCTTTCCCATGCCGCCGCGCATGATCCGCTCCCGGCCGGCCGCGTCAAGGACGCCTGCGGCGCCGCCCCGCGGGCGCTGCGCGCCCCTTGACCCGCCCGGCCGCCCGCAGAACCCGGCAGCTATCAGGGGAAAGGGAGCCAATGCAGGCACGCCCCCAACCAGGACAACCACCGCCACAAAAGCCCCGACATCGAACCACTTGCGGAGCCGAACGATGCAGGTAAGGCGGTGTCAGCTGACCATTCGATTGTCGGTGGCCGGCCGGCGGAGCAGGTCGGATTGCCCTTCGGGTCGGTCAGGCCAAGCCGGCCGACGAGCAGGCCGGTCCTGGCAGCCTCGCCGAGGACCGCTGGCGGCACGCCGTTTAGCCACAGTTTGGCCCGGCGGAAGAGCCTCGCCGTGCCGGCGTCGTCGATGGTGACCCAGTTCAGGTAGATGAAGCGGCTGCATGGCGGGCCTTGAATGTACGGGCCTTAATGTCCGCGGCGATGCCGTTCGGATCCGCCTCTCCGCCGAGCTGGCACTCGAATGTCCACGTCGCGGCAGGCGCGTCGCCCGGGGCCAGGCCGAGCAGCTCGTCGCGCTTGCCGCGGCGCTGGATTCCCACAATTCCTCTGCAGGCTCCTTGGGACTTCCCAGGACTTTTTCGCCGGTTGGCTCCCCAACTTGGCTCCCCGGGGGCCGCCAGGACCCCCCGCGTGTTCTAACCGTCGAGCACGCTGACGGGCTACATGGCTCCGGGAACTCAAGAGTGCGCCGGGACGGCCGGTCAGGCGCGGCCCGGGCCCGGCGCTGATAAGTTCTGCCTGTCCGGCGCGGCTGCGAGGGTTGGCCGCGTGGACGGGGGATGCGCGATGATGAGTGACATGACTGCACCGTCGGCGCATGACGTCGATCCCGATGACCCGGTCGAGATCCTGCAGGTCCTGCCCGCCCGGTTCCATGAGCAGTTCCTGGCCGAGTACGACGCGGCCGCGGCAGGCGCACGGCATCCGCAGCAGTACCGCGATCTTCACCGGCTGCTGCGGCTGTGGCGGCTGCGCGCGGTCGCCTGGTCCGATCCCGGGTATGAGGCCAGGCTCCGGGACCTGGAGGATGCGGTGGCAGCGGGCCAGCGGGCGGGGACACCGGTCGAGGAGATCGTCCCGGACTGGGACCACAGAGTTGCCGCCGCTCAGCGGCAGCGCCCAGCCGGGTGACCTACCGGGCCGAATTCGAGGGCGGCGCTCTGGTGCAGCTCAACGGCCTGCCGCGGGCCGCCTTCGACGCCCTGGTGGAACGTGTCGCGGTCCTGGTCCGCGAGCCATGGGACGCGCAGCTGATAACGCCGGGCGCAGACCCCGCCTACCGGCAGGCCGTATTCGGAGCCGGCTGGGGCCTGCTGTCCTTCCGCGTCGATGAGGCGGCTGAACTGATCCGCATATTTCGACATCGCCTGGATCGGCTGACCACCTATCCGCTCACACCCGGGAATGATGCTGCCAGGGACTCCTCCGCATAACGGACAGGACCCCGCCAGATCGCCGAATGTGAGCTACCCCTGAGACTCCATGTTCGTCTGGTCACACGTGCCGAACATCCAGTTCTGTAGCTGGATCAAGCTTCTTGGCGGTGTCCCTTAGCGCTGTCGGTGCCGGTCAGCTCACTTCCACGCTCTGCCGTTCCAGCGCAGGATCAGGGTCCTGGAGCTTTTCCTGCTGCTGTTGGTGGTGGAGCCGACCGCCCAGGCGCGGCCTGCCGAGGTGGCCGCCACGCCGTAGAGGCCGCTGCTGGCTCGGGGAGCCGGGCTGGGCACCTTCTTCCACGCGGTGCCGT
>JBKQMG010000147.1:0-15526 GCA_052146815.1 Streptosporangiaceae bacterium | reverse complement strand
CACGCCACCCACAAGGAGCAGGGCAGCATGATCCGCCGGTACATCATCTGGCGCAACACCCACGCCCACGACGAACGGCTCCGCCGCATCATCAACCGGGCAAACGTAGCCTGACACGGCACTAGCTAGGCACCGCCGCCCAGATGCCGCCGGGATCTTCAATGTCGACGAAGGCCCAGCCATACGTCTCGTGCGCCCACGACAACCGCGCGAAGAAAGCCTCCAGCTCATCCAGCGGCAGCACCGGGCCCAGCCCGCCGCTGCCCTCGGTCCGCAAAAATCACCTCAACGGCCGGCACGCCAGACAGCACGACAACCCGCCGTGGGTCAGCATCGAGCGGCCTGGGGTGCCCCGTTTCCGGCAGCGCGAGCACTTCCAGCCGCAACCGTGCCTCAGCAGCCCCGGCATCGAACTGCAGCCCGCACACCCGAGACTCGTTGAACGCCACATCAAGCAGATCGACGAACCGCTGATCCCACCTCACGACGTTCAGCATGGCGCCGCCGCGCAAGGCCAGCCACCCGATAACCGGCCCCGGGGCCAACATCAGAGAGGCGGATTCCAGCCATCGTCGCAACACTGGCCTCTGATGGCGCGAATGGTATCGGCTTAACGGATCATGGTGCGGGCTAGGTCGATGAGCGGGGTTTCGGTGTGTCGTGCCCAGGACTGGAGGGCGGCGGCGAGGACCAGGGCGCTGCCGTAGAGGACGTGCTGGCCGCCTTGACCGACGATGAGCGAGTCGAGCGATGCGAAGGCTCGTCCCTTGCGTGCCAGGGTGAGGATGTCGATGGCGGCGCGCTGACCGGTCCAGTGCCCGGCTGGCAGGCGGGTCATCGTGGCCAGGCCGGCCGGGGCATCGGTGTCGTGCCCGGCCAGCCAATGGTCGAGCAGGCCGAGGGCAAGGCCGGTGCAGGCGGCGACGGTTGGGACGGAGCCGTCAGGGGATTCAGGCTGGGCTTGGTCCAGGACTCCCGCGGCGAGCCGGGTATCGCCGTCAGCGATGGCCTCGGCGGCTAGCCGCAAGGTGACGGCGGCTAGTTCGCGGGCCTGCCCGACGGGGGTGAACAGCGACATGTTGTGCCGCTCCATCGCGCGGTTCAGTGCCCGTTGCAGCGTTTCCACGTCGGGCACGTCGATGTTGTCCACGTCGATGCCTTCCTCGGCCAGCAGCGGCGCCAGCTCCCGCAGCAGGTCGCTGGCCATGCCCGGCTTGAACTGGATCCCGGGCGGCCCGGCGGGCGGCTCCGGGGAGCGGCGTCGCATATCTGGCACGCGGACCATCATCGCAGGCCCCCGCCCGCTGGCAGGGACGTCACGGTCCGAGGGCTCATAGGCCGAACCGCGCGGCGGGCGGGTCCCAGCCCAGTGTCTTGCGCGGCCTGCCGTTCAGCTCGGCCGCCACGGCGGCCAGCTCATCCGGCCCGTGCGCCCGCAAGTCACTTCCCTTGGGGAAGTACTGGCGGAGCAGCCCGTTGGTGTTCTCGTTCGATGGCCGCTGCCACGGGCTGGCCTTGTCGCAGAAGTACACCGGCATACCCAGCGCGGCGCTGATCTCGGTGTGCAGCGCCATTTCCTTGCCCTGATCCCAGGTCAGCGACTGGCGCAGCTGCGGCGGGAGCGCGGCCATGACGGCGATCAGCGCGTCACGGACCGCCTCGGCGGTGTGCCGTCCGGGCAGGTGCAGCAAGATCGTGTACCGCGACGCCCGGTCCACCAGGGTGCCGATCGCGGACCGGTTGGACGCCCCGGTGATCAGATCGCCTTCCCAGTGCCCAGGTTCCTTACGGCCGGCCGCTCCGGCGGGCCGCTGATCAAGCATGGCCATCGCGATGATCCCGTTCGGCCGGCGCTCGCCAGGCCGGCGATGCGGCCTGCGCCGCCGCCGGCGCGTGCGCAGCACCCGGGCCGGTAACTCGCGGGACAGCCCGCCCAGTTCGGGACGGTAGACCGCCTGATAGATCGTCTCGTGCACGACATGCCGAGCCGGCTCATCCGGGAACTCGCGGCGCAGCGCCTGGCTGACCTGCTCCGGGCTCCACCGTTTCTCCAGCCGCTCCTGCACGAATTGCCGGAGCACCGGATCAGCGGCGATCTTGCCCGGCCGGGGCCGGGCGCGCCGCCGCACAGCCAGCTTGTGCGCAGTGAACGGCCGGTACTGGCCGCTGCCCGGATCCCGGTTCCGGCGCAGTTCCCGGCTGATTGTCGACGGACTGCGGCCCGTCTGCTCCGCGATCGCCCGGACACCATGTCCCGCCTGGCGCAGGTCGGCGATCCGCACCCTCTCCTGCTCAGACAGGTACCGGTCCGAGATCTCCCGGACACGCCTGCCCGCCCTCGCGGCAATCACCGGAGCATAATGCAGCTTCCGGCCGTCACGAGTCGTGATCGTGCGGCCGTGTCGCCACCGTTTCCCGGTCCGCCGGTTGATCCCGGCGATCCGGCACGCCTCCGAGTTGTTGTAGCCCTGCGCGATCAGCCGCGCAAACTGCTCCCGCTTCTCGGCCTGCGGCAGCGCTCCCGGTCCCCGCCGTCCCATCGCAATCCCCGAACCTGTCGAGTGTTGCGACGACCGCTAGAAACCGCCAGACGCCAGATGGGGCCAGATCACTTGACGGAACGCAGCAGGCGGGTTCTGCTGCGGCGCGACCGGGACGTGCGGCTTCGAACACGCTGTGATCAAGGAGCAGCGGACAGCCAAGTGGACAGCCAACACCCAGCGACCGGCAGGCACTCACCGGCACGCCGGTGCACTAGATCAGCAGGTAGGAGCCGGTGATGCCGCTGGCAGGCAGGCTGCCTGACTTGCATGGCATGAAAGAGGTCTGGGGTTCGAATCCCCATAGCTCCACTCCAGGTCACAGAAAGAATTCGAATATTGTTCTGTGAGTTTCCGGGATGCCGGGTAGCGCGTTGGGTAGCACTGCGGTAACAGGTCGGCCGTGCTCGGCAGCAGCTCGCGTCCTGCTGGTAGGAGCGGTAGTGCCCTGAGTTGTTGCGCGCATGCATTCGCCGCCTGCACGCGCACCTGGCCCGGGGGGCGTGGGCGCCGCATAGCTGGTGACGGTGCCCGGCCGTGGCGTGCGGCCTGGCGGCTTTGGCCGGCTGCGCTTTGTGCTCAACCTGACTGCCCGGCGCCCGCGGCGGTGAGCCGGCGCGGCAGGACGGCACGCACAGGCCGGGGCCCGAAGACGGCCAGCCAGGATCGCGGCACGCGGTCATCGCGGAAGACCACTTGCGGGAAACAACAAGCAGCGGTCGTGACGGCGCGTGACACGTGGTGACAGTGAGGCAACCACGGCCGGCAAACCACCTCGCCGAGTCTGTGCTGTTGTCGGTCAGGCCGATGTGTTTGCTTGCCGCCTTTCGCCCGGCGCATGGGTGAGGTGCGGGCCGGTTGCGAAGTGTGAGTGGGCTGCGATCAGCTCGGCCGAGTGCTGGGCGTCGACGAGCCAGGGGGCGTGTCCGCCGGGCACCTCAAAGAGCCTGGCGCCATGAATCTGGTCGATCGACGGCCGTGCGCGCTGGATGGAGAGGTACGGGTCGTCGGATCCGATGATGAAGATCGTGGGTGTGGTGATCGCGGCGAGCTCTGCGCTTGTGAGGACGCTTTCGGGGCGTGGGCGGCGGAACCGGTCGATCGCGTGCATGAGCGACGCTACGGTTCTCGCGTTCTCCGGCCGGCGCACGGACAGGCGTAGCGCCTCGATCAGCGAGTCCGGCGCGGCCGCTACTTCGGCGGAGCCTTGCCCCTGGGCAAGCAGGGCGCGATAGACCCAATGCGGGCTGGGTGAGCGCAAGACAGCGGCGCCTACTCCGCGGACGGTCAGCAGCGACAGCGGCATGCGCACGCGTACGCCCGGGAGCGCGACGGCGGGCTCTCCGATCGCGACCACCTCGGAGATCCGCCCGGAACCGGCGGCTACGTGCCACAGGGCGAACATGCCGCCAAGCGAGTGGCCGATCACCGGCACCTCGCCGAGCCCGAGTGCGTCCAGGATGTCCTCGACCAGCCGGCGGGCGTGCTCGCGCACCTGCCCGCGCCGGAAGGCCATCGGGTCGGACAAGCCGTGACCGGGAAGGTCCACGGCGAGCAGCCGGAAATGACGGAGTTCCGTAAACAACGGCGCCCAGATGGAGGCGCTCTCGGACGCGCCGTGGAGCAGGACGACCGCCGGGCCGCGTCCATGCGAGAGCACTCGTACCCGCAGGTCTGTCTGCGCGAGTTCGAGGAAGAACTCCTCGACGTCCGCGCCGACAGCGGCAAAAAGGTTGCTCTCCGCGTCGTGGATGCGCCGCTCGAGATTCCCGATCGCCCGGGCCTGATGGTTCATGACTTCTCCTCTCGACCGGGGGAAGGGAGATGCTTGCCCTCGGCTCTCTCGGGGCTTGTGGTCATGGCCGCCAAGCCGGCGAGCCATGCGCGTATGGTTCGCTCGTCTTCGCGGCTGAGATCTGCGAGCGCAGCGTGCTCCACCATGCGCACCCGCCGCGTTGCCGTCTCCAGGCACTTGCGGCCTCGCGTCGTCGGGCGCACAAGCACGACCCTTTGATTCCTCGCGCAGCGCTCAACTAGCCCCGCCGCCTCGAGGCTGAGGATGGACGTGTGCATCGTCTGCCTCGTGACCTGCGAAGTGCGAGCGAGCTCGGAGGTGGAGAGCTCGGGCCTGGTCTCGAACACGCTCAGGATGCCGTACTCCTGCGCGGACAGCCCGAGGTCTTCCAGTTCGCTGTCCAGCAGCGTCCTGAAGCGCTGGTGCGCGAGCCGGAACAGGTAGCCGAGATTCGCGTCCGGCTGGGGAAGCGACTGCGCTGAAGTTGTCAGTCTTTCTGACATAGTGGCCACTGTATGAGTTGTCAGTATGTTTGTCAACTAGGGGACGTCGGCTGGACTCGTACTGAAGCTGCGCAGCCACCTCGCTGACAGCCGCCAGAACGAACGGCTCTTCGCGCGGTAGCCTCCAGGGAAGTCCGTGACGCTCTGCGATCGTCGCCGGGCCCGGATACTTCACAGGTTCCCGGCGATGACGGTGAGCGTGGTGTCCAGGTCCACGTGAGCGGGACGCCGTTGGTGAGGGCGTCGAGGTGGAACCCGCTGATGTAGGCGTCCAGCTCGTTTCCCCGCCATCATCCGCTCGGCGTAGCGGGCCACAGGTTCTTGCCGGCGGTGGTGATGTCGCTGGTGATCAGCATTGTGGGCTCATCGCAGCCGATGTTCTTGATAGCGATCTGCCGGACGTGGGTGCTGATGCCGGGGAGCGTGATCATGTCTTCGTGCAGGCGGGGCCGGCGGTACGGCCGGAGCGGGCAACGACGGCAGTCTTCCACTCCACTGCGGGCAGGGTCCGGCGTGGCTAGAGCGGGGGAGTGCTGAGCGTGTGTCCTGGGTAGCGGTCTGGGTAGCAGATGGGCGTCTGCGGGCGTTGCTCGGCATCGTTCCGCGTTGCTCCGGGTCGCTGTTTTGGCTGGTCACGCCGGGTTAGGGCTGGTCAGAGCTGGCCTCGGACTTCATGGCATGCAAGAGGTCTGGGGTTCGAATCCCCATAGCTCCATCCAAGGTCACAGAAAGAATTCGAATATTATTCGGTGAGTTTCCCGGGGTGCTGGGTAGCAGTGCGGTAACAGGCCAGCCGTGCTCGGCAGCGGCTTTGGGCCCTGCTGGTATGAGCGGGTAGTGCCCTGAGTTGTTGCGGGCTTGCGTTCGCCGCGCCCGCACCCCGCCTGGGCGCGCGGGCGCCGCATGGCTGTCGAGGGTGCCCGGCCGTGCCCAGTGGCATGCGGCCTGGCGGCGTGGCGCGGTTACGGCTCGGGCAGGCAGGCAGGCGGGCGGGCGGCGCGGGAGCATGCCGCGGCCGCAGCGCGGGTGCTGGCGTGGGGGAGTGCTCCGCTGAGCCGTGTGTTGAGTGTCGCTTCATGTGAGCGCGTGGGGGCGGGCTGGCTCGGGCACGGGCGCGAATGGCTTGGGTGTCAGTTTCGCGATAGCAGGTCGCGGACGATCAGGGTGGCGGCAGCGGGTGATCCTTTGACGAAACCGAAGAACGGCCCGAAGTCTTGTGTTGCTGAGAAACCGGTGACGTACAGGCCGTGCAGGCTTGTCTGGAAAGCGTCGTCCAGTACGGGGAAGCCATGGGCCATTTGTACTTCCCCGAGCACGCCCGCGAGGTAGGGAACCTTGGTGAGGTCGGCCCGGTAACCGGTGGCGAACACGACGCGGTCGACGGTCAGCCGGGTTGCGCTGGACAGCAGCACCCGCACCTCGCCATTGCTGGCCGGGGCGGCCTCGGCGACTTCGGTTCCGGGCCATCGGGTGATCCCCTCGCGGTCCAGCCGCGGGGTCAGCCAGTATTCCAGCGTGAGCCTGCCGACTTCCCAGAAACGCCTGGTGATCGCTTCTTGCTCGCTTCCGGGCAGGTTGCGCCAGTACCCGCGCGTCCTGAGCGTCTGCTCGACGTGGGGATCGACGAATTTCCAGCTCACCCGCTCGAAACGCGGGATGTCGTGGCGGTGGACGATATCGATGCGCGCGGCGCCGTGCTCCCGGATCAGCGCGGCCCACTCGTAGGCGCTTTGCCTCCCGCCGATGATCAGGACGCGTGCTCCGGCCATGTCGCCGAAGCTCACCAGGTCGCAGGTGTGAGCTGCCAGTCCTGGCGGCAGCGATGACGCCCAGCCGGGCACGCTGGAGTAGTGGCGGACCCCGGGCGCGGCCACCACGGCGTCCGCGCGGATCCGCTCGCCGCTTTCCAGCGTTGCCTCGAACCGGCCATCTGCCTTGGCCAGGGTGCCGGCGAGCTCTTGCCGGACCTCGATCTTCTTCGCCTGCTGGAACCAGCCGGCGTAGTCCAGGAAGACGCTAACCGGGATGGGATCGACCTCACCGGGCTGGATCCCCCGCTCCTGCAGGAACGCTTCCAGCGTGTGAACCGCGGCGCCATCGAGGTGCCAGTCCGGGCCCGATCGCAAGAACATTCCCGCGGGCATGTTCTGCCGCCAAAAGCCCATCGGCCGGCCCAGCACGACAGTGTCGATACCGTGCTGTTGTGCCAGCGCCGCGGCCGACAGCCCGTACGGCCCCGCGCCGATGACGAGCAGCTGCGTCTGCTTCATCAGCTACCCCCCTTCATCCCGCCCGGCCCGGTCCCGCATGCGGGCACTTTACCCTCGGCATCCGGGAGAGAACACCCGTGATGCGTTCGGCAATCGCCTCCGCAGTCAGGACACCGATCGGCAAATTCGGCTCTGCCTTGGTGCCCCATTCAGGGGTTGGTGTTGCCAGTCAGGCGCTGACCGGAGCAGGTAGCCAGGGGTGCCCGGTGAGGGCGGCGTGGATGGCGTCGATGGGCCGGATGCCGTGGTTACGGCTGCTGATCAGGTAGGAGCCCACGCGGCAGTAGCGGGCGAGGGCGGCCAGGGAATGCCAGTACCCGCCTCCCTGGCGAGCGTGTACGGGAAATGCTGCGCGAGCCGAGCGCGGTGGCGCGGCGCTTCTCCGCGGCGCTCGCCGAGGACGTGGCACGCGCGCTGCAGCAGGCCAACCGACCGGTGGCACCGGCGTTGGCGTTCTCCGCTACGAACGGGCATTCCCACAGTGTGTCCCCATGAGCCTCTGATAATTGCGGGATGTGCTGGCCGTCGCTGAAGGTCCTTTGGGGTTGTGACGTGTGGCTCTGGACTGGCCGGTCATTGACGCCTCAGTTTGTTTGTTCCGTGCTCGATGGCGGGATGTTGCCTGGGACGCAGTGATCGCACAGCCGCGTTTGACGGGATGGTCCTGGACCGGCCATAGCGTCGTCAACCTGGCGGCCGGACAGAGGAAGCGGATGGCAGATACCAACCAAGACGAGACCTTCAGTCCGTACGTGCCCGCAGTCGTGATCGACTGGCTGCGGTATAGCCCGGGAGCCAGTCACCGCACGGTGGACGGCACACTGGCGTTCATCGACATCTCCGGGTTCACCCGGCTGACCGAGCGATTCGCGCGGGCGGGCAAGGTCGGGGCCGAAGAGATGAGCCAGATCCTCGACGCCGTATTCACCAGCCTGCTAGATATCGCCCGCGAATATGGCGCGGATCTGATCAAGTGGGGTGGCGACGCGGTGCTGCTGCTCTTCCAGGGCGACGGGCATGCGGCTGCGGCGTGCGCCGCCGCGTGGGATATGCGAAGGACGCTCCGGCGGGTCGGCAGGGTTACCGGCACTGCGGGCTCGGCAACGCTGCGGATGTCCGTCGGCGTGCATAGCGGCCAGGTCATGTTCTTCCTGGCGGGCAGCAGGCACCGGGAGCTCATTATCACCGGACCGGCGGCCACCCAGACCGCCGTGATGGAAGCTGTGGCCGAAGCGGGCCAGGTGGGGATCAGCCACGAAACCGCCGCGCTCATCGGTCCCGGCGTGGCTGGCGCGGTCATGGGCCCCGGGTACCTACTGGGTGCCGCCCCCAAGGTGCCGCTGCGCCCGGTCCACCGCGTCCGCGACGTCACCGGCCTGGGCCTGGAAAGCTGTCTGCCTCCCCCGGTGGCGGCGAACCTGCTGGCCGGCGGGCATGAAGGCGAGCACCGCAGGATAGCCATCGCGTTCGCTGAGTTCTCTGGCACCGACCGGCTGCTGGCGGCCGACGGCGCCGACGCGGTGGCCGCCGCGCTGCAGCACGTCATTGCCGCCGCGCAGGACGCGGCGCACGCCAGCGACGTGACGTTCCTCGGGACGGACATCAGCGCCGACGGCGGCAAGATCATGCTCGTGGCCGGCGCTCCGCGGAGCACTGGACACGAGGAGATGCACCTGCTGCAGGCCGTGCGCGCCATCCTCGGCCAGCCGGGTGCGCTCACGCTGCGAGCAGGTGCGCACGCAGGCCGCGTGTTCGCCGGTGAGTGCGGCCCGGCGTACCGGCGCACCTACTCGGTGTGGGGTGACGCCATCAACCTGGCCGCGCGGCTGATGGCGCGCGCCGCTCCAGGCCAGCTGGTGGCCACGGCGGACATCCTGGATCGGTCGACGAAGACGTTCGCCTTCAGCCCACTGCCGCCGTTCCGGGTCAAGGGCAAGGCGCAGCCGGTGCATGCCTTCGATGTGGGCGCGCCGCTGCTGAACCGCCGGGTCCCGGTCCAGGCCACTGGCCGGCTCGCGGGCCGGGATGCGGAGGTCGCGGCGTTGCGGGAGGCGCTCGACTCGCTGCGCCGCGGTCGTGGCCGGGTTGTCGAACTGGTCGGCGAGCCAGGCATCGGCAAGTCGCGGCTGCTCGCCGAGCTGCTCACCATGGCCGACAAGGAGCGCCTGGTCGTCGTGCGCTGCGACGATTACGCCTCGGCCATACCGTGGGCGGTGTCCGACATGATGCTGCGTGAGCTGCTCAGCGTGCCGGCCGAGGCCGAGCCGCAGGCCGTGGCAGCCGCGCTCGCGGCGGCCGTAGCCCGGCAGGCGCCACAGCTGGGGAAATGGCTGCCGCTGCTGGCCGCCGCGGTTGGCGCGGAGCTGCCGCCGACTCCCGAGGTCGCCCAGCTGGCAGACGCCTTCCGCAGGCCGCGCCTGGAGCAGGCCGTTACGGACCTAGTGGGGGCCGTCCTCAGCGGCCCCGGGGTGCTCGCCGTGGAGGATGTGCAGTTCGCCGACGAGGCTTCGGTCAGTGTCCTGAGCAGGCTGCTCGGCGAGGTGCCCGGCCGGCCGTGGCTGGTGGTGCTCACCGGGCCCGCGCGGACACCGGTTCGCGTGCCGGAGGACGCCCAGCCGCTGCGGCTGGAACTCGGCCCGCTGCCGACGTCCGCAGCTGAGATCTTGCTGCTCGAGGCGACCGAGCGATCGCCGCTCGCACCGCACCAGCTCGCCGCGATCACCGACCGCGGGGCCGGCAACCCGCTGTTCCTGCAGGAGCTCGCCGCAGTGGCAGGGCAGGGCAGCGACGTATTGCTGCTGCCGGAGTCAGTCGAGGACGTGATCGGCGTGCAGATCGATCTGCTCGCCCCGGCGGACAGGTCCACGCTCCGGGCCGCGGCGGTGGCGGGAATGTCGTTCGAGGCAGGCCTGCTCGCCGAGGTACTCGGCGAGCCGCTGGATGCCGGGGTGTGGGAGCGCCTGCGGGGATTCGTGTCAGCCGCGGCAGAAGGCGGGTTCAGGTTCCGGCACGCGCTGCTGCGCGACGCGGCGTATGAGGCGCTGCCGTACGCGCGCAGGAGGCAGCTCCACAGGCAGCTTGCCGCCGCCGTGGAGCGCCGGGCAGGTGACGCGCCGCAGGCCGAGGCGGCCCAGCTCTCGCTGCACTATTTCCACGCGCGCTGCTACGAGGCGGCAAGCTACTACGCGCGTATCGCCGCCGAGCGGGCCGCCGCAGTGTACGCCAACCCGGAAGCGGCCGGGTTCCTGGCCACGGCGCTCGAGGCCGCCAGGCGGGTGGCCCGCCCTGCGGCAGCGGAGGTATCCAGGCTGGCCGAGGCGCTCGGGGATATCCGCTACCGCCTCGGCGAGTTCGCCGCCGCAGGTCAGTGCTTCGCCGAAGCGCGAAGGCTCAACAGCGGCGACCCTGTCGCGGTGGCCAGGCTCTGCCTGAAGCTCGCGCTCGTCGCCGAGCGGACCGGCGGGTTCCCGCAGGCGGTGCGCTGGATCACGATCGGCCGCCGCGGCTTGCAGGGGCTGGCCGATCCGGACGCGCGCCGCGAGGACGCGCGGCTCATCTTGCGGACCGCGGTCGTTCGCTATATGCAGGGACGGTTTGCCGCCGCGATCAAGTTTGGCCAGCTGGCCAGGGCCGAGGCCGAGCGGTCGCGCGCCAGGGACGTGCTGGCGGGCGCGTTCCAGCTGCTGGACGCCGCGGACGTAGCCCTCGGGAACTTCAGCAGCGAGCCGTGGGCGCAGCGGTCACTGGCGATCTGGAAGGAACTCGGCGATTTGGGCCGGCAGGGGAGGGTGCTGAACGAGCTGGGCGTCCGGGCGTACTTCGAGGGCCGCTGGGACGACGCGCTGAACTACTACCGGAAGGCGAGGGTGGCATACGAGCGGGTCGGCGACCAATGGAACGCGGCGCTCACCGCATGCAACATCGGGGAGATCCTCTCCAACCAGGGCCGCTACGCCGAGGCAGAAGATACGGCGCGTCCCGCCGAGCGGATACTGCGCGCCTCGGGCGCCTTGTCGGAGACGGCATTCGCCGATGCCGTCCTGGGCAGTATAGCCGCGGGGCGCGGCCGGCACGGGGAGGCCTTCGGTCTGCTTGAGGCCGCGCGTGCAGGTTACCTCAAGGCACAAAGGCCAAATGAGGTGGTAGCTACCGAGATCAGTATCGCCGAGACCCTGGTCTATGCGGGCAAGCCCGCGGAGGCGCTGGCCCGCGCCGACGACATCGCGGCCGGCTCCAACCTGCGGGAGGGCGATGCGAGTGCGCTCGCCAGGGTGCGCGGTTACGCCATCGCACTGCTGGGGGATGCCGCCAGGGCGCACGAGACGATCGATGCGAGCCTGCGGGCCGCCCGTCGGCGAGCTGACCAGTATGACGAGGCGCTCGCCGCCGACGCGCTCATCTGGCTGGCCGGGATCCGGGGCCAGCCGGCTGAGCCAGGCCTCGTCGCCAGGCGCGATGAACTGTTCGGCATGCTCGGCGTGGTCGCCACCCCAGATGTGCCGGCTCAGCCCGCGACAGCAGACGCTCGTTCCTAGAACGAACTGTGCGGGTCCCCGCGCGGGGCGGAGACGGCAATGACCTCTACGCCGGCCTTGGCCTTGTGCCGCGATGCGACGCACGGCGACGGGCCGCTGGCGGAGCAGGCCGGAAGCAGTCCCTCGTACTCGTCATTGGCGACGTTGAACGCCGACTTCGTGCCGTCCTTGGTCGTGAACGCGGTCGGCGAGCCCCAGCAGATGTTGAAGTGCGCGGCACCCGGGTTAGGAGCCTGCTGCACCAGGGACTTCGCCAGCATCATCGTGATCGTCTTCGACCGGTTGGTGACCGTGAAGCTGACGATACCCCCGGCGGAGGTGCACGACAGGTCCGGGAAGCCGCCGCCCGTGGCAGTGAGCACGTCGCTGGTGGGCGCCTGGCTGGCAACCGCGGAACCGGACGTGCCCTGTGAGCTGACCGTCTCGCTGTGGCAGGCCTGACCCGGCTGGCAGTGGAGAAGCTGGTCGACGATGTCGAACGGCTGCGACGGGGAACTGGTGGCCGCTCCCGGCGCGGACGCCTGCAGCTCGAAGCCGAAACCGACGGCGCCGAAGGTCAGGTCCGGGAATATGGCGACGCCGCCAACCGCTTCGACTACGTTGTTTTCAGGCGGGGCGGCACCAACGGGGTTGACCGCGTAAGTGAGGGTGACGGGCTCGTCATAGCTGGTGACCGGGTGTCCCTGGGAGTCCTCGACGTCGACCACCACGGCGGGCGTCATCGCGGTCCCTATCTGTGTCGTCGTCGACTGCACCGCGAAGACGAGCACGCGCGTGCCCGTATAGGCACGCGCGGCGGGCACCGCGAGCATCAGCACGACCAAAGCGGCGACCGTGACCGCTGCGCTAACTGCAAAAAGTCGTGTGACAGACCGCATCTTCGCCCCTCCCGCAGATCTGCGGTACCCAGCCTTGAAGCTGCGCGCGGCGGCCCTCCGAAGGGTGTCCCATCAAACTAGAACCGCTCGCGCTAGGCACCTCGGGCTAGCGTCTCACGCTCGCCAGTTCTGTCCTAGGGCCGATAAGGTTAGGCCTGTGGCTGGCATACGCCTCGTCCGGGACGTGATATTGCGAGACGGCACCCCGCTGAGGCTTCGCGCGGCGACTCCCGAGGACTACGACGACATCAAGGCCTTCTACGACCGGTTGTCTGAGGACAGCCTGTATACACGCTTTCACGGCTCTGTGCGAACCGAGGGGCCGGCACGCTCGGACGCGGAGGCCGACGGCGACGCCCGGGTGGTGCTGATCGGGTGGCGGGCCGACCGGGTGGTGGCTTCTGGCAGCTACGACCGGCTGCGTGAGCCGGCCGTCGCGGAGGTCGCATTCACAGTCGCGGAGGGCCTCCATGGCCGCGGCGTCGCCACGCGGATCCTGGAGCAGCTGGCGGAGATCGGCGCGGAGCGGGGGATTGCGCGCTTTGACGCCGAAGTCATGGACACCAACCAGGCCATGCTCGCCGTCTTTAACCGAGCAGGGTTCGGCGTGCGGAGCAGGCTGGACTTCGACGAGCTGCTGGTGTCCTTGGACATCCAGCCGACGGAGGCCGTACAGGAGAAAATCGGGGAGCGAGACCACGTCGGGGTGGTTGCGTCGCTCCGCTCGATCCTCGCGCCTGCCTCGGTTGCCGTCGTCGGAGCCTCGAACGAGCCCGGTAGCTGGGGTGGTGACCTGTTCGCCAACCTGATCGCCGGCGGCTTCCAGGGGGCGGCGATCCCGGTGAACCGGAGCGGGGGTGCAGTGCATTCGGTGCGGGCGGCTCGTAGCCTCAGCGAACTGGCCGAACCTCCGGAGCTGGTGGTCGTGGCAGTGCCGGACGAGGAGGTGCTCGATGTGGCCGCTGAGGCAGCACGCATCGGGGCGAAGGCCCTGCTCGTGGTGTCGAGGCTGGCGGACGGCGCAGGCGAGGACACCGGGCGACAGCGGCGGCTGCTTGAGATCGTGCGGTCAGCGGGCTTGCGCATGGTCGGGCCGAGCACGCTGGGCGTGCTCAACAACGATGCGTCGGTACGCCTCCGCGGGGCCTTCGCAGGGGCGCCTGTGCCCGCCGGGCGCTTGGCGATCTCCTCACAGTCAGGGGCGATCGGCATCGCGCTGCTGGGCGATGCCGCGGCGCGCCGGCTGGGCCTGTCGAGCTTCGCATCACTCGGCGCCCGCGCCGATGTCTCGACCAACGACCTGCTCGAGTACTGGGAGGAGGACCAGGCCACGGCGGCCGTCATACTCTACGTGGAGACCTTCGGCAACCCGGAGCACTTCAGCCGCATCGCGCGGCGGGTCGCCAGGCGCAAGCCGATCCTGGCCATCAAGGGACGCAGGGCACAGGACCCGGACGCCGCGGCAGGCTCGCACACCGCGGCAGCTCTGCGCGGGGACGCCCTGGTTGACGCGCTCTTGCTGCAGGCCGGCGTGATGCGCTTTCACAGTGGTGAGGAGCTCTTCGATACCGCGGAGTTCTTCGAGACGCAGCCGCTGCCGCTCGGGCACCGGATGGGGATCGTCAGCAACTCAAGAGGCGTAGCCGCCCTGGCGGTCGACGCCTGCGGGTCGCGAGGCCTGGCGGTGGGCCGCTCGCTCGTGATCGGCTCCCGCGCCGGGCCCGCGGATTACGCGGCCAGCATGCGTGGCCTGTTTATCGGGCAGGCGATCGACGCCGTGATGGCCTACTACGTCGACGTCGGAGGCGGTGACCCGCAGTCGGTGCTGGCGGCGATCTCCGAGGTCGCCGCGGAGCAGAACAAGCCCGTGGTCGCTTCCGTCTTGGGCAGCGACGGCCGCCGGGTCGAGCGGCAGGGCGACTCGGTCCCGAACTTCCGCTTCCCGGAGACCTGCGCGGGCGTCCTGGCGCGCGCGGTCGAGCGGCGGGAGTGGCTTTCCCGGGCGCTGGGGCAGCGGCCGGAGTTCGACGGCATCGACGCCGAAGCCGCCCGGGCCCGGGTGGCGGCCTGGCTCGAGGATCACCCCGCCGCCGGCACGCAAGAGGACGGCGGCTGGCTGCCGACGGCGGAGTCCGAGGCCCTGCTCGCCACGCACCAGATCCCGTTCGTGGCCAGCGAGTCCTGTCCGGACGTCGAGCGGGCCGTATCGTCGGCGACTGTCCTGGGCGGACAGGTCGTCCTGAAGGCGGATTTCCCTCCGCCCGCTCATGCCGCAGATGTCGACGCGGTCTTGCTCGGCCTGGAGGGAGAGGTGGCGGTGCGAGCGGGCTGGCAGGAGCTCGAGCGCCGGTGCCGGGCGGCCGGTCGTGAGTGGCGCGGAGTGATCGTCGAGCCCCTCGTCGGGTCCGGCGCCGATGTCCTGCTCGGCGCGCTGGCGGACGCGGATCTGGGGCAAGTCATGGCGATCGGCCTGGGCGGGCGCAGGGCAGGTCTGGGACGCGACGTTGCCTATCGGCTGTTGCCCTTCACGGACGTCGACGCACGCGAGCTGATCGACGCGGCCGAAACCGTGTCGATTCAGCTGGACGGCTTCCGCGGCTCTGTCCCCCTGGACCGTCCAGCGCTGCAAGAGCTGATCCTGCGCTTCACCGCGCTGCTGCGCGCCGTCCCGGAGCTCGTGGAGGTGGATCTCAATCCCGTGCGCTGCCTGCCCGACGGCGCGGTCGTCCTCGACATGCGCTTGCGGGTCGAGCGCAGGCCGCGAGCGGAATCGGTGACCAGATGGTGACGATACGTAGCGAAGCGCGTCGCGCGCGCCCTGTTGGGCTCGAATACACGATCAGGGTGGTGACCTGCGTCTTCTCCTGACATCCTGAGGATGTCAGGCGGTGATCTGGTATTCGTGTATGAGTCCGCCGAGGACTTGTTTCCGGCGGATCCGGTGCTCGGCGAGGTTGATCTGCGGTGGCCGGGTGTGAGCTTGAGCCGGTGCGGGCTGGCCGAGG
>JBKQMG010000146.1:0-7167 GCA_052146815.1 Streptosporangiaceae bacterium | reverse complement strand
ATCATGAGCTTCGACGACGAAACTGTCTGCCGACGCAGGCCTGACGACGGCCGTCTACACCGCCGAGCCCGGCTCCCCACCCCACGACGTGTGGGTCCCGAGAACCTCGTCCACGTCACGCGACCAGGTGATACTCGTTGATCAGACCACCGACGCGAGCCTGCCTTCGGACACGGTACTGCTCAAGATCGACCGGTTCGGGTAGCGGTTTCAGCGGCGCCGCGCCGTGCAGGAAACGGTGAGAAGTCGCAGGCCAGGATCGCCTCGGCCTGGGAGCGCAGGAATTGTGACCAGGTTGGCCCGGTCCGTCGCGGCGCGGGGTCGATGCCGTTGGTCTTGAGGATCTCCCATACGCTCGACGCCGTGACCTTGACTCCCAGGCCTGCCCCGGTGGCCGCGCAGGCCGCAGCGCTGCTGGCGACAGTGGCCGGCTAGGACCTCGACGAGGACCCGGGCGGGTGTTTCCGGATCGCCCGGCGGGTGGCGCCGGATCGCGTCATCTCGACGGCTGTCCCGCAGGCGGCACGGCCGCAAGACCTCCGCGCGCGGGTTCGACGGCTATAAGGGTCACCTCGGCTTTGACCCGGACTGCGAGCTGGTGACCCCGACCACGGTGACCGCCGGCAACGCCGGTGACGCCGGCTCAGCATCGGAGCTGCTCAGCGGTGAGCTGGCCGACGGTGATGCCGGTGAGGATGAGCCGCTGAGCGTCTACGGCGACGCTGCGTACGGCGCGGGCGAGTTCCTCGCCAGCCTGGACGCCGCAGGCGCGCGCAGTATGTGCAAGGTGCAGCCGCCGACCGCGGCGGGCGGCCGGTTCACCAAGGACGCGTTCAGTATCGACCGGACTGCGCGCACCGTGACCTGTCCCGCCAGCCAGACCGCCCCGCTGCGCCGGGCCGGGCGCGATGGCTTACTTCGGCCTGGCCTGCGCGTCCTGCCCGCTGGCCGCCCGGTGCACCACCGCCAAGGGCGGCCGCACTATCTACGCCGGGCCCTACGAAGAACAGCTCGAGGCTGCCGGGCCCGTCAGCGCGACCCGGACTGGGCTGCGGAGTACCGGGCGACCCGGCCCAAGGTCGAACGCAAGATCGGGCACCTGATGCGGCGGCGCCACGGCGGGCGGCGCGCCCGGGTCCGCGGGCTAGCGAAGGTCGGGGCTGACTTCGCCTTGCTCGCCGCCGCGGTTAACCTGGCCCGCCTTAGCGTGCTCGGCCTGGCCAGCCACGGCGGAACCCGGGAGGTGAACACCAGCTGACACCAGGCAAAGGACCCGGCAGGACGCACAGGACCGCCCCGCCACCGGCATACGATCGCACAGCGCCCGCCTGGCGGTCACCGAGCAGCCATGGCCGCCGCCCGGCAGCGGTCCAGGAGCATCCCGCTCCGGCCCGGTCACCCGCACAGCAAGCCCATTAACACCAGCCACCTAGGCAGGCGCTGTGGCCTGGTGATCAGCCGTTGCCACTGCCAGCGAGGCGGACCGAATTTCGGACCGTCGCTTCGGTGGTATTCGACTGAGCCGGCGCCTGCGGTTCCCAGGTCGAATACCACTGCGCTTTAAGTCGGTATGGTGGCGGGAGACCTCCAGATTCCGGCTTTGCCAAAAGGGGCAGTGCGTGCCGCCTGCGTGCGCCCGAGAGTGCTAGGGAGGTGTTTTACAAAGGTTTAACATGTGACCTGTTTCCGGATCTCCATCTCTGCGTTGCCACAGGTCACAAGGCCATAGACGATCGCGTGCGAGCCGCCTTGGGGCCTCATTGCCAGAGCGCTAAGCGTAGCAAATACGAAAATGGCTGATCTCCTGGAAAGTGGACCGCAGGCAGAGGCATTATCCTGAATGGGCGCGGTATTGCAGGAGTGAAGCAATCAAGGGAATCAAGATCATGAGCGAGCGGAATCTGGCGTCAGGCACCGACGGCACCTGCGCGGCAGCGCACGACTGGATCAAGCAGACCGCCGCCACCGGGAAGGCGCTCCGGTCAGATCAGGAGAGACCGGCTGACGGCCAGGACCTGGTCGGTGCGCTTTTGCCGGTAGTTCCACCCGAGCACATCACCGCCATCCTTGCGCATCACATCAGGCAGACGCTGAGCATCCCCGAGCCCGGCCCCGCCAGGGGCATCGCGGCAGGTGTTCATGGCACCCTCAGCTTCGCCGATCCCTATTCGGCTCGCTGTCCCGACTGCGACAGCCAGACCGGTGCAGCAGCACACGCGCGCAAGCTGCTTGGGCGCTGGGCGGAATGACAACAGCAGTGCTTCGAGGCGCACCATGACATGCCTCGCTGCTCGCCAGTTGCTCCCCGGTGAGTTCTTCCTGCGCGACGGCACGCCTGCGCTGATCTGGCCGCTGCTGCCCACCGACGCCGAGACGCTGCGCGACGTGTTCCGCCGCCTGTCGCCAGGCTCGCGCCAGCACCGGTTCCTCCAGGTGCTCGACCAGCTCGATGATCCGATGATTCAGCGGCTTGTCGGCAGCGTGGACGGGGTGCATCACATTGCGCTCCTGCTGATCGCGCTGCCCCCGGAAGGAAAGGAAGGGCCCGTCGGGGTCGCCCGTCTGCTGCAGTACGCCGAGGATCGGGCCACTGCCGACATAGCCGTTACCGTCGTGGATGACTGGCAGGGGCGCGGCGCCGGGACCGCGCTGTTCTCTGCGCTCCTGGAGCGGCGCCCGGCGGCGGTCACGCGCCTGCGCACGGTCGTCGATGCCGGCAACCGAGCATCGCTGGCGCTGCTCGCCACGGCCGGGCGCTTGTCGTCGGGCCTGCCCGAACGGGGCGTGCTCGACGTCACGGTCTACCTCGCCGCGCCCTAGCATCACGGTGTCAGCGCCGTTGACCGGGGCCATTCGCAGCTCACACCTGCCTGCCGTGCTTCGGCACCCTGATCGGCCGCCGCCGGTAACCCGCGGGTATCACACGGCGTCACGCAAGCGGGTCCCTGCTGGCTGAGTCCGGCGTCGGCTCCCCGGGCGCCCTGCTGAACGGGCGGCGGCAAGAGCTGCACGTTCTCGGGATGTGCAGGCGACCGGGCGGCCGGGGCTATGCAGGCGGCGCGGCCGCTGTGGCTGGCGGCGCCAACGTGCGGCCCGCCAGAAGACGTCACCCCCGGGCTGGCGGGCCGCTCATCGCATCTCAAACGCCCGGCAGTCCGCTTCGATCCGCCCGGAGCGAGCCGCGGACCGGGAGCTGCGGTAATCCAGTAAAGATGGCTGCCGTAGCGTCCTCGCCGAACACCGGTGCTGTCTATGTCCAGTTTATTTCAGCAGGATTAACGCAAGGTAAAGAAAGTAAGGTCAGCCAAAAGCGGTCATCTGGCATGTCACGGGAGCTGGGCACCTTCGTGCCAGTCCGATAAGTACTTGCTAAGAATTCGGGCGAGGACCGCAAACGATTGCGCGAACGATTGCCTTAGAACAGCCGGCGCATGTGCCATCACGGCAGCTAACCTGCGAATGTCAACCAGCAACGCGATTGGCGCGTCACCTTTAGACGCGCCGGGCTTACTGTGCCAAGGCCCGGAGCCCGGACGGCGCCGGCGGGTTTCTGGCCGGAGGCCAGGCGCAGGCGGGAGAACTTCACGGGCCCGCGGCATGGTGATGGGGAGGCCGCAGTGGCAGCACGTGCAAGGGGGCCGCAGACCCTCGTGCCTGCATGGCACAGTGCGCCAGGCAGACACGTAAGGACTGGGGACTCCACCGCGCAAGGGGGCTTGAACTACCGCGAGCCGTTCGAGGTGGACATCGGCCGCCCGGCCGTGATCGTGGTGTGGCTGCGCAAGGCCGGGTACCAGTATTCCACCGCAGATGTGGTGACCGCAGAACTCGCGCGGGCCGCCGCCGCCCGCGGCTGCATCGGGCGCTCCGCGCCGACTAGCTGGAGAAGGCGGGGTGGCAGCCATGAGCCTGACAGGACTGGCTAACGGTGTCGTGTGCTTTCTCGCGGTGCTCACGGTGCTCACGGTGCTGTGGTGGGCCATCCGACTGCCCGAGATGGGCGCTCAGAACGAGCCCGGTCGACCCGCGCCCCCGCGCGCCGTATCTGTGCTGTTGTCCCTCCTGGCCGACTCGACGGTCCGGTACGGCCGCGCCCATTATCCGGCCCGCCATGCCTCCGCGCCGGTGGACCGTCCGCGCGTGTCCGGCAGGGCACCTTGGGGAGAGGCGCCAAAACCGCCAAGCCAGATTCCGTAGACGCCGGGCACTCGCTGGCAAGACGCTCACATGCCGGGAGCTGGTGGTACGTGGCTCCAAGGCCAGAGCTCACGGCGAGGCCGGCGGCGACTGCTGTCCATCCGCCGCCCACCGTCGCCCCATGCCAGGTGCGCAGCCCGGAAGCCGAGGCTGCTTCCTGCCGCAGTTAAACGCGACGACCAGCGGGAAGACCCTGTCCCGGGCGGTGCGGCCACCGATTGAGCGCAGCCGGAGCAGCCCCGGGTACTCTGGGGCTATGAGTGAGCTGCCCGTTGACGAGGCGCCGGTGGTAGCTGGCGCCGCGCGAGATGCGGCGCGCGGGCACGTGGTCTACCTCACCGAAGGCGGGAGCGGGTGGCTGCGATCGTTGCGGCCGAGTTCGCCGAGGCGCTGGAGGGCATGAGCGAGGAGGATGCCCGCGAGCTGCTGGAGGACCTCGCGGACGCCGCGGCCGCGCGTCAGGCGCTCGCCGAGCCAGGTGAGTCCATTCCGTGGGAGCAGGTCAGGGCCGAGGCCGGCTTGTAGCGGCGTGGCGTACCGGATCGAATGGCGGCCGCGCGCCCGGAAGGCGTTTCCTTGCGTTAGACAAGCCGGTACGGCTGCGGATCGGCACTGCAGTTGATGCCCTCGCTGCAGATCCGTGCCCGGCCGGGGCGAAGATGATCACCGGGGCAGGCTGGAAGCAGCCTCTGCGGCTACCGCGGGCGCCTGTTTACGCTCGGATGTTCGGGCGGTCGAACACGCGCTGCTCGCTGGCCCGTCTGGGGACAGTTGTGGTATCCACCGTGCAGGCACACCGGCTGCCGTCCAGACTCTTCCAGACCGGATTCCCACAGGTAATAGCCAGCCTGGCGTCTTCCAGACCCGCCGGGACCCGTGCCGTAGTCGCATGGCATGTAAGAGGTCTGGGTTCGAATCCCCATAGCTCCACATTCTCGCAGGTCAGAGCGCATCTAGCGTGATGTTATATGATCTTTGGCCTCTTGCATTGCAGGAAGAGCGCTCGGTCTCCCATCCGCAGCCAGGGCCGGAATCCCCGCAGGTCAGGTCCTCTCAAGCGTCATCAGCGTCGCGGTTCGCGCTGCCAGGGGCTCCTCCGGGAGCCAGGCCGCGGCCAGCATGTATGAGACCGAAAGGGATGCTCCCATGGCCACGGCGACCTGCGCCTGGCGGCCTCTGTTCTTGCGAGCTGAGCAATAGGCGGGCCGTCAGACCCGTAGGTGTCTATCGACTTGACAGTTGTTCTGTCTAGTCGCTAGATATGTGGTGAGAGCGCGCGAGGTGAACCGGCGTATCGAGCGACTGGGCGGCGTGATGGTCCGTCAGGTCGGCTCGCACCGCCGATACGTTGTCACTTATACCGATGCCGCCGGAGTCCAGGCGACGGTGGCAACCACTGTGGCACAGCATGCGGGCGATGTCCCGGCCGGGACGCTGCGCGCGATCGAGCGTGACCTGGAGCCTGGGCTGGGAAAGGGGTGGCTGCGATGAGTGAGCACGCCTACCGGGTGGTCGTGAAGCGGGAGGAAGGGCACTGGCTCGCAGACGTGCCCGGACTGGAGGGCGGTCACACCTATGCCCGCAGCCTGCCCGCCCTGGACCAGGCGGTCCGTGAGGTCGTCGTCCTGGCTGCAGGGCTGCCTGATGAGGCCATGCCCGATCTTTCGCTGGATTACGATTACCACACCGGCGACCCGGAACTGGATACCAAGGCCCTGGAGGTACGGCGGCTGCGCCGGCAGGCCGACGAGCTCGCCGCGGCCGCCGCGGCCCGCACCGGCCAGGCCGCCGCCCAGCTCGCCGCGCGCGGCCTGTCGGTCCGCGATATAGCCGCGCTGCTGGGGATCAGCCCCCAGCGTGTCTCACAGCTCACTGCCAGGGCCAGCTGAGCAGCTGCAGCGCGCCCCAAGGCCGCAGATAAGGGGACGGCGCAGGGTAAGCGGACGGCGAGCCGAGGAGGAGCATTTCTGCGTTCAGGCCATCCATGTTCAGGCCGTAACTGGTCAGGTGCCGGTGATTCGTGCGTGATTAGGCGGTTGACAGGTGGCTGCGGATGGCGCAGAACTGTCCGGCGCCGGTGAAGGTGCGCAGGCATCCGGATATTTTCTGTTTCAGCTTGGTCATGCGGATGTCGCGCTCGGATCCGTTGTTGTCTGCTGGTATCCGCCAGTCGGTCGTGAACCGCAGGTAGTCGTCCTGGCGGTCGAGCAGCCGGCGGGCCAGGGCGTGGTGCTTTCTCATCAGCGTGCCGCTGCGGGCTGCGGTCTGCCGTGCGCCAAGTAGGACGGCGGAGCGGTAGCGGTGCATCTGCACCGTCAGCGCGGCCGGGTCCGCGGCGTCGCGGCCCTGGCCGATCGCCTCGCTGACCAGCGCCTGCATTCCGGTGAGCGCATCGGCGGCCTGGGCAGCCCAGCACCATCGGCCCGCGGGCGCGCTGTCGGTGACGGCCTGGAGCTCCCGCAAGGCGTGAGCGCAGCACAGCTGGTGACCAGCAGGGGCGTAGGTGTCATACGGGGCCCAGGCGTCGTGGACCGCGATCCCGGTGAAAGGCGGCAGGATCCCCATCGCCTCCATCGCCTGCCGGCCGCGCCGGGGGTGCACCATCAGTAGGGTGTATCGAACAGCTCAGCCAGCGCCTGCGCGGTGCGCTTCCTGGACAGGAACTGCCCGATGTAGAGGTAGATGATGACCGCCGCGACCCGCCCGGTTTTCTTCCGCAGCGACCGTGACCGCGGCGGCTCCGCTAGCCCCTCGCCCGACGGCGGCATGGAGGAATTCCGTGACGTCGCCCTCGGCCGGTCCTCCAGCTCGGTGATCCGCTCCTGCGCCCGCGCCAGCTCCCCGCGCAGCGACACCACCAGCGCTGCCAGCACCTCATAGGACGGCGGCTCCTGATCGGCAGGCATCCCGGGACGCTACCGGACGAGATTGCCACTGGCCTGATCACCCCGGCTGCATGACGATCCAGTA
>JBKQMG010000145.1:0-11593 GCA_052146815.1 Streptosporangiaceae bacterium | reverse complement strand
TAGTACGAGAGGACCGGGACGGACAAACCTCTGGTGTGCCAGTTGTTCTGCCAAGAGCACGGCTGGTTGGCTACGTTTGGAAGGGATAACCGCTGAAAGCATCTAAGCGGGAAGCTCGCCTCAAGATGAGGACTCCCTCAGGGTTAACCTGGTAAGGCCCCCAGCTAGACGACTGGGTTGATAGGCCGGAGGTGGAAGCACGGCAACGTGTGTAGCTGACCGGTACTAATAGGCCGAGTGGCTTGGCTTCTACTTATAGATCTTGTTTCGCGTCCACTGTGCGGTTCCCGAGGTGCGGTCGGCCTCGTCGGCTCCGGAGATGATCTTCCGGGCGGCGGGGCTCCTGACATCTCCATAGAGTTTCGGTGGCCATGGCGAAGGGGAAATACCCGGTCCCATTCCGAACCCGGAAGTTAAGCCCTTCAGCGCCGATGGTACTGCGTGGGGGACCGCGTGGGAGAGTAGGACGCCGCCGGACATTCTTCCGCTGAGGGTCGCTACCGCGCGGGTAGCGACCCTCAGCGTTTTTTGGCGTCGCTATTGTCGAAGTTGTGCGGCACAGGCCGCGAACGCCCCACATCCCCAGGAGGTAAGACGGTGGCCGAGAGCACGCGCGGCAGCCGAGGCAGCGGAGCACCGGGCGGTGCCCGTTCCGGCGGCGCGAGCTCTGGGGGTTCGCGTTCGGGTAATGCGGGCTCTGGCGGAGCTCGCTCGGGCGGCGCCCGTTCTGATGGCGCCCGTTCTGGTGGTGCCCGTTCTGGTGGACCTCGATCGGGGGGCGGGCGTTCGGGGAGCGCAGGCGCAGGCGGCCCACGGTCCGGCGGTACCCGCGCAGGCGGCCCTCGCGCAAGCAACGAGAATTCACGCACCGCGTACCCACGCAGTGGAGCCTCCGGTAGCACGGGCGGGCGCAGCACGGGCTCAGGAGGCAGCGGTCGTTCCGGAGGCGCGGGTGCCGGCGGTCCGCGTTCTGGTTCAGGCGGCGCCGCTTATGGCGGTGTCCGCTCCGGTGCACCGCGATCGGGGGCCCCGCGGACCGGAGCACCACCATCGGGTGCTCCGCGGAGCGGTGCACCGCGGAGCGGTGCACCGCGATCGGGGCCACCAGTGTCCTCAGGCGGCGGGAGAGCACCGTCAACGCGATCGGGTGCCTCGCGGTCGGGCCCGCAGCGGCCTGGCCGCCGGGACGGCCAGACCGGCAGAACGGGCGCTGCGTCGGACGCGGCAGAATCCCGAGACAGCTGGGCGCCCCGCGGCGGTACGCGGAGCTTCAGTGCGCGCAGCGGCAGCCGCTCACCTGGGGCTAGCGGTCCGGCCCGTCGCGGTCCGGCGCGTGACGCTACTGCTCGCCGTTTCCCGGACCGGCCGGAACGGAGCAGCTCGGACCGCGGTTTCAGCGGCAAGTCCGACCGGCCCGACCGTGGCGGCCCGGGCGGGCGCGGTTACGGCGGCGGCTCGGACCGGCCTGGCCGTGGCGGCCCGGCGGGACGCAGTTACGGCGGCGGCTCAGGCCAGTCCGACCGTGGCGGCCCGGCGGGACGCAGTTACGGCGGCAGCTCAGACCGGCCCGGCCGCAAGGGCCGCGGCAGGCCCGGACGCGGCTACGGCGGCGAGTCAGACCGGCGGGACTCTCCTCGCGGTTCTTCTTACGTGCCCCGCGGGTCCGAGCGTGATGCCGGCCGAAGTGTCAGCGGTCGGCCGCGCGGACCTGAAGAGGCAGGTCAGGCTGGTGGCAGGCCCTCGCGGCGGGGTGGCGCCGATAGCCGCGGCGGAGCCCCGCAGCGGAGCTGGTCAGCC
Organism: Streptosporangiaceae bacterium; assembly: GCA_052146815.1. Classification (GTDB taxonomy): domain Bacteria; phylum Actinomycetota; class Actinomycetes; order Streptosporangiales; family Streptosporangiaceae; genus DATJZH01. The sequence goes on along the minus strand of JBKQMG010000145.1, from coordinate 9,796 downwards.
CCACGACGCGACGCTGGCCCCGCAGGCGGCAGGCCGCGGCGTGACGACGCGGGCTGGCGGGGCGGTTCGGACACAAGCCGCTATGCGGGGCGGCCGGAGGGTCGGGGCACTTACCGCGGCGGACAGTCGCCAGCCGGCGGAAACTCCCGCTCCTCGCGGCCGCAGGACAGCGATGCTGGCCGGCGGGCAGGTTCCAGCCGGGCAAGCGACAGCGCGGAGCCACGGGTCGACGTGCCTGCCAGCATCACCGCGGATCAGCTGGATCCGGAAGCTCGCGAGGAGCTCAGGACACTGCCCGGCGACCTGGCCGACGCCGTGGCCCGGCTGCTGGCCGCGGCTGGCCTGGAGGAGGACCCCGACCGGGCATACCGGTACGCCAAGGCCGCGCGCGGCCTGGCGGCCAGAGTTGGCATCGTCCGCGAGACCGCGGGGATTGCCGCGTACCGGGCCGGGCAGTGGGCGGAAGCACTTGCTGAGCTGCGCGCCGCGCGCCGGCTCACCGGGCGGGACAGCTACCTGCCGCTGATGGCCGACTCCGAACGGGCGCTCGGAAGGCTCGATCGCGCCCTCGACCTTGCCACCGGGGCGGAGGCGAGGAAGGCGGCCCGCCCGACTCAGATCGAGCTGCGGATCGTGGAGTCCGGTATCCGCCGCGATCAGGGCCTTGCTCACGCGGCTGTTGTCACGCTGCAGATCCCTGAGCTCACCGACGGCCGCAAGCGGCCCGGGGCAGCCCGGCTGCTGTATGCGTACGCAGACGCGCTGCTGGAGGCCGGCCGTGATGACGAGGCTCGTGACTGGTTTGCGCGCGCGGCGACGGCTGACACCGAGGGCGAGACCGACGCCGCCGAGCGGTTCGACGAGCTCGACGAGCTGGCCTTCTCCGATCTGCAGGTGCCGGAGATGGATGACTTCGACGACGGCCCTGCCGATGACCGCGTTGCCGACGGCGTCGCCGATGACCGCCCTGCGGACGACGGCGAGGACGGGACGGGCCACCCCGACGAGGCTCCCAACCGCAGATCCTGATCTTCGGCAGGCTCGGCCGGGCAAAGCGGGCCGATCTGACCCGCCGCGTGACGGCCCTGGGGGTGGTGACGCTGGCGCTCGGCGCTTCCGCATGCCGAGGGCTTCTAGCTGCGCATGGGCATGAACAGGGCAGGCGGGATCGTCCATCAGGGCCAGCGGCTGGTGTGGATGACATGCTGCCTGGCATGATCGCAGGAACCCTGGCCGAGGAAGCGGGCAGCAGCAGCCTCCCGCGTCACCCGCTGGCGTCGGCGCGGAAGATCGGCCAGCCGATCTCGGTCTCCCACTCATCGCAGTCGGCGGTGTCCTGCGGACCGCGCAGGTAGTACTCGCGCAGCGGGCCGTCGACGCTGATCTCATGGGCGGTCGCGTACGAGCCCAGGTCGCCATAGGTGAGGTCGATCCCCGCCAGCGAGCCGTGGTGGGACAGAACGGCCAGCTCACCCGCGGGCACCGTGAACGGCACGACCCGGCCGGCCGGGCGGAAGCGGCCCTCGACCGGGATGAATACCACTGCCTCGCCGTGGTCATCCTGGAAAAGCTCGCTCGCGTACAGGCCGCCGATCGGGCCGGCCGCGTTCAGCCCCTGCGCCCGGACGACGGCGTGCAGCTCGGCCAGGGCGCCGTGCCACCATGGCAGGACGTCGTCGCGGTCCACTACCTGCCGGATGGACGCCGCGCCGGTGGCCGGCACGGTGCGGTGCTCGACGGCACGACGCGTTTCGGGACGCTGCAGCAAGCCGCGCAGCGACTCGACAGCGGCTTGGGTCTCGGCGAGTTCGTGTTCCAGCCGGCTCAGGTGCGCGGTGATCAGCGCGTTGCGCGCCGCGGCGTCCGGGGCGGCCAGCACCCCCCGCACGTCGGCCACCGGCATGTCGAGATCCCGCAGCCGCCGGATGACCTGAGCGGTCGGCAGCTGGCCGGGCGAGTAGTACCGGTACCCGGTGTCCGGGTTCACCTCGGCCGGCTCCAGCAGGCCCACCTGGTGGTAGTGCCGCAGCGTCTTGACGCTCAGATGCGTCATCCGGGAAAAGTCGCCGACCGTCAGCCTTCCTGCCATGAAGCCAGTCTGAGGTCTCCCCTGGCAGGAGCGTCAAGCCGGGCCGCTCCTGTTGACTCGCCACGTGCGGCAGCGGCCAGAGTCAGGAGCAGGCCGCCGGGGCGGCGGCCGGAATCCGCACTCCCAAGGAGCAGCACCATGACTCACGCACCCGCGCTCACCGCGGTCCTGGCCGACCACATCGCGGCGGTGAATGCCTTCGACGAGGACGCAATCGTCGCCACGTTCGCCTCCGACGCGCTCGTGAACGATGCGCACCGTGAATTCCGCGGCATTGACGCCATCCGCTGCTGGGTCGCCAGGGAAATGGCCGGCGACAAGGTCACCATGGAGGTACTCGATGTCGTCAGTCATTACGACACCACCATCGTCCGCGCCCGCTACCACGGCGAGTACGACAAGACGAATCTCCCGGCCGAGCTGATTATGAGCAACTACTTCACCATCCGGGACGGCAAGATCGTAAGCCTGTTCGTCATCCGTAACACGCCCGCCGGCTACTGAGCGCCTCCTGCGGTGCCTCCACCCCGCGATGGAGTGACTCGGCCCGAATGCACCCGTGCGGCGATGCCGTGTGCCGGCGCCTGGCTGGCTGCGCTCGTCATGATGGCGCTGGCGGAAGGGATCGCCCTGCTAGCCGCTGCTGCGGGCCTGTCAGCTCCCCGCTGGGACCGAGGGCGCCCCCCGCACTCCGGCCTACGAATAGCGGGCCCACACCCGCTGAGCCCCTGGCCGGCGTTCCTGAGACCCCCCGCGCTGGTCCGCGCGGGCTCAGCCGGAGGCGGGCGCGTCCGACTTCTCGAGCCAGTGCATGATGCCGGCGACGTTGGCCGCGGTGCCGCTGATCCGCTCGTACTTGTCAGCGAGCCGCGGGTCGGCGCCGTCGGCGAGCACGGCGTAGCGCTGCCTGGTCCGCTCGGCGACCATGGCCGCGGCATGGTCGAGATCCAGCCCGGCCCGCCGCGCCTGCCGGGTTTCCTCGACCCAGACCGTGATCTCCTCGGCCGCGCGGTCCAGCGCCTGCTCCACGGCGGCGACGGGCCCGTAGTGACTGAACAGCAGGCGGGTCGGCTGCAGCGCCGTGAAGGTCCTGAGCGAGTTCAGGGCCACGGCGAGGTCGAAATCCGGCGGCGGCGTGGCCGGCCGCATATCCCCGGTCTCCTGGACGTAGATGCCCGCGGCGTCGCCCACGTACAGGTCGCCGGTCAGCGAGTCGACCAGGCCGACGTGATGCTTGGCGTGGCCGGGGGAGTAGTGGCTCTCCAGCCGGCGGCCGCCGCCGAGGTCGACCACCCCGGTGCGCTCGACGGCGCGGATGCGCTGCGCCGGGGTCGGGGCGAGGGTGCCGAACAGCTCATCCAGGTCGTCGCCGTAGACCATGCGCGCGCTGGCCATCAGCCGGGCCGGGTCGGCCAGGTGCCGTGCGCCGCGCTCGTGCACGACGATCTCGGCCGCGGGGAATATCCCGGCGATGTCACCGGTGCCGCCGGCGTGATCCAGATGGATGTGCGTCACGACCACGGTGGCCAGGTCAGCCGGGCCCACGCCCAGGCTGGCCAGCGCGTCGCGCACCAGCGGCGCCGACGGCGCCGTACCGGTTTCCACCAGGCACGGGCGCTCGCCGCGGATCAGGTATCCGGCGGTGATGCCTTCGTAGCCGGCCATCCGGGTATCGATCTCGAACACCTGGTGCCCGAGATCGGTAATGACATCAGACACGGCAAAACCAGGCTCAGCATCATCCATCCAGACATCGTGCCAGGCCCCGCCGGCTGCCGGGCGTCAGGCGCCGCTCAGATCGGCGCCGGAAAGTGCGCCGGCCCGGCTGTATTCACGAGATTCAGCTCTGAGTGAACGTCCGGATGACGACGCCGGTGCGGGGCTTCGGCGCGAAGGACGTGGCCTTGCGCGGCATCCGCTCGCCGAGCGCGGCCACCGCGTAGACGTCGGCGTCGGAGACCGGCCGGCTGATGACCGCCGTTCCGCCAGGGGCCTCGTCCGCGGCCCGGACCGCTGCCGCCGCGTCATCATGGACGACGCGGATGGTGCGCTCGTTATCGGTGATCCCCCACAGGCGCCCGATGAGCAGTTCCTGCAGGACAGCCGGCGCCAGCCCGCGCCAGCGCGGGGACAGCCCGGCCGGCATGGCCGCATCCGCCTGGGCCGGGTCCGGGTCAGTCAGCAGGAAGGCCGAGCCGCCGCCCGCCAGCAGGAACGCGGGACCTTTTTCGGCGGCGGAAGCCAGCTCAGCCAGGTTCGCACTGAGGTCCGCGGCGCCGCCGGGCAGGGGCCGGACGCGGAACGCGGCAGCCGCCTTCTCGGCGGCGGCCGCCGGCGCCATGCCGGGGATGACGCGGTGGATCGCCGCGATCTGCGGCGGATAGGACGCTGAGTCCACCAGCATGGCCAGGCCGAAATCCCACGGCCCGGGCCCCTCGCCGGCCTGATGGCGGCGCTCCTGCAGCCCGCGGTAGGCGGCGTAGCGATGGTGCCCGTCGGCGATCAGCGCCTGCCGCGGCGCGAGATCGTCGGCGATCGCGGCCAGGTCGTCGGGGTCGCTGATCGCCCACAGCCGGTGCGCCGCGCCGTCGGCCGTGAGCGTCTCGAGCAGCGCGGGGCGCCGGGCGGCGGTCTCGTCCACCAGTCGCGTCGCGGCACCCGGCTCGCTGCCGTCGTAGAGCAGGAAAATCGGCTCCAGGTTGGCCTGTGTCGCTTCCATCAGCCGCCGGCGGTCGGCGACCGGCCCCGGCGCCACGTCCTCGTGCGGGAGAACGATCCCGGCCTGCGGGTCGGCGAGGCGCAGCGCGCCGATGAGACCGCGCTGGACGAGCGGGTGGGCCGCAGCCCCCGGCCCGGATGGCATGGTCTGCTCGTATACGTACAGTGCGGGCGCCGGGTCGGCGACCAGGATCCCGTCCTGCTGCCACCGCGCCAGGGTCTGCGCGGCGTCCCGGTACAGGTCGCCAGGCTGGCCTGCCTGATGACGGGGCAGGATCAGCCGGACGACGTTGTGCGGGTCGGCGGCGAGGAGCTGGTCTTCCTTGTCGCCCGCGATCACGTCGTACGGTGGAGAGGTGACCTTGGCGAGGTCGCTCACCTTGTCCTCGGCATAACGGATGCCACGAAACGGCGCCAGCGCAAGGCCGGCCTGGCGCCGTTGCGCCACTGCCTGGCCGGACGGAAGGATCTGCACATATGTCAGAAGGATCAATCGGCGGCCACGATTCCCGTCCTGAAGAAGAAGTTAGCGGGACGGATATGACCAAACAGGGCGACTGGCCCGCCAGCTGGCCTGCGCGCGAGGCTGATCAGGCTGACCTGCGGCCCGAATCCGCGTCGTCGGTGCAAGAGCAGGAAGACGACACCTACACGCTGTATCACCGCGGCCTGGACCTGCTCGGCCGGGGCAGCGCCGCTGCGGCGGCGCAGCTGCTGACCAGGGCGGCCGCGGCCGAGCCGCAGTCCCGGAGCGTGCTGGAAGCCCTCGCCCGGGCCCAGTTCGACGCGGGCCGGTACGCCGCCGCCGCGCAGAGCTTCCAGCGGATCGTCGACGCCAGTCCCAGCGACGACTACGCCCAGTTCGGCCTGGGCCTGGCGCTGGCGCGGACCGGCGATCCGCGCGCGGCCGCCGAGCACCTGGCCCTGGCGGCCGCCATGCGGCCGAACCTCCGGCACTACACCGATGCGCTGCGCAGCGTGCGGGCCACGCTGAGCGCCCGGAACCGGCGGGCGGAAGGCAACGCAGAATGACGCGAAACGGGGCGCCCGCCGGGCAGCCGCACGGCGGTGCCGGGCAGGACCGCGGCGGGGCTGAGGGCCTGCGCGGCAGCGCTGATCCGCTGACGAAGGCCTACGACGCGGCCCTGCTCGACCTGGACGGCGTCGTCTACCTGGGCGGCAACGCGATCCCCGGCGTCGCCATGGCCCTGTCCGAGGCCCGCGGCAGCGGAATGCAGCTGGCCTTCGTGACGAACAATGCCTCGCGCTCGCCTTCGGCCATCGCCGCCCAGCTCACCAGCCTCGGGATCGCGGCGACCGCGGCCGACGTGGTCACCTCCGCGCAGGCCGCCGCGCACCTGATCGCCGACCGGCTGCCCGCCGGCGCGCCGGTGCTGGTGGTGGGCGGCATCGGGCTCCGCCTGGCGCTGCGTGAGCGCGGCCTGCGCCCGGTGTCAACCGCCGCCGAGAAGCCGTCCGCCGTGGTCCAGGGCTACGCGCCCGGCGTCGACTACGCGATGCTGGCCGAGGGCGAGCTCGCGGTGCGGGCGGGCGCGTGGTTCGTGGCCTCCAACACCGATGCGACGCTGCCGACGGCCCGCGGCCTGGCGCCGGGCAACGGGTCGCTGGTGCAGGTCATCGTCACCGCGACCGGCCAGCAGCCGGTCGTGGCCGGCAAGCCGCAGCGGCCGCTGCACGCCGAGGCGGTCGCCCGCACGGGGGCAAAACGGCCCCTGGTCGTCGGTGACCGGCTGGACACCGACATCGAGGGCGCGGTTAACGGCGGCGCCGACAGCCTGCTGGTGCTGACCGGCGTCAGCAAGCCCGCCGATGTCGTGCTGGCCGCTCCCCGGCAGCGGCCGACCTACCTCGCGGCTGACCTGTCCGGCCTGCTGGAGCCGCATCCGGACGTGAGCGCGCAGGACGGCGGGTTCCGGTGCGGCGGCTGGAGCGCGCGGGCCGATGCTGACTCGGGCCAGCTCGAGCTGTCCGGGGACGGTGTGCCGATCGACGGCCTGCGGGCCCTCTGCGCCGCGGCGTGGTCCGTCGGCGAAGTCACCGCCGAGATGGTCGCGCCCGCGCTGTGCCAGCTGAATTTCCCGTCCTGAACTTCCTGTCCTGAGCGCCCCGCGCCGGGCGAGAATCACCCTCTGGTCGGACAGGGATCAGCCCGCTGGCCGACGCGGCGCACGGCCTGTTCCGCCAGACTGTTCTGTGCTGGGCCGGACGTTCTGCCATCGCCGGCCGGGAAGGAACTTCAGATGATTGAGGCACGTGGCCTCACCAAGAGATATGGCGACACGCTGGCCGTCGATGACCTGTCGTTCAGCGTGGAGCCGGGCAAGATCACCGGTTTCCTCGGCCCGAATGGCGCCGGCAAGACCACCACGATGCGGCTGATCCTCGGTCTGGACCGGCCCGCGAACGGGAGCGTCACTGTCAACGGCCGGTCATTCGGGCACCTGGCCTGGCCGATGCGGGAAGTGGGCGCGCTGCTGGACGCCAAGGCCGTGCACGGCGGCCGGAGCGCCTACAACCACCTGCTCTGCCTCGCGCAGACCAACAGCCTGCCGGCCCGGCGGGTCGACGAGGTGCTGGCCCTGGTCGGACTGACCGAGGTGGCGAAGAAGCGCTCCAAGGGCTTCTCCCTGGGCATGGGCCAGCGCCTCGGCATCGCCGCCGCGCTGCTCGGCGACCCCGCGATCCTGATGTTCGACGAGCCGGTGAACGGACTCGACCCCGAGGGCATCTTGTGGATCCGCAATCTGATGAAGGCGCTGGCGGCCGAGGGCCGGACGGTGTTCGTCTCCAGCCACCTGATGTCGGAAATGGAGAACACCGCCGACCACCTGATCGTGATCGGGCGCGGCAAGCTCATCGCCGACTGCACTGTGGCCGAGTTCATCGCCGCGAACTCCCGGCAGACGGTCCGGGTCCGGACGCCGCAGCCTGACGAGCTGGCCAAGCTGGCCGCCTCGGCCGGCGGCACCGTCCGCGACGACGGCGAGGGCGTGATGATCATCCAGGGCCTGGTCGCGGAGCAGCTCGGTGACCTGGCCTTCGACAACGGCATCCGGCTGCACGAGCTCGCGCCGGCGCACGCCTCGCTCGAGCAGGCCTTCATGGAGCTGACGGCGTCCAGCGTGCAGTTCCACGCCGGCGTACCGACCGACACCGGCCGCCGGCCGGCCCAGACAGGACCGGCCCAGACAGGAGAGGTGGCCTGAGATGGCGGCAGCATCAACCCAGGTGGCACCGCTCGGCGCTGACCTGCCGAGGCCGTCGGGCCGGGCCGGCTTCGGGGGCGCCCTGCGGTCGGAGTTCACCAAGATCCGCTCGGTTCGCTCGACCTGGTGGTCCCTGATTGCCCTGATCGTCGTCACGATCGGGATCGGCGCGCTGGCTAGCTGGGGGGCGGCCAGCCACGCTAATCAGGTGGGGCCGAATTTCGACGGGACCCGGCAGAGCCTGTTCGGCCTGATCCTCGGCCAGCTGATCATCGCCGTGCTCGGGGCGCTGACCGTCACCTCCGAGTACTCGACCGGGATGATCAGGACCTCGCTGACGTCCATGCCGCGCCGCGGCACCCTGATCGCCGCCAAGGCCGTGGTCTTCGGCGCGGTCGCGCTGGTGACCGGGCTGGTGGCCAGTTTCGCGTCGTTCTTCCTCGGCCAGGCGCTGCTGTCCGGCAAGCACCTGAACGCCACGCTGAGCCAGCCGCACGTGCTGCGCGCGGTCATCGGCGGAGCGCTGTTCCTGACCGTGTGCGGATTGCTCGCCTTCGGTCTCGGCCTGATCATGCGGCACACCGCGGCGGCGATCAGCACGGCCGTCGGCCTGCTGTTCGTGCTGTTCATCCTGGTCAACTTCCTGCCGCAGTCCTGGCAGAACGATGTGGCCAAGTGGATGCCGTTCAACGCGGGCGACCAGATCTGGCGGGCGGTCGCCGCAGCGCCCAGCGAGCACATGTTCTCCCCGTGGGTCGGTTTCGGGGTGCTGTGCGGCTACGCGGCCATCGCGATCATCGGCGGCCTGATCCTCTTCCGCCGGCGCGACGCCTGAGGCATTCACCAGACAGGGGCGGGCAGGCCCGGTTCCCGGAGATCTTCCTCCGGGCACCGGGCCTGCCGACTGCGTTCACCAGGCGATGGCGAACGGGTCGTTGTTCGCGGCGACCGGCAGTGTCACCACCCGTCCCGTGGCCAGGTCGAGCCGCTTCATGTCCAGGGCCTGTCTGTGGTAGAAGTAGACGATCGCGTAACGGCCGGAACCGTCAATGCTCATACGCGAGCCAAGTCCCTCGGTCATGAATCCGTCCGCTGACGCCGCCGCGTGCCACGGGCGCTTCACGCCAGCGCTGCTGAGCGGCCCCGGTGCTGAGCCCGTCGGCAGCACCCAGGCCGAGGCGCTGCTCTGGGCCTTTTTCGGGTCCCCGACGAGGCCGAGCAGCCGGCCGTCGGCAGAAAGCGACAGGCTCTGCGGATCGACGGAAGGCCGGACCGTCCACGCCCTCATCTTTCCTGTGACCAGGTTGATCACGCCAAGCTGTCCGGCTTCCGCGTGCCGGTGGGGAGCATGGCATAGCTGTCGACCTTCCCGTTGGCACTGGCGGCCAGGGCGGTAGGGTCGGCGAGGTAGCCGTGCACCTGCGGCACGATCAGCGGCACCAGCCCGTCACCTGCCCTCGTGAGGTGAGCCGGAACCGGTAAAGCCAGGTATGGGCGTACTGCGCCGGCGTCTCCGGGTTAATCGCCGCCGCCGCCACGAAAGAGCCGCTGTTGCCGATTGCGGCCACCGTCAGCATCAGCGCCAGCCGCACCAGGCCGAGCGCATGGGCCGGCCGGGCTCGCTGAGCTCTCCGTGCTGGCCGCGCTGCCCGCATCGGCCGGCTGAGCGTCCGTGTCCGCCATGAAAGCGCCGCCGCGGCCGCCCGCCGGCCCCCGCGAGGGCCCGGGCACATAGCGGTGGCGAGCCGCGGCGGTGGTCACG
>JBKQMG010000144.1:0-3541 GCA_052146815.1 Streptosporangiaceae bacterium | reverse complement strand
CATCGTCGAAACTCCTTCAGAAGCACTGTGAGAGGTCTTCCAAAGGATCACGCGATGGCCGCCTTTACGCGCCTGCGCCACGCCCATCACCAGGGCCGGTCGATACACCACTCTGGCGGACGCCACTCCCAGGCCGGCGCAGCCTGCTCCACCCTGCAGCCTGGCGAAACCCATCGGACCATGTGACGATAGTCACACCAGTCCATTGACTGAGGAGGAGGGGCCATGACATTTATCGACGTAGGAGACACCACAAACGAACCAGGTGGGGTCTGCTCCAACCGAATGGTGTGCCATTGCACCGGCTACCGGGGCATGAACAACCAGCCTTGCCAGGTCTGCGGCTGCGGATACGGTGCGCACTACTGACAGGTGACATGGCAACGCCCTGGGAGCGGAGGATGCACCCAGGGCGTTGCCATGTCCGTATGCCCCTGTGTTGCTTCCAGCGAAGCAAGCCGATCCCCCATCGCTGGGGCCGGAGTCTGCGGTTTGCGACGCTGTCAGCACCTCGCACACACAGCTCCTCGCACAGCCCCTGCGTCGCCTGGCTCCCCCGCGTTGGCTTCCCCGCGTTGCCTAGTGCGCTGACCAATAACGTTCGCCGGGTCTGGTCATGCGGCTTTGGTCTTGGGGCGGCCCCAGATGCGCAAGAAACTGGTTGACCAGCTCACCATCCGCGCCGCACCCTTCGACACGGTGACCGTCGCTGGCCAGCACAACACCCCCCCCCCCGCATGGCCCACCCCCAGGAAACCTGGCCCGAGTCTGGCCGCCGCCAGGACCCCAGCGCGGGACCTCACCCAGTCCGGGCGTGTCCCAAGACTGAGGGCCGGTTAGCGGGGACGAGGTTGGCCCACGATGCGCTCGTCGGCGTGAAGCGCCATGGGTGCGGTGGTAGGTCGCGGGCAGCCGTTCCGGCTTCTTGCGGGTGCCCGGGAGGTTCCGTGGCAGGGCCGGATCGATAATGGCCCGAACTGGTCGAAGGCGAAGCACCGGTCCGGGAAGGCGCTGGTCACGTGCTCGATCCGGTCCAGCTTCGCGTGCTTATCCGGGTCGTGTGATTCCTTCCAGGTCCGGGTCCGCTGGAAGGAGATCCCGCGCTGGCGCAGCAGCTGGCGCAGCCGCTCCCGGCTGACCACGGTGCCGGTTAAGGCCAGGTGCGCGGCGAGCTTGCGGCGCTCCAGTGCGTGAACGGCTGGCCCGCCATCCGCGCTTCCACATGCATTTCACCCCGACCGGATCGTCCTGGATCAACCAGGTCGAGCGATGGTTCGGCTTCCTGACCAGCCAGCTGATCCGCCGTGGCGCCCGCAAGAGCGTCCAGGCCCTCGAAGCCGACATCCGCGCCTGGATCAGGATCTGGAACGCCGGCCCCCGGCCATTCGTGTGGAAGAAGACCGCCGAGGAAATCCTCGGCTCCCCCGCACGATATTGCCGACGAATTTCAGACGCAGGACATGGGTGCCGGCCCGCCCAGCCAGTTCTCTATCGTGCCGGTCCAGGCCCGGTGTCCGGCGACCGCGAGCAGCCAGTCGGCCGGGCGCAGCCAGGTGGCAGCGCGCTGCAGCAAGAGCGGCTGGCGGCATGCGAATGAGGGCGTAGAGGCACACGACGGCGTCGAAGGTTTCGGCTGGAAAGGTGATCGTGGTGGCGTCAGCGCGGACAAACGTCCCGGCCGGGACGAGCCGGCGCGCTCGCTCGATCTGGACTTCGCTGACGTCGACACCAGTTACCTCATGCCCCGCCTGAGCCAGCGAGCGCACGACCGGGACACCGCAGCCGCAGCCCAGGTCGAGCGCTGATCCCGCGGGTGGCAGCCGGGACTTCAGGTCCGCCAGCCATGGTGCATACCTGCCCTCGGCCGCGTCATCGGCGCGGTAGTAATACGACAGGGCGTCATAACCGCGACGGACCGGGTCGCTTTCCCCTGCTGGCACGCGTCGCAGCTTACGTCAGGGCAGTGAACCTAGCGCCGGGCTGGCGGCGGCCATTCGCCGAGCGGCCTGCCGATCTCCCATCGATGGCCGAACGGGTCATCGATCCGGCCCAGCAGCCAGCCGTGCTCTTCGCCTGCCGGGCTGAGCTGCGCCGCACCGGTGGCTACTGCCCGCGCCAGGACAGCCTCAGGATCATCGACAATCAGCAGCATCCTCGCCGTCGCCCGGCCCGCGGTCTGCGGGCTGAAATTGCCGTCCGGCGGCGACTCGTCCTCGACCCAGAGGAGCGAATCTCCGACGGCAAGCTGCGCCACGACCTCTTCCAGGTCGTCAGTCCCGCCGAATCGGTAGACCTCAACCGCGCCAAAAGCAGTCTTGTAGAAGTCCACCGCGGCGCGGCCGTTTCGCACCGAAAGCTGCGCCTGGACGTTCGGCTGGCCAGTGGCGCGCCCGGCGCTCATGGCGTTTCGCGCCGCGACCACCGTCGCCGCCGCGACGGCTGGCTGACGTGCACGTCCACCCGTCCGGCCTGGTCTCGGTCGTGCATCATGGCACCACATTAGCGGCTGATTCACTGCCAGGCCGCTTTCAGTTTGGTGCTCTCAGCGGCTTTTAACCGCCCGCGGCCGCGCGGCTCGCCGTTATCGCGGCCTTTGCCATGCCCTCGCCGTATTTTGGCGTTTACCCGCGCGCGGTGCCCTGTTTCCAGTAGGTTCCCCGCGACAGGCATTCCTCGTGCCGCCTGACGCCAGCGAGCGTCGGCCCGCCGGGTGAACGCGGAGTCTCGCGGAGAGGAGCGCGGTGCCTACAGCACCCCGTCATGCGAAGCGCAGTAAAACCGCCACCAGGCGCTGGGCCCCAGCAGCGGCCGCAGTAACGCTCGCAGGCGTGACTGCGGCTTTCATGTTCCTGCACACAGGATCCGGGGCGCCGAAGCCCTCTCATGACACGTCAGCGGCAATGACGAGCGAAAGGCCAGCGGCGCCAAGCGCGGGCTCCGACGTCGCCGTCGCCATTCAGATGACCACCGCCCGGCGCGACGTCGCGGCCCTGGCGTCACGCAAGGTGGCGCAGGTGCGAAGGCTCGCCCAGCGCAGGCACGCCGCACGGCTCGCGCAGCGGCAGGCGGCCCTGCAGGCCGCGACCCCGTCCCCGGCCCCGTCTTCATCCCCGTCCCAGACCGCAAGCCCCGCCCCCAGCCCGAGCGCGAGCCCCCCGCCGTCCAGCGGCGGCGGCGATGCCGCCAGCTCACCGCTGGGGGTCTGCATCCGCAACGCGGAAGAGGGCGGCAGCTACGCCTGGGGTCCCGGTAACGGCGGCGGCGCTTACCAGTTCGCGCTGGGCACCTGGGAGACCTACGGCGGTGCGGCCAGCGAGTTCGGCGTCGCAGGCCCCGCTTACCAGGATCAGATTTTTGACAATGCCATCGCCGCAGGCGGCGCGTCGAACTGGACTACTTACGACGGGTGCTAACGCTCCCGGTCGCGGCGGAGCTGTGCGGTGACCTCCCCGGAGGTGTCCGGGCTCTCCGCGGTGACCCGGATCATGGCCCGCAGCACGTCGGCCAGGGCGACGCGCGGCACGTCGAGCGTGACGGCGGC
>JBKQMG010000143.1:0-23881 GCA_052146815.1 Streptosporangiaceae bacterium | reverse complement strand
CCTCGGCCAGCCCGCACCGGCTCAAGCTCACACCCGGCCACCGCAGATCAACCTCGCCGAGCACCGGATCCGCCGGAAACAAGTCCTCGGCGGACTCATACACGAATACCAGATCACCGCCTGACATGCCCACGCTGCTACGAGAAGACGCAGGTCACCACCCTGATCGTGTATTCGAGCCCCACAGGACAACGTGGGTGCAAGAAACCCCCGCCTGGACCTCGCAGCGAACAACGTCGCGGTCACGAACGAGACGATCCAGCGCGGCGGCCTGGCAGGTTGGCCCAGACTGGAGTCACCGACGTTAGCCCACGTAGCCGCCCGGTGTTCACTATGGCTAGATATTAACTGTCTAGGCCTGCCATACTATCCGTATGGCGAAAGCTATGAAGTACAGGGACGTCGAGCGGGCGCTCCTGGCCAACGGCTGCACATGGAAGCAGGGCAAAGGCGACCACATCAAGTGGTACTGCCCGTCATCCTGCGGCAAGCACGTCGCAGTCGTAACCCAGGCGAGGAACGTCTCGGCTGGCGTAGTCGCCGACACGATCACTAAGCTCGCCTGCCTTCCCGTCTGGTGGCTTCAGTGATCGTGCCGGCGACGGCACATAGCCGGAAGCCACGGAAAAGGAGAGGGAGAAGATCATGACCGGAAGGATGACCACCACCATCGCCGGCCCGAACACCTACAACGTCACCGCAAAGCGGTGGAAGCACGGCTGGGAACTGCACATCGACGGCGTCGGCGTGACTCAGTCCCGCACACTCGACACCGCCGAGCAGATGGTCCGCGACTACATCGAGACACTCACTGACAAGGACGTCAGCGGCGACAAAATCGTCATCACACCCGACCTCGGCGAGCTCGACCGTAAGGTGACGACCGTTCGCGAGCTACTCGCCGCAGCGGACCGGCAGCAGCAGGAAGCACGGAACTCATACCGTGCGCTCGCAGCAGATCTGAGGGCGGCCGGGCTGTCCGTGTCGGATACCGCCGCGATCCTAGGCGTGTCCCGCGGACGCGTGTCCCAGCTCAGCAAAGCGTCATAGCCGCGAGCTGCGCTCCCGCGCGGAGGTCGGGGACATCCTGCTAGGCAGCGGCGTGCCGACAGCCACGCTGGCTTTCCAGCACGACCTTGGTTCCCCGGCTCGGCAGCCCATCCGGGCCAGTCAGGCTCAGGCTTTCCGCCCGGGCCGCTCGGCCGGCTGCCGGGCCAGCTCCTCATCCGCGCCCACCCGGCCATCGCCGGCACGGCGGCTTCGCGTCGTTCGCCACACTCGGCTCTACAGTCGTGCTCAAGGTGTTCCCTCCTCAGACAGCACATCCGTCCGTCCTGTCCTACTAGGAGTTACACCGTTGTTTTACAGTCCCCCGGGGCAAGAGGCGTCGACGAGTGCGCGGGCAGCGGCCTTGGCGGCTGTGGGTGTGGCCGGGTCGGCGTCGAGGACGCCGGCGGCGAGGCCGCCGTCGAGGAGCAGGGTGAGCTGCCGGGCGAGCTGGTCGGGGTCGGCGGCGCGGGCGCGGCGGGCCAGGTCGCTGAGCCACGCGCGGACGAGGTGCTTGTGTTCCACGGTGCGGGCGTGCACGCGGGTGCCCGGCTCGCTTTCCGCGGCGGTGTTGATGAACGCGCAGCCGTGGTAGCCGTCGCGGCGGCAGGCGGAGCCGAGCGCGTCGAAGGTGCCGACGAGTTGGTCGCGGGGGTCGTCGCCGGCGGCGCGCGCGGCGGCGCGCAGCTGCCCGAACCAGGTCTGATCGACCTGGTCCAGGTATGCCAGCACGAGGTCGTCCTTGCGCGGGAAGTGCTTGTACAGCGTCGCCTTTGCCACCCCGGACTCGGCGATCACGGTATCGACGCCGACACCACGCGGGCCGTGGGCGTAGAACAGCCGGAACGCGGCGCCGAGGATGCGCTCGCGGGCAGGCTGCCGGGCGTCTGGCTGGGTCATCTGATTCACCTCCGGTCCGCCCAATCTTACAGATGGGTCTGTCTATCAACAATCAACTCATGTGCAGGCCGTAACGAAGCTGGGTACCGATATCTACTGCTCGTATCTGCTCCTCATGGTTCCGTAGTGGCAGACAGACCCGTCTGTTAGTTTGATCGTTGCATGGTAATGCGACCCGCTGAAGACCGAGCAAGGAGCACCAGTCATGAAGATCGCAGTTCTGGGCACCGGCATGGTCGGGCAGGCCCTGGCGGGTCGCCTCGACGAGCTGGGCCACGAGGTGGCCGTCGGGACCCGCGACGTGGCCGGGACGATGGCCCGCACGGCGCCGGACGGCATGGGCAACCCGCCGTATCCGGCCTGGGCCGGTGCCCACACGCGGGTAGGCCTGGTCACCTTCGCCGACGCGGCCGCCCGCGCCGAGCTGCTGGTCAACGCCACCTCGGGCGGCGTGTCGATGGCGGCGCTGGCCGCCGCGGGCACCAAGAACCTCGCGGGCAAGGTGCTCATCGACATCGCCAACCCGCTGGACTTCTCGCAGGGCTTCCCGCCCAGCCTGCTCGTCAAGGACACCGACAGCCTCGGCGAGCAGATCCAGGCGGCGTACCCGGAACTGAAGGTCGTCAAGGCGCTCAACACGCTGACGGCAGCGCTGATGGTCAACCCGGTGCAGCTCGCCGGTGGCCAGCACAGCGTGTTCGTCTCCGGCAACGACCCAGATGCGAAGAAGACCGTGACCGGCCTGCTGGACTCGTTCGGGCACACCGACGTCGTCGACCTCGGCGACATCAGCGCCGCCCGCGGCACCGAGATGCTGATGCCGCTGTGGCTGCGCCTGATGGGCATGCTGAATACCCCGATGTTCAACTTCAAGGTCGTCCGGTGACCGCACCGGTCCCAGGGGGCTGATCCCACCCCTCCTTCCTCGGGGAGTGCGTGATGTCTGACCACACCAATCTCATGGCGGTCAAGACCATCCTGGTGACCGGCGGCACGGGCGGCATCGGCCGCGCGACCGCTGAAGGCCTCGCCCGCCTCGGCGCCCGCGTGGGTGTCACTGGCCGCGGCATCACCCGGACCCAAGCCGCAGCGGCCGAGATCGAAGTGACCGCCAACCCAGCGATCGACGCATTCGCCGCGGACCTGTCCGCGCAGGCCGAGGTACGCCGCCTCGCCCGCGAGGTGCTCGAAACGTGCCCGCGCCTGGATGTGCTGGTCAACAACGTGGGCGGATTCTGGGCGACCCGGCACCTGACCGCCGATGGGCTGGAGCACACCTTCGCGCTCAACCACCTCGGTCCGTTCCTGCTCACCAACCTGCTGCTGGAGCGGCTCACCGCCTGCGCCCCCGCCCGCGTCGTCACGGTCTCCTCCGGCGCGCAAGCGCTCGGGAAGATCGACTTGGACGATCTGCAGGGCGAACGGACCTACTCCGGGCAGCGTGCGTACAACCAGTCCAAACTGGCCAACGTCATGTTCACCTACGAGCTCGCCCGCCGCCTGGCGGGCACCGGCGTCACTGCCACAGTGCTGCACCCCGGCGTGGCCCGCACCGCGTTCGGCGCCGAGGACCCGATCACCATGATGCGAACGATGATGCTCTTCGCCCGCCGTTTATGAAAGCGCCCGAGCAGGGCGCCGCCACCCCGATCTACCTGGCATCGTCGCCCGAGGTCGAGGGCGTCACCGGCCAGTACTTCGCCAACCGCAAGGCGAAAAAGTCCAGCAAGTCCTCCTACGACACCGCCGCAGCGGCCCGGCTCTGGCGGCTCAGCGCCGGCCTGGTCGGGCTGACCACCACGATCTGACACCCGCGCACGACCCGGGGACCCACCCATCGCAGAAAGGACGAGCAGCCATGAGGCTCGATGTGGGCCACGGCTCCACGGTACCCGGGCCGCTACTCACGGGAGCGTATGGCACCACCGCGTCCTCCCCGTCCTCTCGCGTACGCCGAACGGGTCCAGAGAGGCGTACCGACAGAGGTTCAGCCGCTCGACGCGGAACACCCTCAATTGCCGCCCTGAGGCACATCGGGACCGCTGCGGGTGTCAGCTGATCGCCTCCACGGCCCTCGCCAGCTCGTCCTCCTGGGCCCAGTTGCCGGCGAAGTGCTGGTTCGGCACCTGCATCTGGTCGTAGTACCACCAGAACATGTAGATGCCGAACGAGAAGACGGCGGCCACGATCCGGCCCACATAGTTGTCTGGCCCCTTCACCCGGTCCTGATCGGGTGAACGCACGTGCTGGCCCAGCCGGCCGTAGATCAAAGACAGCTCGTACTCGACGCCGACCTCGGCTCGGTCGTGCTTGATGAGGTCCTGGTCGAGCAGCACGAACGCGACGATCTCGGCCACGCCGCGGGCGACGATGGCAAGCACCACCCAGATGACGGGCTCACGGAAGTCAGTAGTCATCTGCCTCAGCACGGCCAGCTGACCGGCGGCCCGCTGGAAGGAAGGCGCCAGTTCCTGCTGCAGGCCCTGGCGTCCGGCCTGCTCCCACGCCACGGTCGTCGCCGCGTCGAGGAGTTCGAGCCGGCGGGCGTTGTGATCACGCATCCGGCGGACGAGCTGGTAGAAGACATAGAACCCGTAGATCCCGAAGGTAAGTACGGTCCAGCCAAGCGCCGACCAGTAGCTGAAGACATAATCCGACGCGCCCCGCTGCTGCGCTGCCAGGCGGACCCGCTCGGCAGCGGGCATCTGCTGCGCAGCCTCCGGCATCGGCTCCGGCTCGTACGCCTCCGGGGGTTGTTCGGTCATGAATGCACGGCCGTTTCAAGATCGTTCTAGGGTCAGGGCTTGCCGTCCCCCGGCTGGCGTGATGTGACGTTCTGTCGCGATCTGGTATCGCCCGGCGTGGCTGATCATGAAGTAAGGCGAAGCCCCGGTAATACGAGGTGTCCTCCTGCAGACCCTCGCCAGCCGGAGCCTCGCCGTGCCCGATTGTGCCATTACCAGTGGCTGCCCTGTGCCGGACGGGCGGCTGATATCCCGGCTCGCGGATGATCTGGCCGGCGAGCGGCCCGCTGCCTCCGGCCCGGCGCGGGTCATTTGCCGTGACCTGCTGGAATTGCTTGCCCGGGTGACGGACGGGCGGCCGGGTCAGGGGCGGGATCATCCGGTGGCGGCAGTGCTGGCGCTGGCCGCCGCGGCCGTGGTCGCTGGTTCCCGGTCGTTCACCGCGATCGCCGGGTGGGCCGCCGACGTGCCCGCTGATGTGCTGGAAGAGCTGTACCGGCGGTGCGGGGCCATACGGCCCGAGGCCGGGGCGCCTTCGAAATGCACGATCTGGCGGGTCGTCGCCGGGGCCGACGCCGCTGCACTGGACGCGGTGACCGGCGCCTGGCTGATGGAACGGGCCAGCGCCGCCGGGGACCTGGCCGGCACCGGTGATGACGATGCGCCGCTGGTCCCCGTCCGGGTGGACGGAAAGACCGTCCGGGGTGCCAGGAACACCGACGGCAGCCAGGTGCACCTGCTCGCCGCCCTGGCCGGCGTCCGGGGCGTCGTCGCAGCCCAGGCCGAGGTCGGCACCAAGACGAACGAGATCCCGATGATCATCCCGCTGCTTGATGGCCTGAGCCTGGACGGGGCTGTCGTTACGGCCGACGCTCTTCATACCCAGCGCGCCACCGCGGACTACGTGCACGGGCGCAGCGCTGACTTCGCGTTCCCGGTCAAGGACAACCAGCCCGGCCTGTTCGATGCCCTCGACGCCCTGCCCTGGCACGACGTCCCGGTCACCCACGCCGCCACTGACCAGGGCCACGGCCGGATCACCACCCGCACCATCCAGGTCATGGACGCGCCGGGCGACTTGCCGTTCCCGCACGTCAGCCAGGCCTGCCTGATCGAGCGCCATGTCACCGGCCTGGACGGCAAGCCGCTATCAGAGATCGCCGCGCTCGGCGTCACCAGCCTGACCGCTACCCGGGCCGGCCCCGAGACCATCGCCAGGCTCGTCCGCGGCCAGTGGGCCATCGAGTCCCTGCACTGGCTGCGCGACACCCTTTACCGCGAAGACAACTCCACCGTCCGCACCCGCTCCGGACCCCGCGCCATGGCCACGCTCAGGAACCTGGCCGTCGGAGCCCTCCACCACGCCGGGCGGCACGACACCACCGAGGCGACCCGCTGGGCCAGCCGCTACATGGAGCGGCCCTTCACCATCCTCGGACTTACGTCATGATCTTGAAACGGCCGTGGGTCATGAATGCTCCTCAGCAGTCGCCGGACGGTGTGTCCGCCCGGAGCTTGGCTTAGATGGTGATCGCCTCCGCGATCCGAACGTCACCCTCGGCCCGCCGGGGCCCCGGGTCACGGGCGCCCCAAATCGATTACCGCGAGCCGTACTTGGCGTCGGCACAGGTGCGGCCGTGCGTCCATTATCACGTCGGGACGGCCGCCAGCCCCAACGCGCGTGCCAGTGACCAGCAGATAGCATTAATCCTCAGGAAGGACAGAGCAGAACTGGCCGATCTGTGCTTGATGCATCTCCAAATTCAAATCGTTGACAGGCGCAAAAAATCGGCGATATGTAGGCGACGGAGATTCGGCGCACAACCATTGTGCGCACCTTATGTAGCCAACAGATTGCCTGCGCCACCCGGTCGGCGGGCAGCTGACGACAGTCGTCCCCATTGGCATGGCAACAAACCGGCTGAGACGGCTGCCTGGCACCCCAGCCACCCATGCCGGTCAGCGAGCATTCCTTCGGCCGTGAGCCATCGGACAGGCGGCGCGCGCGCCAGGGCAACTGGTGCGCCTCACCGCGCCCGGCTCGCGCGCCCCAGAGCTGCGCCGCCCGGTCCCGGGCCCGCCGACGTGCGCCGCGGCGCGCAGCAGGCGCGCCGCGCGATGCCGGCCTGACCATACGCGCGCCGCGCCGACGACGCCCCGCGCCGTTGACAGCCGGTCTACGCCTGTCCGCGCGCGGACCTACCTCCGGCGCCGTACCTGGCGCGGCGCGCGGCGCGATCGTGGCGCGCTGCATGCGTGCCAGTACTTCACGCGCACCAGAGCGGCTCGCCCTCGCAGTAGTCCCCGCGTCGGCCCGGCGGCGCCTGGCATGACTAGCCTGACCCGTTGCACGGCCGCAAGAGGCACCTGCAAATCGGTCCTGCGGGGCCGTGCCGATGGGTGCCACCTCACCGACACGCCGCCTGCGCCGTCGGAGGAAGAGCCTCGTTTTGCCTGGTCAGGCCCGATTTGGGCTTATATCCGGCTCAGGCCGCAGCCGGCCAGGCCGCCGTCTTCATCCGCACGGACGCCAGATCCGAACTGGCGTGCGATGGTTTTCGCTGCGGCGGCTGCTGTACTTTGCTGCTGTACGAGCCCCTGGAACTGTGGGCTCGGGCTTTCGAATTATGCTTCTGACCTGGGGTGGAGCTATGGGGATTCGACCCCAGACCTCTTGCGTGCCATACAGTGGCAACACGTCCACCCGCGTCCATCTGTGCAGGTCACCGTCTCAGGACGTCCGCACGAGTCCCCCGGAATCCAGGCCGGTTGCTGTACTTTCGTGCTGTACCGCTCTCGGCAACAGCGGTGCATCCTGCGGGGTGGTAGCTACCTGTGGCTGGCTCCGCCTGGCGACGCAGGCATGATCCCTCTGCAATGAATCTGGCTGGCGCAGGAAGCGCCATGATCACCACAAAGGCTGCGCCGACGCTGCTACCTGCCATAACCGGCGTGGCCCAAGCCCTGCCATCAGGGACTTTGCCGACCCCTGCAAACCATCCTGACCCAGGGAAAGCCCCGCTGTCACACGAAGCGGGATCTAATACGCCACCAACCATGCTCGGAAGTCGGCCTGCTCTCATGGCGAATACGTGGCGCGTTTCTGTGGCGAGCCGGGTGCGCTGGTGGTACCAGCGGGAGCGGGCCTGGTGGCGGCGTCTCCGGTCGGGTCAGCGCGCAGTGTGGCCGGGCGGGCTGGGCCGTAGGAGGGGGTGGCGAGCAGGCGCCCGATTTCCGGGACGGTATGTAGTTGTAAACAGATTTGTGCGCTGGCTCAGCGGTCCTCGCCCAGCGGTCCTGCCTGTCCGAGCGTTCCGTGCCTGGCGAGCACGCACGACCCGTGCGCTCAGCGTGGCTCGGCTACTCCGGAGTGGCTGCGGCTCGCTTCGCGGCGGCTACCTCCGTTCGCTTCGACACACCGAGCTTGGCCAGTACCGACGAGACGTGGTGGTCGACTGTCTTCGATGAGATCACCAGCTTGATGGCAATGCTGGCGTTCGTGCGCCCCGCGCAGAGCAATTCGAGCACTTCCTGCTCTCGTTGGGTCAGGCCGAGTGGATTCTCGCGCGTCGCGGCTCGCTGCCCGGCTGGAACGGATCGAATGCCAAGCGAGCGCATCTTCTGGCGAATGATCCGAGCCGTCGCGACGGCCCCGAGCGCGTTGCAGATGTCGAGCGCTCGTCGCAGCGCTAGCTCGTCAGGCGCATCGAGCAGCGCGAGCGCTGCGTCGTATGGGCAGCCCAGCGCATCGAACAGTTCGGATGCGCCGCGATAGTCTCCGGTTAGCTGCAGCCGGTAGGGCTCGGCCAGTTCGCGCTGACTCGTCCGGGGCGATCCGGTGCGTAGCAGCCACACCGCGATCTCGCCGTTGAGCCAGGGATCAGTAGCGTTAGTGCACGCGTCGTCCGCGAGTTCGGCTTCCTGTCGCGCCCCGGTCAGATCGCTCTCGAGCCAGCGGGCCTCGGCCCGGGCCAGCCGGGCGGCGCCGATGTACATCTGCCCGTTCGATCCGTCCGCGGCGGTCATCGCGGCATCCAGGCGTGGCCACACATCTCCCTTGTCGCGGCGCGCCGCGACCATGGCCAGGCTGGTCATCGGGATCATGCGATTCACGGGCGAGGCGACGGTGGCGATGACCGCCTCGGCGATGCCCACCGACTCGTCCCAGCGCCCGAGCCGTTCCAGGGTCGACGTCCGCACGCCGCGCAAGCAGGTGTAGTACGTGCCTAGATCGTGGTCCTCGCAATACGCGACGCCGTCGTGGAAGTACGGGTCGGCCTTGGCATAGTCGCGGTTGGCGCAATGCAGCTCGTGCAGGTTCGTGTACGCGAAGCCGGCTTCGTACTCGATTCCGTTCTCGAGCGCGATCGACAGCGCGCGGCGCAGCACGGGCTCCCAGTCGTCACCCGCGAACCACAGGGCCTGCGCCTCCGTCGTCGCGGCCCGGCTCTGCACCGCAGGCACGCCGAATCTGACCGCGAGTTCCTGGGCGCGCTGGGCGAGCGGGACGACGATGTCCAGACGCCCGGGGGCAAGCTGATGCGCGGCGAGGCTGCCGTATGCGGCCGCGAGTTCCGCAGTGGGGCCGAGCGGTTCCAGGATGGCGACGGCGGCCTCGGCTGCGGCGAGGATCTCGTCGCCGCGGCACAGCCGCCACAACGCGGCGGACATCCGCTGGAGCGTGTCGCCTTCGCCGAGGCGGTCTCCAGCCGCCCGCCAGTTCTCCAGCGCTCGTGTGTAGGCGGTCTCGGCATCGGGCCAGCGATCGATCATCGACAGCTCCGTCGCGAGCTCCATCCAGCGGGCTGCGACGCTGGCCGGCGCCTCGTCGTCCGCGAAACGCAGCGCGCGTTCGAACTGCCCGGCAGCTTCGCGATGGGATGCCAGCGTGCGAGCGCGACGACCCGCCGACGCAGCATGCTCCAAAGCAGCCGGGCCGTCGCCGGCCTCTTCGGCGTGAAAGGCCAGCCGAGCATCATCGTTACAGCCGAGATTTCGTAGTCCCCCTAGTATCCGAGCATGGAGTTCGGAACGTCGGGCCGACAAGACCGCCTGCTCGATCGCCTGACGCGCGATCTCGTGCCGGAAACGCAGAACCGGATGGTCGACCACCAGTCCAGACGAGATGACCTCGGCCAGCGCGGGCCCGGCGACGACGTGGCGTAGCAGCCGCTGGTCGACGGTGCCGCCTATAAGGGCCGCGGCTTCGAGGGTCTCCCGTGCTTTCGGTCCGAGGCGGGCGGCGCGCGCCAGAACCACATCACGGGCCGAGCCCGGTACCTCGCCTAGGCCCGCTTCCAGCACCTCGTGGACGTAGAACGGGTTGCCGCCGGTGACCCTGTACAACTCCTCTGGGTCGACCCCGCGGCCGGCTGAGAGCATCCGCACGGCCTGTGCACTGAGGGGAGCGAGCCGGAGGCGCCTCGCGCAGCGCTGGACGGCCAGATGGCCGAGAGCAATGCGCAGCGGCTGGGTGTCGGCCAGCTCGTCGCTGCGGTAGCTCACGATCAATAGCACTGCGATCTCCCGGATCCGTCGCGCGAGAAAGCTCAGCAGATCGAGGGTGGCCTCATCGGCCCAATGCACGTCCTCGATGACGACGACCGGCAGCGGCCCCGGCTCGCACAGCTCGGTCAAGAACGCGTCGAAGAGTTCCTCCCGGGACGCGTCTGCCCGGCACAGCGACTGCAGGCGGCCGTGTACCTGCTGCGCAATGTCGAAGAGCGGACCGAGCGGCCGGGGCGTGAACATGCCGTCGCAGGCGCCCGACAGAAGGCGTGAGTCGGGCAAGTCGTGCGTGAACTGCTCCAGCAGGATCGACTTGCCTACACCCGCCTCGCCTTCGAGCAGGAGGAGACGGCCTTCACCGCTACGCGCCTGCGCCGCAATCTCGGCCAGTGCATCCAGCGCCGTCTTCCGCTCGAGCAGTGCCACTCGGCCGGTGCGCCGTTGCGATCCGCGAGACTTGACAAGCGAGAGCGCCGTTTCGGGCATATGGCCTCCTCAGTCGCTGCGGCTCCGACACTACGATCGGCTCACCTCGGACTCCATAGGGAGTACCCCCCCCATATTTCTGATGAGCAGCCAGCATGTCCGGCCGGATGCGGATCGGCCATGGCGGATCATGAGGGTAAAGGAATGTAGCCCAGCGACCGATATTCGCCAGCTTTCTACCTGCTGATCTAGGGCGTGTCCCGTGGATCATGGGACGGGGTCGCGTAGCCAGATGCTGATCGAGGCGACGTCGCTGGTGCCCTGGTAGATGCATCAGTAGCAGTGGCCCGGCGGCTACCGGCCCTACGCCAGCATCCTCACGAACACCAGCACCACCGATAATGGATCAGTGAGCGTCATAACGCCTGATGCACGGGTGATCATTACTCAACCGCTGGATCGGAAAGCGGCAATGATCACCCGTGTATCACCTCGATCTGGCGCTGGTCGCCGACTCCGATACTCGCCGCGGTACCCACTCAGCGTGACGGCGACGCCTTTGCGCGGGCAACCCGGGACGTCCATCTGCTGCTTCGGCAGGACGTGAATCAACCTGCTGGCTCCCCACCTTGGCTCCCGGCAGGACCCAGCGACAGCCGCCATACTCTATCAGCGACGTAACAGCGCGCTGACCTGCGAGAACACCCCCAAAAGTGCCCCCCCAAGGTGCCCCCCAGAATGACCTTCCGAACTCCATCAGAGCGATAGCTCAGGCCTATGACCCAGATCACGCGACATCGCCCGCTCGGTCGCGCTCGCGGCGCCGCGCCGCCCGCGGAAGCTACCGAGCCAGCCATGACCGCGGCCACGAGAACTGCCGCGGTAGGGTCAGCTACCTGACCTGGCGCGATGTGTGCTAGCTGGTCGTCGATCCGCCTTTGCTGACTCCGCGCGGGTTATGCCTTCCGGTGCACGATGGCCAGCGCGTGGCCGGCGACCGGGCCCGAGCCCACCGCGGATGCGCGCCATCCGCTCGGCAGGTGAACCCGGAGCGGCGTGTCGCTGTTCACGGCACCGCCGTTGCCGAGCTGGCCTTCGCCGTCGTAACCCCAGGCCAGCACGTGGCCGTTACGGCTCAGCGCGTAGCTGTCGTCGCAGCTGGCAGTGATCGCCGCCACCTTGGTGCGGCCCAGCTTGACCACGACGGGCGCGTCGCTGCTGGTGGTGGTGCCGTTGCCGAGCTGGCCCTCATTGTTGGCTCCCCACGCCAGCATCGCCCCGTTGGAGAGCAGCGCGAGCGTGTGGCCGCAGCCGGCGAACAGCGAGGCCAGGTGCACGTGCCCCGGCCCGGTCACGCTGGCGATGACGCCCACCGGCGTGGCGCTGCCGGCGGTGCTGCCGTTGCCGTACTGCCCGAGGTTGTTGGCTCCCCAGGCGAAGTAGGCGAACGGCCGACCGGCCGCGCGGGCCACGGCGAAGTTATATCCGGCGCTGATGATGGTCACCTTGACGCCGGGCGGCAGGTCGACCTGGAGCG
This sequence comes from Streptosporangiaceae bacterium, assembly GCA_052146815.1. Taxonomy (GTDB): domain Bacteria; phylum Actinomycetota; class Actinomycetes; order Streptosporangiales; family Streptosporangiaceae; genus DATJZH01. Next base: position 11,719 of record JBKQMG010000143.1, on the reverse strand, counting down.
GGACATCGCTACTGGTGGTGGAGTCGTTGCCGAGTTCTGCGTTGGTGTTCTGGCCCCAGGCCAGCACGCGGCCCCCGGACGTGCGAGCCAGAGCAAAGGAGCCCCCGGCGGTGATGGCCGTCACCTTCGTGCCCGCCGGCAGCTGGACCCGGACCGGGACGTGGCTGTCGGTGGTGGTGTCGTTACCGAGCTGCCCGTAGAAGTTGTCTCCCCAGGCCAGCACACCGCCCCTGGACGTCAGGGCCAGGCTGAAGTCGCAGCCGGCCCGGACCGCGGTGACCTTTATGCCACGGGGGATCCTCACCTGGACCGGGGTCTCGCGGCTCGCGATGGAGCCGTTGCCGAGCTGCCCGTTGCCGTTGATTCCCCAGGCCAGCACGTGACCTGTGGAGGTCAGCGCCACTGTGTGGTCGCAGCCGGCCCGCACCTGCTGCACGTTGGTGCCGCCCGGCAGCCGCACCCTGACCGGAGTGCTGGCGCTGGTGCTGGTGCCGTTGCCGAGCTGCCCGAAGTCGTTGCGGCCCCAGGCCAGGACATGCCTGCTGGCGGCGGCGGTGCCCGCTACCGCGAGACTATCCCCGGTGACCGGGCCGCTATTTTGCTCAAACGAAGTCGTCCCCGCAGCTGTGGCGGCCATGGCGGCACCGCCCGCGATGGTCAGCGCCGGGATCGCCAGCGTGGCGCTCAGGGCAGCCGCCAGGCCGACCGCAGCCGGGCGTAGCAGGAGCGGTCGCCGCGGCGGCGCCGAGCCCGTGGTCCGGTCCTGGGATGTCTGTCTTGCCATCGCCCTGCCTCTTTCCTGACTGGTTGTCTTCCGCTATGAGTTCTTGTGCACCATGGCCAGCGCGTGGTCGGCCCCCGGGCCAGCGATCACCGCTGACGCGCGCCATCCGGCCGGAAGCTCAACCCGGACCGGGGTGCTGCTCTGGGTATCGGAGCCATCGCCAAGCTCGCCAAAGCCGTTGTAGCCCCAGGCCAGCGCATCGCCCTTGACGGTCAGCGCATAGCTGTCGGTGCAGCCGGCGCTGACCGCCCGCACCCGGGTGCCTGCGGGCAGGGCGACCCCGACTGGCTTGTCACTGCTGGTGCTGGTGCCGTCGCCGAGCTGCCCGAAAGTGTTGTCCCCCCAGGCGAACAGTGCCCCGCCGGAGAACAGCACGAGGCTGTGGCTGCAGCCCGCGAACAACGAGGTCACGTGCCCGAGCGACCGGCCGCGCACCAGGATGACGATCCTCACGGGCGTATCGCTGTTAGTGGTGGTGCCGTCGCCGAGCTGCCCGTCGCCATTGACCCCCCAGGCGAACAAGCCGTCGGAGGTGACCGCGAGACCATGCGCGCCGCCGGCCGCCAGGGCCTTGACCCGGGCACCCGTGGGCAGCTTGACCTTGACCGGCGTATCGCTATTGCTGGTAGTGCCGTCGCCGAGCTGGCCCCCGTCGCCCTTGCCCCAAGCCCGCACGTGACCCCTGGATGTACGGGCGAAGCCAAAGTCCTGCCCGGCGCTGATGGCCGTCACCCTGGTGCCCGCCGGCAGCCGGACCCTGACCGGCGTATCGCTATTGCTGGTGGTGCCGTCGCCCAGCTGCCCGTCGAGGTTGTCTCCCCAGGCCAGCACCTGGCCCGTGGAAGTGAGCGCCAGGCTGAACACGCAGCCGGCCCGGACCGAGGTGACCTTGGTACCGCGCGGGATCTTGACCTTGACCGGGACGTCGCTGCTGGTGGTAGCGCCGTCGCCGAGCTGCCCGTCGCCGTTGGCGCCCCAGGCCAGCACATGACCCGCGGAAGTGAGAGCCAGCGTGTGGATGCAGCCGGCCCGCACCTGCGTCACCGTGGTGCCCGCAGGCAGGTGCACCCTGACCGGGACGTCGCTGTCGGTCGTGGTGCCGTCGCCGAGCGCTCCGAACGCGTTACGGCCCCAGGCCAGAACGGTCCGGCTCGCGGTACCCGCGGCGGTGCCGTCTGCCCCCGCAGGGCGGCCTGCGCCGGTCCGGGCCGGGCTGATGCTGGCCGCCGCGGCCCCGGCTGATGCCGCGGCAGGACCGGCCGGCCGGCCACCCGCCGGAACATCAAGGCCCTCGTCCTCAGGCTGGCCCGGCAGAACCCCGAATGGGGCTACCGCCGGATCCACGGGGAGCTGGCCGGCCTGCGAGTGCGAGTCTCGGCGTCGACGGTGTGGGAGATCTTGAAGAAGGCCGGCATCGACCCCGCGGCGCGGCGGACCGGTCCGGCCTGGTCGCAGTTCCTGCGCTCCCAGGCCGAGGCGATCCTGGCGTGCGACTTCTTCACGGTCGACCTGCCCGGCGGTACCCGGGCTCACGTCCTGGCCGTGATCGAGCACGCGACCCGGCGCATCCGCATCCTCGGGGTCACCCCGCATCCCACCGGGGAGTGGACCGCGCAGCAGGCCCGCAACCTGCTCATGGACCTCGGCGAGCAGGCGGATCAGGTCAAGTTCAAGATCCGCGACCGGGGATCGAACTTCACCGCCGCGTTCGACGCGGTCCTCGCCGACGCCGGGATCCGGACCGTGCTGTGCAACGTGCGGACGCCCCGCATGAACGCGATCGCCGAACGCTGGATCGGCGGATGCCGCCGCGAGCTCCCGGGCCGCACCCTTATCTGGAACCAGGCTCATCTGCGGCGGATCCTGAGCGACTACGAGACCCACCACAATCAGCACCGGCCACACCGCTCTCTGAGCGGCGCCGCGCCGCTGAAACCGCTGCCCGAGCCGGTCGATCTCGACCTGTACCGCATCCGAACACAAGCTCAGGTCGGTGGCCTGATCAACGAATATCGCCTGGTGGCATGACATGGACGAGGTTATCGGCACGCACAGGCTTCCGCGACGGTCAGATGACGGTCAAGCGATCTTGGAAAACTCTAGATGATCTTAAAATTGCGCCCTGAGCTGGGAAAACGAGTGGAGCTATGGGGATTCGAACCCCAGACCTCTTGCATGCCATGCAGTGGCAACACGTCCACGGTAGTGCATCTGTGCAGGTCACCGTCTCAGGACGTCCGCATCAGTCCTCCGGAATCCAGGCCGGTTGCTGTACTTTCGTGCTGTACCGCTCTAGGCAACTCGCCGGTGACACCAGGGGCCCGTGCAACCTGCGTTCCTGGCGATGGCGGCTCAGCACCATATGCTCGGTTTCGAGTGCCAAGAGTGATGGAGGACCTGCTGTGACCGGCTACCGTCCCATGACCCTGGCCGCCCTGGCCGGCCGGCTGGGCCGGACGGGTGATGGCAAGGTGCGGTGGAAACTGGTGTGGGAGTTCCTGGAGGAGTACCGGTGGGAACTCGCTGACGTGCAGTTGTCGCTTTTGCAGGACGAGCCGTCGCTGACTGGTGACGAACGATGGGACACCCTTTTGGCGGCGCTGGCTGAGCATCTTGCCGCAGGGCACGATGCCGCCCCGCCTCAATGGGCTGATCTGCGGGTGCTGCGGCGGCCGTGGTTCCCGGCCGAGCTGGAGATCCAGCGGGCCGAGGCGATGGTGTGGGCACCGGCTGCCTTCCGCAAACATGGGGTTTACCTGTCGGCCCGGGATCTGGAGGCTGCGTGAGCGAGGCCGACGATGTCCTCCTTGGCCGCCAAGAATTGGAACGGGCTTTCACCGCTCTCGGCGAGCGTCTCTCCCGCAGGGGCGTCGTCGCGGACGTATTCGTCGTGGGCGGTGCTGCCATGGCCCTGGCTTACGATGCCACTCGCGTGACCCGAGATGTCGATGCGAGGTTCGTTCCGCACGGGATCGTCCTGGAAGAAGCCAGGCGCGTCGCTGATGACCTGGGGCTGCCGCCATGGTGGCTGAACGAGCAGGCGACCGCCTACATCTCCGGGAAGGATGACCCGGGGAAACGCCGCGTTTTCGACCATCCGGGGCTACGCGTCATGGCAGCGTCACCAGAACATGTCTTTGCCATGAAAGCATTGGCGGCCCGGACACGCGACGTCGACGACCTCCGGCTACTCGCGGGCATTATCGGCGTGGAAACAGCCGATGCCGCATTGCGGGTATGCGCGGACTTCTACCCAGACGAGCCAATACCTGCCAGGACCGACGCAGTCCTGCGGGAACTTTTCGGCTGATCCCGGAATCGAGCCGGACGCAGTTCCGTGCCGCTTCCCTGATCAGCTCTGGATGAGCGAAAAGCTGATCACGTCGTCAGCGGCGCTGAGGGCGAGAGAATGGCCGGTGATGACGCAGCGCCGGCTGGAAGGTGGCAGGCATGCATGCTCGTGTCCTGGATGCTGAACTGGCTGCGCTGCAAGACCAGGTGAAGCAACTACAGGCCGAGAATGCCCGCTTGCTGCGGTTGCTGGAACTGAATGCGCAGGACGCCCGCCCGCCGGGTCCGTCGCAGGCCGGGATCTTCGACGCGGCTCCCGGCGGAGTCCACGCTGGCTCCCTGCCAGCGTTGAAGGTGGCGTTCTTCCGGGCGCTGTTCGCCGCCAGGACAGATGTGTACGCCGTCCGCTGGGAGAGCGCCAGATCGGGGAAGTCGGGGTGGATGCCGGCGGTCCGCGGCGGCTGGCGCAAAGGCGTCCCGGCCGCGGACAGGCAGTACCTGCCGCTGTCAGAAGAGGTCATTACTGCCCACTTGTCCGGCGAACTCGAGGTAGGCCTGTACCCGCTGCTGGATGGTGATCTCTGCTGGTGGCTGGTGGCTGATTTCGATGGCCCGGCGGCGATGCTGGACGCGCTGGCCTACGTGAAGGCCGCACGTGCTGCCGGAATCCCCGCCGCGCTGGAGGTTTCCAGGTCAGGCACCGGGGCGCACGCGTGGCTGTTCTTTGCCGCGCCCGTTCCCGCCGCTACCGCCCGGCAGGCCGGCACCGGGCTGCTGCGTGAGGCCATCGCGCTGCGCGGGCGCATGGACCTGTCCAGCTATGACCGGCTATTCCCATCCCAGGACATGCTGCAGGCAGGCGGACTGGGCAACCTCATCGCCGCGCCATTGCAGGGGCGATGCCGGCGCCGGGGCGCGACCGTATTCCTGGACCTAGCCACCCTCGAACCGCATGAGGACCAGTGGTCTTACCTGTCCACCGTCCCCCGGCTCTCCCCCCGCGAGATCACCCACGCTGCTAAGCGGCTCGGCCAGGTCAGCGTGGGAATCTCGGTGGACCGGCTGCGGCCCGCATCGTCGACCCGGATCGCTGTCCCAGCTCCCGCGTTCGTGACGGCGCGACTGGGCGCGATGATCACCGTAGCGGCTACGGATCTGCCACCGGCGTTGCTGGCAACGCTCAAGCACGCTGCCTCGATGCCCAACCCGCTGTTCTATGAACGCCAGCGCCGACGGGCCTCTACCTGGAATATCCCCCGGTTCCTGTGCAGCTACGACGAGACTCTCACCGGCGACCTGATCGTGCCTAGGGGCCTTATCGGCCAGGTGGGCCAGCTGGTCGGCCAGGCCGGCAGCAAACTGGAAATCACCGACGAGCGCCCGCCAGGAAACCCGCAGGCCTTTAACTTCCAGGGCGCCCTTGACCCCGAGCAGCAGGCCGCCCACGACGCCATGGCCAAGCACGAGCTTGGCGTCCTGGTCGCGCCGCCCGGCGCAGGAAAGACCGTCATCGCCTGCGCCCTGATCGCTACCCACGCCGTGTCAACCCTCATACTCGTCGACCGCAAAGCCCTCGCCGACCAATGGCGCACCCGGATCCAGGATCTGCTCGGCATCAAACCCGGCCAGCGGGGCGGCGGCCGCACCATGACCCGCGGCATCATCGACATCGCCACCCTGCAAACCCTTTCCCGCGCCGAAGACATCAGTACCCTCACCAGCGGCTACGGACTCGTCGTCGTCGATGAGTGCCACCACGTCCCGGCCGCCGTATTCGAGCATGCGGTGCGGCAGATCCCAGCCCGCCGCTGGCTGGGCCTGACCGCTACCCCCTACCGCCGCGACCAGCTTGATGACCTGATCGGCCTACAGCTCGGCCCGGTACGCCACACCATGACACTGGCTGCATCCGGAACGCTCTCCCTGCGGCCGTCTGCAGCCGCTCCCCCTGAACCAGTCCTTCATATTCATCCCACGGCGTTCCGCTACACCGGCAATGCCGATCCCGTAGCGCCAGGCGGCATGGCCGCCATTTACCGCGACCTGGTCGCCGACGACCCACGGATCCGTCAAGTCACCGGTGATGTCCTCGCCGCCCTGCATCGAGGTCGTCACTGCCTCGTGCTCACCCAATGGACCGGGCACGTCGACCGGCTCGCGTCAGCGCTGCGCGGGCACGGATACGACCCAGTTGTGCTGCGCGGCGGCCTGGGCGCCAAAGCCCGGACCGCAGCTCTCGCCCGCCTGCAGCCCCTGCCCGGCCAGCCACCGCTGCTCGTCGTCGCTACCGGCCCCTACATCGGCGAAGGCTTCGACTGCCCTGCACTCGACACCCTGTTCCTCGCCGCACCGATCGCGTTCAAAGGACGGCTCGTCCAATACGCGGGGCGAATCCTGCGGCCCTGCCCCGGCAAGGAAACCGCCGAAGTCCACGACTACCACGACATCGCAACCGGAGTCCTTGCCTCATCCCTGGCCAGACGCGCCCCCGGCTACACGAGCCTGGGATTCCCAGACCCCCGTCACCTCACCCACGCAAGACCTGCCTCCGCCACAGACGTACCGGAAGTCCCGAACTGACCGGCCGGCCGGCTAACAATGCTCGTCCGCCGAGGGCACGGCAACAACCCGGCCGGCCTGGGTGGCTAGCACCTGCCGCACCCGCCTGCGGTGAACGAGCTCTCCTTCGGCCGCGAGCCAGCACACAGCGCGGCACATGCGCTGTCCGCATCGGCGCGGCGCTCTATGGCCCCTGCGTCGGCCCGGCGGCGCCTGGCATGCCTAGCCTGACCCGTTGCACGGCCGCAAAAGGCACCTGCAAATAGGCCCAGCACGGCCATGCCGAAGCGGCCAACTCTCCCGCACCTTGGCCGGCGCCGCCAGAAGGAAGGCCCCGTTTTGCCTGGTCAGGCACACTCCGCGGCTATCTCCCGCTTGGGCGGCAACCGGCCAGGCGACCGCCCGGCATCCGTACGAACACCAGATCCGAACTGGCGTGCGATGCTCTCCGCTGCGGCGGCTGCTGTACCTTTCTGCTGTACAAGGCCTTGGAACTATGTGATCGGATTTTCGAATTATAGTATTTGAGCTGGTGTGGAGCTATGGGGATTCGAACCCCAGACCTCTTGCATGCATGAATCACTCGCGAGTTCCCCGACCAGGCCATATGCAGCTTGATCAGGCCATACGCTAGCTCACACAAGCTGTGGCTAGCTCAGACTGGCGCTTGCTAGCGCTATTCTGCCCCTCAAACTGCCCCTCGAAATGATCTTCCTGTAACTGCTCGAATCGCCGGATCTTACCGTCATCGACCCTACGTTCGAAGGCCTGCGGCCAGGCGAATTTGCGAGTAGCAGCATCCGGTCGTCCGCATCGTGACTCCGCTGGAAGCCTGTGACGCCCACTCCCCCATCGCAGCCACCTCAGCGGCAAAACCTGTGGCTACACAGGGTGAGAGCGCAGAGAGGTCCCTGATCTCCAGGCCGCGAACAGATCGCCGATTCGCGCGTCCGTGCGGGTAGTGAGATAGTCGCCCTTCGGTGCGCTCGCGGACCGGCGACCGGCGTAGCTAGCCTGTCACCGAGGAGGGACCGCATGGCCGATTCTGACCGCCGGAGCAAGTTGCTGGATTCTTACGAGAACGCTGCGGTGATCGTGTCAGGAATAGCTGCTGACGAGCTCGGCCTCCCGACACCGTGTCCCAGGTATGACGTGGCCGGGCTGATCGACCACCTCGTCGAAGCGGGCCACCGGGCGGCCGCTCTCGGCCGCGGGCAGGCGCCCCCGCCCGGAGACGAGTCCCCTCACGTGGAGCTCTGCGACGCGCCCGGTCAGCTACGTAGCGCTGCGGAACAGGCGGCACAAGCATGGGGCGACAATTCCAGCTTGTCGTTGAGGTACACAATGCCGTGGGGCGAGGAGTACACGGGGGCCAGCCTGGTGGACATGTACCTGGCAGAGCTGGCCGCACACGCCTGGGACTTGGCCAGGGCCACCGGGCAGACCGGCAAGCTGGATCCGTCCCTCGCCTGGCCGGCACTCGAGGGGGCACGGGCCATGATCAGACCTCAGTACCGCAACATGGCCGGGCCTGGAGTCCCTTTCGGGGCGGAGGTCTGCCCAGCTCCCGGTGCTGACGACTGGGAACGCCTCGCTGCCTTCATGGGACGCGAGCCGCGGACAGCGCTCGGTCTATAAGGGGCGAGCGGGGCGCCGGGCCCTCGATCGACATGGCGTCTTGAGCCTGGGTATTAGCCGGAGGTAGCGATAGGTCACTCCCGAACGCCCACGCAGAACACCGCTGGCGACGGGTTTCGGCCGATCCGATCGGCGGATATCGCGTGCCTGCAGCCAAATCCCAAGTAACGTACCGTGACGAAGTTGGCTGTCCTCGTGCCCGATCGCGATCGGCTCGGGGTGCGCCCTGGCGCTGGCCTCTCGCTCCAGGGCAGCTACGTATCGTGACAAGCTGGCCGCCGACGCGCCGAACGTCACCAACAGTGGCACAATCCCGGTCACCGTCCACAGATGGCGCCGACTGACGTGACCGGGTGGCTCCGCCGTCCCGGCCAAGGCCTCGACGGACCACATCGTCGATCCTGCTCGCCGGTGCGGCGTACCTCATCGCGCCAGATGCGGATGGATCTGATGCACGTCCGTAACCCGTCTCTCGGTAGTCGAGCTTGATCAGGAGGCAGCACGGAACCGCTCGCAGACCTTGGGCGCCGGGACCGGAGCGCGCTGCCCTGGACAGGATCCGGTCGCGGTCCTGACACACTTGGAGCGCCAACGTGATCCCACGGGCTGTGTGACGGTTCGGTGATCGGGACTCCAAAGGGCGCGGAGGATCGCGATGACGACGCAGCCGCCGGACTGGGACGCGGTCTACGTGGCCAGCACGCCGCCGCCGTGGGACATCGGCCGACCGACCACTCGGGCGGGAGCGCGCAGAGCGAGTGTTCTGGCTCGCGCCGGACCGTATGCGTGTTCAAGCCGGGCGGGCGGTCTGCTTCAGCAAATTCCGGTGACCGCGGAGGTCGCCGTCGACATCGCAGCCCGCATTGGTCTCGGCGGGCAGGGCAGGTATGGCATCCGCGCCAGGCGGAGGGACGCCCGGAGGGGACGGGATTTCAGGCAGATTTTGCTCTTACCGGGGATCTCGTGGCCAGATCACCCATGACCCGCCGCTGCAGTCGCATCACTACCAGCCCTCCGGGTGCACCGTTCTCGGAATCCGAGGCCACGGCCCTGCCCGCCATTCTCGTTGCTGTGATCACACGGCCCCGGCAGCTGCGTGAGGCGGTAGCGTGCGCGGGCCGTGGTGGCCTGCACGGCTGGGCTACCGAATTGTCCGGCTCGGCTAGCGAGAAATCTCGGCGGTGAGCCGAACCGCGTCGTCGCTTGTTGCTACTTACTCTGCGAGGGAAGCTTTCGGGGAGGTTACAGGTGAACGATCCGCACCGGGACGTCGGCGCAGCAGCCTTCCCTGCCAGTCGGGATCTGGCCTGCGGCGATGCTGGGTTGCTGGGCAGGATCGCCGCAGGCGATGAGGATGCGATGGCCTCGTTCTACCGTGCGCACGGCCGGGTGGTGTTCGCGCAGGTTCTGCTGGTAGCCGGTGAGCGGGTGCTGGCTGAGGAGATCGTGCAGGACACGATGCTGGCTGTCTGGCGTGGGGCGGGATCCTTCCGGGGCGAGTCGTCGGCGCGGTCCTGGGTGATCGCCATTGCCCGGCGGCAGACCCGGGACCGGCTGCGCGGCCGTCGGCTGCGGGTGGTGGATGACGCGTTCCTGGCCGATCAGCCTGGTTCGGGTCCAGGGCCGGAGGTCATGGCCCTGGACCGGGCCGAACTGGCCGAGGTGACGGGTGCGATCCGGGAGCTGGCACCGGCCCACCGGGAGGTATTGGGCCTGGCCTTCGGCTCCGGGCTTAGCCTCCCCGCGGTCGCCGGCGTGCTGGAGATCCCGGTCGGGACGGTGAAGAGCCGCCTGACCGCGGCGCGCGCCGCGCTGATCCGGATTCTTGACGAGAAGGGCCAGAACCGATGAACGCAGACCCTGCTGGCACCCGCTACCCCCATCTGGACCTCGGGGACCTGATCGCCGGGGCCGCCGGCCAGCCGGTCGGCGACCGGGCCCGCACACACCTGGCCGCCTGCGAGCACTGCCAGCGCGAGGCGAACCGGTGGAACCTTGTTGCCGACGGGGTCCGCGGCCTGGCGGCCGCCGCGCCCGAGACAGCCCAGCCTGCCCGGCCGCCGCGCACCCGGCAGCGCGGGCTGGCCGGGCCCTGGCGGCGCGCCGTACTGGTGGCCGGCAGCGCGGCAGCCGCGCTCGTCCTCCTCCTGGTAGCCGGCGTCGCCGCTGGAGTCGTGCACGTACATTTCGGCAATAACGGCACCGAGACGGCCCTCACCGCAGTCACCGCTGTCACCGGGTGCACCCAGCTCCAGCAGGCCGACGGGACGCTCGAGCAGGTGAACGGCAGCACCCTGGTCATCAAGACGGCCAGCGGCCAGCCGGTGACTGTGACCACCACGGCGACCACCTTTGTGTCCATGTCCGGGCCGCTGCTGAGCGACATCACCGACGGCGCATCCGTCATGGTGCGCGGCCCCAGGTCCGGCGGGACGATCAAGGCCGCCATCGTCACCGTCGGGCAGCCGTTCGGGCCGGTGAACCCGGAAGGCTTCGTTCCTGTCCAGGGGACGGTGTCGGACGCGGGCACCGCCGGCTTCACCCTCGTGACACCCGGCGGGACCCGAGTCCCGGTGACCACCTCCGGCGGCACGCTCGTGGTCGTGCCCCACGCCCGTCCAGGCCAGCTGCAGCCCGGCGCCATCATCTTCGCCCTCGGCCACGCCGGAGCGAGCAGAACACTGTCGGCATCAGCGGTGGCAGCGATCTCGCAACCCCCGTCAGGGCCGCGCCTCGGCGTCTCGGTAAAGGTAAAGGACTGCTCGCCCCACTCGGTCGAGGAGGCGCTCGGCGCGATCAGCACGGCGCCCGCCTCCGCCGGCTGACCCGCCAGACCCCGATGATGACTGGAGACACGATGTCCCGTTCTGGCTTCATGACAGGCCGCGATGAGCGGCAAGACCGGCGGTAACCGGGGCCCGCGGCGCGCGGCAGCCCTGGCTGGCGTGGCAGCCGTCGCCGTACTGGCGGCGTGCGGCGGCAGTCCCTCGTCCTCCGGCGGCTCTGCCCCGGCAGAGTCGACGACCTACCGGGCAGATCTTGGCTACGCGCAGTGCATGCAACCCCACGGCGTGCCGGGCTTCCCTGACCCCAACCCATCGGGGAGCTTCAGCATCAGCGGGCAACCGCACGGCAACAGCCCCGCGGCGCGGGCTAATGACGCCTGCAAGCAGCTGCTGGCTGCCGGCAGCACGGGAACGGGCGGCGCCACCGCGGCGGCCACGGCCAGCCCGGCTGGCGCCGCGGCGGCTGACTGCCCGGGCTCCCTTCCGTGTTACACACCCCGGCAGCTCCGGGCCGCCTACGGCATCCAGCCGCTGCTAGGGCGTGTCCCGTGGATCTCAGCGCTTGTGTCGTGTAGATCAGTACGGTGCCTGACCGACTGAATCGCCATGACCTGTCAGATGAGGAATGGGAGCGCCTGCGGGTGCTCCTGCCTGCCGGTCC
>JBKQMG010000142.1:0-4678 GCA_052146815.1 Streptosporangiaceae bacterium | reverse complement strand
CATCGTCGAAACTCCTTCAGAAGCACTGTGAGAGGTCTTCCAAAGGATCACGCGATGGCCGCCTTTACGCGCCTGCGCCACGCCCATCACCAGGGCCGGTCGATACACCACTCTGGCGGACGCCACTGACCACCGCGCGGACATTAAGCACTCGTTAGTGGATCCGGTCCAATTGCCGCACATGCCGATGAGCGTGAACATTCTTGCCCGCGTTGTGATGGCCGCATGCGCATAGCCATGCACGCCTGGTGAGATCGGAAGACCTTGCATCGGTGAGGTCCGCGTGCGTCGCCCGACGCGGGCGACGAAGAGGCTCAGCCTCAGCCCGGCGGCCACCGATCCTCACCAGATCCAGAGGCCCGTGCCTCAGCCTGTCCGGGGTTCCCAGCGGAAGAAGCGGATCGCGAGGAGCAGCCCGGCAAGGCCCCAGGCGGCCACCGCGAGGACGTCGGTCCAGCTGAACGTGCTTCCGAGGAACCCGGCCTGCATGCCGGAGAGGAAATGCCTGACCGGGAAGATCCGGCCGACCCAGGCCATCCAGGCGGGCGGGTTGTTGCCGAGCGGGATGAAGACCCCGGACAGGAAGAGCAGCGGCAAGATGATCACGTTGACGATCGGCAGCGCGGCGTCGGCATTCGGGATGACCGACGAGATTGCGAACCCGAGCGAGCAGAACGCGGCCGCACCGACGGCGAGCATCACCAGCATCCGCAGCAGGGTGGCGCCGGTGGGGATCTCAGCGCTGTAGAACGCGCGCCCGAACGCGGCCGTGATGACCACCAGCAGTACCGACACGAGCACCGCGTGCAGGATCCGGGCGCCGAAGAACGACGCGCTGGGCAGCGGAGTCCCGTCGATGCGCTTGAGCACGCCGGAATCCCGCTGGAACGTGACTGCGACCGCGATGTTGTTGAAGCAGACCGTGATCACCGCGAGTGCCGCCATCGCCGGCACGTAGAACGTGGCCTCGTTCACCCGCTTCGCACCGAACTGGATGTTGGAGTTACGGAATATCGAGGTGAAGATCACCAGGAACATGAGCGGGTACACGATGGCGAAGAACGCCTGGGCCGGGCTGCGCCAGTAGGCCTTATTCACGTACCGCAGCTGCGAGAACGTGAGCGCCGCCGCGTTCATGCGGCGTGTCCCTTCCGCTTCCCGGCCGGGGCCGGGCCGGTGCTGTCGCCGGATGGCGGGCCGGTGAGTGAGAGGTAGATGTCCTCCAGCGATGGCCTGGTCACCTCGAGTCCTTCGAGGCTGGTCCCGTGATCGATGGCCCACCCGGTGAGCTGGTGCAGTGCCTGGAGCACGTCGGCCGGCGTGATCTCGGCGTAGCCGTCTGGCCCCGGCGTGGCGGACAGCCCGTCCGGGGGGGTCGCGCCAGCCGGCGGCCGGTAGCGGATCCGCGCCCTGGCCAGCTGGCGGTCACCGAGCGTGGCCGGCGTGCCCTCGGCCACGATCCGGCCTGCCGCGATCACCGCGACCCGGTCGGCGAGGAACTGCGCCTCATCCATGTAGTGCGTGGTGAGCAGCACCGTCATGCCGAGCGTCGCCAGGTTCTTGATCACTTCCCATGCCTCGCGCCGGGCCGAGGGGTCAAAGCCCGTGGTCGGCTCGTCGAGGAACAGCAGTTCCGGATTGCCGACCAGGGCTATCGCGACGTCCAGCCGCCGCTGCTGCCCCCCGGAGAGCTTGCCCACGCGAGCGCCACGCTTGTCCTCGAGGCCGACCAGGCGGATCACCTCATCCACCGGACGGGGGCGCGGGTAGAAGGTGGCATACATGGCGATCGTCTCGCGCACGGTGAGGTAACGGTCGATGCCCGTGGACTGCAGCACGATCCCCATGCGGCTCTTCAGCCTGGCCCGCTGGCGGCCGGGATCCACGCCAAGGACACTGACCTCGCCGTGGTCACGGGTCCGGTAGCCCTCGAGAATCTCGACCGTGGTGGTCTTGCCCGCCCCGTTCGGGCCCAGCAGCGCGAACACCTCACCCTGGCGGATCGCCAGATCGATGCCCCTGACCGCCTGCGTGCCCTGGTAGGACTTCACCAGACCACGGACATCCACCGCGAGCGTGCCCGCCTGGCCAATCTCAACCGGGCCGCGGTGATCGCCACTCGGATAGACCTCCCGCGGCGTCATCCTGCCGTCACCTCCGGCCCGGTTAATTCCGGCAACCCGCTGCACTAGTCTCGCCGCCAACACTGACCGCTCACGGCATCACCGGGGAAGGGCCCTAAGCCCCAGCTTGTGTGACTGCTTGACCATCGTGACAGATCTCGCTGCATAACTATGCGTGGCCGCCCAGGCATCACGACTGCCCGCATCTGCCGCATACGGCGCGGCAGGTCAGGCAGAATCTGGCCACCGGCGGCGGCGCAGCACCGACGGGCACCTGGGCCCGACGTCGACCTTCAGGCCAGTCACGCCGCGCCAAGTCGGTGGTCGGCATCGGGCCTATCGGTGCAATGATGGGCGCGTGGCAGGGGGTGCCAGCGGGCGTCGGATTGCGCTGATCGGGTTGACCGGCCTGCTGTAGCAGCTTGCTCGGTATCTGCTAATACCGGTCCGGGGACCGCAGCCGCTCGGCCGCATCGTCCGTGTCCCGGTCCGTCACCACGCCGTCGCCGTCGCCTTCGCTCGCGGCATCGCCCTCGCTCCCGCCGTCGCCGTCCGCGAGCGGCCAGGGCAGGGCCTCGGCCGGTTACCGCACGTACACCAACGCGCGCTTCGGATTCACTACGCGTTGGCCATCATCCTTCAGGGCGCAGCCACCACCCGTGGACGGTGGCGGGCAGGCGTGGACCTCACCAGAGGGTCTGGCCATGCTGTCGGCCTACGGATCGAACAACGTTCTCAACTATTCGCCCCGTCAGGACGAGCTGGCGGACTCCCGGGGCGTGGCCGTGACCTACCGCAGTATCAGCGGCAACATCGTCACGGTCAGTGGCTACAAGAACGGCGGGCGCACGATCGTCCACCGGCGGGACGTGGTCGGCCCCGGCGCTATCGACACGCTCTACTGGAGCTATCCCGCCACAGGGAAGCGCGTTGGAACGCCGCGGTCACGCTGACCGCGCACGCGTTCCGGCCCCGTAACGTCACCGCCGGGCACTGAGCCGACCTGGCCTGGCTTTACTGATGCCCGTGATAACGCTGCCGCCAGGGAAATTCCAACGCCAGGCGTGGGATCATCGGCTGCTGATTGTGGTCAGCCTGCTGCTTCGCGCGGCTTTCCCAGTAGGTGCCCGACCTCGCTGAGCTGGTTCACCGCGTTGTCGATCAGGTTGCTGATTTGCGCGTCGCGGTTATCACCCACGGCGCGCCGTGGTGTCCGCCCGGCGGTAACCTGCGTCCGCGCGGTCAGCGCTGAAGCGACCGCGATAATGGCCGATACAGCTCCTACCAATGTCGTATTCTGGGCACTGGTCAGATGCCACCAGGAAAACCCCGGCCCCAGGGCAAGCGTGGCAGTTATTAGCGCAGTAATCGTGCCGGCTATCGCCACTGGTTGCTTCTTGGTACCGGGCCAGAAATGAGCCACAAGCGCAGCAGCAAGGGCCAGGACAGCCGCTGCTTCAGTCGATACCAGGGTCGTCTGGATAGCCGTCCAGTGTACTACGTGGGCACTTCTTAATATTCCAATACATATACCGGTGAGCGCGGTGAGCGCGCCGAGCAGTCCCTTGACCCAAGTCGGCATGGCTCGGACCCCCTACTGATTAGACCGGCAGATTTACAGATGCGATCGGCGGGCATCGTGTACGCACGCCAGGCAGTCGGCGAGGCCGGCCCCTTACCTGATCCCTTGAGTCTGACTTATACACCTATGCCAGCCGCCGGGAAAGCCTTTACGCCTGCTCGTCTCGGGCATCGCCGACATCGACCGAGCACCGGCAGCCTCGCCGGGAACACGATCCAAGATCAGACACGACAGGCGCTGACGAACTGCCAGGCCATTCTCCACGCCGGCGGCGCCAGCCTGGACAACGTCATCGAGGTGCCAACACGCTCACCCACCCCGCCGACTTCGCCGGCCTGAACGAGGAATGCGCGCGGGGGGTTCCCGTCCGGGCCACCGACCCGCTACGTCGCCAAGCTCGGCGTCGAACTGCCCGGACTGCTCGTCTCGATCAGGATGACAGCATTCATCACCTGACACTCCAGCCGGGCCAAATCAAGCCGGGCTGCGCGGCCAAATCAGACTGTCACGGCCACACATCAGGAAAGGCCCGTCCTGGCTACCTGAAGCGACAATGTATCGACTAACGCACTCTCCTGGCCGCATGGGGAGTGCGTGGCTGTTATTTCCCTGCCGCTGCAGTGGCCCCCGCCGGCTGGTCTGCGGCAGGATAGGCGCGTGGGTTACGTGCTGGCGCAGGTCAACGTTGCCCGGCTGCGCGCGCCGCTCGCCAGCCCGGCGCTGGCTGACTTCGCGGCCGCGCTCGATCCGGTCAACGCGGCCGCGGATGCCGCGCCCGGCTTCGTATGGCGGCTGCAGACCGAGGACGGCAACGCCACCGCCGTGCGGGCCTTCGAATGGGACGCGGCCGGCAGTGCCGGTGTCATCGTGAACATGTCGGTGTGGGAGTCGGCCGAGGCGCTGGCCGCGTTCGTCTACTCCGACATCCACCGCCAGGTCCTGCGTCGCCGCCGCGAGTGGTTCGAGCAGATGA
>JBKQMG010000141.1:0-12712 GCA_052146815.1 Streptosporangiaceae bacterium | reverse complement strand
CCGGGCACCGTGATCCCGACCGGCAACCCCCCTTCGGGGATCGCCGCGGGATATGTCTTTTTTGACATCGCCGCAATTGCGCTGGCGCCGCGCATTGTCGCCGCATGGGATCGCCGGCGCGCCGCCGGCGTGCCCGTTGCCGGGCCACTGGCGCCCGTGGCGACCAAGCACGCAGCGCACGATCGGGCGCCCGAGTCGGTGGCCGCGTCGGCCCCGTCGGCGCTTGGCTGATAGGCGCCGAGTCGGGCTAGTGGTGTGTCGCCTAGTAGGTGATCTGTCGTAGTGTGGGTCGGATGGTGGCTGCGGCTGGGCTTTGGAGGTGACCGGTGGACAGCGGGTTGAGCTGGAGGGGCTTGCTCGTTCGCACACCGCGCCGGCTCGGGAGGTGCGCCAGGCCAAGGCGTTGTTGTGGGCCACGGACGGTGTTTCGAACGCCGAGATCGCTCGTCGGTGCGCGTCCACGCCGAAGTCTGTCCGTCGGTGGCGTAGCCGGTTCGCCGCGGAGGGAACCGCTGCGGTGGGGCGCATCCGGGCGGGGCGTGGCCGCCCTGCTTGGTCTTGTCGATCGAGAAGTAGCCCTGGTGGACGACTCGGACCTCGTCGCGGCACAGATACTCCTGGTAGGCCGTGATGGCGGCGTCGAGTTCCAGCTTCCCGATGATCTCCTCGGCGATCGCCGCGTACTCCTCCTCGAAGATGCGGGCGTAGTCGCCGAGGGTGTCTTCGCGGTCGTAGTCGCGGTACTTGGTGACCTCGTCGATGAAGAACAGCGAAAGGACCTTGATGTCCTGCGCGAAGAGCTCGCGCTCCTTGTCGAGGTGCGCGCGGACGACTTCGCGGATCTGGATGCGCCGCTTGGTTTCCTCGGTCACGTCGCGGTCGGCGAGCTGACCGGCGACTACGACATCGCCGTTGCTGAGCTCGATCACGTCGCGGTTGGCGTCGATGTCGGTGATTAACAAGTCCTTGTAGGCTTCGATGCCCCGGAGATGTCATGCAGATTCGCGCCCACGTCGAGGCGCTTGACCTGCCTCTTGATCGGGCCGCCCTTTGTCTGCACCTCGATCTCGACCCGAGCACGCGGCTTGGCGCCCTTGGTTATCTCGATCGCGTCGAGATACAGGTACGCTGTCGAGCCCGCCAGGCCCTTCACGGCGATGCCGCGGACGGCGATCTTCTTGACCAGTTTCTGGTTGTAGGCATCGAGCGCGTCGAGGCGGTGGACCTTGGTGTGCTCGACCTTGTGGGTGGCCGAGTAACGCAGCACCATGAGGGCGTTGAACCGCGAAAGTGCTTCCAGCGACTTAGGAGCGCCGATTTTCTGCGGCTCGTCGATGATGACGACGGGCCGGTTCGCGCTGATGACGTCGATGGGGCGACGGGACTGGAAGTCATCGAGGACGTCGTAGATGCGACGATTTGTCCTTGCCGGTCGCGTTGAGCGCCTGGATGTTGATGATCATCACCTGCACGCCGGCGTCGGAGCTGAATCGCTCCAGCTCGTGGAGTTGCGACGAGTTGTAGATGAACGATCGGGGCCTGGTGCCGTAAGACTGCTGGAAGTGCTCCGCGGTCACGTCGAACGACTTCTTCACGCCCTCGCGTATTGCCACCGACGGCACGACCACGATGAACTTGCTCCAGCCGTAACGCTTGTTCAACTCCATGATCGTCTTGATGTAGACGTAGGTCTTGCCAGTCCCCGTCTCCATCTCGATGTCGAGGTTCGGTGCGCCGGGCGCGGCCTTGCTGTCCTTGAGCGGTCACCGAGGAGGTCTACCGGCACCAGCTCAAGCCGGTGATCACCAAGGGCGCCGAGACCATGAACACCATCTTCACCCAGCACCACCAGGCCAAGTCCGCGTGAGGCAGTGGCTCCCCGTTTGGCTCCCCAGGCCAGTAACAAGATCAGAAAGGGGCTCCGGAATGATCTCCGAAACCCCTGCTGAGCTGCCGATACTTTGGGTCGGGGTGGCCGGATTTGAACCGGCGGCCTCTTCATCCCGAACTGAGCGCGCTGGCCAATGAAGCCGCTGTTCTGCAGGGTTTCCGCACGTCAGGGATGTCGGATCGGTCACGATGACCGCGTCTGACCGCACCTGACGTGCTACCGCCGCTCCCATCCTGCTCCCAAGGCCGCATGGCGTGAACGTGTGCGCGTCGTCGGCGTCGGCGCTGAACGCTGCCGAGTTGCCCCCGCTGCCGCTGCTGTACCCCCCGAGATCGCGGGGATGGTTCGTGTCCCGCAACGCCGTCAAGTCGGAGGTGAACTCGATCTACCGCAAGCTCTGGGCCTCCTCACGCAGCGAAGCGGTCGCCCGGGCGGGGGATCTTGGCTTGCTTGACTGGCAAGGGAGCCCGGGTGGTGCCCTTTCATCCAGTTGGGACGATGCCGCCGCGGGGCGGCGCGGGGATCGTAAGGAGAGCAGGACGGGACTGGAATAAGGTCCCGGCGGTTCCGGCGGCACAGGGGGAAACGATGACGTCGGCAACAACCCAGCCGGGCGGCGGGTACTTGGCCGGCGCCGGCTCGCCGACTGGGAAGCGACCTGGGACGCTGTCGGTCCTGAGTGGACCAGGCGCTACCGGTCGCGGGCTAGCCGTGGCAGCGGGCAGCCGAGGCAGGTTATAGGGAGGGGCTGAAGTATGGCCGGTTATGCGGGCAGCGGGATGCGGGGTAACGTCACCCGGCGGGTGATCACCTCGACTGACCACTTCCTTGATGCCAGCCGAACTGGCGGGATCTTTCCGATTCTGGTGCGGCCGGGTGCTATCCACGCCGAGCTGATGCGCGCCCATTTGGGCTCCCTCGTGGCCGATGCCGTCTACTGCTCCGTCCCGCTCGCACTTCGCGGCGAGACGGTTGCTGATCGCGTCTGGTTGGTGGCGCCGGTGAATCGAACTGGCAGCGGGCAGCTTAATGGCGAACCACTAACACCGGGGAACCTCCTCGCATTCGGAGGTTCGGCCGAGGTGGCGGGCGCGAGTGGAGCACCCCTTCAGTGCGGCATACTATCTATCGCCCGGAGTGCACTCGAGCGGACAGCGACCGCACTTGGTATCAGGTCGCACCTTCCCGGTAACGGCGAGTTCCGTGTCGCTCCAGTCGTTGACCGGGGCCGCCTGAGCCGAGCTTTCGATCTCCTCTCGTGTGCCGTCGATCACCACAAAGACGCAGCGCTGACAGAGCGCGAAGCCAACGCGATTGAACGGGCCTTCCTCGAGATCGCAGTGCGCTCGCTGGTCGGCGATTCGAGTCGCAGCTCGCCGTATCAATCTGCTCGCCTCACGAGCGCGAAGATCGCTCGTACCTGCGAGGACTACGCGAGGAAATGGCGGTACCAGAACGTGACACTCGCCGGACTCTGCGAAGCGTCAGGCGTGTCAGAGCGGCGAGTCCGCTCCGCCTTCTACGAGTGCTACCAGATGTCGCCCACCGCCTACCTGCGTGTCACCGCGCTCAACGCGGTACGGCGCGAGCTCGTTCAAGGACCGGGCCTGCGCGGTGCCGTTAGCCGTGCCGCGACGGATTGGGGCTTCTGGCACCTCAGTCGCTTCGCTGCTCAATATCGGGCGCTATTCGGCGAGTCACCCAGACACACCCTTAGCCATCGGGCGGATCGACCCCAGGCAGCCGCAAACTGAGCTTCGAAGCCGGCGAGGTGTTGATCCCGCCACGTAGGCATCCGTCCGCTTCGCCGCGCCTTCCGCCGACGAGAGCCCCCGGGGCTCTTGAGATTGCTCAGTCGTCGATTTCCTCCCAGACCGCCTGCTCGTCGTGCTCCTCCCAGCCGGCGCTTGGCAGCGCGATGGCCCAGCTCGTCCATGTCCCGGCCGGCCGGGCCAGGGTGGTCCTTACTCGGGCGCGGACGAGCATGCCGGGCGTGAGCTCCACGGGCGAGCGTAGCGGGGCTGTTGTCATCCCCCAGTGCGTCGGCGGATCGCCGGGTCCCACGGACAGCGAGATGCCGGGCGCGAGTTCGGCGCTGAACCACAGTGCGAGCGCGTTGGCCGTTCCGTGGTCGCGGACGGGCAGCACCGTCTCGGCTTCGTGCGGCGCCTGTGCCTGCTGAAGCGGGATCAGGCCGGCGTCCGTCGTCCACAGCCGGCTCGCCTCCGAGCGCCTGTCACCCGCCGCGAGGTGCCGGAAGGTGCCGGAATAGTGGATCTCGTTGACGGTCTTCTCGACCAGGTCGTCGAACCTGAGGCCGTACGGGTCGTCCCGCAGGAACTCCACCATCTCCCCGAGATAGCGGTCGTGCACCAGCGCGGCCCACGCCGTGACCAAGCGGGGGATCATGATCCCGCCCGGCTTGAGCCAGCGATCACGTGCGACGATGACCGGAACGAGCATCCCTTCGTCGATCCCGAACCCGCCGAGCCACTCCGAGACGATCACATCGACACGTTCCGGCGGCTCGACATCTGTGACGTCGCCGTGGATCACCTGGACGATCTCCGCGACCCCGTTCGCGGCGGCAAGCTCCTGCGCCAGGATGGCGGCCGACGTCCGCTCCACCGCGTACACGCGCGCAGCACCCGCCCGCGCCGCGAATACGCTCAGGATGCCGCTTCCGGCTCCGACGTCGAGAACGATGTCGCCGGGGCGCACCACCGAGTCGATCGCACGCCGGAAGGCCCCGGTGCGAACGCGGTCGCGGATCATCGTCCGGTGTACCTCGAACTCCGCGTACATCGGGTCCGGCGGGTTCCTGATCGGCGTCCGCACGCCAGCATCGTAGCCCGCTGGGTGACTGGTGTTCTCGCGGGCGTCAATGCTCGCCTGGACGGCGCGGATCGGCCAGGAAATACGCGCGGATGTAGTTCCAGACCGGGAGCGGTGGATGACGGTGGGTGCGGCGCCCAGGTAGGACCGATAGAGACGATTGTTCACGTGCGCAGCGGATCTCAGGATCTTTGCTCCCGAAAGGACGCAATCGAGCGTACGTGTGCCGGATGCGGATAGTTCGCGTCGACTGGTGATGCGAGAATGGACGCGCACTGTCCGGGCAGGCGCAGGTCGGCCGAACGAACGGGAAGGAGCTCTCCATGGGTTTCAGGCGACGGGTAAGGCGGCGGGCGCTCGTTGTCGGAGCGGCAGCCGGAGTGGCGGGCGGAGCGGCGATTGCTCACCACGGTGCCACGCAGGCCGGGGAGCAGCAGCAGGCCGACGACCAGGCGCCTGCCGACGACGGCCAGGACCAGGCGCAATATGCGCCCCCTCCGGCAGACCCGGCCGACGAGATCGAGCACCTCGCACAGTTGCACGCCTCGGGCGCGCTCTCAGACGAAGAGTTCACGGCGGCCAAGGCGAAAATACTCGGGTCCTGAACGCATGCCGGATTGCCAGAAGATGTTGAACAGATCGATTCCCGGCAGGAACAGGGGACTGAAATGAGTGGATCGCGCAAAGAGGTGCTGTCGAGCGCCCTTAAGGCCGAGATCGGTGCCGCATCAGTTGAGCTGAAGACCCTGTTCACCGATGACGTCGTCGGCTGGTCGCCGTACGTCGCCCTGTCCGGGCTGGCAGCACTCGCTGAGCTCGCCGCCCTCCGCGAGGCAGCGTTCTCCAACGTCGTGATCACGTTCCGGGGGCTGGACGAAGTAGGCAACAAGGCGTTTGCCGAATGGCTCGTCGAAGCCGATCACACCGGGCCACTCGTGCTCAGCGCGGATACCGCGCTGGAAGCAACGGGACGGCACGTCCAGCTGCCCGGCGTCACCGTGGCCGACTTCCGCGACGGGAAGATCCGGTCCTTCCGGACGTACTTCGACGACCTCTCGCTGATCGAGCAGATCGTCGGTGACTGAGCAGCCGGTCGCTGGGGAGTTCCACGTCGAGGACCATCCGGATCCGCTCGATATCGAAGTCCTCGAAACGCAGATCCGTCATGAGGCGTCCGCCGCCATGGGACTCGGCGACGAAGTCGACCTGGCGATCTTCGTGCGCGACGCGGGCAGGGTCGTAGCCGGCATTAGCGGGTGGACCTGGGGCGACTGCTGCGAACTGCAGAGCCTGTGGGTGGGGCCGAGTCTCCGTGGGCGCGGCCTCGCTACGCGGCTCATCGCCGCCGCCGAAGCCGAGGCGGCGGCGCGCGGGTGCTCGCAGACCGTCCACTTTACCTACGGCTTTCAGGCTCGGGCTCTTTATGAGCGGAACGGCTACGAACTAGTGGGTTGCGTCGAGGACTTCCCATCAGGAACGGACGTCCTTTGGTACCGCAAGCGCATTAAAGGCCGTGCGGATAGGCGCTGAATAGAGCCCTTGTGCCCTCGCCGGGCATGACGCTCGCGATCGCGAGTGCCGTAGCGCCCAGCATGGTTATAAGCGGGTTCGCTCGCCGCGCCTGGGCCGCATGCTGCTGATGATCTTCCCGACGGCCACGACGAGGAACAGCTGCCCGGTCACTGCCTCAAGTACCGCGAATGTCTGCCCGGGATTGGCGGCCGGCACCAGGTTCCCGTACCCGACGGTGGTCATCGTGACGAAGCTGAAGAACAGGTCCTGGCCGAGCGTGCCGGGTCCCGCCGGGCCGAAGAACGGCACGCTGCCGAACTCGCCGGCCGCCTTGTAGGCGAAGGCGAAGAACATGCCGATCAGCAGGTAGGCAGCGACGGCACCGAGCAGCGTCTCGGTGTCGATCTGCCGCCGCATTATCAGGTGGCGCACGATGGAGAAGGGTGCGATCAGGTAGAGCAGGCAGCAGACCGCGAATATCCCGCCCATCTGGTCACCCGGGTTGTGCACGAAGAAACTCAGGCCCGCGACAACGGCGGCGAGGCACAGCACGATGCCGGCGACGCGCCGGACCAGGGGGCGCGCCTGCGACGTCCGGAGGGTGAGCCAGACCGTGGCCAGCTGAACGGTGAGCACGATCGAAGCCGCCCGCGCCTCGGTCACCGAGACGGACACCACGTAGGTCACCACGACGAGCAGCAGCACGAGTCCGTAGCTGTCTGCCGAGACGAAGGAACGCCCGAGGCGGCGCCACCACCGGGACTCGGCGCTCGCCGCCCTATCGTCTTCCACGAAGTCCGGCAATTGACCTCCAAGCGCCGCTAAGGAAGGTTCTTGAACCGGCCGCAGATGTTGCCGACGGCCGGGCTGGCTGGTCAGATCAGGCGTACCAGGGCGCTGACGGCCAGGTAGGCGCCCAGGATGAGGGCGGTGTAGGCCATTAGCCGCCGGGCGTGGCTGAGCAGCCAGTCCTGGCTGTGCTTGAGCGCTGCTTTGGTGGCTTCGGGCCGGAGTTCCAGGAACGCGAAGGGAATGATGATCAGGGAGAATTCGATGAGGACGAAGATGATGACGGCGATGACCTGGGTCGCGGTGGAGGTTTTCCCGGTGACCAGATTGTGCAGCGCGCTCAGGTAGGCGGCGCCGGGGAGGCCAACCAGCGCGCCGACGAGCATGGCGAGCCCGAGCCGGGGCTCAGCCAGCACCCGCTGCGCCCAGCCGTCCTTCTTCTGCGGCTGCCCGTCCCTGGCCGGGACGGGTGCCTTGCGCCGGCCGTGCAGGCGCCCGGTTGCGACCAGCGCGCCGACGGCGAGCAGGAGCAGGCCGAGGGCCAGGTCGACGCCCGCGCTGGCCGTTCTCTGGGAGTTGATGGCATCGGCGTGGAGGACGAGCACGTCCAGCCAGCCGATCGTCAGGGCCACGGTCAGGCCGCCGAGCAGCAGGCTCAGGAACATCGCCCGCGGCCGCCGGTTCTCGATCAGCAGCAGATCGACGGCGAGCAGCTTCGGGTTGAGCGCCGCGGCGAACGCCAGCGCGAAGAACCCGGCGTTCATCGCCGGTCAGCAAGCATCGGTCATCGTCGCCGCACGGGCACGTGGGGGCTGGCGGTGCAGCCTGAGGTGCCTCTCGTATTCGGCCAGGCCGTCCGCGATCGGATATGGCCCGCGGATCCGCTGAAACTCGGGTGAGACCTCGGAGTAATCCTGGTAGGGATGGTCGCCGCAGTCGCAGCAGATGATCTCAAACACGCTGGTATAGCCGCCTTCTGGCCGGCCCTCCACGATGCGGACCGGCTGGCGCCTGAGAACTACTGTCCAGCCGTCTCCGGGCTGCTCACAGCTCGCCATGCCTGCCTCCTGACCCGGCCTGCCGGTAACATCAACGCCTTCCAGGCAGCGTCAGGCGCCGCTTTCGGCCATTTTCTGCTGCGCGTCGGCGATCGCGCCTTTGAGGGCCTGTACGTGGTGGCCTTCTGCCTCGCCGACGACTTTCTTGATGGCGCGGGTTACGGCGGGTTCGACTTTGGCGGCTGCGGAGTGCGGGTAGGCGAGGATCAGGCCGGCGCCGCCGACGGGGATGGTGGCCCCGGCCTGTTCCTCGAGTTTGCTGGCGGTCCTGCGGTGCAGCAGCTTGCCGGCCCCGGCGCCGATGACCGCGCCGATCGCGGTCGCGGCGAGCAGCGGCGGTGCGAACAGCCCGACCGCGAACCCGACGGCGCCCAGGCCCGCGGCGCCTTCGCGGACCATGTGGTCGGTCTGCTCTACGGTCAGGTTGCCTTTGAGGTCTTTGCTGACGACCACCGCGCCGTGCAGGTAGCCGCCGCTGGCCAGGGCGGCCTCGTAGTCGTCGTGGGCGGCGTCTTTGGACAGGTAGCCGCCAATCAGCACGTCGGTCGTTTCGTCGTCGAACTTCATTGAGAACCTCCTCAAGCCTGACGGGTGGGGCTCACTGTGCGAGCGCGTGCGCCGCGTCCCCGTGGTGGGCGGCCGCGTGCAGCTCTTGCTCGTCCTCGTCGGACAGGTGCGGCTTGACGTCGAAGACCACCTTCTTGATGGTGCCGGTGAACGGGAACGGTTTCTTGTCCTCGTAGCTGCGGTCGACGACCCCGCCGTTGTCGCGGCCGATGTCCATGCCGGCGTAGCCGGAGAAGCGGACCGGGACGGTGTGGTCCATGCGGCCCTTGCCGACGGGCCGGTCGTTGATGTACAGGGTCACCTCGCCGCCGGTGGCGGGCTTCGGCGCATCGGCGGCGAACTCCATTCGCACGTTCACCTCGCCGGCCGGCAACTGCTCTTCGGCTTGCTGCCGGTAGATGAACACGCCCATCATCGAGTAGGTGTGGGTGAGCTTGCCGTCCTCGACCCAGAGCGAGAACCCGCCCAGATGATCCGCCTCGGCCACGATCACCCCCTCGGCACCCCCCTCGGGGATCACCAGGTCCGCGCTGATCGCATACGAGTGGTTGTAGATCCGCGGGATCATCCCCGACAGCACGTTCTGCACGTCCCCGCGGAACTCGAACCTGGCCTCGGCTGGCAGCGGCGGCAACATGCCGAAGAAGGTGGACATGGTTGCCAGCAGCGGCAGCACCTTGTAGCGCTCGGCCTCGGCCCAGAAAAGCTCCTTCAGCTCGGCGACCTTCTCCGGATGCTCGGCCGCCAGATCGTGCGCCTGGCTGTAATCGTCGGGCAGGTAATACAGCTCGGCCGGATCGCTGTCCGGGTCCCAGACACCGGGCGCGTACGGTTTCAGGGCTTCGGGTGTGAGAACCCACGGGATCCGCGGCGTCCGCATCGCCAGCCACCAGCCGTCCTTATACATCGCCCGGTTGCCGACGGTCTCGAAGTACTGCTGGGTATGCCGCTCGGGCGCCGCCGGGTCGGCCAGCGTGCCGGCGAACGTCACGCCGTGCACCGGCTCCTGATCGATCCCGTCCACCGACGACGGGACCGGGATCCCGGCGATGTCGAGGATGGTCGGCGCGACGTCGATGACGTGCGTGAACTGCGAGCGGAGCCCGCCGGTGCCGGTGACCCGCCCCGGCCAGTGGATGACCATCGGGTTCCGCGTGCCGCCCAGGTGCGAGCCCACCTGCTTGCCCCACTGGAACGGGGTGTTGCCGGCCCACGCCCACGCCGCCCCGTAATGCGGATCCATCATCTCGCCGCCCCAGGCTTCGATGCCGCCGTAGCGCTCGGAGAGCTGCAGCTGCATCTCATCGGTCAGCGGGATGCCGTTCTGCATGGTCAGCTCGTTGAACGAGCCGGTGACCGTCCCCTCCATGCTGGCGCCGTTGTCGCCCCAGATCCAGATGATCAGGGTGTTGTCCAGCTCGCCGAGCTCGTCGATGGCGTCGATCACGCGGCCGGCGTTGTGGTCGGCGTTCTCGGAGTAGCCCGCGTACACCTCCATCTGGCGGGCGTAGAACGGCTTGAGATGCTCGGGCACGTCGTCCCAGGCGGGGAACGCCTCGTTCCTGGCCGTCAGCTCGGCATCGCCGGGTATCACGCCGAGCGCCTTCTGCCGCGCGAAGGTTTCCTCCCGAAGCCTGTCCCACCCCTGGTCGAACTTGCCCTTGTACTTGTCGGCCCAGGCCTTCGCCACGTGATGGGGGGCGTGGCTGCAGCCGGTGGAGAAGTAGATGAAGAACGGCTTGTGCGCGTCCTGGGCCCGGACCCCGTGCAGCCAATCGATCGTCTTGTCGGCCATCGCGTCCGGGAGGTAGTAAGGGTTCTCCTTGTCGTAGTACTCCGGCTCCGTTCCGATGATCTTCTGGTTCTCCGCCAGGCACGGATCCCACTGGCTGGCCCCGCCGCCGAGGAAACCGTAGAAGTAGTCAAAGCCCCATCCGGTCGGCCAGCGGTCGAGCGGCCCGGCCGGGCCCTGCTGCCCGTCGGGCGTCAGGTGCCACTTGCCGAACGCCGCCGTGCTGTACCCGTTGTCCCGCAAGATACGAGGCAGCGGCGCGCAATCGCGCGGAAGGGTGGCCGAATACCCGGGGAACCCGCCCGCGAACTCACCGACCGAGCCGACGCCGACGGTGTGGCTATTCCGCCCGGTCAGCAGCGCCGCCCGCGTCGGCGAGCACAGCGCCGTGACATGGAACCGGTTATACCGCAGCCCGCCCTCAGCCATCCGCGTGTAGTTCGGGGTGTCAATCGGCCCGCCGAACGTGCTGGGGTTGCCGAAACCGGCATCATCGATCAGCACCAGCAGCACATTCGGGGACCCCTCCGGAGGCTCGACGTGCCCGATCAGGTTCCAGTCAGGCTCCGACCCCGCCAGCGTCCTGTTGGCCACCCCCCCAAACGACGGCCTGCGGATCGGCAGCCTCGTGCGGTCAGGCTCGCTCATCCTCTACCCACCTCCAGTTCAGCACCTGCCGGCGCTGCGATCTTGTCGGTGTACCGCCCGATGTCGCGCACCGTGCGGTCCTAGGCGGTTTCCAGGTTCGCGTGGCTGCCGTAGGCGCACAGCCCGTACAGCGCGACTACGTCCATCGCGATGATCATCAGGGACCAGAACGGGTAGGCGGGGATGAAGAACATCTGGTCGATGGCGTTCAGCCCCAGCACGGCCACGCCGAACCAGCGTGCCGCCTGGTTGCCGGCCAGCACGCCGGCCGCGGCCAGCAGCTGCAAGACGCCGATGATCAGCGTGATCCAGCCCCAGGTGCGCAGGCTGCCGAACACGTAGTGCGCGTTGGCGGTGAACACGTGCGAGTTGGCGATCGCGGCGATGCCGTAGATCAGGTTGAAGCAGCCGATGATCACCAGCAGCACCGACGCGAACAGGACCAGGCCATAACCGTGGCCTTCCGCGCGGTGCCCGCCCGTTCCGCTGGCTGGCTGGGTTGCTGACGACGTCATCGTGACCTCCTGTGTTGCCGGAAATCGCTGGAATCTTGACTCCAGTCCCTTTATTCGTCTGCGCTATCGATCCGGCTACGTGCGGCCCTTGCCTATAGACCTCCGCTCGCCGTTGGGCACCAGTCCACCTCGTGCCGGGGCGAGTTTCATCCACCTGATCGGATGAAGACCGGTCCTTACCCCTCCAGGAGGCCGAGCTCTCGGGACCGGGTGACTGCCTGGTTCCGTGAGGAGACCCCCAGCTTGCGGTAGACCGCCATCGCCTCCGACTTGATCGTGGAGGGGGACAGGAACAGCTCCTGGGCGATCTCGGGGAACGACAGGTGGGTGGCCAGCAGCGGCAGCAGGCGCAGCTCGGCAGCGGTCAGCGCCGACGCTCCGGGGACGCTTGAACCGCGTTCCCTGGAGAGCTGGGCCCAGAGCGCCTCGGCCTCCCCGGCGAGGGTCCCGAGGCCGGGCCGGCGTTTAAGCAGGCCCTCGACCTCACGCATGAGCGTCCTGGCACCTGCCTGATCGGCGAGCGCGAGGTGGACGCGAGCCAGCTCGATCCGGGCCTGGACGGCGAGGTAGGGAAGCGCGTAGGTCAGCAAGGGCCGCAGGTGCTGGGCACCGACGAGCTCCTTACGCGCCGCCGGGACATCCCCGCGGTGCGTGGCTGCGCGGGCTCGCAGCGCGCGGATGAGGGGTGTCACGTAGCTTTCCTCGATCCCGGCCCGGCGCAAAACGGTGCGGGCCTGGTCGGCAAGGAGCTCGGCCCGGTCCCATTGGCTGCGTGCCATCGCCACCAGCGATCGCTCGCACAGCGCGACCGCGAGATCATCGGGCGCGTCGGCTGCCTCCCCGACGCTGACCGCATCCTCTAGGGACAAGTCGCCACCGTCGAGGTCACCGCAAAGGATGCGCGCGATCCCCTGCAGGAGCGCGGGGGCTGGCGTCACGAAGCTCCCCGCCGCGAACCTGCGCACGGCCTCGTCCGCGTCGGCGCGCATCTGCTCGGTCCCCCGCCGGCACAAGATGGCCCGGAGCAGGGCGGCCCACGCCTCGGTCGAAGGGTCATCGGGCCGGGCCGGGTCCCCGTACTGCCAGCGGTCGACCGCATCGGCCC
>JBKQMG010000140.1:0-13285 GCA_052146815.1 Streptosporangiaceae bacterium | reverse complement strand
AACCGGTAATAGCGTTCCAGGGCAGCGATGACCAGGTAGTTAAGCGGGAACCAGAGTGGGCCGCGCCAGTTGGAGTTCCCCCCGAACATGGAGGTGGTGGACTCGGCCGGCTCGTAGTCGATGCTCGAGTGGAAGCCTTCGACATCGAGTACGTAGGGGTGCTCGCGGTGGTAGGCCGACAGAGCCCGCAGGCCATGCGGGGACAGGAATTCGCTCTCGTCGAAAAGCTTCGCGAACAACTTCTCCAGCCGGCCCACGCCGGCCAGGCTAAGCAGCATCCGCTGCCGGCCTTGCTCCCCGCGCAGCAGGCCGGTCTCAGTGAGCTTTTCCCGGTCCGCCAGGCCCCGGCGGGCCAGGAAGTCTGCGAACTGCTTGCCGACCGTGAGCGAGATCTGAAGGTCATTCTCGTCGATGACCGCGGCGGCCAGGATCGGGATGATTCCCACCATCGACCGGACCTTCATCGAAATGGCTTCCCCGCTCTGGGTCATGAGCCTGTCGTAGTAGAGCCCGTCGGTCTCGTCCCACAGCCCGAGACCTTCGAGCGCATCGGTGATGGCGGCGAAGTGCTCGAGGAACTTGAGCACAAGATCCATGCCCGGCCGCTGGCCGGACCGGTTCAGGATCACGGCCATGGAGGCCATGGCGATCGCGTAGAAGCCCATCCAGCCCGTCGCGTCGGATTGCTCCAGGAGGCCGCCGACCGGCAGGTGCGAGCGGTCGATCGGGCCGATGTTATCCAGGCCAAGGAAGCCGCCCTCGAACAGGTTGTTGCCCTCGGCATCTTCCCGGTTGACCCACCAGGTGAAGTTGACCAGCAGCTTGTCGAAGATCCGGCTGACGAAGTTGATATCCCGAGCGCCGTCGATCGCGAAGACCTCGACCGCAGCCCACGCCTGAACCGGCGGGTTCACGTCACCGAAGTCCCACTCATAAGCGGGCAGTGCGCCGTTTGGATGCTGGAACCATTCCCGGCACAGCAAGATGAGCTGGTACTTGGCGAACGCCGGATCCACGTGCGCCAGGGCGACGCAGTGGAACGCCAGGTCCCATGCCGCGTACCACGGGTACTCCCACTTGTCGGGCATCGACATGATGTCGAAGGCGTCGAAGTTGCGCCACCGCGAGTTCCGCCCGGTCAGCCGCTGCGCCGGGGGCGTCGGCTGCGTCGGGTCCCCGTCCAGCCAGCGGGCCACGTCGTAGTAGAATAGCTGCTTGCTCCACAGCATCCCGGCGAACGCCTGCCGCATCACCATCGCCTCGTCGGCGGACGCCCCCGCCGGGGTGAGCTCGGCGTAGAACTCATCAGCCTCGGCCCGCCGCTGGGCGATGACCTGGTCGAACTGGGCGCCGAGCGGGGAGTTCGCCTTTCCCCGTGGCGCCTTGATCGGCGGCTGCCGCAGCCGCAGCCGCAGCTCGGCGGTCTCGCCGGCTGGTACCGTCACCTGGTACCAGAACGCCGCCTTGGTGCCCGTGCGATCCGGGTTCACGGTGGCCGCGCCGCTGACCACGTGGTCGTTGATGCCGTCCTTCGGGTACGGCGTCACCGGCGCGGCGCCGAATAGCCGCTGTTCGTTGGTCTCGTTCTCGCAGAACAACGCGGTTGGCAGTGCCCCGTCTGGGGCAGGGCCGGCCAGCAGCTCCATCGGGCCAATGAAGGGATGATCGATCCCTATTGCCGAGTCACCCACCGCCCGCATCGCCGGCTTGGGCACGCCGGTGTCCCAGGACCAGGTGTTGCGGAACCAGGTGGTCGGCAGCACGTGCAGCGTCGCGGGCTCGGGGCCCGCGTTGGTCAGCTGCACGGCCATCAGCAGATCGTCGGCGCTGGCCTTGGCGTAATGCACCTCGACGATCCAGTACCGGTCCTCATCGAACACCCCGGTATCCAGCAGTTCGTACTCGGGCTCCTCGCGGCTACGCGACCTGTTCTGGTCAATAAGGTCCTGATACGGGAACGCGGCCTGCGGATAGTGATACCGCCAGCGGTTCCACGCATGACTCGGCAGCGCGTCGAGATACCACCAGTACTCCTTGACGTCCTCGCCGTGGTTGCCCTGCGCCCCGGTCAGGCCGAACGGCCGCTCCTTCAGGATCGGGTCCTTGCCGTTCCACAAAGCCAGGCCCAGGCACAGCCGCTGCTCCACGTCGCAGAACCCGGCCATGCCGTCCTCGCCCCACCGGTAGGCGCGCGATCTCGCATGGTCGTGGGGCAGGTAGTCCCACGCCTCCCCGTTGGCGCTGTAGTCCTCGCGGACGGTGCCCCACTGCCGCTCGCTGACGTAGGGGCCCCACTGGTACCACTCCCCCGCCTGCCGCAGCCCGTCCTCCAGCCGCCCGAACCCTGCTACCCGATCCCGCTCAGCACCCACTGCCGTCCCCTGTCGCCTCGATGTACCGCAAAGTCACGTGTGGCGCCGGCCGTAAAGCCGGCGAGACGCCGACCTCATACCGCAACGCGCTAGAGCCCTGGCGCGCCATGCGCCTCCGGCCCCAGCTTCTTTCTATCCGTCCGGCCTGATTAGCTCATCACCTAAGCCGGGTGATTCCCGCCTCGGCTTCGCTCACCTTTGACAGGTGACAGACGATTGCCGGGTCGAGTGTCTGACCGGGGCCGAACGCGAGCCCGCGGCCGCGATACATGAACGGCCGGTTAATTGCGGGAGTACTTTGTTTTACCGGCGGCTTGCGTGACGACAAACCATATTCTCCTCGGGGTCGGCCTGATCCTCGTCCTCGCTGTGGGATCGCAGGTGCTCGCCAGCAGGCTGCGCACCCCGCGCTCATCGTGCTGCTGCCGACCGGCTTCATCGCGGGCGCGCTGACGACCGACATCAACCCGGAGAAGCTGCTCGGCCCGGCGTTCGAGCCGCGGGGTGTCGCTGTCGGTGGCGGTGATCCTCTACGACGACACCGGGCTTATCGCGGCGATATTCATGGGCCTCTCGCTGGCTAATCAGCGCGGCTTTGACCTGCCGGCGCGCCGGCCTTTCTTCGAGACGCTCGTGCAGCTGATCATCGGCGTTCTGTTCATTTCCATCTCGGCGACGGTGACACCGCATTCGCTGCGCCACCTGGTGCTTCGCACGCTTGCCCTGGTAGCGGTCCTGGTCATCGCGGCCAGGCCCTCGTCGCATTCGCCGCCACGATCAGGACCGACCTGCAGAAAGGCGAGCGCGCGTTCGTGGGCTGGATGGCCCCGCGCGGGATCGTGGCGGCCGCCACGGCCACCACGTTCTCGGCGGGCCTGGTCGCCAAGGGCGTCGGCGGCGCCGCCGAGATCCTCCCGGCCACGTTCGTGGTGATCGTCGCGACGGTGACCCTGTACGGGCTGACCGCCGCGCCGGTCGCGCGCCGGCTGCCGGGGACGGCGGCGCGGTCTCCCTGGGCCCGGTGCCGGCGGCCGCGCTGGCCGATGGCCGTCCGGCGGGCGAGCGGTCAGAGCGGTAGCGCGGTGCCTTCGGCCGCCTCCATCTCGTCCTTGTCGGGCACGCCGCGGACCATGATGATGATCACGACCGCGATCGCGGCTCCGATCAGGTCGCCGAAGACGTACACCCACCAGCCGGTGAAGTGGACGCCAACGATGTCGGGGCCGAGCGTGCGGGCGGGATTCATTGACGCGCCGCTGATGGGGCTGGCGAACAGTCCGAGCAGCGCCACGGTCGATCCGACCGCGATCGCGGCGTTATGGCCGATGCTGCGGCCTCCCGTCGCCGTGTTCAGGATGACGCTGACCAAGATGGTCGTCAGCACGATCTCCATGACAAACGCCCGCCAGTCGCCGCCGGGCTTGGCGATCGGGTAGTTTCCGCCCGCGGTGACATGGCCGAAGACCACCTGCAGGAACAGCGCGCCGCAGATCGCGCCGGCGAACTGCGCCGCCCAGTAGGGCAGCACCCAGTGCACCGGGAACACCCGCCGGGCGGTGAACGCGAAAGTGACCGCCGGATTGATGTGCAGGCCGGAGAGCGGCCCCCAGGCGTAAATCAGGGCCATCACCAGCGCGCCGGGCGCGATCACCGCGGCGGCGCGGGTGACCGGGCTGCCGCCGGCGTACATGTTGATCACGCCCGCGCCCGCGGCGACGGTCACCAGCAGGAACGTGCCGAGGAACTCGATAATCAGCCGGACCCACAAGGGCCGGGACTTGAGCGTATCCTCCTCGAAGCGGATCAGGTACCGCCGCCGCACGGCAGCCGCATGGTCTTCCGTGGACTCGGCAGCGGCGTGAGTCATGGTTCCGTCTCCTGTTCACGCTTGGTGTAAACGACAGTCGGCGCCCGGTGCTGCCCCCAGCACCTGGCGCCGACGTGCCCCCCGCAGGGGCCTATGCCGACCTGATCAGGCGAGGACCTTGGCCTTCTCCCGGTCGAACTCCTCCGGCGAGATGACTCCCCGGTCGCGAAGATCAGCCAGCTTCGCCAGCTGGTCGGCTGTGCTCGCGGGCGTCTGCGACGCGGCCTGCTGAATGTACTGGCGCGCTGCGGTGTCCTCTTGCTGCGCTCGCTGCATCGACCTCTCGTGCATGGAGCCGCCCCTCGCGATCAGGTAGACCAGCACGCCGATGAGCGGAATGAACAGCACGAACAGGAACCACAGGGCCTTGGCCCAGCCGGACAGGTCGTGACTGCGGAAGATATCGATGAACACCATGATCAGGATCCAAATCCAGATCACCCACAGGAAAAACTCGAGGAGCGTCCAGAACAGATCCAGCAATGGATACGACGAGCTGGCGAACGACATTCGTGCTCCTTTTGGGCAGCAAGGTTCCTTAGGCACCCAGGTACGCTGCCGTGCCCCAGGGCAGATACAGCATTTGCCGCTTGGCGATCTTCGGCATCACCCATTGCGGGTGAACCGAAAGCGGGAACTGCGCCACCGCCGACGACACAGCGGCAGGCCCAGCGACACAGCCACGAGCTCAGTCCCGGCCGGCGGAGCGGCCTTCCCTAGGCCGGGCCAGGCGCGGCGCGGCCGCCTTTCGCCGCCGTCAGGCCGAGGCCGTCGGCGATCGCGCCAGCGAGTTCCTCGGGCGTGCCGTTAGCGGGCACTACCAGTGCGCCCTCTTCCGGACGCGGTACTTCGAGGTCATCGAACTGACTGTCCAGGAGCCTGGGCGGGAAGAAATGCCCGTGCCGGGCCGTGAGGCGCGTCGCGTCCATGTCGTGGCCGACGTCGAGGAAGGCCAGCCGGGCTTCAGGGCGCCCGTTCAGGAGCACCTCACGGTAGGCCCGCTTGAGTGCGGAACACGCCACGACGGCCGAGTGTCCCGCGGCCGCCTGCTCGTCCATCCAGGCGCCGATCGCCGCCAGCCACGGCCACCGGTCATCGTCGGTCAGCGGTATTCCGGCGGCCATCCTGGTCACGTTGGCGGCCGGATGGAAGGAATCACCGTCCGCAAAGGCCCAGCCGAGCCGGCCGGCCAGCAGGGCGCCAACCGTCGACTTGCCGCTGCCGGACACCCCGGCCACGATGATGATCATCACGGCGGCGCTTTCGCGGCGCCGCGCCCCCGCGACTGCCCGCCGATACTGAGCACAGGCCTGATGCTAGCGCGAAGGCACCGGCGACTAGGACGGAGAGCGGGGCCAGTGTCCATCACGCCGGCCCCGAAAGAGGAATCCCCGGTCAACGGGCCGGCTCGGCGCCGTGGCAGTGTTTCCACTTGCGGCCGCTGTCGCATGGGCAGTGGTCATTGCGGCCGCGCCGGGAGTCCTGCCTGGCGTAGGCGGTCATGATCTCGGCGGGTGCCTGCCCGGCCCGCAGCAGGACTGACATGGCATGCATGGGCTCGCGGACGTGCCGGAAGAACTGCTGGTAGCTGGGGCACAGGTAGTGCAGGCCGGGCTCGCCGTCGGGGGTGGTGGTGAACCGGTCTTTGGGGCAGCCGCCGTGGCAGGCGAACCGGACGTCGCAGTCCCGGCAGTACCGGGGCAGCGTGTCGCGCTTGTCCGTGCCGAATTTCCGCTGCTGGGGAAGGACGATCAGCTCGAGCATCGGCTTGTCGGTGATGTTGCCCAGCAGGTAGCCCGGCTCGACGTAATGGTCGCAGGAGTAAAGGTCGCCGGTGTGCTCGAGGGCGAGCTGGCTGCCGCACGTCTCGGCGTGCACGCACATTCCGCCCTGCTCGCCGTGGAAGTTCGCCAGGGCGGTGTCGAACATCTGGACGTAGACGGCGCCGACGTCGCGGCGGACCCATTCCTCGAAGACGTCGATCAGGAACCGGCCGTACTGCCCGGGGCCGACCGAGCGATGCGTGACCAGGTTCCCGTCCTGGGTATAGAGGGGGCGTCCCTTGACGCCGTGCCCCCACCCGGCGTCGGCGATCGGCAGGGTCTGCTCGGTGGCCCGCTCGATGATCGGGATGAACTGAATGAACTGCGCGCCCAGCTCGTCCCGCAGGAACCGGTAGACCTCGCGGCCATGGTCCCCGTTGACGGCGTGGATAGTAGTGAGCACGTTCCAGTCGACGCCGTGACGCTTCAGCATGTCCAGGCCGCGCATCACGCGGTCGAAGGTGGGCTTGCCGCCCTTATCGACCCGGTAGGCGTCGTGCATCTCCCGCGGCCCGTCGATGGAGATCCCGGCCAGGAACTCGTTCTCCTTCAGGAACGCGCCCCACTCGTCGTCCAGCAGCGTCCCGTTGGTCTGGATCGTATTCAGCACCCGCTGCCCCGGCCTGGCGTACTGGCGCTCCAGCTCGACGGCCCGGCGGAAGAAATCCAGGCCCATCATCGTCGGCTCGCCGCCCTGCCAGGCGACCACCACCTCCGGTGCCCGCGCGTGGGCTTCCAGCAGCTGCCGGATATACGTCTCCTGCAGGTCGGCGGCCATCCGGAACCGGCTGCCCGGATACAGCATCTCCTTCGACAGGAAGAAGCAGTACTCGCAATCCAGATTGCACACCGCGCCCGTCGGCTTCGCCATCACATGAAACGCCACCGGCGCACCAGGCATCGTCAGTACCGGACTGCCTGACGCAGCGGGATCCCGCGCCGGCTCTGATGTGACCGTAATCACCATCTCGGCCTCACTGTCCTTCCCTGCCGCCGCAGTCGCTGACCGTCAGGCCGAGGTATTTCATATCAAGCAGCGCTCTACCTTTCAGCTTCCGGCCGGGCGGCGGCCAGGCTGGTAACGCACGCGGATACGCGTCAGCAGCGCGATGCTCACGAGCCTTTCGCCGCGGACCCTCACTTAGCTAGGCGATTTAAGCATGGTTGCTGTGGCGGTGACATACTTCACCCGGCAGGGGTGACCGTTACGGGCACGTGGCATGCGGCACATGCCGCGGGGCATGCAGCCCGCGCCCAGCTGCATGTCGTGGTCGGGATGGGGAGATTCGAACTCCTGGCCTCCTGCTCCCAAATCAGCCAAGACCCTGGTCTGCAGGGGTCTCCAAGAGCACTGACAGGCTAGTGACCTGGACAAGTGACCGTGCAGACTCTTCCAGACCTCCGCCGACTCTTCGGCCATTGGCTCCCCCAACTGGCTCCCCCCGGCCCCGAAAATCACCTCCTGTTCGAGTACTCGAACAGGATACCGATAGGGAGCGTCGCACACCTGCTGGTTCCTACGGCACCCAAGATGATTACGTCAAGATCTCCAATGCCCAGACTTGACGGATTGGGGATGCGAGCCCGGGACTCCTTGCATGCCATACAGTGGCAACACGTCCACGGTAGTGCATCTGTGCAGGTCACTGTCTCAGGGCGTCCGCATCAGTCCCCCGGAATCCAGGTCGGTTGCTGTACTTTCGTGCTGTACGGTCCGGGCCACCCGCACTGTGAACTGAGCGGGACCGACTCGCGGTATGGCACGCGGCTAACACAACATCAGATTATATCGGCCAGCCCGCCCGGGGCCTGCCTCGCATCGACTTCGCTCATAATGCCGGATAGCGGTTGTTGGCGGACCTCGCTGACGCCAGCCTCCAGATGCAGGGTGCACCGGCGATGCGCGCGCGTCCCGCGGCCGGGGAACCGGCCATACCCGATGCTCGAATTGGCCGGGCACCCGTCGTCGCCGCGTTGGCACACGGCAGGGCCGAGGCCCTGCACGCCGGCCCCGGGCATCCCTCAGCCTGTCCCCCGCGGTGCGACGAAACGGTCCCGGTGATCAGGGATCCTGTGGAGATAGAGGATGGACACGACAGTGGGCGCCGCGTCGGGGTGCCTTCGGCGCCTCGAACGGCGCCCGGTCAGGAACCGAGTCCCGAAAGTCGACACTGATCGTTCCCTTGAACTGCTCGCTCTCCTGCACCGCTCCTTCGGCCCGAAGACGTGTGAACTGGTTCCGCCTCGGACGTCTCCTCGCGCGTGCCGTTCTCGCACGCCCCGGGCCACACATCGAAACAGCCGTCAGACGGATGCCGCCGCGCTGCCTCGATCAGCGCGGCGGCCTCTGCAACTCAACCGCTGACCGGGCGGTATCTGCCGGTACTCCCAGCCGGCCGTGAAGCCTTTTAGCGGCGGGAAACGCGCCGGGCGGTGCGCCCTCCCGTGCGCCGGGCTACTCTGCGTGCCCGCAGAGCCCGCATCCTGGCCGCCGCCTGCCAGCAGCATCCCGAGCGCTTCGTCGCCAGGCCCCCGACCCCGCCAGCGCTGCCCGCAACCGCCTGGATCAACCCGCCGCAGAAAGAAGCCATCATTCAGTAGCCACCTGGCAATGGCGCCTCATGCAGGTTGACAAGTTCCGCCAGGCCGCCGCGCCCACGTCGTTTACGTTGCCGACCGCGACACAGCGCGTGGATGATAGGCAAGAGACGCCTCCACGTCACTGTTGGCGGGCGCCGGGACTGCCGTCCAGGTGCTGCCGTTCCACGTCATGGCCTGACCGCCGCCGACTGACAGGCATCCGCCCGCAGCCCAGCAGTACACGCTGTGCTGGCCGCCGACATCCGCTGGTGCAGTCGCGATCTGCCACGGCACCGGGGACGCCTGAACTGCTTCCGGGAGCACCGCCACTAACAGGCCGACGGTCGCTCCCATCACAACAATGGCGATGTTCTTGCGCATCTCGCTCCAGGTCATACTTGGGGCAGCAGATATCGTTGACGCCCCTTTTCTCTTAACCCACCATGGGGGATCCCAAAGCCAGTGAAAGTTCCGTATGAAGGACCGCGCCTGGTGAGCAATGTAGCCGACAGGCACACCGCGCCGCAGCTACCGCCGGGCGGCCGGGCGCACCGGAACGAGCAGTCCTGGACCTGGGGCCCGAGATAAGTGCGCCAAGTCCGCTCGAATGCAGCGGCACCAAGCCACGCTGCGGAAAGGCCACTTTCCGTCACTGTTTTCAGGTGCTGTGGTATATGGGCTTATTCATGGGCTGGGTTATTCATTACCGCCCGGCAGTGGCCACGCCCGTGGGAAGATCATGACTTCGACTTCGGCCCGAACCCTTGCTATGAGGAGCACCATGGCCACGAACGTGACGACTGTGATCACCTGCGATCTCGAAGACGGCAAGGGTAAAGCGCGGCCGGGTGAGCCAGTTAGCTTCGGCATCGACGGCACCGCCCTGGAGCTTGATCTCTGCCCGAAACACCGCACTGCCCTCGAAGAAGCCTTCGCCCCGTACGTCGAGCACGGACGCCGAGTGCGTCCCGGCAGCGGTCAGGCGAGGCAGTCACAGCGGGCTCGGGCCGGCCAGGCGCCACCACCCGTCCAGGCAGCAGCAGTCCGGGCCTGGGCTGCAGCGTCGGGCATCACGGTGAGCCCCAAGGGAAGGATCGCCGCTGGACTGGTTGAGCGCTTCGAGGCCGAGCAGCAGGGCACCAAGTAGCGCACCCGATGAAGATCCCGATGACCGCTGCCGTCACCCTCTTAGCCGCGCTCACCGTCAGCCTGGCACTCACGGCATGCGGGACCACCGCTCCTCCCCCGGCGCACCGACACGTGGACGAGCTGGGCGCACCGAATATACCGGTACGAGTGCCGGGCGCCGCTCAATGCCCGACAGCCTCCACGCTCGGCCAGAACATCGCCTACCGGGCACGGCTACTCAGGCACCGGCTTCCCCTCACGCGCGGTGCTGCGGGGGTGGGATAAACAGCTCGTCACCCTGGGCTCCGCGACATCGTTCTCGAAAGAGGTCCCGGCTGACACCGCCGAGTTCATCGTGATCAGCTCAGCGACCCTCCGGCTCGACCTTGCGCTCATCCCGGCTGCCGTTCGTCCTGGACCGCACCTGCCCATGCTCACGACCGTGGCCGCGCTCAACTGGACGAAGATCACGCGGTGGGCCAGGAAGCTCCAGATGGCTGCAGCTACAGAGTTTGAAGGGCTTGGGTCTGGAACCGTCCTGGCCCGGAGCGCCCCTGGGTCCCTCCGCTGGAGATTCCGCTGTCCACGCTCACCGAGC
This sequence comes from Streptosporangiaceae bacterium, assembly GCA_052146815.1. Classification (GTDB taxonomy): domain Bacteria; phylum Actinomycetota; class Actinomycetes; order Streptosporangiales; family Streptosporangiaceae; genus DATJZH01. The sequence continues at coordinate 2,917 of JBKQMG010000140.1, read as the reverse complement.
CGTCCGCCCTGTCGTGAGTGCAGAACCGCCAGTTCTGCGCTCCGTCTGCGGTGGAGCCCTGCACCCCGGCGCAGCGCAGTCACAATTAGGCGGGTCCGGGCGCGGGCGGTGGCGGTAACTCGATCGCCCTCCGTGATCAGCGCCTGAGACGTCGACCTGGACGCGAGTGGCTCGGAGCCAAGGACCTGCTTCCACTGGTTCATCGGTCGGGTATCCGCCGGCGGACGTACCTCTTGGCGGCCAGATCCGGACGTTCCGTGAGTGAAGGGGGCCGCCACTTGCCTGGCCTTTCGACGGAGGGGCGGCATGATGCCGAGCCCCTGCGCGCCAGGAAGGGAAGCCCGCGAATGCCCGGGAAGAATGCCAGGGCCGAGTCCGGCGGCTTCAGCGCCGAGGAGCGTGCCGCGATGAAGGAGCGCGCCGCCGAGCTGCGCGCCGAGGGCAAGAAGGGCGCCAGGAAAGCCGACGGCCTGCAGGCGGTCCTCGACAAGATCGCGGAGATGGCGCCGGAGGATCGCGCGCTCGCCGAGCGCGTGCATGTGACGGTGACCGCGACCGCCCCCGAGTTGTCGCCCAGGACCTGGTACGGGATGCCCGCCTGCACGAACGCGGACGGCAAGGTCGTCGTCTTCTCCCAGGACGCGGGCAAGTTCAGCTACCGGTACTCCACCCTGGGCTTCCAGGAGGCCGCGAACCTCGACGACGGCGACATGTGGCCGGTGTCGTACGCGCTCCAGGAGTGGAGCCCTGCCGTGGAGAAAAGGGTCATCGAGCTGGTGCAGGCCGCCATCTCCTGACCGTTGCCGCGACCGCCGCGGCGCGCGCGGTCCCCGGGTACTGCGGCTTCGGACGGCTCGGCCTCAGCTAGCAGCGTACGACCGTGCTACTCGCGGCATTATGCCGGTGATCCTTGTCAAGTTGATCATGGCTTGCTCCGGCAGAAGCGTGCGTTCTGGTACCGAGTGGTTATGCATAGTCATGCACGCAGGGTTGGCCGATCGTCATCCCGAAACACAGGATTTCCGGTTCGCGACACGATGGCGGACCACCAGTTGTAAGCGCACTGACCCGTCGTTCTGCTCGCCCAGACTGCGTCTCGACCGTGGGTCGGCCGCCGCGCAGATCAGGTTGATCTGCGAGCGCGATCGCCGTTGATCACCGGGTCATCGTCACCGTCTTCCTGATGAGCCGCAGCCTTATCCCCGGCCGGCGGGTCAGCGGGCACCCCGGCTGCGCGGGGCGCCGAGCCCGCCAGCATCGCGTGATCCAGGCAGCCGCGGCGCACCACCTAATCCGATTGTGCCTCTGCGTGCCGTGAGTACGGCGCGTGCATTGCGGATCTCAGTCCGCGCGCGATCGTCGAAGGACCCGGGGCGGGCTGGTCGACCGGGACTGCCCCGGTCGGGCCGCCCGGCCAGGAATAGGGTTAGCCGGGACCCTGTTTGTGGTGCCGGGCAACTGCCGCGGCTGCTGCTGCCCGCCCCCGGGGAAGGGCCGGGCTCACCCTGCCGACCTGGAGAGGACTGTTGCATGCGAGCGCTGCAGTTTACGGCTTACGGAGGTCCCGAGGTCCTCACATGGGGAGACGCTCCTGGTCCGCACGCGGGGCCGGGGCAGATCCGGATCGCTGTGCGGGCGGCCAGCGTTAACCCGGCCGACTGGAAGCTGCTGGCCGGGGCCATGTCCGATGGCCAGCCCCTGGCCGGTACGGGTTATCTCGGATACGACGCCGCCGGCGTGGTGGACGAGGTCGGTGAGGGGGTCACGGGAGTCTCCGTGGGTGCTGACGTGTTCGGCCGCGGCCAGAACACTCAGGCCGAGTACGCCGTGCTGGACGCCTGGGCGGCCAAGCCGCCGTCCACCGGCTGGGCGGTGGCAGCTGCGGCCGGCGTGGCCGGCGAGACCAGCGAACGCGGTCTTCGCCTGCTCGGCGTCAAGGCCGGTGACACGATCTTCGTCGACGGTGGCGCGGGCGGCGTGGGAGCGGTCGCCGTGCAGATGGCGGTGGCCCGCGGGGCGAGGGTGATCGCCTCCGCGAGCGAGGCCAGCCAGGACTACCTGCGGGAGATCAGGGCGTTCCCCGTGCTTCACGGCGAGGGCGTGGTCGCCCGCGTCCGGGCCGCTGCCGGCGGGCGGGTGGACGCGGTGTTCGATGTTGCGGGCAAGACCCCGATCGATGAGCTGATCAGCCTGGTATCCGAGCCGTCCCGGGTATTGTCGATCGCCAACTTCGCAGCCGGTCAGGCTGGAGCCCGGGTGACCGGTGGCGGCGCGGACAGCAGGCCCATGCAGGCGCTGGCTGAGGTCGCCGGACTGCTGGCACAGAACAACCTCGTGATCAAGGTGCAGACGTTCCCGTTCGACCGCGCCACCGAGGCCTACCGCGTCAGTCACGGCGGCCACGTCCGCGGAAAGCTCGTCTTGATCCCCTGACCGCGGCGACCGCGGCCAGGTCGCCCGGATCCAGCGAGGTGACCACTGCACTTCGGCCCGGTCGCGTGGTGACCAGCCCTTCGCTCTCGAGGCTGCGCACCGCCCAGAACTCGCCGTTCTGTACCGCACCGTCCAGCTAACTCGCCACCGACAGACGGTGCGTATTCGGCGCTGGAGCAGGACACCTGCTGGTAACGCTCCGTGGTTGGCGCCGGTTGTTACTTCACGATCCGTGTCCCGCCTCGATATGCGCGCGGCCACCTCATTGGCACGTCCAGCCGGTGACGCTCAGATTCAGGCAATCCGTGCCGGGCCGGAAGCCTCCGGGGCCGGCTACTGGCGGGAGTGGCGTGCGTGGTCGTAGAACTGCTGAAGTGCGTTCGCGTAGCCGGGAGGGTTCTGCAGCCAGTGCAGATGACCGGAGCCCTCAAGTGTCATCTGGGCAGCTCGCGGGAACCGCCTTCGGACGATCTCGGTAGCAGCG
>JBKQMG010000139.1:0-22039 GCA_052146815.1 Streptosporangiaceae bacterium | reverse complement strand
GGTGCTCGGCGAGGTTGATCTGCGGTGGCCGGGTGTGAGCTTGAGCCGGTGCGGGCTGGCCGAGGGCACGGTGCGGCCGGGCGGTGTTGTAATGCCGCAGGTACTCGGTCAGCACCTGCCGCAGATGGTGCTCATTGACGATCAGCGACCGGTCGAGGACCTCACGGCGCAGGGTACCGATGATCCTTTCGCAGATCGCATTCGCTCTCGGCGCCTGGGGCGGGCTGGCCAGAATCGTGATGCCTTCCGCCTGGAACACGGCGTCGAAGGAGCCGGTGAACTAGCCGGCGCGGTCCCTGATCAGGAACCTGACTGAAGCCGCGCGCTGGCCGAGGTTCATCAGGAAGTTGCGCGCTGCCTGTGTCGTCCGCGCGGCGTCGGGGTTCGCGGTGAGGCCGGCCAGGTGAGCGCGGCGGGTGCCGTGCTCGATGATGATCAGGGCGTGGACGCGCTGCAGGAGCACGGTGTCCACGTGGACGAAATCGACCGCGAGGATGCCGCGGGCCTGCGCGGTCAGGAACTGCTTCCACGTCGGCCCTTTGCGGCGGGGTGCGGGATCGATCCCGGCATCGTGCAGGATCTGCCACACCGTGGCGGCGGCGATCGGGTGGCCGAGCCTGGCGAGCTCGCCTTGCACCCGCCGGTGTCCCCACGTCGGGTTGTCTGTCGCGATGCGGATCACGAGCTTGCGGATCGCGGCTGCCGTGGACGGCCGGCCGGGCCGCCGCCGGTTCGTGTGGTCCCATCTGCGGGTGACCAGCCGCCGGTGCCAGGTAAGCAGCGTTGCCGGGGTCACCGCGAATACCTCGGCCCACCGGTGCCGGGGGATCAGCCGGGGCAGTGCCGCGAGCCACAGCCGGCCGGCCGGCCGGCTGGCAGCGGACCCGGCCGATCTGGCGGCGCAGCACCGCGTTCTCGTGCCGGAGCACCAGGAGCTCGGCATCCCTGGACGCCTCACGCCGGGCCAGCACCATCAGGCAGCCGAGCAGACGGCATGCGAGCAGGCAGACCACCGAGAAGATCACTCAGCGATGATCCCAGCCCGCAAGACTGCCCTGCCAGGCCAGATCGAGTAGTCGAGCCCCACAGGGGCACGATCTGTGGGTAGGGCTTCCCGAGGGGCCCTGGGTTAAAAAGTGCTCACCTGCCGGCGGCTACCGGACCCGAGTCTGCCGGACGGCCGGCTCGTTAGCTTTGATTAGGGTAGCGGTCTGGGTAGCAGATGGGCGTCTGCGGGCGTTGTTCCGTGTCGCTCTGCGTTGTTCCGGGTCGCTGTTTTGGCTGGCCACGGCGCGTTAGCGCAGGTGGCGGGCTGACCCCGGACTTCATGGCATGCAAGAGGTCTGGGGTTCGAATCCCCATAGCTCCACCAGGTCGTGAACACATTTCGAAAAGCTTACCGATGATCAGGTCAGCCCCGAGGGGCATTTTGAGGGGCACACCTGCTGGGGGCCGGATTGCTGACCTGCGGGAACGTGAAGTGTCCGCCTACCTGGCGGTAGGGGCAGGGCTTTCACGATATGCAAGAGGTCATGAGTCCGGGATCATAGGTTTGGGGCTTGGCGCAGGCCCGCGAGGCACGGATCTGGGGCAAGCCAGCCGCCGTCACTGGGGGTGGCGCGAAGCCGTTGGCGTTGGTGACGTGCGCCCCTGTCGCCCTGGGGAAACTGCGGGACCACCGCGGACATCAAGTCGTCGAGTCCGGTCGCGTGCCGGGCGGCCGGCTAGTGCTTGTTACGTGTCAGCTGCGCGCCGGGCTGCCCAGTTCGCACGTTTGGGGCGTTGGCACGGCGAGCGTTTGTGCGAGCTCGTCACGAGAGTGGATGCCGAGTTTTTGGTAGACGTGGCGGAGGTGGTATTCGACGGTCTTCGGGCTGAGAAACAGCGCGGCCGCGGTTTCCCGTGTTGTCTTTCCTGCTGTGAGCAGGAGCGCGATCTGCAGCTCTTGGGGCGTCAGTTCGTCGATCATGCCCGGCTCCCGCCGCCGGCGAGTCTCGCCCGTGGCCGCGAGCTCGGTACGGGCCCGATCGGCCCAGGGGCGGGCGTCGAGGCGCTCGAACACATCCACGGCGGCGCGGAGCTGCTCGCGGGCCAGAACTCGGTTCCGGGCCCGCCGCAGGCGCTCCCCGTACGCCAGCCGCGTGCGCGCTGCCTCGAATGCATCGGGTGTCTGCTCGTGCTGGCCCAGGGCCCGCTCGAAGTGCGCAGAGAAGCCGGCATCCGCCGCTAGCAGCCCGCGGCAACGCAGGGCGCGGGCGAGCGACCATGGCTGCCCTTTGTCACTCGCCGCGGCTGTGAACTGGGCGGCGACCCGCTGCGCCTCGGCGTTACGGCCGAGCCGGGTGTAGGCATCGACGAGCTCTGCCGCGGGCGAGAGATCGGTGTCGGTGATCGCAAGGTCGTGCAGTAGCTGCTGTACCTGCTCGAAGTGCCCGGCGGCACCGGCGGCGTCGCCGAGACCGAGCTCGAGATCGCCGAGCGCCGCTACCGCCCAGATCTCGTGGAGCTGTGTCCCGAGCTCATGGCAGAGGTCGAGCGCTTCGGCGGCGCAGGCGCGGCACTCCTGCTCTCGGCCGCGGCGCGCCTGCAACCAGGCAAGCCCCGCCAGGCCAAACGTCAGCTCGGTCTGCTGCCCGCTCTCGCGTGCCAGGTAGATCGCTTCCTGGTACGTGGCCGTGGCGATCGCCCAGCGGTCGGTGGTGGCCTGATCGCGGGCGATCAGGTTGAGCACGAACGGGAGCGCGCCAACGGCGGCGCGTGCCCGGGCGGTGCGCAGCGCATGCTCGAGCAGCGAGCGTCCGGCGCCGGTTTCGCGCAGGAACAGCGGCCCGATCGCGAGCCACGGGATCAGCTGGAGGTCGTCACCCAGATCGGCGGAACTCTCGGCGAGCGTGATCGCCTCGTGAACTGCTTCCGCGCCGACTGCTGCGTCACCGCCGAGGATCCGGGCCATCCCGACTGCGATCGCGGCCAGGAAGCGGGCACGTGCCGAAGGGTTTTCGGGCAACGCCGCTCGCGCTCGCTCGGCGGCCGACAGCATCGCGGCCGGGTTTCCCGCGTAGAAGCAGGCGCTAGCAGCATCGGCGAGCATCGCGACGGCTCGCTCGGGATCGGCTCGCTCCGCCGCCGCCGTCAGGATCGCATGGCCGCGCATCACCGGTCCGCAGCGGGTCGCGATGTGGCCCGCGAGCTGATCGATCTCGACCAGCAGCAAGGGGTCGCTGGTCGACGCACGGGCCTGCTCAAGCAGCGCGACAGCGCGGCCAGTGAGACCGGCGAGCCACCCCGATTCGGCCGCCTGCCACAGTAGCCGCACGCACCGCTCGCCATCGGCCGCGAGGCGTCCAGCCCGCTCGAATGCAGCGGCCGCGGTCGCGTACGCGCTCCGTTCCCGGCTACGGGCGCCCGCCTGCTCGAGCGCCGCCGACGCTGATGCGTCGGTCCCGACCGCCGCGGCGGCAAGGTGCCAGGCACGACGGTCGATGTCCCGGTCGGGCAGGGCGGCAGCGAGCGCCCGGTGCGCGGCACGCCGCTGATCAGCGGGCGCATCGGCGTAGATCGCCGACCGGACCAGCGGATGGCGGAATTCCACAGCGCCTGCGCGCAGCGTGACCAGTCCCGCGCTCTCCGCGGTGGCCAGCGCCGACAGGTCGATCCCAAGGGGGGCCGCGGCCCGCTCGAGCATCGGCAGATCGCCGGTGTCGCTGGTCGCGGCAAGGACCAGAGCCTGCTGGGCGGCCTGGCCGAGCCTGCCAGCTCGGTGCAGGAACGCGCGTGAGATCCTCGCGGGGACAAGGACAGGGGCACCGTCGGGAGCGAGCGCCAGGTCATCTGCGTCGGATGCGAGCTCGAGCAGCGCGAGCGGGTTCCCGGCCGTGGCCCGGTGCAGCTGCCTGGCCGCGTCGGGCGCCAGCCCCCGCACGAGCTTTGCCGCCTCGTCGCTGGTCAGGCCGCCTACCTGCAGCACTGGCAGGTCGGCACCGTCGAGCAACGAAGGCTCGCCCCCACGAACGGCGACAATGACTGCGATCGGGTCGGCCACCAGCCGGCGGAAGGCGAACAGCAGCGCCTGCGCGCTCGATCCATCCAGCCAGTGGGCATCGTCGACCAGCACCGCCAGCGGAGCCTGCTCCGCGTAGGCCGCAAGCAGGCTGAGCGTGGCGGCACCGACCGCGAACCGCTCCTGCGCCGCCCCTGGCCGCAGCGCGAGCGCGGCTTCGAGCGCGATCGCCTGGGGCCCCGGAATCTTGTCGAGCATCACCAAAGCCGGGCGGATCAGTTCGAGCAGGGACGCGAACGGGATCTGCGCCTCCGACTCGATGCCGCGCGCGCGCAGTAGCCGCATCCCCGCCGCGCACCCGGCGGCGTAGTCGAGCAGTGCCGTCTTGCCGATCCCCGGTTCGCCGACCAGCGCGAGCGTCGCGCTCGCGCCAGCTCGCGCCCGGGCGAGAGCTTGCTCGATTTCCTGCCGCTCAACGGCGCGGCCAACCAGCATGCCGTGATTCTAGGCACCCGGTGCGAGACGGTATAGCCGCAGGCCCAGGACTAGGTGCCCCCTGGAAGCGAAACCGGCCATCGCGAACATACGCTCGCTCAAAACCCGACCCAGGGAGGTCCATCGTGAGCACCGTTGAGCAAGCCGTCGAGATCGACAGGGACAAGCTCCAGCAGTTTGTATTCCGCGCGGTTGATGAGGTCGGCGCCACCCTGAACGCGGCGCTGGTGGTGATGGGCGACAAGCTCGGCCTCTACCGGGCGCTGGCCAACGTTGGCCCGCTCGCGGCCGGCGAACTGGCCCAGCGCACCGGTACCGCCGAGCGTTACGTTCGCGAATGGCTGAACGCCCAGGCGGCCGGCGGCTATGTCGAGTACGACCCCGACAGCGGCCGCTACACGCTGCCACCGGAGCAGGCGGTGGCGCTCACCGATCCGGACAGCCCCGCCTACCTGCCCGGGTTCTTCCAGATCGCCCTGGGCTCGGTGCTCGACTCACTCAAGATCATCGAGGCGGCGCGCAGCGGCGTCGGGTTCGGCTGGCACGAGCACGTCCACGACGTCCACGAGGGCTGCGAGCGCTTCTTCCGGCCCGGCTACAACGCGAACCTGACCTCCGGGTGGCTGCCTGCACTCGACGGAGTCGTGGCCAAGCTGGAGCGGGGGGCACTCGTCGCCGACGTCGGCTGTGGCTACGGCGCATCCACGATCATGATGGCCCAGGCGTTTCCGAACTCGACCTTCGTCGGCTCGGACTACCACGACGGCTCAGTCGAGACAGCGCGTCGCTGCGCTCAGGAGGCCGGCGTCGCCGCGCGAGTCCGCTTCGAAACCGCCCCGGCGGCAGCCTACAGCGGCACCGGCTACGATCTGGTGACCATGTTCGACTGCCTGCACGACATGGGAGACCCCGTTGGGGCCGCGCGCCACGTCCGCGGCACGCTTAAGCCCGACGGCACCTGGATGATCGTGGAGCCGTACGCCGGCGACCGGGTTGAGGAGAACCTCAATCCCGTGGGACGCGCCTATTACGCTTTCTCCACGCTGCTGTGCACGCCGGCTTCGCTCTCGCAGGAGGTCGGGCTTGCGCTCGGTGCGCAGGCCGGCGAGGCGAGGATCGCGGACGTCGTCGGGGCGGGCGGCTTCACCAGCTTCCGCCGAGTAGCGGAGACACCGTTCAACCTCGTGTTCGAAGCGCGCCCATGACCACGACTGGACGGCCCGTAGCGAACCTGGCACGTCAGGTTGACGCGCCAGGTGCCGCCCGGCGCGAGCAGACACGGGCGCGCTACCCCGACGCCGAGGGCTACGCGGAACGCGACGGTGTGCGGGTCTTCTACGAGGTATATAGGACCGGCGAGCCCACCGTCCTGCTCTTCCCGACCTGGGAAATCGTCCACTCGCGAGCGTGGAAGTGCCAAGTTCCCTACTTCGCCCGCCACTGCCGGGTGGTGACATTCGACCGGCGCGGCAACGGGCGATCGGACCGCCCCGGCGACATACGCGCCTACGACCGGCGCGCTACCGCGGACGACGCACTAGCGGTGCTCGACAAGGTCGACGCGGGGCGCGTGGTGGTCGTGTCGTGGTGCGGTTCCGGAGAGGACCTGCTCCTCGCCGCCACGCATCCCGAGCGGGTCACGGGCCTGGTGCTGATCGCGCCCGACCTGTATCTGACCGGCGAGCCCGCCGATGAGGAAGGCCCATACCCGTTCGATGAGGAGCCCGCGACACTGGAGGGCTGGGCGAAGTGGAACCGCCACTACTGGCTGCGCGACTGGCCCGGATTCCTCGAGTTCTTCTTCACGCAGACGTTCACCGAGCCGCACTCAACCAAGCAAATCGAGGACGCGATCGAGTGGGGCCTGCAGACCGACCCGCAGACGGTCGTCGGCGGTATCGACGCGGAATGGTTCAACGACCGGAAACACGTGCTCCGGCTCTGCGCGCATGTTCGATGCCCGACGCTGGTCATCCAGGGGACGGAGGATGCAATCGTCGGCCCGGCGGGCGGAGCCGCCGTGGCTGATGCGATCCCAGGTGCGCAACTGATCACGCTCGAGGGCTCCGGCCATACGCCACACCTGCGTGACCCGGTAGCGACGAACCTCATCGTCCGTGATTTCGCGTGCCCGGCGCGGCCCCTGGCTCGCTGGCGCCGGGGCCGCTCGCGCCGCAGGCGAGCGCTGTACATCTCCTCACCCCTCGGCCTGGGCCACGCCCAGCGCGACGTCGCGATCGCCGGCGAACTGCGCAAGCTCCATCCTGACCTGGAAATCGACTGGCTCGCCCAGCACCCCCGTGACCACCGTGCTGGAAGCGCGCGGTGAGCGCGTCCACCCTGCCAGCGCCCAGCTGGCGAGCGAGTCCGGGCACATCGAGTCCGAGTCGGCCGAGCATGACTTGCACGTCTTCCAGGCCATCCGGCGGATGGACGAGATCCTGCTCGCTGTTCAACATTGTGTTCGATGGCCCGGGCCTGACCCGGGCGGTGATTGAGGGGGTGCGTTGGTGCGCGCACGGCAACCGGATGTCGAAGGGTACGTCCAGTGCGACGGAGTGAAGATCGGCTACGAGGTGTTCGGTGATGGCGCGCCCACATTGCTGCTCCTGCCCGCCTGGACGATCATCCACAGTCGCTTCTGGAAGCTGCAGGTACCGTACCTGGCGCACCATTTCCGGGTGATCACGTTCGACCGCCCCGGCAATGGCAGGTCTGATCGGAGCGCTGACCCGAAGGCATACGGGGTGGCCGCGGTCGCAGGCCAGGCCCTGGCGGTGATGGACGCCACCGGCACCGATCGCGCCGTGTTCGTCAGCCTCTCGCAGGGCGCCCTGGAGTCACTCAAGCTGGCAGCGGACTACCCCGACCGGGTGCTCGGTGCCATTCTCATCAGCCCGGCGCTGGGCCTGGAACCTGACCATGCCGAGCGTGCCACCGCAACCGAGCGTTTCTTCGACCCCTGCCCTGCCGATCCCCAGCGCTGGCAGCGTCTCAACGCCTGGTACTGGCAGGACAACTATGCGGACTTCGCGGAGTTCTTCTTCCGCGAATGCTTTCCCGAGCCGCATTCGACCAAGCCGTACGAGGACTGCGTGGGCTGGGCGGCCGAGACAACCCCCGAAGTGCTCCTGACTGACGCGCAATCAGTCCTCGGCCCGGACGCGGCGCATGACTGGGCGGAGCGCGTGTCGGTCCCCACACTTGTCATACATGGCAGCGACGACCGCATCAGCCCGCTGACCAGGGCGCAGTCTCTGGCCAGCAGTACGAGAGGCGAGCTCGTGATCCTCGAGGGCGCCGGCCACCTCCCGCTCGCCCGCGATCCCGTGCGGGTCAACCTCCTGATACGTGCCTTCGCGAGCAAACTAGCGCCGCCCCGATCCCGGCCGGTGGGCTGGGCCCGTGCGCGGCATCGGCGCCGCCGGGCACTGTTCGTCTCCTCGCCGATCGGGCTCGGCCACGCACGGCGCGACATCGCGATCGCCTCCGAGCTGCGCCGCCATCATCCCGATCTGGAAATCGACTGGCTCGCCCAGCATCCGGTCACCCGGATGCTCGAGGATGCCGGGGAGCGTGTGCACCCGGCCAGCAGTCTTCTGGCCTGCGAGTCGGCGCACATCGAATCGGAAAGCGGCGAGCATCGGCTGCAGTGCTTCCAGGCGTGGCGGCGGATGGACGAGATCCTGGTCGCCGACTTCATGGTCTTCCACGACTTGATCACCGACCAGCCCTACGATCTGGTGATCGGCGACGAGGCGTGGGAGATCGACTACTTCCTGCACGAGAACCCCGAGCTCAAGAGCTTCGCCTACTGCTGGCTCACCGACTTCGTCGGCTGGCTCCCGATGCCCGACGGCGGTGCAGCAGAAGCCGCTTTGACCGCCGACTACAACGCCGAGATGATCGAGCAGATCGCCCGGTACCCGCGGATCCGTGACCTGGCGCTGTTCGTCGGCAACCCCGGCGACATCGTCCCGGACCGGTTCGGTGACGGACTCCCGCTCATCCGGGACTGGGTGCAAGACCACTACCAGTTCCCCGGCTACGTCACCGGGTTCAACCCCGATACCGTCGCCAATCGCGGCGAACTGCGCGCCGAGCTCGGCTATGCGCCGGACGAGCAGGTGTGCGTTGTGACCGTCGGTGGCTCTGGTGTCGGCGGCGACCTGCTTCGACGGCTGATCGACGTCTATCCGCAGGCTGCATCCAAGGTCCCCGGGCTGCGCATGCTCGTCGTCGCCGGGCCGCGGATCGACCCCGCCACCCTGCCGTCCCGCAGCGGGGTCGAGGTGCGTGCCTACGTACCTCACCTCTACCGGCACCTGGCCGCCAGTGACCTCGCCATCGTCCAGGGCGGCCTCACCACCTGCATGGAACTCACCGCCACCGGCCAGCCCTTCATCTACATACCGCTCCGGCAACACTTCGAGCAGACCTTCCATGTGCACCACCGCCTGCAGGCTCACCGGGCCGGCCGGCAGATGGACTTCGCCGAGGCACAGCCCGACACCCTCGCGGAAGCAATCGCCTGCCAGATCGCACGGCCCGTCGACTACCGACCCGTCGAACGCGACGGCGCGGCCCGATCGGCGGCAGCCATCGCCGACCTCGTTTGAGGGGGTGCCTGCGCCGCATCGGTCCCCCAGGGCCGCCGCCGCTCACAAACGGCCTGCGCCCGCCAACGCGGCTCCTCCATGGTGCCGCAGCGAACGGGCGACCCTCGGCTTCTTGCCTTAAGCAGAAGCGATCGGGACCAGGACGCCGAGCGCCAGCCATTTTGGGGATTCTGTGCTCGCTTTGCCCAGGGGGACAGGCACCAGGCCCGTGCCCGAATCGATCTGGTCGCGGGCTGGAGATCAGGGACCCTTCTGCGCTCTCACCCTGCGTAGCCACAGGTTCTGCCGTTGAGGTGGTTGCGATGGGGGAGTGGGCGTCACAGGTCCCGGTGGAGTCACGAGGCGGGTGAGGGGATGCTGCTCCTGGCATATTCGCCTGGCCGCAGGCCTTCGAACGTAGGGTCGATAACGGTAAGATCCGGTGATTCGAGTGGTTACAGGAAGATCATTTCGAGGGGCAGTTTGAGGGGCAGAATAGCGCTAGCAAGCGCCAGTCTGAGCTAGCCACAGCTTGTGTGAGCTAGCGTCCGGCCTGTTCGGGCCGCATATGGCCTGTTCAGGGAACCGGTTAGCGTTTCATGGCATGCAAGAGGTCTGGGGTTCGAATCCCCATAGCTCCACTCGTTTTCCCAGTTCAAAGCCTAGTTTTAAGATCATCTAGAGTGTTCCAAGATCGCTTGACCGTCATTTGACCGTCGTCCTGGGCGTCGTTTGGCGGTACCGGGCAGCATGGACCGTGCCTGATTGGCACTCTGGCTCGCGATGAGTGCCGTGCCAATTGAACAAGACTCGGCGCGCGGCGGACCGGACGCAGTTGCGGTCATGCTGTCCTGGCCGCCGGGTAGTAGATGCGGAGGGCCAGCTCGGTCAGATGCGAAAGTCACGACTTCAGGGCGCGATTGAGGATCCGCGCGCGTCAGCCGGCGAGGGATCTGCGCCTGGGACAGAGCCGAAGTACTCTCGGCCGCAGATCCTCGTTATCGACGCTCCTGATATCACGCCTCTGCTGCAGCAGCGCGGCTATGCGGCGGCGTCTGGGTCTTTCGGTCAGCCCGTTTGGGTCCCGGCGGGAGCCGGGTACCTGCCGCTGAGGCTGACTGCGGATGACCTGCCTGGCTACACCGAGCAGGAGATCGTCGTGGCTGATCTGGCCGGTCCTTCCCCGCAGGAACATGACGGCAGGCCGGTCGAGGTGCCGGGTCCCGGCGTGCAGACAATCTGGGCGCCGACAGCAGGCGGGCTGGTAGACCCCCGGCCTGCCATGATGCTGGCAGTCCGGGACGCCATGGACCGTATCTACGGGCACGGCGGAGTATTTATCATCTTCGCCGCCGCGCGCTTCGACCCGGGGTGCATCGTCAGCACCGTCGATCGTTATGGCAGCCTGGACAGGTACGGTTCCAGGCCGCTTAATGCCGATAACTGGAGCCTGATGTCGGAGCTGGGCTGGCTGTCAGTCACCGGCGACACCGGCCAGGAGATGGACGTCGCTGAGAACGGCGTCGCGCGGATCCTCGGGATCGAGAACTACTTCAACTCTGGCCGCTTCAGGTGCGTGATCAGGCCGCACTCGTCGATTGCCGCGCGATGGGAGACGCTGGCGACGAGCAAGTACGGCGATCCGGTGGCCGGCGTGATCGTTCCCGGTCAGGATGCGAACGACGGCCTGATCTTCGTCCTGCCCCAGGTCGAGCGCCGCGCTTACCTCGTGGCTGAACTGGTCGATCGCGTCCTGCCGGCGCTGGTGCCGCGGCTGTTCCCGCACGCCGAGGGAAGCCGCTGGACTCGCCGGCCGGAGTACGAGCTGCCGCGCGTCGGCGCGCTCCGCAATGAGATCGTGCAGCTGGAGGAGGCAACCCGTATCCGGGTACGCGAGCTCGAGGAGCAGATAGAGGCTGAGCGCTCCCGGTACGGCTTCCTGCATGACCTTCTCGCCGGCAGCGGCGATGACCTCGTGCGGGCCGTCATCCGCGCGCTGCAGACGATCGGGTTCACCGATGTGCAGGATGCCGATGCTGCTGCCGGGGCCTCCGGTCAGGCTGGTCCGCTGCGTGAGGATATACGGATCATGGACGCGGCTGTCCCCGTGCTGGTCGAGGTGAAGGGAATTACCGGGATGCCCAGGGAGACCAGCTCCCTGCAGGTCACTAAGTACCTGACCCCGCGCATGCGCGAATGGGGCCGCACGGATATCCATGGCCTGGCGATCATCAATCATCAGCGGCACCTGCCGGGCCTGGACCGCGAGCACGAGCACGTCTTCCAGGCCGATGTGGTCGCCAGTGCCGAGGACCAAGGGTTCGGCTTGCTGACGACCTGGGATCTGTTTCGCCTCGTCCGGGGGTTCTTGGCGCACGGCTGGCGTCATGACGACGTCGCTGGCTTGTTCGTCGCTTCTGGCCGTGTCCAGCCGGTCCCGGCGCAGTATGAGTTCATCGGTGCCGTTGACGGCTACTGGGCGCAGGCGTCCGCGCTTGGAGTCCGGCTACAGGCCGGCGTGCTGCACGTCAGTGACCGCGTCGCCTACGAAGGGCCCGTTGACTTCATCGAGGAGGACGTCACATCGCTGCAGCTCAGCGATCAGGCCGTTGAGGAGGCGCGCTCCGGCGATCACGCGGGCCTCAAGACCGCGCTGAGCAAGGAGCAGGCACGCAAGGGCACCCGGGTCTACCGGGTGACGCGCGCGGCACGGGCAGCTAGCTCAAAGTGCGATGCCGCATGAGCATTGAAGGATGCCGGTGCCTTGATCGGTTAAGTCGCTGCACGCGGAGAACGTCCTGTCTTTCGGCACGTCCGACCTCCGGTTCGGCGGTACGTCCTCGGAGTCAGCGGCTTCGCCTGGCGGCGGGATCTCACCAGGTTGCTCGTCGGTTTCTGAGCGCCACCGGCGCCGGCGCAGGTCGTAGTACAGCCGTCTCCGCGCCAGGCTGGCTGACATGGTCGTCCGCTCGGCGTGTCACGTACTAGTCGAGGGATCGGAGTCGTGAGTGGAGGGGCGAGCTACGAGTGTGTCACCCAGCCTTGAGGAGCTGTGGCAGAGTGCGGATCTCAGCTTGCGGCGGGCTCTGGCAGATCACGATAGCCAGGGGATCGCCAGCGCCGTTGCCACGTTCGAGCGGGCTGCAGATCTTGCTGGCCAAGAAGGTGACCCGAATCACCCTGCCGCGTTGATCAACTTGACTAATGCGCTCCTGGTACAGGCCGAGGAGTGTTATTCAGACGCTGCCCTCGATAGGGCGCTTGGCCGGCCAGGCCCGGCATCGCCTTACCCTGAGGCGGACGCTTGCGATGCAGCGGCGGAGAGGAACCGGTGTTGCCCATGACCAAGTACGTGATCGGTCCGGACGTCGCCATTCGCCTGGCCCATGACCAGGCCGTGATCCGCGACGAGCAGCAGATCCTGGCTCCGGCGCTCCTTCGCTCACAGGTGCTGTCGCTCCTCTACCAGGCAGTACATCGCGGTGAGATGACCAAGGCGGAGGCTGACCGGCAGCTCAGCTACCTGCGCGGGCTGCGGATCCGGCTGCTCGGGACCGTGTCCTCCAGAACGTCGCCTGGAAGGTCGCCGGCCAGCTCGGCTGGCCCGACACCTTTGACGCAGAGTACGTCGCCCTGACCCAGCTTCAAGCCGACGCTTCGATCACGCTCGACCGGTATCTGGCCTGTAGCGTGAAAGATCTGGTGACTGTCGCACCCATCGACGCGCTGTTCCGATCGGGACAAACCTAGCGAACGGCCCTCGCCAGGCGAACCCACTCTGCTGCCGCGCCTGGCGCGTTCGGCCGCGAGTCTCGTTGCGGGCTGCGCTCGCCGGGGAAGAACGGGCAGGTAGGTTCTGGATATGGAGATCATCAATCTGGGTAAGGCGGACGGGCTGCCGCCGGTGGATTGGGCCGCCGTTGTCGAGAAGCTCGATGCGGGATCGACACCGCGACCGGAGGCGGCGAACTCCCGCACGACGTGGCTGTCCACCGTCAACGAGGACGGCAGCCCGCATGTGACTGCGGTCGGTGCCCTCTGGGTGGACGGCACGTTCTGGTTCCAGACGGGCGCGGGTACGCGCAAGGGACGCAACGTCGCGCGCGATCCGCGGTGTTCGGTCGCGGTGTCGATCCGCGACGCGGACGTCGTGATCGACGGTGACGCAGTGCGGGTAACCGAGCCGGGCGCAGTGGCGCGCATTGCGAAGGCGTGGGCAGACAGCGGCTGGCCGGCGGAGCCCGATGAGAGCGGGTTGGGCATCACTGCCCCGTTCAACGCGCCGTCGCAAGGACCACCGCCGTGGAACGTGTACCGCATCGAGCCTCGCTCGGCGACCGTGGTCTTGGCGACGGACCCGGGCGGCCTGACCCGCTTCCGCTTCTGACGCTGTCCGAGCAAGACGATTGCCGCGCGAGAAACGCAGGCTTACCTTCGTTCCCGGCCCCGCCCTTGCCGGGTTGGTGTCCTCCGCCCCGGCCGCAGATTAGGGAGGGAGGCGGCCCATTCGAGCCCGGCCGAGGAGAGCTGGTCATCCGCTCATAGCCGCGAATCGTGCGTTTAACGACTGTTAGATCTCGGCGAAGAAGCCAGCGTCTACTGTGACGTCCTCAACTGTGCGGGTCGCTGTGTGGACACCAAGGTCGTACCGCTTGAGGAGGTCGCAGAGCCGGTCGCCGTCGATCAGGTCGATCGGCGGGGCGCCATCACGGGTTGCTTCCTTCTTGGCGTCGGCGGTGAACGTGCCCGTAGCGATGAGCAGGCCTTTGTCGCCCCGGCCCGCCATGGCACCGCGGAAGTCGCGGACAGCGCTCGGACTCACGCTGCCCCGGTAGCGCTTGCACTGGAAGAACACCGGGAAGCTGACGAGCCCGAGCCGGTAGACGCCAAGCCCGTCGATCCCGCCGTCGCCGCTTCTGCCGGTGACGTTGACGCTGTCGAAGTCGGCTTCGCGCAGCAGTCGCCTGGCGAGCCGCTCGAAGGCATCGGGTGCGATGCCCATGAGCTGCTCGAGGAGTTGCTCCTTCCAGCTGCGTTCCGCGGCCGGCTCAGCGTCGTCAAGGTCACCGTCGTCGTGCGGGAGCCTGCTCTTGCGCGTCGTCCGCAGGTCAGTCAGATACTGTGCGCGAAGGTCGCGGATCTGTTCGCCGCGCTGGATATCGGTGAGGGACGGGTCTGTCAGCAGCGCGGTGCCGTCTTCTGTCAGCGACCAGACGCCCCGGGAACTGTTGGTCAGCAGGCCCATCCCCTTGAGGTAGGTGCGTGCCCACGCAAGCCGGTATCCGATCTCGGTCCCGGGCCCGTCGTTGTGCAGCACGGCCTGCTGCGCGTCGCTGAAGCCCTCGCGTCTGATGACCGTCTCCACGATCTCGCTGATCGACGCCGAGCCGCCCAGCTCGAGCACCGCCTGGAGCGCGGGTTCCAGCAGCTCGTGATACAGCGGTATATCCGCAGCGGCCATGATCTGCCAATCTCGCGTGTCCTGAGCTTCGGTCTCGCGACTCATCCTTGTGATGCCAGCCTGCGCGCGCACGAACTTGCCGTCGATTGGTCGCGCCGCTTGTCCGGTGACGACGTCCGAGCCTGACCTCTAATTCAACCTCGTTGGGTGGATATCAGCAGAAGAGCCGACGTCGACGACCTCGCCATGCAGGCGATGAGCTCGAGCTACGTCGAGGTGTACTCGTCGCCGACTGGTGCCGCGTGCTCACGAATCCGTCGCCAGGACACATTCGGATCAAGATCGCACATGTGCAGCACATGCGAAGAGAGTGCGACAGCTGGAGGCGGGTGGAGTGTGAGGCCGTCGGGCCGCGGATCTCCCGTGGTCGCGTTTCACCCGGGCAGAGAACTCAGGTCGTGATCGTCGGCGTATCAATACATGCCGGAGGCAGCGGCTCATCGAGCGCATTCAGCAGCTCCGCGATCGCATTGCGTACATCGGCGACCAGCGCGCCGCGCTCATCGAGATCGACCGCATGTGCCCACGGCCAGGTGCGCCACAGCTTGATGCGGGGACGCAGGTGGGTGTCGCGGTGGCCGAGGCGGGTGAGGAATGCATCGAGCTGCTGGTCATCCTCGGGCCCTGCGTATTGATGCTCCCGAAGCCAGGGCCAGAGGGTCTCACGAATCTCCTTGTAATGGCATGCGCCGATCTGACCGAAATCGCTTCCCGACCAGCCGTGGATGTACTCGCTGATCTCCAGGTGACAGTTTAGGTAGAGCCGCTGGGCGACGGGGGCGTTCCGGAAGGCGAGGTGCACGTTAGGCCGGGCCCGCCACCCCTTGGGATGCTCTGCCAGGAAATCCACGAGCCTTTGAGCCCGGCCG
Source organism: Streptosporangiaceae bacterium (assembly GCA_052146815.1). GTDB lineage: Bacteria > Actinomycetota > Actinomycetes > Streptosporangiales > Streptosporangiaceae > DATJZH01. Next base: position 6,616 of record JBKQMG010000139.1, on the reverse strand, counting down.
GTCCGGTACAGGGCCTCGGCTTGTGGCTTCAGCTCGGCCAGCCAGGTGCAGAGCGCGAGGGCATCGCCGTCTTGCTGAAGCGAGATCCGCTGCGCTGTCTTTGTCCTGATTGCCTCATCCAGCATGACGACGGCGCCGACCTCGGGACGCCGCACGGCCTCCACGCCATCGACGCACGTGATCTCCCGCAGCAGTGCCACCAGGCGGCGCTGGCGGCGCAGGCCGTTCTCGCCGGCGCGCCCGAGGGTGGTGAAGGGCAGCAGGTGGGCGAAGTGGTCTTCCGTGAAGGCGATAAGGTCTTCCATCAGCACCCGCTCAGCAGGGGCGAGCAAACCCCGTTCCAAGAGCGCCCACCAGTCTTCCAGCAGTTCGTGCCAGCCGAGTGCGATCACCTCCGACTGCAGGATCTCAACGCCACGGAGCCGCAGTAGCCTGGCCTGGTCGCTGAGCGCATCGCCCCTGACCTTGCTCTCGATCACAACGACAAGCTCGTCGCCGAAACGCAGCACTCCGTCCAGCCGCTGCTCGCGGATCCGCTCCTGAATCTCGGCCTCGGACAGGTCGCGCCCCTCGTCCGGCGACAGGAAGACGCTGATCAGCTGGTGCAGAGAAAGCCCCTCTGCTTCGTTCAGCGCGGGCACCTTCAGCACGTCCCTCGCCTGGATGTCCAGCTCGGGCTCAGGAAGCCTGGCGGAGGAGGGCGCGCCGATCCGGGCGAGCAGCGCGTCACGTGCCAGGGGGATCGCGCGCATCACAATCATCGCCGCCCGCGTGAGCTGGTCTTCGTGGTGTGCAGGGCGATCATAGGGAAGGAATACACTGAGATGCCGATCCACCGGTCCCCTATCGGAGTGGGTCCTCACAGATGTTCCCTGGACAATACTCCTTCCCTCAGCACTCGAGCTTCGGCTACATGGGGTCAATTCCAGCCCCGAAGCCTCCCGCTACCCCCCAGAATGGCTGATCAGCGTGTTACCGCTCAACTGGGACCGTACTGTCGCTGGCTCACAAATCGGCGGGTATGGTGTGTTGCTGACATATCTAGATCGCACAGTGACTGACCACGTCATCGATGCGGCGCTATATCGGCGTTGGCACGCTTATCTTGGCGGCCGGTTATACGGATACCAGTCCGGCATTCAAAAACTCCAAATTCTGGCCAGTAATCCCGAAGGTTGCCGGAATATTTATGGGCATTGTCAGGTCCGCCCGGCACGACACCCGCAGATGTCCGGGACCCTTCGCCTACGCTGCCCTGGCTGGCCCGCAGTCACAAGGCATCCAGCTCACATTGGAGTGAGGGTTTGAGCCTGACCGTTGACCGGTGTCGGAACCCGCGACAGGGCCGGGCTCTGCCGTATTTCAGCTAACCAATGTGCGTCTGCGGCGGGCGGTCCTGGAAAGCGGGCCAGGGTCCCCTGGTCACTGGTACGCCGTTGCCGTGACACCAAGTCGGTCACCCGGGGAGTCAGTTGGTGTCCTGCCGAACGGACCGGGCGATACCGACGACCGCTAGTGCACCGGCCCAGGCGATCGACGTGGTCGCGCCGGCGGCTGCGAGAGGAGATGATCGACTCGGAGGCCCCAGGAGTGCGTCCGAAGCACGGGTTGGCGTGAACCGCCCGACCGAGGGGACGAGGCCGAACAGGAGGTCGTCGACGACGAGGCCCCAGGCGAGTAGTGCGATGATGCCGCCGACTTGGTTGTGGATGATCGCTCCGAGGCCGGCGCCGATCGCGCCCCACAGGGCCGCGCCGGCGAGCCCGCCGAGCGTGAGCAGCAGAATGTCGCCGCTGCTGAGGACGACGGTGATGCCACGCCCGGCGAGGATCGCGTATCCGACCGCCCAGCCGATCGCCTCGCCGAGGATCCCGAATGCGACTCCGGCCAGTGCGCCGGCGACGGCCTTGGCGGCCAGGACGTGTGAGCGCCTGGGGTTGAACAGGATCGTGGGACGGATCGTGCCGTAGCGGTACTCGCTGGTCACCAGCAGCACCCCGGCAAGTGCGGAGAACACGGCGGTGAAACTGCTCAGGCTCAGCAGCTGACGCTGGTCCTCTCTGCTCGCAAGCCCGCTTGGGTGGGTGAGCAGCCCGGTCAGCAGGGTGAAGAGCAGGATCAGCGCGATCATCGCGAGGATCAGCCCGATCGTAGTCCGGGTCGAGCGAAGCTTCAGCAGCTCTGCCCTGATCTGCGCGATCATGCCGCTGCCTCCGAGGTCAGTTCGAGGAAGACATCCTCCAGCAAGCCTGCATCGTTGACCAGCTCGTGAACCGGGACGCCGGCGGCGAAGGCGATCTCACCGACCCGCTCGCTCGACGCGCCCTGGACGAGCAGCGCGTGGTCGGTACCCGTCGTCACCTGCAGCGCCTCATCACGCAGTACCTTGGTGAGCCGCTGCGGATCGCCGCTGCGGACGCGAACCGCGCCGCCAGCACGCGCCGTCAGCTCTGCTAGCGAGGACGAGAGCACGAGCCGCCCGCGACTAATGATCAGCACCCGATCGACGGTCTGCGCGACCTCGGCGAGCACATGACTTGAGATGAGCACCGTGCGGCCCTCTGAGGCCAGCCTGCGCAGGAAGTCCCGCAGCCAGCGAACGCCCTCCGGGTCAAGCCCGTTGCCCGGCTCGTCGAGAATCAGCAGCTCCGGGTCGCCAAGCAGCGCCACCGCGAGCCCGAGTCGCTGACGCATCCCAAGCGAGTACCCCTTCACGCGCCGCCGGGCGGCGTCGCCCAGCTCCACCAGGCGCAACACCTCGTCCGCACGTGAGTCAGGAATGTCGACGGCCTGCCCGAGCATCCGCAGGTGATCGCGGCCCGAACGCCGGATGGAAATCGGTCGCCTCGAGCACGGCACCGATCCGCAGTGCCGCACACGGCAACGCCGCGTAAGGATGATCGAACACCCGTGCCCGCCCGCTCGTCGGCGCTACCAGGCCCAGGATCATCCGCAGCGTCGTCGTCTTGCCAGCGCCGTTCGGTCCGAGAAAGCCCGTGATCGTCCCGGCCTCCAGCGCAAACGACAGATCCGTGACCGCTGAGACCTCACCAAAGCGCTTGGTCAGCGACTCGGCTTCGACGACCGCCGTCATCCGCGTGGCCGGCCGTTGAACGGGACCGCGGCGTCGCTGGCCGGATAGGTGACTGCATCCAGTCGGCGCCGGACCTCGGGCGTGTCCACGCCCAGAGCGCCCAGCAGCACCGCCGCAGGATCTGGTGGCTGGAGAGTGAGGATCTGGGCCAGCACCTGCTGGGCCGTGACATAGAGCCTCCGACGGTTGGGCTTAGACGCTTCCTCAAGCACTTTCTTTGCCGCGGGCGTCATGCGGAAGCGATCTTTTTTCGCGACGTCTCTGAGCTTCGGCTTCTTAGGCACGGTGCGCATCGGCAGTGCGGGAGCGTCGATGCCGGGCCCCAGGCCCAGGGCACCCAGGGCTTCCTGATCGAGCGACTCATGGGCCTGGCGAGCTTGCTGCAGGCTCACGCCCAGCATCCCTTCGGTCGAGGGATCCTCCAGCAAGGCGAGCAAGAGGTGATCGGTGCCGGTTCGGCGATCACCGCGGCGGCGGGCCTCCTCACTGGCCCGCATGTAGATGGCCCACGCGTGAAGCGCCTCTGGCGCAGCGGATTCGGTGGTCATGATGACTCCTTGTTGTATTTGGCGTGCACGGACTGGCGGGTGACGCCCAGAGCGTCTCCGATCTGCTGCCACGACCAGCCTTTTCCCCGGGCCGCCGCGACCTGGTTCGCCTCGACCCTCTCAGCCAGGCGATGCAGCGCCAGCGAGGCACGAAGCCCAGTTGCCGGGTCATCCGACGAGAGATTCACGCTGAGCTCTTCGAAGTCCACGCCTGTCAATATAGACTGACGTCCTGGCTGTGTCAATCTAAACTGACACCGCCCTCCCCGTCGCCCGGACCACTACCTCCCGGAACAAGACGACCAGAAACGAGAGATCACCCACCAGGAACGCCAGCGGGCAACACAGCAGAGGTGCCGCACCGGAGCTGCCCGGCAAGTCTGCGGCTTCCCCCAAGGTCAAGGTCACCAGCCCGAACACTGGCGCGACACCGGGGATTTCCCCGCCAGCGTAAGTGCACAGGGCCCCGGTGAGACGTGTTTACAAATGTGTGACGTTGCCGAAATCCATAGGTAGCAAAACGGGATGATAGTTGATCAGTAGGAACTGGCAGCGCGAGGAAGGACGCTATTCTGTGCGGTCGACAGGGTGCGCTACGGCACTGTGCAGTGCCGCCGCGGCTTAGCCGGGCGGCCAGGTGCTGCCCGGCACTACAGTCCGGGTTTTCCTTCCCCTGGAGCCGGCCGCTCGGTGCTGACCTTGCTGGCTAGGTTTCGGCGGCTCGGATATCATCGGCGACATCAGCTGCCTGAATGCGGTCGCGACCGCAAGTGTGATCTAAGTCGCGCATAATAGGAGCAATGCTGAGTGTCATTGTCGATGGTGGCAGCTGTCTTAGTTTCCGGTAGAACTCCGACATTCTGGAGGAGACATGACCGCCACCGCGGTATCATCACGCTCATGTACGTCCAACGCGACCCTGAACGCATGGGTCGACGAGATCGCAGATCTTACTGAGCCGGACCAAGTGGTTTGGGTCACAGGTTCCGACGCTCAGCGCGAGCATCTCACTAAGATGCTGGTCGCGCACGGCACGCTCATCTCCCTGAGGGGAGCATTTTCCGGCTCGTACCTTGCAAGGTCCGACCCACGCGATGTGGCACGCGTCGTCAAGGATACGCACATTTGCAGTCCCGACGACACCGGCCCGCTTACCAACTGGTGGAACCCAGCTGAGGCATTGCCTCAGCTGGAAGACTGGCTGGCTGGCGCCATGCACGGACGAACAATGTATGTCGTACCATTCAGCATGGGCCCCCTGGGGTCCACTTTAGGACGCATCGCCGTGCAGCTGACCGACAGCCCGTATGTGGTTCTCAACATGCTCACAATGGCGCGTTGCGGCCAGCTGGTACTAGACCAGCTGGGCGCGGCCGGTGCGTTCGTGAAGGCCATTCATTCAGTGGGTGTGCCGCTCGAGCCTGGACAGGCCGACATGGCCTGGCCGTGCAACCCCGACAAGCTCAGCATCTGCCACTTCCCGCAGCATGAGCTGATCATCAGCTTCGGCAGTGGGTACGGCGGAAACGCCCTCCTGGGCAAGAAGTGCCTGGCACTTCGCCTGGCGACGGCTCTGGCAGCCGTAGACCCCAAAGGGGCCATGGCAGAGCATATGATGATCATCGAGATTACCGAAAACGCCCTGGGCCGGAAGTGGTACGTGTCCGCGGCCTTCCCCAGCGCCTGCGGAAAGACGAACCTAGCCATGCTGCAAGCGACCATCCCCGGCTACACGGTCAAGACCATCGGGGACGACATCGCCTGGATTCGTCTGGGCGATGACGGCCGGCTGTACGCCATCAACCCCGAGGCGGGATTCTTCGGAGTCGCGCCCGGTACCGGTCCGGCTACCAATCCAGTGGCTGTGGAGGCTATCAAGAGGGGCAGCCTGCTCACAAATGTGGCCTACAATCCGGACTCGGGCGAGGCCTGGTGGCCGGAGTTGTCACCGCCCCCTGCGCGATTGATCACCTGGAAGGGTGAGGAGTGGCTGCGGGAGTCGGGAGTCGATGTCGCCACTGCGGTCCATCCCAACTCGCGGTTCACGACGCCGTATGCATCCTGCGACACAGCTGACGTGGCGATCTGGAATAGCCCTGAGGGCGTTCCACTCGACGCCATCCTGTTCGGAGGACGTCGTCCGACCACCATCCCGCTCGTGAGAGTTGCGCGAAGCTGGGAAGCGGGTGTGCTGCTCGGCGCCATGATCAGTTCCGCTACAACGGCAGCGGCTGAGGGCGAGGTCGGCAAGGTGGCGCACGACCCGTTCGCTATGGCCCCGTTCTTTGGTCTGGCGGTGACCGACTACATCCGCAACTGGCTGCGAATCGGTGCCAAGATCACGGCCGAGCACGGTGCCGACAGGCTGCCGCTGATCGCAGCTGTAAACTGGTTCCGGCGGTCGGAAGAAGACGGTCACTTCCTGTGGCCAGGCTTCGGCGATAATGCCCGGGTGATCGACGTTCTTATCCGATACCTCAAGGGGGAAGTGGGTCTGACCGAGACCCCGATCGGACTTATCCCAACGCCGGAGGCCTTCAACCTTGACGGCCTAGATGTGACGCCTGCAGACATGGCGGCTCTGACCGCGGTCGAAATCGGTGGGTGGCTGGCAGAGGTTAATGAGGTCGAGGAGTACTTCCGCAGGACCTTCGAGGACGCTTTCCCCGCGGAACTCCTCGAGCGACTGGCGCAGATGCGCTGCGAGCTTGAAGCTCTCGTTAGGTAGCGATCAGGGCGCAGGCGATGACGGTTTTTCCGGCGCCGGGCGGCGCGACCAGGACACCAAGGTCGTGCTTGGCCATGGCTACTCATGCAGCCTCCAGATCCCGGGCCGACAGGTAGACCCGTTCACGTCCACGGGAGTGGTGTATGGGGTAGCTGATCCGGCTGTGACTGTTGCGTCCGATGCCCGGCGTGTCGGCGTGAACTGAGACGGCCACCTCGTGATCCTTCGAAGTGCTCACTACGAGAC
>JBKQMG010000138.1:0-19167 GCA_052146815.1 Streptosporangiaceae bacterium | reverse complement strand
GCAGCGCCGCCTCGAACACCGACAGCGCCTGGCCGAGCTTCATCGCGCCGCCCTTGAGGTCGCCGAGAACCCTGAAGACCTGATCGGCCGTCCGCTGCTGGATCTCCTGGGCGACGAGGTCAGCTGGTCGGCCGCCTAGCCGCTTGCCGGTTCCCAGCGCGGTCCGGCTTGCGTATCCGACCGGCAGCCTGGCTAGCCTGGCCGTGCGGGTAACCGCATGGCGTGGCAGAGTGCTCATGATCCCATTCTCCCTTAACCGGCCATAATGCGCCGCGGTGATCGCCAGCTGCGCCGCGGCCGAACCCGTCACGACATGCCGGGCGCGCCGGGTAGATGCCCAGTTCCCGCCTCCCGTACGCTGGAAATCAAGATGGCGACCCACCCACCATGGCCGGCCGGATGGACGAGCCGGCATCTGCGGCACATCGCCGGGATCTTCCGGCAGGACCAGAATCCTGCCGCGCGGGTATATGAGAGCATCGGGCCTGACTTCTTCCTTGCGCCTGCCCCTGGCTGGCTCAACCTGGGCCTATGGGAAAGTCCGGGATCCGAGGACGAGGCCGAGAAGGCCTGCAGTCGGCTGGTGCAGACCGTGGCGATACCGCTGCCCGAGAACGGCGTGATCCTCGACGTCGGGAACGGCCTGGGCGCGCAGGATCCGGTCATCGCCGAGGTCCTGCGCCCGCGCAGGCTCGTCGCGGTGAACATCACCGAATGGCAGCTGTCAGCCGGCCGCGACCGGCTCCGCGAGGCGGGCGCGCTGCCGGTCGCGGGCGACGCGACCCGGTTGCCGGTAGCAGACCAGAGCATTGACGGCGTGATCAGCGTCGAGGCGGCGTTCCACTTCCGGTCCCGGCGGGCGTTCTTCGATGAGTGCTTCCGGGTGCTCAGGCCCGGCGGGGTGCTGAGCTTCTCCGACATCGCAACTGAGCGGCTGCCGCTCGGTCCCCTGGAAGTGCTGGCAGGCCTTACCCAGATGCGGGTCTTCGGGCTGCGCCCGAGCGCGGCCATGACGACGGATCAGATCGCCGCGGCCGCCCGCGCGGCCGGCTTCACGGGCGTGGATGTCACCGTGTGCGGAGATCTGGTCATCGCCCCGGCCCTTCAGCTGATCGGGCAGCGGCTCCGGTCAACGCCAGCCGTGCCCGCTGCGCCCGCCGGGCAGCGTACTGCGGCCCGGCTCCTGCTCAGCCAGGTGGAGCTCTTGTGGCGTCGCCGGATCATTCAGTACATCCTCATCCGGGCCGTCCGGCCCTAACCGCGGCCGCGGCAACCGCGTGGGCGCAGGGGCGATGATCGATGTACAGGCGCCGCCCGGCTGGCGGTTGCTCATGAGGTTCTGAAAATCTCGCCCCGTGGTGCCATTCGGAGGAAGTAGCCCGGCGGCTCCTGGGCCGCCGGTATGAGCGGGCGATTGATGCGTCGCTCAGCCGCCTGGGGACGGTCGCCACGCCGAGCCGCGCGTGATCGGCGTGGTTACGCCGTCTCATTCAGCAGCGCCGCGATGTGCTGATCGGCCGATGCGTACCTCGCGGGCCTGCCGGGCGCCTACTCGCCCGGTGGAAAGTCGGTGGAGGCGGCGAGTTCGGCCTGGGTCTCGAAGTCGGCGATCCGCCCGCGGAGCGTGTCGGTGGTGGACTGCAAGGCCTGGGAGCCGAGGACCATGCGCAGCGGCGCGGGTTCGGCTCCGGCGCTGTCGATGATGCGGGTGGCCATGCGGGCCGGGTCGCCGGGGACAAGGCCGTTGGCGGGGTCGAGCATCTTCTGGAAGGCGTGGGCGGGGTTGCCGTCGTAGGCGGGCATGAGGGTGGCGACGCGAGCGCTGCCGTATCGGAACTCGGTGCGGGCGCCACCAGGTTCCACGATGGTGACGCCGATGCCGAACGGTGCGACCCTCTTGGGCGACGGCTTCGCAGAAGCCTTCGATGCCCCACTTGGTGGCGTGGTAGGGCGAGTTGCCGGGGAAGGCGACCTGACCGCCGTAGGAGGAGATCTGGATGATGCGGCCGCCGCCTTGGGCGCGCAGGTGCGGCAGCACGGCGTGGTGCCACCACCGCCGAGGGCCAGGAGTTCGCCCGCAGCTACCAATCCACCGCCGTGACGCTGATCGCGGGACTGCGCGTGCGAGTGCCGATTATTCATCCTGCCTGGTCAGGCGGCATGTCGGTACTCGCGTCTCGGCCGGAACCTGGTCATGGACTTGGAAGACGCCAGCGCCAGGGCGAAATTCCTGATCCGTGACCGCGACTCCCAATTCACCGACGCCGGGCTGGAGGTCGTCAAGACCGGGGTCCGGATGCCCCGAATGAAACTCGATCATGGAGCGCTGGATGCAAACCTGCCGGCGCGAACTCCTCGATCGCACCCTGATCTGGAACCAGCGCCACCTCCTGCACGCGCTGCGCGGCCCAGGCGGCGGTGGGGTGTGCGCTGGCGCCGAGGATCCGGATGCGCCGGGTGGCGTGTTCGATGACGGCGAGGCCGTACAGGCGCGCCCCGGTCAGGGTGCGGGTCTCGAAGAAGTCACCGGCCAGCAGGGCGTCGGCCTGACTGCGCAGGAAGCGGGTCCAGGTTGCCGTCCGGGTGCGGGCGCAACGCCGTGCTCGTTCACGATCTCCCAGATGGTGGAGGCGGCGACCTTGATGCCGAGGGCCGCGAGTTCGCCGTGGATGCGCCGGTATCCCCGGGAGGAGTTCTCGCGGGCCAGGCGCAGGACCAGAGCGCGGATCGAGCGGACGGTGCGCGGGCGCCCGCGCCGCTTAAGCGCGCAGGTCGCGGCATGGCGCCGCGGCAGGCCCGAGGAGGCCTTGCCGCTGATCGAACGCGGCGTCGCCTTCTCGCGGACCTTTGGCCAGCCCATCCAGCTGGCGAATGCGCTGCTCAGCCAGGCGCCAGCGCTGCGGGCCCTGGGCGAGCACCAGCGTGCCGCGGATGCGATAGCTGAGGCGAGATCCATCCTCGAATCCTGCCCTGATCCGGGGATCCTGGCCGGCAGGCTGGCTGCCCTCGACCGGCCACCGCAGATCCGCCGGGTCCTATCCGGAGATCAGGAGCTGACGCAGCGGGAACTCCGGGCGCTCAGGCTGCTGAACAGTGATCTGTCCGAGCAGGATATCGGCCGCGAGCTGTATGTGGCCCACAACACGGTCCACAGCCACGTCAGGTCGATCTACCGCAAGCTCGCGGTCTCCTCACGGGCCGACGCGCTCGAGCGTGGCCGCCAGCTCGGCCTGCTCTAGCCCTAGCGAGCATCCAGGGAATAACGCACCGGGCGCCACCGGCCGGCGTCGCCGCCCGGGTCTGCCTGCCTCGTCGTCTGTCGCTGGCCGGCGCTGGACGTGCGGGCCGGGTCTGGCTGGCAGCAGCTTCCCCTAGGTGAATCCGGCCGGCAGGTGATGACGGGTCGCCTGCCTGGGTGTGAGGCTGCGCAGTAATGGACAGCAACTGGACGCAAGCCCGCAGGTACCGGCTTGTCCTTCGCGGGGAGCCGGGCGATCCGTGAGGATTCCTATTTGAAGGCATGCAGCTGCAGCGGCTTTCGGGCATGACGGTGCTGACCGGCCAGGTGACCGATCAGACGCAACTGCTCGGGCTCATCGAGCGAATCCAGGAACTGGGCGTCGAGCTCGTATCCGTCAATCCGGACCAGGAAACGGACTGCGGTGCAGCGGATCCTGAGACCGAACCCGGCTGGTCATGATTGCTCATCGGCACACCCGCAGAACGACACCGCCGCCGCGGTCCAGGCGCTTGGCCACCGAGGAGCCGGCCGCATCCCAGCCCCGTGGAGGTTCGATGACCACTCCGAGGGGCGATACGAATCCACGGGCCGATACGAACTAGAGCACCGATGACTGTCACCCAGACAATGCCCAAGCCTCCGACCGCGTCGGAGCAGAGGTTCGCGGTTGCTTCCTGGCTGCCGAGAAATCCCCCGGGGGAAATTCCTCGGCCCGATCGCGGCGCTGCTAATCCCCGAGTCAATGGGGTACGCTCGGTTGCCGGCGTCCCAGTTCAGGCCGGACTGTATGCAGCGCCCCTGGCGCTGGTCGCATACGCCCTCTTCGGCGGGTCTCGGCTGCTGGTGTTCTGACCGGCTGGATCCGTAGCGGCAGTCTCGGCAAGCGTCTTGAGCTCGCTGTCGCCGCACGATCAGGCAGCGGCTCTGAAGGTGACCGCGGCACTTGCAATCGCGACCGGGGTCGTCTTTCTCGTCGCCGGACTGGCCCGAATGGGCTGGATCGCGAGCTTCATGTCCAAGGCGGTGATGGCGGAGCTCATCACCTGCATGGCTATCCAGATCATCGTGGGACAGCTTGGCAAACTGTTCGGCGTCCATGCGGGGTCTGGCGACACGTTCCAGAAGCTTTGCTCGGTGGTGTCCCACGTCGGTCAGTGGAACTGGACCGCAATGGCGCTCGGCGTCACAGCACTCGCGCTGATTTTCGCTCTCCAGCGGTTCGCCCCTGTGGTGCCGGCTGCCCCGACCGCCATCGTTGTCGCGGGTGATCGTTGCAGTGTTCAGTCCCGGCATCAACTCGTTCCCAAGATCCCCGCTGGGCTGCCCCCGTTCGCTGTCGCGACCGGGATCTCGGGGGTAGGACTGGGTGACGCTAATACTCGGCTCCAAGATCCCCGCAAATTCCCCACGGCCAGAGCCCCCGGCCTGCTGCAGGATCAGCCCCGGGACAGGAACCGCAGCCGCGCCGCCCGCGCGTCCCAGGAGTAGATGACCGCCGTCCCGGCTATGACGTCGTGCAGCGCCCGGCGCCGGCCGCCCACGAGGATGCCCGCGAACCCCAGCCCCAAAAACAGGAAGCTCAACGGGAATGCCAGCGTGCGCACGACCGCCCGGCGCCCGCTCGCGTCGGTGCCGTCGTCGCGCACGACCCGAACGCCGAACAGCGCCATGCCGGCGGTCCTGCCGCTCGCCGCCCAGGAATAGGCGAAGTAGAGGAACCCCCAGACCGCATACGCGATGACCACCCAGATGTCGTCCCTGTTCCAGGCGATGTCCTTGCCGGTCAGCACCCTCGCCGCGAACGAGATGGCGGCAAGGGCGAGCATGAACACGCCCAGGCTGACTCCCACGTCGACGGCGAAGGCGGCAAAACGCGATGCGAAACCCGCGCACTTCCCCTGCAGGCTCTCCCGGATGATGACCGGGGGCCCGGAGGGCGGGGCATCGCCGGCGGGCGCAGTCATGACCCCGCCTTGGCCCGCAGCCCGTCAGGCGGGCCGGGCGGGCCGGTGTAGGGGCGGCGGCGAAGACGCCCTATCCAGCGGGCGATGAACTCGTCGAGTCCGACGGTCTGGCTGCGGATCACGTCGAGCGCATCGCTCGCGACTCCGCTGGAGGATCTGGCGATGATGGCGCCGAGGTCGGTCTGCTCGACCAGCGCGTCGACGTCGATGCGCCCGACAATGCCATTCAGGTCCATCCGCCCTAGCAGGCGGTTCAGGTCGATCCGGTCCAGCACCTGGTTGATGTCGACCTCGTCCAGCACGGCGTTCAGGTCGACCTCGTCCAGCAGCGCATTCACATCCAGCGCGGAAACCACGAGCTCGACCGCGCGCTCCGCGACGGCCCGGGCCAGCGCCTCCGCGCGCGTCTCCGCGCGCGGGCCCAGCCGGCGGTCCACCGGGTGCCGTCGCTCAAACGGGTCCACAAGGACAAGTATCGTCGCGCTACGCGGGCCTGGACCACCCCCTGAAGAATCAGTGCCAGATCCGGGCGCGCGAGGTGGTGCGGATTGGCTACCGGAGCAGTGCGGTACGCCTGCCCTTCTGCGGCTGCACACGGGGATCTTCTACGCCGCAAGTGTCCCCCGATCGCATCGTCTGGACCTTCGCCACCTCGCTCACCCGCGAGGCCGCCCAGATCGAGGCCGGACGCGCTGACTGGACCGACGACACGCTGCCCGCCGTGGCCGGGCTCAGCGTCCGCTGCCCCGGCCAGGTGCACATCAGCCCGCTGCCCGAAATCGTCTACACCGCGTTCGACACCAGGGCCGCGCCGTTCAACGACCCACGGGTCCGCCGCGCCCTCAGCCTCGCCGCCGACCGCGGGCGCTTCGCCGCGCTGCTCGGCGGCCCGGATCTCGCCGCCCCGGCCTGCCAGATCCTGCCGCCCGGCATCCCCGGCTACAGGCCCTAGTGCCCTTTCACCACCGACCCCGGCCCTCCGGCACCTGGATATGCCCCGACCTGGCCGCCGCCCGCAGACTCGTGGCCGCATCCGGGACAACAGGCATGCGCGTCACCGTCTGGTCCGACAACGCGGCCCCGATGGGACCACCGGCGCCTTCACCGTTTCCGTCTTGGGCGGGCTCGGCGTGCCAGGCCAACGCTGCACATCGCCCCGCACGCCGCCGGAGTGCAGGCCGCCAATGACTCGCGCCGCCGGATCCAGGCAACCGACGGCCTCTGGTACGCCGACTATCCCTCGGCATCGGACTTCCTCGATCTGTTTCCGCTGCTCGGACTTCCGCCTCGCCGACCTCGCCGTCACCCGCAACGGCGCCTTCTGCTGCAACCCCGCCATCGACCGCCAGATGAACCTGGCCGACACCCAGCACGCCACCGACCCGGCCCCGGCCGCGGCAACCTGACCGGCGGTCGACCGGGCCGTCACCTACGCGGCCCCCTGGGTGACGCTGGCCAACCTGAACCACATCGACTTCCTGTCCGCCCGGATAGCCAACTACCAGTACAACCCCTTCCTCGGCGTGCTGCTCGACCAGCTCCAGATCCGCCCGCCACGGTCATCCCCGCAATCGCGGTCCAGCCCCGCACGAGGCCAGGGGTTCAAGCCCCCCTAGCTCCACCAGGCAGAACACCTGATCGGCACGGCGCCGGAGAAGGCCAGCGTGCTGTCGTTCGTGCTGGCCGGCTACACGCCGGAGGAGGTCGGCTCGGCGCTGGACAGGGAGGGCATCGCGGTCCGGGCCGGCCGATCTCCGCGCCGCCCGGCATCAAGAGTTCCTCAGGTGTCGCCGCGTGAGCGCCGCGCCTGCTGGCGCGGTCGGGCGTTTGCGGTCCTCGGGCAGTCATCGGAGACCGAAATGGCAGTCAGAATGCCCAGGAGCATTCGAGAACGAGATATCAAGATTAAACTATACTCAAACGATGGGAATACACGTTTTTGTGCTTCGCCTTGCGCCCGTAGGTACCGGCATCGCACCGCTGAGCTGGGCGGCAGCCGGGCCCGCGGCCGCAAAGAGGCGCTGCGCGTGAACGTCGTCCTGAGATTCGCAGGCCCAGAGCGGGCTCCCGGGCGCCGCGATGCCTGACGGGCAGCGGGAGAGCTCGCGCGCCAGCCTCGGCCTCCTCGCGACCGGCGCCCTGGTCGTCGGCGGCATCATCGGGACGGGCATCTTCGCCGTGCCGGCCGCGGTGGCGAAGTTCGGCTGGGTCGCCTATCCCGCTTTCGTCGTCGTCACCGCGGGGTCGGTCCTGCTCGCCGTGGCGTTTGCCGAGCAGGCCCGGCAGGATCCGCGCAGCGGGGGACCCGCCTACGCGTATGCGCAGCGGGCTTTCGGGCCGTTCACCGGCTTTCTGTCGGCGTGGGGGTACTGGATCCAGGGATGGACGGGACAGGCGACGATCTCTGTCGCGGGCGCCGGCTACGCGATCGCGCTGCTCGGCGTCAATGGCTCGGGCTGGGTGCTGGGTACCTCGCTGTTCCTGCTGTGGCTTCCGGCGGTAGTGAACCTGATCCGGCCCGGCGCCGTGGGCGGCGTGCAGATCGCGGCCACCATGCTCAAGATCGTCCCGCTGCTCGCGGTCGGCGTTGCGGGCATCGTGCTCTTCCACCCGGCCTATGTTGGCAGGCCGCTCGGCCACACCGGCGCCGTCGGCGCGCTCGGGCCGGCCTGCGCGGTTCTGCTCTTCAGCTTCCTGGGGATGGAGGGCGCCGCGGTGGCCGCCGACCGCGTCAGGGACCCGGCGCGGACCATCCCGCGCGCCACCGTGCTCGGCGTCCTGGCCTGTGCGGCGGTCTACGCGGTCGGGCTGCTCGGCGTGCAGGGCACCGTCCCGCAGTCGACGCTGATGGTGTCACCCGCTCCGTTCGCAGCGGCGGCCCGGGCGATCACCGGCGCGGGGTGGACCGCCAACGTAGTGGAAGTGGTCGCGGTCATCTCGGCCCTCGGCGCGCTTAACGGATGGACGATGGTGAACGGAGAGATGGTGGGTGCCGCGGCCCGCGACGGCCTCTTCCCCGAAGCCGTCGCCGGGCGCGATGCCCGCGGCGTGCCCACCCTGGCCATCCTGCTGAACACGGCGCTCGCCACGCTCCTGCTCGTCAGCGACTCGGCCGGAGATGTCGTCGGGCTGTTCACGACTTTGGCGTTGCTCAGCACGTTCGCCTACGTCTTCACCTATGTCCTGTCGGTCGCGGCGTACCTGCTCAGGCTCGTCCGCGTACCTGCTCAGGCTCGTCCGCGGCGAGAGCACCTTCGCCGGGCGGCCGCTGCTTGCCCAGACCCTCGGCGCCGCGCTGGCCCTCGCCTTCAGCATCTGGATGATCGGCGAGACCGGCAAGGACACGGTCTTTGACGGCGTCATCATGATCTTCATAGGAATCCCGGTCTACCTCGCCGACCAGTGGCGCCGCACCCGCAGGGCCACCGCCGGCGCCACGGCGCCGACAACGATCGACAGCGCTTAGCGCTCAGCGCCCGGGCGGGCCCAGGGTGTCCGAGTTTCTCCACGTGCCGCGCCGGGTTGTCACCGTCCCCGGACGCGCCTCACCTCATCTCCAGGAACGCATTCGAGCTGCAGCTGCACGCGCCAGACGGCCGCGTTCACCAGACGACCATCGCTGCTGACAGCCGCAGCAGGCCCGCACAATGACCACCCGCTACGGCGCGGCAGCGGACCTCAGCCCGCGACGACGGCCAGCCTGGCGAATTTTCACGCCGTTACAGCTTCACCCCAGGCCACAGACGACTGATTTGCATGCACGAGGCCAGGGGTTCAAGCCCCCCTAGCTCCACCAGGTCAGAGGCCATATCGATCTCCATGAAGATTATTTGGGGGTCGCCGTCGGGAGCCATTGGTGCGCTGACCTGGCCGGGTTCGGGACCGCTTGAGTCCACGGAGGCGTCACAGATACTGGCTTTCAGCCGGCATCCACATCACGCTCCATGGCCATGATGGGCGGTTCGCTGAGAAGTCTGACTCGCCGATATGGGCAGTCATCCGGTGTCCGCATGGGCCGCCCAGGTACTGCTCAGAGCGGGTCGTTCTGGCTCCAGCAACCACCTGTATTGGCCAGCAAGCTTCGCGCTCGTGCCGATGAGCACACGCGCGGTGAGCGTACGTACCTCTGGTCGCCAGTTCCGTAGGAGCCAGGGCGGGTTCAGCTATGTGGACCGGGCTCCTGCGGTTAGTGGGGGTGGCCTGGCTTGACGAGGCCTGCTTCGTAGGCGGCGACGACAGCCTGGACACGGTCGCGGCAGCGGAGTTTCATCAGGATGTTCCCGACGTAGGTCTTGATGGTGGCTTCGCCGAGGAAGAGCCGTCCGGCGATCTCGCGGTTGGACAGGCCGCGGGCTACCTGGATGAGGACCTCGGTCTCCCTCGGGGTGAGGTCAGGCAGGGCAGGCCGCGGGCTGTCCGGCGGGCGCCGCGCAAATTCGGCGATCAGCCTCCGGGTCACCGAGGGGGCGAGCAGCGCGTCGCCTCTGGCGACGGTGGCGATGGCGGAGATCAGCGAGTCGGGCTGGGAGTCTTTGAGCAGGAATCCGCTGGCGCCTGCCCGGAGCGCGTCAAAGACGTACTCGTCGAGGTCGTAGGTGGTGAGGATGAGCACCTGGACGGAAGTGTTCCGGGTGATCCTGCGGGTTGCCTCACGCCCGTCGAGCCGCGGCATCCGGATGTCCATCAGGGCAACGTCGGGCGCCAGTTGCGTGGCCAGGGTCACCGCTTCCGCGCCGTCGGCAGCCTCGCCGACGACGGTGATGTTGTCCTCGGCGTCTAGCAGCTTGCGGAAGCCTGCGCGGAGGAGTTCCTGGTCGTCGGCGATGAGCACCCGGATCGTCACGGCAGCGCCATCTCGCCGGTCTGGAACGGCAGCCGGGCGTGAACCCGGTATCCGCCGCCGTCGCGGGGGCCGGCCTGCACTGTCCCGCCGTAGACGCTGACCCGTTCTCTCATCCCGAGCAGGCCGAACCCGCCCGTGCCCGGCAGAGGGGCAGCGGTCCCGTCGTCGGTAATGTCGATCTCGACGGTCCGGCCCTGGCAGCGAAGCGACACTTCCACCCGGTGCGCCCGGGCGTGCTTGAGCACGTTCGTCAGGCATTCCTGGACGATCCGGTATGCCGACAGGTCCAGGCCGCGGGGAATGGCAGCCAGGTCACCGTCGGTGCGCACGTCTATCTCGACACCCGCGTCGCGGACCTCGGCCACCAGGTCGGCCAGGCTGCCCAGGCCGGGGCTGGGGCGCCCGCGAAGGCTGACCGTCGCTCTTGCGGAGCAGGCCCAGCAGCCGGCTGGTCGCCTCGACACCGAACGGACCGGGAGCCTTCCGGCTTGCGGTCACCGGCGGCACCGGCCGCTACCAGGACGCCCGCGGCTACGCCGCCGTCGTGCCCAGCCACAGCCCCAAGGTCACCGTGCACCTCACACCGTGACCTGACCCGCACCGGACCGCGCCTAGGCCCTGCCGTCTGGCCCGGCGGCCCGGTCGCATGCACCGATCAGGCCGCAGACCCACCATCAGCTCCGCCCCGGAACTCATCCGCTTCAGCCACCGGCCGGACGCTCCCCAGCCAGCCACTCAGCGTGGCCGGGCACGCGCAGATGCCTTCGATCTGGGGGGTGGCGGCGACAGATGGCCGGATGGCTACCCGGCCCGAAGGATTGTTATGGACCTGCGGTCATTGCGGGCCGAGTGCCTGCGGTGGCGGCCAGTCGCCGGGCAGTTCGTTCAGCCGCCGGGCGTAGTCGCCAGGATCGAACTGCCGGCGCTCCTGCACGGCTCGGTAAAGGTCGTCGCTGACCACGGCTGCGATCATGTGCATGATGTTGTGCCAGTCGTAGCCGAGGCCGCTGAGCCGCTGCACCGTCTGCCATGTCACGGGCGGGTCATCGGCCAGCAACTGGCTCGCGACCACCTGGTGCAGCGCGATGTGCAGCCTCGGGCTGAACGGCTCACCGTCGATGATCATCTCTTCATCGCTGCGGAGCGCGCCTTCGAATTCTGTGTGCTGCGCCTCGATCAGGAACGTGAGTTCGTCCTCGCCCGCAGGATCCAGCAGTTCGAGGTCGAGTCCCTGGTAGGTGCCGTGCCCTGGGGGTATCGCCCAAGATAGCCGGTCGGCCAGATCCGGCTCATCGAACCAGCAGTCCGTCGTCTCACCGGCCGCCAGCATCGATTCCTCGCCGGGCCGTGGCAAGAAGCCGGACGGTCCGCCGCGGCTTCCTGCCGGGCGCCGGACCGGCTGGCGGCGCCGGCCGCGGCCCGGCGGGCGCCCTCGGCTTCGTGGACTCACCGAGCAATTGTCCCAGCGTCAGGAGGCCATGTCTCCCATCGGGCCGAAGCTCGGTCGGCGGCGAAGGCGTCCACCGCGGGCTGCCGGACTCGCGGGCGATGCCGTCGGCAGCGGCACGGGTGCGCGCCTCGTCCCGGCCGGTGATGCCGACGCGGGCGCCGAGCGCGGCCAGGCCGGCGGCGGTGGCCCGGCCGATGCCGCCCGTGACCAGTGCGGTCTTGCCGGCTATCGGGCCGGGGGAGTTCTCAGTCATCGTATTTCCTCATTCGAAGGGTGCGGGGCGTGCTGCGCCGGCGGCTCAAGCCGCTGGTCTGCTGGCGTCCGTACCCGTCCAAGAGCGTCCGGTAGTGCGTGGCTCTCCATTTTGGCTCTGCTTCGGGATCTCGCTCAGGTTGTTCCCGGCCGCAGGACCGCGACCAGCATGCGGAGGGCGAGAACCGCGGCGATGACGAGGGGCAGCAGCCGAGGAACTGGTAGAGGGGTGATGCTGCTGGTCACGTGGGGTCCGCTGTGGAGGCCGAGCATGAGCATGACGGGCCAGGAACCGGCCGAGGGATCGATGCAGCTGGTCTTCGTCGAGGTCCTCAGGACGCTCGACGATCTCGAGCAGCGCATCGGTGAGCGTCGCCGGGTCACCGTGGTCGACGGCGAGCAGCAGCCGCTGCAGAGCCGCTCGCATCCCGGCGTCGATACGCCCGACCGAGCCGAAGTCCAGCAGGCCCAGCTGCCCGTCGCACAGCAGGAAGACGTTGCCCGGATGCTGATCGGCGTGGAAGACCCCGTCGACCATGACCTCCCGCAGGAGGCAGTCGAGGAGGCTGCGGGCCAGCGCGTTCCGGTCGGCGGACAGCATGCCGGGCTTGATCGTCGAGAGGGGCTGGCCGTCCAGGCGTTCCATGACCAGGACGCGCCTGGTGGGCATGGGCCCGACCGGGACCGGATCCGCACCCCCGTGCCGCCCAGCAGGGCCGCGGCGGCGGCGACCGAGGTCATGTTGCGCTCCTCGACGGGCAGGTCGAGTTCCTCGCGGAGGGCATCGCCGAATCCGTGAGCCAGGTCGACGGCCCCCGCCGCCCAGCCCCACCGGGTGCTGCGCTGCAGCCGGAGAGCGAGACGCTCGAGGATCCCCAGATCTGACTCGACCACGGCGGGCGCCTCGGGCCGGCAGACCTTGACCACCACCCGCTGGCCCGACCTGAGGGTCGCCCGCATGAACCTGAGCGATAGACGCGGCCGCGACCGGGGTGCGCTCGAAGCACGCGAACAGCTCATCCACCCCCGCGCCGAGCTCGGCGCGGATCACCTGGTCGATCTCCGGCCCCGGGACTGGGGCCATATCGTCCTGCAGCCCGCTCAGCTCGGTGACGAATCACTCCGGCGACCAGGGTCCGCAGCAGCGGCAGGCGCAGGCCGAGCAGCCGGCGCACACCGAAAGCGTAAACCGGCGCCGTCAGCGCGATCCCGATCACCAGGAAGGGGACGGTCAGGGCGGTCATGGGAAGCGCCGAGGCGTCGGCGGAACCGCTACAAGCATGGGGGCGGTCCCTTCGTGTGAGCTGCCACCGTGACCAGGCACTGGCTGGCCGACTACACGCTGGCCAGCCAGTGCCCGCGGTGCCGCGCCGGGTTCTCCGAGGCGGCCGTGACGTCACCCTGCCGGGCCCGCCCCCGGCGAACAGGGCGGGCCCGGCCGTGTTGTCGATGGTTAGACGGCGCCGCCGCGCTCGGCGGGCGGCGTGCTGGCAGTGGCCATTCCGGTTGTGATCGGGGAGGGCTTGAAGCCCTTCACGACCAGCCACACGCCTAGCGACAGCTCCCAGGCAGCTACCGGGAGTGCGGCGAGCACGGCCACGGAGGGGGGTGGCTCGCTGCCGCTGAGCAGTGTTGCGATGACGGCGGCGACGAGTATTGGGGCTCCGATGAGTCCGATCACGGGAATGATGCGGGGCACGAGCCGGGACCGGTACAGCAGGGTGCCCAGCAGCAGTGCGTTGATGGCTGGCATGAGGCTCTGTCCGAGCAGGAACGTCCAGTTGTAGATCGCGACGTGTGACGCGCCGGTGGTGACGAGCGCGGCCGCGTTTGCTCCGGTCGCTCCGCCCAGGTGCTGCCGCAGGGTCACCAGCGAAAGGAGGCTGACGACGCCGGTGAAGATCATGCCGGCTTCCAGGACGCGAGCGGTGACAAAGCCGAGCGCGGCGCCTTCGTTCTGTCGCTTGACTACCGGGTACAGCGTGACGGCGGTGCCGATGCCGGCGAGGGCGACGATCACCTCGAGGAAGCCGCCCACGAGCACGGCAGTGTGGGAGCCGGAGCCGAGGATCCAGTCCCGGTGGTTCTTCACGGGGCCGTAGAGGGCGAGCGTGGGGATCGAGATGAAGGTGATCAGGTAGAAGACGCCCGCGACGAGCGCGGTCTTCCTTGTCGAGCTCATCGGGATTCCTTTCGCTGCTTTCGTTGCTGGGGTTCGGACGGTGATGGCCATGTCGGTCTCCTTTTCGCAGATTGCTGAGTTATCGGGTCTCGGTGGCGGGCGCCTGGGGATGGCCGGGTTCGACCTGCGTGACCGAGATCAGGGGCAGGCCCAGGTCGCGCGTTTTCTGGAGCAAGCCATGCAGCGCGGCCTGATCGGCTACCGGGCCATGGATGAGGGTGGTGCCGTCGCCGTCGTGGGCAATGGTCAGCCCGTCGAACCAGGCGGCCCACCGGGCGTCGAGGTGCCCCTTGAGGCGGATCTCGTACCGTCCGGTGTCGTGAGGGCGGCCGGTCGATGTCTCGCTCATGGTGCTCCCCTTGCTGTTGCCCGCCCGGCTGGATCTCCGTCGGCGTTGCGAACGTTCCTGGGTCTGATCGGAAGCTATGAGCGGATGTGGTGAGCAGGCATCACCACACCTGGTGATTGACGTGGTGATTCAGGCGACGGAGGCGCGGTGAGGAGAGGAGAACCACTCGGCCCGTGGTTCGGCACAAGCGGACGTGGCTGCCGGGCGCGGGAACCCGTTCATCGGGTTGGGCCTCGGCGGTTGCCGGAGGGCAGCCCGTCGCCAGGTCTCCGGCATCTCGCTCACGGCTGCGGGGACATCCGGCTCATCGGAGGGCTGTGCCACCCGCCTTCGGGGGGGACCGGCGGACGCCGTGCGCCTGGAGTTCCGACCCCCTCGATGCGGTCAGCGCCGCGCGGGCCGCGCAGTCCAGGCGGGCCCGCGGCGCCCCGAAGGGCCGGGACGGCGCGGTGGAGGCGATCCGCGCGCTGATGGTCGCCAAGCGCAGCGCCCGTTCCGAGCGGACCCAGACGATCAACCAGGCCAGGGCCCCTGGTCCTGACCGGCCCCGATGACTTGCGGACCCGGTTCTCCCAGCAGGCCCCGGCGGATCTGGTCACCGGGCTGGTGGCGTGGCGGCCGTCGTGTTCAACAACGAGGTGGTGCTGGATGAGGTCGATCGCTTCCCGGCGATCGTCCTGTTCACCCCGGCGCTCACGCGGCCGCTCAGCGCCGGAACGATGTACGCGATCTACGGCCTGAAGCTCCGCGATGGCACGCGCGGAGTCCCAGCGGTGGAGCGGGAGATCATCGGGATTCTCCCGAGAGACACAAACGCATTCGTTTCACGTCACCTCGATCGTCGAGGGACAGGTCGACCCGGGCAGTGAAGCCTGAGGCCATCGCTCTGGCGGTGTTCGGCGTCGTCGGCATGCTCGCGGCGCTGCTGATCGCGGTGCAGATGTTCGCGCGGCAGCTCCAGGCCCGGAATGTTGATCTTGAGGTGCTCCGCGCGCTCGGCGCTAGCCCGGCGATGACCATGGGCGACGGACTACTCGGGATTCTGGCCGCCGTCGTTCTCGGATCGCTGTTCGCAGTCGGCGTGGCGATCGGGCTCTCCTCGCTCGCGCCGATCGGCCCGGTGCGCCCGGTCTATCCCGCTGTCGGCATCGCGGTTGACTTCACCGTGCTCAGCTTCGGGCTGCTCGCCCTCATCGGCGGCATCGGAGCCGCCGCCGCCGCCGTGCTCGCCCACCGGCAGGCGCCCGGCCGTAGCCGGCACCAGGAGACGACACGCGGGCCCCGGACCTCGAGCCTGGCGCGCGTCGCCGCGAGCTCCGGCGCGCCGGTCTCCGCGGCCGCTGGCGTCCGTCTCGCCCTCGAACCTGGGCATGGCCGGACTGCCGTGCCGGTACGTTCGGCCATGTTCGGCGCCGTACTCGCCGTGCTGATCGTCGCTGCCACGTTCACCTTCGGCAGCGGGCTCAGCACGCTGGTCTCCCATCCCGCCCTGTATGGCTGGAACTGGAACTACGCCCTCACGTCCATAGACGCGGACGTGCCTCCCCAAGCCCTGTCGCTGCTGCCCGCGACCGGTCGGTTGCCGCATGGAGCAGCGTGTCGTACGCCAACGCCCAGATCGACGGCCAGACCGTGCCAGTCCTCCGGGCGAGCACACATGCGCAGGTCGGCCCGCCGATCTTGTCCGGGCACCCGCTGGAGGCGGGCAACCAGATCGTCCTGGGGGCCGCGACGCTCGCCCAGCTGCACAAGCGGGTCGGCGACACCGTTCTCGCAAGCTATGGTGCGCCAGCCGATGCCCCTCTCTACGTGCCGCCGAAGCGGCTGGTGATCGTCGGGACGGCGACGCTGCCTGCCATCGGTAACCCACAGACTCTGCACACCTCCATGGGCACCGGAGCGATCATTTCCGGGCTCGAGCCACCAGCGCTCCGCAAGCTCCTCCGCAGCCCGTATCCCGCGCTCAACGGTCCGAAGATGGTCTTCATCCGGCTGCGAGCTGGCGTGGCCCCGGCCCGGGGCCTGGCCTCGCTGCGGCGGATTGCCAACGCGGGGAACGAAGCATTCGCGGCCGTCCCGGACGGCAACGCCGACGGGGCAAGCGTTGATGTCGTGCCCGTTCAGTATCCTGCGGAGATCGAGAACTACCGGTCGATGGGCGTCACGCCTGACCTGCTCGCGACGGGACTCGCTGCCGGTGCCGTCGCGCTCGGCCTCACCCTGACCGCGTCGGTGCGGCGTCGGCGGCGCGACCTCGCCTTGCTGAAGGCGCTCGGGTTTACCCAGCGCCAGCTCGCCGCCTGCGTCGCGTGGCAGTCGACAGTCGCCGTCGCCATCGGTGTCATCGCCGGGATCCCGCTGGGCATCGCGCTCGGCCGATGGCTCTGGATCCTGTTCGCGCACGAGATCTACGCAGTGCCCGAAGCCACGGTGCCGACGCTGCCGCTTGCCTGTATTGGCCTCGGCGCACTCGTACTTGCCAACCTTGTCGCCGTCCTTCCAGGGAGAGTTGCAGCTCGCGCCCCAGCGGCGCTCGTGCTCCGAGCGGAATGACCGGGCGGCCCCTCGTGGGCGTACCCTGGCAGCTCTGGCGCCCCGCCGACCTGACATCCGGCCGCATCGAGGACGAGCTGCGAGGACTGATCTGTGGAAGATGAAGAACGCGAGCCTTTCATCGCGCTTATTCCCGGCGGCGGCTGGATGATCTGGCACGCCGACGTCAGGAGCGGCTGGAGCGACCCGGTGGTCGCATGGGCACTCTGCGCTAATGGCGACGTCATCCCCCTCGAAGCTGACGGCCAGGGCCAGAGCCTTGTCTGGCCCGTGGAAGCCGGCGGCGCCAGCGACATCGAACTCTGGCACCCCGACAGCTCAAGCCGCCGGGCGCAGGACCGTCTTAAGCACCATCGGAACGAGCTAGATGCGGGCGGCAGCTAGCCACCGTCCCTGAAGGCACTTCGCGCGCGGAGCACACCCTCAGGGGCCTAAAACGATGAACGAATTCGCGCGGCAACTTGCCTCGCCGCGGGGCCGTCGCACAGACGGCTGTCGCGGCAGTGGTGGGCGGGCATTCCAGGCGACCGTGCCATGTCGAGCACGGCCGCCGGGAATTGCGTCTCGGTCATGGCCGGCTGAAGTCCTTTTTGCCGTAGACCTCTGACGTGTCGTAGTCGAGGCTGACCCCGCCCGAGTACTGGACTGCCCAGGCGCCGTCGACCTCGTGCGGATGGCCGGTCCAGCTGGCGATCCAGAAGCGGTACTTCAGGCCGTGGCACGCGGCCCGTACCGCGGGCACGGTGTCCTTGGAGCAGTAGATCGTCGGGTTGTCGAAGCCGAGCTTGTGCCGCTCGCGGATGAACGCCGGGGCGTCGGACGGGGCAGCGTCGAAACGCTCGACGTCGAGGACGCGGGCGAACGCCGCCTGTCCGGGATCAGGGAGGACGCTGATGCGGATGATCTTCGGGAACCGGTCGATCTGATCTTGGGGCCATGCGAACTTGCCGTTGATGTAGGGCGCCGCGGCCGTGAACATGCCGTCGGGGATGTCCTGCGGGGTGGCGGCGTCGACCATCTTGATCGTCCGTGCGGCGACATCGGGCTGCGCAGGGGGCTGGTCGCCCATCGGGACGCCAGGGCCGTGACCGGGAACGGTTGTCATTGTGCTGCCTCTTTCTGCTCGGCGAGCGCCTGCGCTGCCTGCGCGGCGGATGCGGCCGCGTCGGCCTTCGCGGCGGCGAGCTGATCACGCTCGGCGCGTTCGCCTGACGCTGCGCTCGGCCATGACGAATCCGAGCGCGAGCGAGATCATGACCAGCACCGCGACGATAGCGAAGATCCCGCCGATCTCGCCGAGAATCGCGGCGCTCACGCCGGGATCCTTTACCGCGAGCAAGCCCGCGCCCAGCACCGCCAGCCGCCCGCCGGTCAGCTCAAGGTAATCCCGGTGCGCCATCGCGAGATGCCGAGCGCAAAGCCGGAGACCGGCAGCCCGATCGTCACGGCAGCATGGGGGCGCGCGGTCCGGCGCTTGCCGGATGTGCTCAGCTGCTTGTTCTATTTGCTCAAAAGCGAGTTCGAGAGCTCGAACAACTAGAGATCTTGGCGGGCCTGGGAGCCAAGTTGGGGAGCCAACCGGCGAAGGGTCCCGAGGAGTCCCAAGGGGCCTGTGGGGGCAATCGCCCCTGCTAGACAGCCGTCCGGGGCACCTTCACACATGCCGGGGCTCGGGTCTGAGCTGACCCGAAAACCGGACCTTTAAGGGGCGCGCGGCTCGGGCGGGCGGCGGGGTCAGGCTGTTGCGGTCAGCAGTTCGCCGGTGTCTGGGCTGATGGCCTGGATGGTGACGTGGTAGCCGAGGCGTTCGAGGCCGCGGACGTGGTTGCGGGCCTGGCGGCGGGTGTTTCTGCGCTGTTCGTAATAGCCGGGGCCGAGGTCCTGGTAGGTGGCAGCGGGGTCTGAGAGCAGCGCATGGAAGACGGTCAGGACGGAGCTGCCGGTCGCGACGAGGGCTTTCTTTCTGGCATGCGCTTGACGAGCCGCCGGTATCTGGCGCCGAGGAAGGACTGGGTGCGCAAGCCAGCCAGGTTCTCGGGCAGGTCGTGGATGATGTAGAAGCCGCCCAGGCCCATCCGAGCTGGGTAAAGCCACGGCCACCCCTCGGAGGCGGAGCCGATCGTGACGGCGCGGCTGGCGACGAGATCCGGGCTGTGGATGAGACCGTCACCCGGCAGGACGCATCGATCTCCTCCCTCTAGGCGCCGCCCAGCGCAGCTGCCGCGTCCGCCGCCGTCAGCCGATCACATATTTGAGGCCGACCTCGGATTCCAGCGTGGCGCTAGCCGCGCGCAGGGACACGTCCCAGGTCTGATCACCCACTATGCCGTCGG
>JBKQMG010000137.1:0-8530 GCA_052146815.1 Streptosporangiaceae bacterium | reverse complement strand
TGCCGCTCCTGGTGCGTGCCTGTTCGGGGCGCTCCTAAAACCTGCGGGTCATGTGGCGGGGCGCTCTTCCCGGCACGGCCGGGCGGACCGCATGGTGATCTTGATGTCGCCGGGGCCGTGCCTGGCTACCTCCCTGATGCCCAGCCGCCGGTAGAGAGCCTCGGCGCGGTGGCTGACGGTGAGCACGTCCAGGACGAGGTCCTGGCCCTTGTGCTCGGCCTCGTCGATGAGCGCGCTGATCAGGCCGGTACCGATGCCGCGGCCTTGATGGCTGGGATGGATCTCGATGCGGGAGAGGTAGATCTCGCCGGGACGGTATTCGACGTCGAGCATGCCGATGTCCGCTCCGCCGGCGGTGATGATCTGCCAGCGGCCCTGGTCAAACCCGCGGGTGTGGTAGTCATGCTGGCGCTGTTCGTCCCATCCCCAGATCGCGGTGATGTAGCCGCCCATGGCGGCTTTGCGCAACTGGAAGCAGAACTCGCTGTCGGCAAGGGGTGGCCTGCCGCAGCGCGATGCCAGTCATCCCGCGGCGTGCCCGGGCGCGGGGCCCGCGAGGGAGACCGCATGCCAGCAGGACATAGCTTTACAGCTCCCAGCCATGAAGGGGATTGTCAAGACCGCGGCCCCCGTTGCTTATCCGTTCGCCGACGCAGATCGGCGTCAACGTGGTCTGGTGACGCGTAAGCCGACTCACTCTCGTGCCGCATACGGCGCGCGGGATCAGGCAGGGTCTGCCATCGGCGGCCGGGCCGTTGGTTCACGGGATCGGCGGGCTCCTCGCCCGATGGCGGCCTCCAGACCAGAACAGTCACGCCGCTCAAGGTCGGCGGTCGGCACCGGGCTACGTCGATAGGCGGCATCACGCTGAGTGATTGAGAAGGTCAGGGAGAACACGCGCCGAGCCGCCGTTAGGGGCGGTGACCGGGGCACGACCGTGCCGTCCGCGATGCGCGCTTATCAGGGTGATCGGTGCTGCTGCAGCGGCGGCCGTCGCCGCGTTGGCCCGCGGCGGATCTGTCCTTCTATGAGTAGTTGGCGATAACCCGGCGCGCGGTGCCGTCGACAGTGATTGCGCCGCCGTGCGGGACGATCCACTGTGGGCGCGTGTGACCAAACGGAATGCCGACGCACACGACCGCGTCGGGGTTGTAGCGGCCAACAATCTCGACGACGACATCACGCTGCTCAGCGCGCAGCCGAGCGCGTTCCTGAGAAGGCGGACGGCGGGTGTGGTCGGACACCGGCGGGCGGGCCACCAGGACCGCATCGACCGCGGCGAGGATTCCGCGCTCGCCGAGCGAGCGGACGATCCATCCGACGTTGCGCGCAGGTAGGAGTTCCTCGGAGGTTTCGATGATGAGCACGCCGCCATCGAGGACGTCCGGATCGAAAGGGAATCGCCCTGCGGTGAGGATCTCTTCGATGACCTCGATGCAGCCGCCCCAGGTCCGGCCGGTCACTGACCGCGCGGGCCCGTGCCAGCTCCACGGTTCGGTTGGCTCGCGTTCACCGAAGGAGTTCAGCGCGCGCGCGTCGCCCCAGTCGACTCCGACATCCTCGGACTCGCCCGGCTCTGTGATCTCGAGCGTCTCACCGGTGATGAGAGCGGCTCGCAGCGACCGCGCGTGGACGTCGTCGACGCCGGGGCCGGGGCCGAGGTGCACCTGGGTCGAGCCGCCGTAGAAGCTCGCGACGCCGTTTGCCCAAAGCCAGTGGTGCAGGTTGGTGTTGTCGCTCGTCCCGAGGAAGGGCTTGGGGTCGCGCCGGGCGAGTTCGGCATCCAGGTGCGGGATGACGGTGATCTGGTCTTCCCCGCCGATTACCGCGATGATGCCGCGGATCGCCGGGTCAGCGAAGGCGGCGTTGATGTCGGCGGCCCGTGCCAGCTGGGTCGCTCCTACCTTGCGTGTCGTCGGGTACTCGACCGGGATCAGGCCGGTCACTTCGGCGAGCCGGCGCATTGCCTGCTCGTGCACTGCAGGAAAGGCGCCTGCCGCCGCGAACGACGGTGAGAGGACGGCTATGCGCTCGCTGCGCCGCGCCTTGGGAGGGTGGACGAGGTCGTGCGTCATGCGCGTCATCGAAGCACATCCCTAGGACCGCGCACACCGAGTCTCCCCGGCCGCGACCGCGCCGCCCGGGAGCTGGCGCACGACGCACCTGCCCTCGCTCAGCAGTCGCCGCCGGGCAGGGCGCAGTCCCGCCTAATCTGGCGCAGGTCCCCGCCGCCCGGTGGGGCTGACTCCGGCGTGCAGGTCTGAGCGTCCTGCGTGCGCCCACCCGCGTGGCCGGAAGACTGATCCGACGCTCACATGCCGAATAGAGGGCGTTGCGTGCCCGCATACTTATGCGTCGGCCGGTATATCAGCAGCGGCCGCGAAGATCGGCAACTCAGGATCGTCATTCGTATCTACAGGCACGCAGATCGCCGAATATCTGCGTCTCTCCGTGCGCGGGCGACATCGCCGCATCGAGAACAGATCAGCCCGTTCGGGGCGGCATCACGGCCGCTGCGCGGAGCGGTGCGGCGATTCCCGGCACGGCTGGTCCGCGGTGCGGGCTCGGTGCAGGACGCGAAGCGCCGCCATGTTCGTAATCATCGGGGCTGTGACGGCGATGCGCCGCGGGGTGGGCTCATCCGGGGCACGCGCTGGCCGGGTGTGCTGGCTTAAACGGCACTGGCTCGTCAGGTCGGCATCTGCCCGGGCGATCCCTGAGCCCTGAGTAAGGTCACAGGCCCCTTGGTCCTGAGCCGCCGCGAGCGTCTATTGCTCGTCGGGGCTGCGCCGGAACCAGATCGCGAACTGGTCCTTGAGCGAGACCCGCCTGCACTTCAATGGGCCGCGCCCGGTGCGGGTGACACCGATGATGTCTACCAGCGACTGGCAGTCGGTGATGACGGCGAAGTAGCGTTGCGCATTTCCCGGGTCGTCCCATATCGGCCAGTCCACCCGCTCGCCGTTCTTCATGACCGCGTAGATCCTGGTGATGCTGTCATGGGCGCGGCCGTAGACCGCTGCGGTGCCGCGCCCCATGGTCTGCATCGTGACCCCGGCGCCGGAGCGGGTGCCGGTCGCTGACCTCGACATCGCACAGCGACGCGCCGGGATGCCCGTCGCAGTCGATGGCCACACATTTGCCGCCCGCGCTGTCCCGGTAGCTGACCAGGGAGAACTGCTGGCCATCCACGGTGTAGGCCGCGAGCGTGGACACTGCGGTATCCGGCGGCCGGGCGCCCGGCGGGCGCACCTGCCGGCCCTGCGGCCAGGCCCATTCGCCGCCGGCCAGAACCCGGTGCAGGAACTCCCGGGAGACCCCAGCCGCCCGGGCCACCACGCTGACCGACCGGCCGCCCGCGGATGCGTACGTCCTCCCGGCGGATCGCATCACCCAGGGCAGCCCTGGCGGCATCACCGCGGGCCATCGCTGCGCGGTAGCGGAGGCTGGCGGCGATAAGCTCCGGGAAGCTGACGCTGTGGTCCCGCTCGATGTGATCGGCGGCCCGCTCCGCGCGCGCCGCGAACGCCTCGACCGGCCCGCCGGCCGCCCGCCTGAGAAGTCTGCCGTCGGGGCGGCATTCGGGTCTAACCTGGTGTCTTAGGAGGCCGCGTCGAAATGCTGCACGTGACTCTGTTGGGGGAGCAGGCAATCACCGACGACGGGACCGGCAGCGTCCGGATGCGCTCGTCGCGGACGATTGCGCTGGTCGCCCTTCTGGCCCTCCATGCCGGGTCGCCCCAGGCGCGGCAGCGCATCGCCGGATTGTTCTGGCCGGATTCGACGGACGCACAGGCGCTGACCAACCTGCGCCGCGAGCTGCACAACCTGCGTCACGTCCTGGGAGATCAGCCTGTTCTCGTGGTGACGTCCAGGGATCTGTGCTGGCGCGACAGCGAGACGACCCGCGTCGACGTGCGCGCCTTCGACATCGAGCGCAAGGCTGCCCTGGCGGCAGCTGCGGCCGGTGACAGCGAGGGGATCCTCGCGCACGCCGCCTGTGCCATTGCGCAGTACCGAGGCGAGCTCCTGCCAGGCATGTACGACGACTGGCTGCTCGACGCCAGGGCCGAGCTTGAGCGCCAGTGCGCGGACTTGTGCGATCTTCTCTGTGAGACACGCGCGCGACGGGGTGACCTGACCGGAGCGGTCGATGCCGCCCGCCGCCGGATCCAGCTGCACCCGCTGGAGGAGGCCGGCTATCGCACCCTGATGCTGCTGCAGGCCGACCTGGGCGACCGGGCCGGCGCGGTGAGCACCTACCACCACTGCGCTTCGGTCCTGGAGCGTGAGCTCGGCGTCGTTCCGGGCTCGGCGACGCAGCAGGCGCTCCAGCGCCTGATGGCTCGCGTGGATCCAGCAGGGACGGGGCCTTCGGCGACTGGGCCTGCGGTGGGCCGTTCCGGGTTCGCCGCGGCACAGCTCGTCGGCCGGTCTGCCGAGCTCGGCGTACTCCAGGAGCTGTGGCGGACCGCCGCAGCAGGTCACCCCAGTCTCGCGCTGGTCTGCGGCGGCGCTGGCGTCGGCAAGACCCGCCTGGTGGCCGAGGTAGCCGGCCTGGCGCGGCTGGAGGGCGCAGTGGTGGCCAGTGCCCAGTGTTTCGGAACATCGGGGCGGCTGGCGCTGGCACCGGTGGCTGACTGGGTGCGAAACCCGGCAGTCCAGTCAGCGACGGCGACGCTGGACCCGGCCTGGCGCGCCGAGGTCGACAGGCTGGTGCCGTCCGGCGGCCGCGGACAGCGCGGGGCCGGATCCAGGGCAATGGTCGACGCCTGGCAACGCCATCGCTTCTTCGAGGGCCTCGCGCGGGCGCTGCTGGCCGTCGGCCGTCCGATGCTACTGGTTCTGGACAATATGCAATGGTGCGACCAGGAGACCCTGGCATTCCTCACGTTCTGCCTGGGACTGTCTGCCAGCGCTCAGATCCTTGTGGCCGGGACACTGCGCGATGACAACCTTGATGACGACCCAGAACTCGCGGGCTGGACCGTCAGGATGCGGGCCACCGGACTGCTCACCGAGCTTGTCCTCAGCCCGCTGGAGGTCGCCGATACAGCACGTCTGGCTGCGGCGATCTGCGGGCGGCCGCTTCAGGAAGCCGACACGAGCCTGCTCCAGGCGACGACGGGGGGGTTCCCGTTGTACGTCATCGAGGCGGTCCGCAGCAGTGTCGATCTCGGCAGCCCGGCGCTGCCGGTCGATGATCTCACCGCGGTGCTGCGCGACCGTCTGGAGCAGGCGACCGCGGCTGCCCGGGAGGTGGCCGGCCTCGCGGCCGCGGTGGGGACGAACTTCACCCTCGATCTGCTCACTGAGGCGAGCGACCTCGACGCCGACACCGTGGTAGGGGCAGTCGACGAGCTGTGGCGGCGCAGGATCATGCACGAGTTCCGTGACGGCTACGACTTCTCCCACGACCTACTCCGCGAAACTGCATACATGCAGGTCAGTCCCCCGAAGCGCTGGCTGCTGCACCGGCGCATCGCCCAAGGCCTCGAACTGCTCCACGCTGACAATATGGACGTGGTCTCGGCTCAGCTCGCGGAGCAGTATGCCCGCGGCGGGCGGCCCGGGCGAGCGGTCGCCTATTACCGGCGCGCGGCCGATGTCGCAGCAGGCATGTTTGCCCATGCCGAGGCGATCCGGCTGCACAAGGAGACGCTGTCGATCGTCCGCAGCCTGCCCGAAGGGAAAGACAGGGACAGCCAAGAGCTCGCCGTCCTCGAAGCCATGGCGGCGCCGCTCACCGCCACATTCGGCTACTCGTCCCCGGAGCTCCAGCAGACGCTCGAACGCTCGGTCGACCTGGCGGAATCACTTGGGCGCCTGGGCTCGAAGCTCACCGGCCTGGTCGCGCTGTCTGCGTCGCGGTTCGTCCAGGGCCGCACTGCCGACGGGTATCAGATGGCCAGCCGCGCACTGACGCTAGTCGACCCAGAATCTGAGCTGAGCGGTCCGGCTCATTTCATGGTCGGCGGGCCCGCTGTCAGCCTGGGGATGCCCGCGGAGGGGCTGCGCCATCTCGAGCTCGCCACCCATCTGGCGAGCGGTGCGCTCTCGCTGAGCATCGGCACCCGGCCCGACGTACACGGCACGGCCTGGGCAGCTCACGCCCACTGGCTCCTGGGTCACGACGCCGACGCCCTGTCCAGCTGCAACAACGCCATCAAGCTCGCCCGCACGATCGACCACCCGTACAGCCTGGCCGTAGCCCTGGCCTACGGCGCCATCACCCGCCAGGTCCGCCACGACATCTCCGAGCTGAAGGACACCGTCAGCGAGCTGCGCGAGCTGTGCGAACGGTACGGCTTCGCCTACTACCGCGACTGGGGTCTGGTCCTCGACGGCTGGTCCCGCATGGATGAGCCGGGCATCGGCCTGGCCAGGCGAGGCATCAGCAACCTGAGGTCGGCCGGCTCGTTCGCCCGGATGCCGTACTGGCTGTCGCTGCTCGCGGACTTGCTGGCACAGAACAACCGGCCTGCGACCGCACGAGCAACCCTCGACGCCGCCCTGGTCGCCGGACAGGCCCGCGACGACCTGTGGTGGCTACCCGAGGTGATGCGGATACGGACCGCCCACGACGATGGGGAGGCCGCTAGCTCGCGCCTGTGCTCCGCCGCGCAGATGGCCGCGGCCCACGGCAGTGTCGCGCTGCTCCGGCGCTGCGAGCGTGACCTCGCCGAGCGCGGCGTTCTCCCGACTGCCTGACGCGAGCGCTCTCCCGCGAACGCTGCGCGAACGCCGCGGGTCCTAACGTCGGTATTCCCAGATCATCGAGGGACGCACCGAAGGGGATCAACATGACCACAACATCGGCGGAAATCGCCACCACGCCGTACGAAGAGCTGGCCGCCGCCCTGCGCGGTGACCTGATCATGCCGGGAGAGGCCGGGTACGACGAGGCGCGCGCCGTCTACAACGCCATGATCGATAAGCGCCCGGCCGCCGTCGCGCGCTGCCGCGACGTCGCCGACGTCAAGGCCTGCGTACGTTTCGGCCGCGAGCACGGCGCCGAGATCGCCGTCCGAGGCGGCGGTCACAACGCGGCAGGGCTAGGAGTCTGGGATGATGCCCTGGTCATCGACCTGTCGCTGCTGCGCAGCACCACGGTCAGCCCCGGCAATCACACCGTCCGCGCCGACGCCGGCTGCACCTGGGGCGACGTCGACCACGCGACCGTGGCGTTCGGCATGGCCACTCCCTCCGGCTTCCTCGCCTCCACCGGCGTGGCCGGCCTGACGCTCGGCGGCGGCATCGGCTACCTCACCCGGCGGTTCGGCCTGACCGTCGACAACCTCCTCGCCGCTGATGTAGTGCTCGCCGACGGCACCTTCGTGACGGCGAGCGAAAGCTCCCACCGTGACCTTTTCTGGGCGCTGCGCGGCGGGGGCGGGAACTTCGGCGTCGTCACCTCGTTCACGTTCCGCTGCCACGACATCGGTGACCACGGCACGATCATCGGCGGCCCGGTCCTGTACGACCTCGCCGACACCCCGGAGGTAATGCGCTGGTACCGGGAGCTGGTGCCATCGCTGCCGGAAGAGCTGAGCGGCTGGATCGCGCTGCTCACCATCCCCCCCGCGCCGCCGTTCCCCGAGGCGCTCTGGGGCCGCAAGGCGTGCGGCATCGTCTGGTGCTACACCGGATCGCACGACAAGGCCGACGAGATACTCGAGCCGGTCAGGACGTACGGCTCGCCGCTGCTGGTCGGCCTGCATGCCATGCCGTTCAACATGCTGCAGAGCGCGTTCGACGGCCTGTACCCGGCCGGGCTGCAATGGTACTGGCGGGCGGACTTCTTCACCGAGATCTCCGACGCCGCCATCGACGTGCACCTGAAGTTCGGCGAGCTGCTGCCGACCGGTCATTCCACCATGCACCTGTACCCCATCGACGGTGCCACCAGCAGGGTGCCCGCCGACGCAACAGCCTTCGCCTACCGAGACGGCGGCTGGGCCGGCGTCATCGTCGGCGTCGACCCCGATCCCGCCAACGCCGGCCTCATCTCACAATGGGCCCGCGACTACTGGCAGGAACTGCACCCGACCTCGGCCGGCGGTGCCTACGTCAACTTCCTGATGAGCGAAGGCCAGGACCGGGTCGAAGCGTCCTACCGCGGGAACTACGGTCGGCTCGCCCAGGTCAAGGACCGGTACGATCCGGACAACACCTTCCACATCAACCAGAACATCCAGCCCGTCAGCGGGCGTAACCCGTGAGCCGGAAGAAGCCGCCGCCAACACTCGGATGACCCAGGCATCTGGCGCCGAGCCCTGCGCTCCACAGGAGGTTCGGTGACCTGAGGTGGCACGCCCAGATCATCATCACCGAGGTAGTTCGCTGGCAGGCGTGCCGTGCGCGGTGGCTGAGGCCGGCCTTCCCGCCCCGCCAGCACCCGCCGACGTCGCTGCCGCCTGCATGACCACCACCGCACCCTCGGCGAAGTCCGCTCCCGCGCGCATCACCGCAGGCCAGAGCCTGGTCGAGGTCGCTGCCGCGCTGCGGCTGATGCGGATTTTCTTGGTCA
>JBKQMG010000136.1:0-20397 GCA_052146815.1 Streptosporangiaceae bacterium | reverse complement strand
AGGGCAGCATGATCCGCCGGTACATCATCTGGCGCAACACCCACGCCCACGACGAACGGCTCCGCCGCATCATCAACCGGGCAAACGTAGCCTGACACGGCACTAGCTAGCTGCCGGTGCACTGCGGGCTGGCCCGCACCAGGCCCACGGCTACCTGGAAACTGCCCCGTGGCCCCGGGTAGTGCTGGAAAAGGGCGTAGATCTGCAGGCCGGCGCCAGACGGCAGCGCCGAGGGGTGGATGACCATGGCGTTACGTCCTCCGGCGGGCAGCGCCACGCTGCTCAGGAGATGCCGTCGCTGGCTCTGGCTACCGCCGCCGGGGTAACCCTGGCACGCCGGGTTCTGCTGGCCGGTGAAGGTGACGCTGGCCGGGACGCCGTCGGCGCGGAGCCTGCGCTGGAGTCCGGCCGGGTCGCGCAGCTCGCGGATGGTGACCCGGATACTGCCGTTGGCCTGGCTGGTTACTGTCCAGGCCGCCAGCTGGGCACGGGGCCCGCTGGCGGGGTGGCTGGCGGGCAGCGCTGCGCTCACGGCGAATGCCACCGCGGCTGCCGTCCCCAGGGCGGCCCCGGCCACGGCGGGGACGCGGCGCCGGGCGCGCACCGCGCGGCCCCGGCTGATGATCTGCTCCACCGGCGTGTTCATCGGGACTTTGTCACGCTGCTCCCGCAGCGCCGTGATCAGCTCGTCGTCGTTCATGACTGGTTCTCCTCCCGGATGGGGACAAGGTCGTCGCGAAGCGCGGCCATCGCGCGGCCCAGGTGAGCCTGGACCGTGCCGGGCGCGATGCCGAGAACCTGCGCGGTGCCG
This sequence comes from Streptosporangiaceae bacterium, assembly GCA_052146815.1. Lineage (GTDB taxonomy): Bacteria > Actinomycetota > Actinomycetes > Streptosporangiales > Streptosporangiaceae > DATJZH01. Next base: position 19,586 of record JBKQMG010000136.1, on the reverse strand, counting down.
GCGGTATCCAGGTCCAGGAACAGCCGCAGCGCTACCACCTGCCGCTGCCGGGCGGGCAGCCGCAGCAGCGCCGCCATGATCCTGGAGTCGACGGAACCGCCGGCAGCCCCGCCGGCCGCGGGCCGGTCCGCGACAAGCGCGAGGTCAGGCACCGGTACCTCCCGGCGACGGCGCCGCCACCGCGAGATACCGGTGTTCAGCGCCGTGCGTACCACCCACGCCGCCGGGGCCGGGTGCCTGCTGACCGTGCGCCATGACGCCCAGGCCCTGGCGAACGCCTCATCCACCAGGTCCTGTGCCGTGTCCCGGTCGCCGACACTCACCACGAGGGTGAACAGGCACTCATCCTTGGCCTCGCGGTAGAACTCCGCGAAGTCCAGTCGCTTGGTTCCCACACCCTTTCAACGCGCAGCCGCCGCACGCCGGTTACCTGGCTCGCGCCGGCGCCGGTCCGCCGCCCGGGCGGGCCCCATGCAGAACGCCACGCCGCAAGCCTCCAGGAGCGGCGGACGACCGCCGCTGATCATGGCGAATATGACAGCGCTAGCGTCCACCGCTGCCGCAGCGACCTAGACCCGCATCCCGCTGAACCTGACCAGTTACGTTCAGGCTAGCTATGTTTCTGCAGCAGCGGGCCGTCTGACCCAGCCGTTCCTTTCGTCAGCGTCCGCTCTATGGGCCGGGCTCTTTGGCCGGCCAGCCAGGAGGACATGCACGTAGCTAATCCCCTGAAAGACCGCGGCCTGGCTGTACCAGCTGGCACCAGGCTGAAATCAGCCTCCGGGGCCCGCCGTGAACTCGCGAGGTACCACGAAACGGGTCAGCCGGGCGTTATCCGCCATCAGCTCCGGCCAGCTGCCGGTGACCTCCAGGACGGCGATCGAGGAGGTCGGGAACTTACTCGCCATCCGCTCGAGCAGGCCATCCGCAGCGGCTTGTGCGCCAGCTAGCGTCAGAGCCAGTTCCTGGATAGCGGGATCGTGCCCGACGACCAGCATGGTGTGCGCGCTAGGCGGCGCATCGCGGGCCAGCTCCAGGAGGTCGCTGACGGACGCCTGGTATACCCGCTCGTCATACGTGATCGGGGGATCGGCCGCAAGCTGCGCCGCTGCGAGCTGCCAGGTCTGGCGGGCGCGCTGGGCGGTGGAACATACCACGTAGTCAGGCACGCAACCCGTTTCGCGCAGCCAGCGGCCCGCGGCTCGTGCGTCGCGGCGGCCGCGGTCTGCAAGAGGGCGCTCATGGTCGGCAACGCCCGGATATGCCGACTTGGCGTGCCGCAGCAGCAAGAGCCGCCTGCTGGAGCTATCGGGACTGGTCATGGAGCCAGGATCGCAGATCCGCAGCGGCCGCCACGGTATCGAGCCGCGCCGCCTTGACTGAGCGCGGTAGAGGACCGCCGGGACCACAGTTTCATACAGCAGGCGTCTTGTGTGGACCTTGGTCCCTGCCCGCGCCCTCCAGCAGGTGAGACACTACGTCCGGGCCTGCCGCAGGCACTTCAGGAGGAAACACTATGACCGTGCCGTCCGCACCACGCACCGGACCGAATCGGATCATCGATGTGACCGCCCTGGAGATTCTCGACTCACGCGGGCGACCTACCCTGCAGGTGACAGTCACGCTCGCAGGCGGAGCGCCCAGCACGGCAGGGGTGCCGTCCGGCGCGTCGACGGGCAGTGGCGAAGCTGTGGAGCGACGCGACGGGGACAAGTCGCGCTACCAGGGCCTGGGTGTCCTGGGCGCAGTCGGTGCTGTTAACGGCGAGATCGCCGAGCGGCTTCGCGGTCAGCAATGGCGCGACCTAGCGGAGATTGACGCCGCGCTGATTGAGCTGGATGGCACGCCGAACAAGGCGCGTCTGGGCGCGAACGCGATAGTGGGTGCCTCGATGGCATGCGCTCGTGCTCTGGCCCGAGCTGACGGGCGAGAGCTGTGGGAGTGGCTGACCCCGGCTGGCACCATACCGCGGCTGCCTGTACCTCACTTCAACGTGCTCAACGGTGGCGTGCATGCGCCGAACCCGCTGGACTTCCAAGAATTCATGGTCGCGCCGCTGGGAGCGCGCTCGCTACCGGAGGCTGTCCGGGCAGGGGCTGAGGTTTACGGCGCGCTGCGCAGCCTGCTGGCCAGGCAAGGGCATGCGACCGGGCTGGGTGACGAGGGCGGCTTCGCCCCGCAGCTGGCAGAGCCCGAGGAGGTCCTGGCGCTGCTGGTCACCGCGATCAGCGAGGCCGGGTACGTGGCCGGGCGCGACGGAGTGGCGATCGCCCTGGACCCGGCCTCTAGCGAGTTCCGCGGCGACGACGGCCTGTATCGGGTAGCCGGGAAGGAGCTGACCAGCGGGGAGATGGTGGAGCGGTATGCCGAGATCGTCGACCGATTCCCGGTGTGGCTGATCGAGGATGGCCTCGCCGAGGACGACTGGGACGGCTGGGCAGAACTGACGGCCCGGCTCGGCGACCGGATCCAGCTCGTCGGCGACGACATCTTTGTCACAAACCCGAAGATCATCGCCGATGCGATCGAGCGCGGCATCGCAAACGCGGCGCTGATCAAGGTGAACCAGATCGGCACCGTGACCGAGACGCTGGAAGCGATCGCGACCTGCCGCCAGGGCGGCTATGCCCAGCTAGTCTCGCATCGCTCTGGCGAGACCACCGATAGCTTCATCGCGGACTTGACCGTCAGCTGCGGCTCAGGTGAGCTCAAGACCGGCGCTCCGGCTCGGGGCGAGCGGGTTGCCAAGTACAACCGCCTGCTCGAGATCGCCGCGGCCCACCCGGGCCTTCCTTACGGGATCCCTGCCACCTGATACCGCACGCTCAAGTCACATCAAATGTCACATACCTCTTCGCTTCTTGCTGCGATCGGTCGGACTGCCGACCGTTCCGGCCTTTGCCCTCACCGCCTCCGCCTCTAGTCCGAACTTACGTGGGCTTGGATAGCTGATCTTGCGCCTGACGTGCTCATATGGCTGTGACACGCGCTCTTGTGTAACCACTAAAATAGTGGACGTCAGGATGCCTCGGTGATTGAATGCTGCTGTGAGCAAGCGCAGTGGCAGCATGCACGTTGATCAGGCTGGTCGCCACTACACTACGGTGGGCGGCGAGCGGCGGGCCTACCCGACGTACCTGCTGCGCCGCTCGTTCCGCGACGAGCACGGCCGTCCGCGCAAGGAGACGCTGGCGAACCTGACCGGCCTGCCGGAGGAGTCGATCGCCGCGTTGCGGGCGACGCTGCGGGGCCGCACCCTGGTCGACGCGGAGGCGGCGTTCGAGGTGGAGCGCTCGGTTCCGCATGGCGATGTCGCCGCCGCGCACGTGGTGGCCTCGGCGCTGGGCCTGCGGGCGCTGCTGGGCCCGGCATGCCGGGAACGCGACATCGCCTATGCGCTGATCCTGTCGCGGGCGGTGCGGCCGAAGCCGAAGCTGTCCACCGCGCGCTGGTGGGAGGCCGGGGACACCACGCTGGGGATAGACCTCGGCGTGGCCGATGCCGGCACCGACGAAATCTACGCCGCGATGGACTGGCTGACGTCCCGGCAGCGCGAGGTCGAAAGGCAGCTGGCTGCCCGCCACCTGCGCCCCGGCGGGATCGCGATGTTCGACCTGTCATCCTCCTGGGTGGAGGGCTCGTGCTGCCAGCTGGCCGCGTTCGGGCACTCCCGCGACGGCAGGCGCGGCCGCAAGCAGATCGAATACGGGCTGCTCACATGCCCCGAAGGCCGCCCGGTCGCCGTCGAGGTATTTCCCGGCAACACCGCCGATCCGGAGTCGTTCAAGACCGCCATCACCCGGGTGCGCCGCGACTTCGGCATCGAGCGCCTGATCATGGTCGGCGATCGGGGGATGATCACCGGTACCCGAATCAGCGACCTGCGCAAGCTGGACGGGATGGAGTGGATCACCGCGCTGAAGGCCCCCGCCATCGCCGCGCTCGCGCGTGACGACGGCCCGCTGCAGATGAGCCTGTTCGACACCTGGGGGTTCGCCGAGATCACCAGCCCGGACTACCCCGGCGAGCGGCTGGTCTGCTGCCATAACCCGGTGCTGGCCGCCGAGCGGGCCCGCAAGCGCGAGGACCTGCTCGCCGCCACCGAGCAAGACCTCGCCAAGGTCAGGGCCTCGGTGGACGCCGGCCGGCTGAAGGACCCGGACAAGATCGGGATACGGATCGGGAAGGTCATCGGCAAGCACAAGGTCGGCAAGCACCTCATCACCAAGGTCACCGGCGCCAGCTTCACCTGGCGCCGCGATCAGGACAAGATAGCCGCCGAGGCCGCCCTCGACGGGATCTACGTGATCCGCACCAGCGTCACCGCGAGCACCATGGACGCCGCCGCCGTGGTCGCCGCCTACAAGGACCTCAAGTACGTCGAGCGGGACTTCCGCATCACCAAGGCCGACGACCTGGACTTGCGGCCCATCTACCACTACCTCGCCGGCCGGGTCCGCGGCCACGTGCTGATCTGCATGCTCGCCTGCTACCTCACCTGGCACCTGCGCGCCGCCCTCGCCGAGCTCACCTTCACCGACCAGCACATCCCTGCCCCCGCCGACCCGGTCGCCCCCGCCCGGCGCTCAGCCCAGGCCAAAGCCAAGGACGCCGCCAAGCACACCCCCGGTGGCCTGCCCGTCTACCGCTACCGCGACCTGCTCGGCCACCTGTCCACCCTCGACCGGCAGGTCATCATCTTCGCCGGGCAGAAGATCGAGAAGCTCACCACCCCCACCCCCGTCCAGGCCCGCGCCTTCGAACTGCTAGGCGCCCCCGTGCCACCGGTCCTGAAGTAGCCACTCAACAGACCGCCGCCCGCCCTCGGCGCGCGGCATAACTCCTGATCAGCACGGCCTGACCAACTTCAAGATCACGTAAGTTCGGTCTAGTTAATGATCTTGCAGCCAGTGTGCAGCAATGCCCGCTCAGGCGGTTCTTGATGTTTCTCCGAGCCATCCGCCGATGTGGTAGTAGATATCCTCTCCGTAGCTGGTGGGCAGGGGCTTGGCGACGGTGAGCTTGAAGGTCCGCTGCCCGCCGGGCTGCCGCGGCGCTCTGAGGAAGAGGGCCGAGTCTGGGCGCTGGCGGTAGAAGCTGTCGGCGAAGTCGAACTGGTGGGTGACGAAGAAGACCCTGATGCCGGCTTCCAGCAGTGCCCGTACGATCTGACGGCCGATGTCTGATCCTTCCCGCTCGTTGGTCGCGGCGAAAGATTCGTTGAACAGGATGAGGCAGTGTGGGCTGATCTGGTCTGCGATGGTGCTCATACGGGCGAGTTCCTCGTCGAGGCGCCCGCTGATCATGGCGGGGTCTTCCTCGCGGATGAAGTGGGTGAAGATCCCTCGGCAGACGCTGGCCCGCAGCGATCGGGCTGTCGCGAACATGCCGCATTGCATCATCAGCTGCGCCAGGCCGGCGCTGCGCAGGAACGTTGACTTCCCGCCGGAGTTGGCGCCTGTGATGATCACGAGCGACTTGCCGTCGGCGTCGACGTCGTTGCCGACGACGTCATCGATACGCAGGGCAAGGCTGGCGTCGCGCAGGTCCGCGCAGGAGAACTCCCGTGGGCTCGATGCTGAAGGAACGGGGAAGCTCACCGGCTGGTCTCTGGCGATGAGCTGGTCTCGCAGGTTGAGGCAGCTCACATAGAACCCGAGTTCGGCTCGGAGCATGGTGAGGTAGCTGGACACGTGGTCGGCTGACCGGGCGGCCGCGTTGGCGACCAGGTTGATTCCACGGCTGGTCATCTCCTCCAGTGCCCGGCCTCCGGCCTCGTCGCGGGGCGGGATCGTGAAGGAGTAGGAGGATCGCGGCGCGATTCCGATGCGCTCTTTCCAGCCCCGCCGGACATTACCGGAGCGGAGCACGTAGTTGATCCCGCTGTTGTCCCGGTCGAGGACCGCGGTCATAGGCACGCCGTCGCGGAAGCGCAGCCGGCTGAGATGGCCGTTCAGAGTTCCGAAATAGTTGTCGTCCAGCTCGCGCTGCAAGGTGCGAAACAGCGTGATCAGCCCATCGGACTGGAACTTGCCGGCGTTGGCGTCGGCAACCCGGCGCAGCTCCCTGAGCCGGACGATCAGGACTTCGAGCTGGTTGATCGCTCCGGACAGGATGGAGGAGGGATATTGCGATGACAGGAACCCCCACACTCCGCGCTTGTCCTGTAGGGCTGCTATGGCGATGGCGTACATCTGGCGGATGATGTCCGGCTCAGCGATGCAGTCCGCGAGGACTCGCTGGCGGTAGCGGATTGCCTCTGGATCGCTCAGGCTCGTCAGCATCACTTTCGTCGAGATATCGAAGAGGAACTTGTCCCCGGCCGCCATCGCGCCCAGCACTGTGCTCAACTCCAGGTCCTGGATCAGGTCTTCGCGGCCCGGCGGAAGTCCGGCCGCGAAGTCGAAGTCCTGGTCTTGGTAGAGGAGGTGGGCCTTCATGAGGTGAGCCGTCCTCTCAGCTGCTCGTAGGTGACGCGATGCTTGTCGGCGATCGACAGCGCGTAGGCCAGGCCATCGGCCGGCTTGCGCACCACCTTGTAGGTGCGCTTCGCTGGATCATCCGGGATGACCGTGCTGGCCATGCTGACCACCGTCTTCCCGAGTGAGGCCAGCTCCTCGACGAAGGTGACGTAGACGCACAGCAGGTCAAGCTCGATGACTTTCTCCATCACCTTCCTGCCGAGGAACCGGGCGTCGCTCAGAGTGGTGGAGGTGAAGATCTCGTTCATGATGACGACGCTGCTAGGCGTGGCCGCCTGCAGGGCCCTCTGGATCCTGATGAGGTCGTCTTCCAGCTTTCCGGTCAGGTCGGCGATGTCCTCTTCCCGTTCGAAGTGAGTGAGGATCTGGTCGGGCAGGAAGAGGCGGGCCGCAGTGCCGGGGACGGGACAGCCGGTGCTGGCCAGGTGGTGGAGCTGGCCGAAAGTCCTGGCGAATGTCGTCTTGCCGCCCTGGTTCGGCCCGGAGACGACGATGACGCGCTCAGGGTTGCTCAGGTGGAACTCGTTGGCGACAACCGCCTTGCCCATTGCGGTCAATTTGGCCGCGAGGGCCAGGTCGAAGGTGTCGCGGGCAAATATTTCCTTCGAGTCGCCGGTGACCTCCGGGTAGCAGAAGCCGAGCCCGGCCGAGCGCAGCGGCTCAATGTAGTCCAGATATGCCAGGTAGAACTGGAGCTCGCGGTCGAATTGGCGGATCGCCGGGTCCACGAACGCGCCGTGCCTGCAGCAGTAGTCGGCGAGCGCGGAGAACTCGTCGGGGAACAAGCGTGCGACCAGGTCGAGGATCTGGGCGCCGACGTGGTTCATGCCCGGCCAGGTCCGGTATTTCACCCGGCGGTCCTCTACCGCGCCTTGCTGGAACCGTTCGAATGTCTTCTCGATCTCAGCGCTGTAGTCCGCTTCGCCGTCGTAGCGGCTCACCTCCACCCGCGGGCCCTTGATCCGGACCTGGTATATGACCTGGGCAAGATCGTCCTTGCGGTCAGCGGTGTCAGAGCCGAGCCTGGCAAATCCGGCGGAGCCCACGTGGGCGGTCAGGTAGTCACGGAATGCCAGCAGGCCGCGCGACGTGACCGGCCGGGAGGCCAGGTCAGCGGCCAGTGAGCGGACCGCGTCGCAGTAGATCGCGGCTGCGTCGAGGAACCAGCCCTCCCGCTGGTGGCCGGACTGCATCTTGTTCAGCTGGCCCAGATGGGCGCGCACCTGCCGCATCTGCTCGGCAAACTGCCTCACCGCCTGGAGCAGGCCACGATCTTCAAGGTCGCGGAAGACCTCGTGCCGGTACTGCAAAGTGCGGAGATCGTGGACCTGCTGGTAGAGCAGCCTGGTTATCAGTTCGCGCTCTTCCCGACCGCCGGCAACCGCCTTAACGATCTGATCGAGGTGGAGGTCGGAGACGAAGGCACGGTCTGCCGAGTGCTCGCCGCCGGCCTGTCCTGCCGAATCCTCGGCCAGCAAGCTGGTGAATCCCCCAGGCGGGTCTGGCGGGAAAGACGCCGGCAGCACGGTGGTGCAACTGCCGGACTGGCCCGCCTGGGGCGCCGCGCCATCGGCCACGCTTGCCGTGTCGGCGTCAGCCAGAATCTGGGCAGGCGAAGGCGTCTGCAGCGGCTGCTCGCGAATCGGCTCGGTCATGTCGGCTGTCCTGTGGCCGCACTAGCAGCCTTCGTCGTGCCGCTGACGGACACGGCACTCGCCGTGCTACGGCGCGGCGGGGAGGATGCGTCGATCTCTGCGGCGAGACGCTCCTGCTCGGCCGTCCAGAACGCCGGCAGTGGGCTGGCGATCGACGGTGCCGGGGCTGCCGATGGCCCGGCCGCGGACTGCGGAAGTAGCGCGGCCGCCCAGCAGTAACAGATTCCGACACCAAGCGGAGGCATCCGGCTAAAGCCACTGCAATGGAGTGCCATGGCGTGCTCCTGTCCTCGCCATGAAGGCGGTCAACAGGAGCCATCAGCCATCTAAGGCGGTTTCGTCGACGAGCCCCATCGCCGCTATAACACTACGGTGAGCTGGCTGGCTGAGCGACATCTGGGCCGGCGGCAGCCTCGATCAAGCTGCAGCGGATGGCGGAGCGCGATGCCTCAGGTACGGCACCTTGTCCCGCCTGGGGTCCGGGCAATGCCGAGACCCGGCGGCGAAATCACTCGCGACTGCGCACCCAGATACTCAACCTGGGAGAGGTCCGCTCAGGTGTTCGGGCTTTCGAACTGTGCTGATCATGGGCTCGTTTGGGGACAGTTCTGGTGGCCACCGTGCAGGCACGCCGGGTGTCGTCCAGACTCCTCGCGCCCTGATTACTGCAGGCAAACGCCCGGTTCGGCCTCCTGCAGACCCCCGCAGACCCCCGTCACAGTCGCATGGCATGCAAGAGGTCCGGGGTTCGAATCCCCATAGCTCCACAGTTAAGAAGCCTAATTCGAAATCCCGAGCCCAGGGCTACAGGGGCTCGTACAGCAGCAAAGTACAGCAGCCGCCGCAGCGAAAACCATCGCACGCCGGTTCGGATCTGGCGTCCCTGCGGATAATGGCGGCAGCCTCGTCGGCTGCGGCTCGAGACTGAAGTAACCGCAGAGTGCATCTGACCAGGCAAAACGAGGCTCTTCCTAGTGCGGTGCAGGCCGCCGTGTCAGTGAGGTCACCCATCGGCGCGGCTCTGCAAGATCCATTTGTAGGTGCCTTTTGCGGCCGTGCAACGGGTCAGGCGAGCTATGCCAGACGCTCGACGGTGACGCCTGTCAGTTGCGTGCCCTTGGCCACTATCGTCAGCGCGTCCGACGCGATGGTGATTCTGTGCAGCCAGGCCCGCCGGTCAACGCGGATGATGCGCCACAGACCTTGCTGGGAAGCGAGATTGCTCGGCGGCGCGCGGTAGAAGAAGGAGCGAAAGACCTACCTCAACGCCAGGCGACGGCGAGGAGGCGGCGGCGGTCATAGCAGGCGGACCAGGCCGCTGACCGTCATGTAGGCGCCGACGATCAGGGCGATGACGGCGATGAGCTGCCGCGCGTGGCTGAAAGGCCAGTCTTTGGAGCGCTGGATCTGTGCGCCTCAATGCCAGAATCTTTGATCGCCCGGCGGGGTTCGCTCGTTTTTTCGCTGCCCCGGCCTGTGGCTGGCGGCTTGTCCTAATGTGCGGCCCCGCCGGGTTCTGGCCGGGGCAGCGATGTGGCTTGATAGGAGCGCGCTTGATGCCTGATTGACGCGTGCCCGCCCGTCCCGGCCTGTTCACCAGGTGGCCGGCAGGAAGGACGGGTAGATGGGCGAGGTCGTGATCGGCGTGGACGCGCATAAGCGCAGCCACACCCTGGCTGCCGTCGATCAGGTAGGCCGCAAGCTGGGCGAGCGGACGGTCGCGGCGACCAGCGAGGGACTGGCTTGGAAATGAATGGGTGCGATGATCCACAAGCAGGACCTTGGACCCTACCCAGCTATTGCAAACGTGGGCTAGTGGAGAGAACAAGTACAAGTAGTCACCGGGCGCGCGTGGCTGGGGAAGTTGTGAGCCGATGGCAGGAGGCCGGGAATGGCTGATCCGCTGCCGAGCTGGACTGACGGGCTGGCGAAGGCACAGATTCTGGAATTCGTCTGGTCGGTGACCGAGCCCGGCAGGTCGTTCGTGCCGGCATCGGATCGGGTCGCGGCGTTCGACAATGACGGCACGCTGTGGTGTGAGAAACCGATGTCTCCGCAGGCCGATTTCCTGCTGCGGCGATGGAAGGAGATGACTCGGGCTCATCCCGGCCTGGCGAAGAAGCAGCCGTGGAAGGCCGTCGCCGGGGGTGACAAGAAATGGCTCGCGGAGATCCTGGGCCACATGCCCGAGCTGACCAGGGGGATGGCGGAAGCCTATGCGGGCATCACCGTCGAGGCGTTCGAGCGGGCCGTGCGGGCGTTCTTCGATAGCGCCCGTCATCCGGCATTCGGTGTTCCTTACCCCCGGCTGGGCTACCGCCCGATGCGGGAGCTGATCGAGTTGCTGATGGCCGCCGAGTTCGAGGTCTGTATCTGCTCGCCGGGCGGCCGGGACTTCGTCCGGGTGGTGGCGCAGGAGATGTATGGCATCGACCGGCAGCACGTGATCGGCTCGGGCGCCACCTTGGAGTACCGCCACGGCGAGGTGTACCGCACGAAGGGCGTCGAGCAGCCTGTCGACGATGGACCCGGCAAGCCGGTCCACATCTGGGCCCGGACCGGGCGCAAGCCGCTGCTGGCGTGCGGTAATGGCGACGGGGATGCCGCGATGCTGCGCACGGCCCGGTTCGGCCTGCTGATCCGCCACGATGACGCCGGGCGCGAATTCGCCTACGACGCCGGTGCGGAGAAGGCTCTGACCAAGGCCAAAGAACGCGGCTGGACGGTCGTGAGCATGCAAAACGACTTCAAGGTGATGTTTGACCTGTGATGCTACAAACGCCGCCAAGGACAGCCACGGGCCGCCAACCGCCGTGCTGCGCTCGGCCACTGCGGCGGCCGCCCGCCGCGTGCTGCCCCGGCACCTATGATCCGCTCTGACTGCCAGACCGTCTCCGCGTTCCCGTTCGGCCTGGGTGTTAAAATCCGCCGATGGCAACACAAGATGCCGCCCGCGAGCCCGCTGACGCCGCCGAGGCGGCGGCGGAGCGCCTGGCCGACTGGCTCGCGCAACTAGGGGGACCGGCCCGCCAGCAGGTTGCCGATGGGCTGCGCGAACTGGGGGCGGTGGACCGGGCGATCTACGCCGCCGTCGCGTCCGCGCCCACCCCATCCCTCGACGTACCGCTGCGCCGGCTCTCCAACGCCGCCAATAACTCCCGCCTCTGGCTGGCCATAGCCGCCGGGCTCGCCGTGGCGGGCGGCCAGCCCGGCCGGCGTGCGGCGGTGCGCGGAACGCTGGCCATCGGCGTCACTTCCGCGCTGGTGAACCTTGGCGTCAAGTCCCTCTGGTCCCGGCAGCGGCCGGACCGGGCCGGCGCCGGAGTCCCGGAGCAGCGGAACGTCCGGATGCCGGCCTCCACATCATTCCCGTCCGGGCACGCGGCGTCGGGGTTCGCCTTCGCCTCGGCCATCGGCCGGGAGCAGCCCTGGCTCGGTCTCGCGCTGCGATTCCTGGCGGCGGCTGTCGCGTACTCCCGGGTGCATACCGGCGTGCATTACCCAGGCGACGCCGTGGTCGGATCGCTGATCGGCACGAGTACCGGACAGGCCGTGGCCGGCCTGATGGACCGGCTGCCGCCGGCCCGAAGCCCTTCCCGGTCAAGTCCCGGTGGAGCAGTGTGAGCTCCGGCGGGCCTCGCATTGCCCGCTGCGCTGCGTATCGGTGTCGGCGATGCCCTGGGGGACGACCTTGCCCCGCTCGATGTCCTCGGACAGTTGCGCCTTGGCGGCGAGGGCTCCCTCGTCCAGCACGCCGGAGCCGGCCGCACGGGAGATGACGTCGCCGCCCCGGCCGCGCAGCACCAGCGCGAAGCCCACGGCGATCAGCGCACCGGTGATCGGCCCGGCGAACACCCAGTAGTTCGTCCAGTGACCGCTGACCAGCGCAGGACCGAACGGGCGAGCCGGGTTCATCGACACGCCGCTGACCGGCGCTGCCCACAGCCCCGCCAGGGCGATATAGCCGCCGACGCCCGGCGCCGCGATCGCGCCGACGTTCTGCGCCGCGGACGCGGTACCCAAGATCACGCTCACCAGCAGCGCGGTGAGCACGATCTCCATCAGCAGGGCCTGCCAGTTCCGGTACCCGGCGCCCGGCAGCGTCGCCCCGAGATGCTCGATGTTCCCGAACACCAGGCGGAGAAACAGGCAGGCCCACGACGCGCCGATGAGCTGGATGACGGGGACGCGTTGCGCGATGCCTGGCGCGCCGGGCGGTGTTGTAGTGCGCCTGGTATTCGGTCAGGACGGCGCGCAGATGTCGTGAAGTCGACGGTGACGTGCGCAGCGACCTCGCGCCGGTTGAGGACCTTGCCGGTCGGCAGCGCGATCTTGTCCTTGCCGCGCAGCGGCTAGCGGGCAGTCCATGTTGCCAGCATGCCCCCGACCACGGTTCTGAACAGGCCCAGCAGGCCCGCTACGAGCAGTAGCCACGCCAGCAGGCTATCCATGGCCAGGCGGATCGGACCGGACTAGTGCGTGAGCCGCAACCACGGCGAGACGTCAGCAATGGCGGGCAGTCGCATCAGCGGTGTTACCGCAGGTGAGAGGAAACGCCGAGCCCGATATATCGGAGTCTCTGTAGAACCGTCGGCTTAGCTAGGCTGGTTCCGGGGATACGAGGAGGTGGTTATGGCAGAGACGACGCCGTTCACGATTGGGGCCGACGCCAGCTGTACCGACGGGGTATGCGGCGAGGTGACCCGCGTGGTCGTTGACCCGGTTGCTCGCGCGGTCACCCATCTCGTGGTCGAACCGGAGCACCGGCATGGCCCCGGCCGACTCGTTCCTCTCGACCTTGTCGATGCCACGACGGGCGAGATCCGGCTCCGCTGCTCTATGGCGGAGTTCGAGAAGCTCGATCCTGCCGAGGAGACGCAGTTCTTGCCCGACACCCCCGGATACCCCGGCTATGACCCGGAACAGGTGCTCTCCTCGCCCTACTACGGCATGGGCATGGGCGCGGACTGGGGCATGGCAGGCGGCAGTCTCCCGCAGACCGTCACCTACGACACCGTCCCGTTGGACGAGGTCGAGGTGCGCCGCGGCGAGCACGTCCACGCCACTGACGGCCATATCGGGCGAGTGCAGGGGCTGGTCATCGACGCTGGCAGCCACCACGTGACCCATGTGCTCCTCCAGGAAGGGCACTTGTGGGGCCGCAAGGAAGTGGCTATCCCGATCAGCGCCGTGACTGGAGTCGAGGACGGTATCCGGCTCAACATCACCAAGCAGCAGGTGCAGGACCTGCCGCCGGTGGACGTCGATCAGCGCAACGGGTAACCCCGCAGCAAGCGGAAAGAACGCCTGTAGCCACGGCGACGGCGGTCGGCCAGGACTCCATGTGTCCGTGGGCCCGGCCGGCCACCTCGAGGATTCCCGGGCTCCCGCGGTACGGAGCCGCCACCAGACCCGCTCAGCCTGGTACCACCAGCGCACCCGGATAGCCCGCGACGCCGAGACCGCACTGGTCAGCTAGCTAATGGCTGCTGCCGTACCAGGCCGCCCTGCGGGCGCCGGAACTCACTCGCGAGGGATGGGTGCCTGTCGGGAAGACCAGGCAGGAGCGAACCTCGTCCGCCCAGGAACTAGGTCACCCCCCCGGGGGTGATGCCGGGAAGCCTCATCGCGCGGCACGCTTGCAGTGTGCGCGGGCGCTTCAGGGCGGGAGGCGGCATGACAAGATCGGGGCAAGGGGGCGCCCGCCGCTGGCCGTCATCGCGGCGGGCAGCAGCAGATCGGTGGCGCAGCCGGGGGACTCGGGCTTTGCCGGTAAGGCGGCGCTGGGGCTGGTCGGGCTGGGCGTGGTGGGTCATGTGCTGCGAAGCCGCCGCTTCTATGAACGGGTGATCGTCGGCGCCATCGTGCTGGGGGCGCTGCGGGGGCTGGGACAGGAGAACCGGGCCAGCACCTTCGAGCGCCTGGCTGCCTGGAATAGACGGCAGGTCCAGGTCCTTGAGCGCCGAGCTGAACGGCAGGCCCGGCGCCTTGAGCGCAAAGCTGAACGGCACGCCCGGCGCCTTGCTGCACGGGCAAAGCTAAGGATCCGCAAGCCTAGAGCCCGGGCAACCGACCGCCAGCTAGCGGCGGGTGCTGCCGAGCCGTCGGGCTGATAGCCGGCTGGCTGGCTGTCCGGCGGGTGGGAGAAGACGATGATCAAGTTGTTGTACAAGCCGGTGGACCTGATCGTTTCCATGGTTGGCGGGTTGCTCGCCGGGCTGATCTTCAAGAGGGTCTGGAAGCTCATCGGCCGGGGAGACGCGCCTAAGCCCACCGATGAGCGGCGGGGCTGGGGTGAAATCCTGCTGGCCGCGATGTTGCAGGGCACGATCTTCGCGCTGGTCAAGGCCGCCGTCGACCGCGGCGCCGCCGAGGGGACGCGCAGGCTCACCGGGATCTGGCCCGGCGATGAAGGCCAGCAGCCCGACGAGTAGGCCTGACCATCACCAAGCCCCGTGCCATTAACGTGCCATTCGCCTGGGCGATGACCGGTCACGTGCGGTCACTCGGACCGGCAGGTCAGACCCCTGATCGCCTTGTATCGCGGCTGGGACTGACCGCCCGACGTCGGTCCACCGTGATGATGGTCGCTCCACGCCCACCCGCTCGGGGAGCGGCATAGCGGCGCTGCCGTGAGAGAGCCGCCGGAGTGGGCGAGAATCACCCCCGGAAGGGTGACGACACGTCCCCACGGCTCGAACACGTTGAAGAAGCCAGGGTTCACGATAATGACCGGAGGGCAAGCAATGACGTCGGCATCGCCAACTTACATGCATTCCTCGCCAGCACCCGCCACGTGATCACACACCTGCGCGCCTGGGGCGGGGTCGCGCTCATCCTCGGCGCCTTGTATCTGCTCGCCGCGGCCGGGGTGCTGGCGGGCAACGAGAGAGCGGCGACGGGCCTGCGGCCGAGTGCATCGCGATGACCGGATGGCCGGAACAACCGGTGATCTATGAGATCAACACCGCGGTCTGGCTGGACGAGCTGTCCCAGACGGCCGGACGCCGGGTCACGCTGGCCGACGTTGCGGCCTGCGACTGGGACGCGGCCACCCCGGCCGGTGCGGATGCGGTCTGGCTGATGGGCGTGTGGGAACGGAGCCCGGCCGGGCTGGCCCTGGCGGCCGGGAATGCCGAGCTGCAGGCCTCGTTCCGGGACGCGCTACCCGGCCTGCGCCCTGAGGACGTGATCGGGTCGCCGTACTGCGTGCGCCGTTATGTCGTCGACGCGGCCTTCGGCGGCCCAGCAGCCCTGGCCGCTGCCCGCGCCGCGCTGGCTGCACGAGGCGCAGGACTGATCCTGGACTACGTGCCCAACCACGTCGCTCCCGACCATCCCTGGGTCAGGGGCAACCCGGAACTGTTCGTGCGCGGCGATGAACACGACATCGAGGCCGATTCAGGGTGCTGGATGGCAGCCGGCGGCCACGTACTGGCCCACGGGCGTGACCCCTACTTTCCGCCGTGGCCCGATGTCGTCCAGCTCAACGCGTTCGCTCCGGCCATGCGCGCCGCGACGGCGCGGACGCTGGCGGACATCGCGAGCCAGTGTGACGGGATCCGCTGCGACATGGCCATGCTGATGATCAACCGCATCTTCGCCAGGACCTGGGGCAGCCGGGCCGGGCCCGAGCCAGCCGAGGAATTCTGGTCTGCCGTGATAGGCCAGCTGCGCACCCAGCACCCGGAGACGGTGCTGATCGCCGAGGCCTACTGGGACCTGGAGTGGGAGCTTCAGCAGCAGGGGTTCGACTTCTGCTACGACAAGCGGCTGTACGACCGGATCGTAGGGCAGGACGCGTCTGCCGTCCGCGATCACCTGCGCTCCGACCTGAGCTACCAGTCCCGGCTCCTGCGTTTCCTCGAGAACCATGACGAGCCCCGCATTGCGGCCCGCATGCCGGCCGATGCTGGGCGCGCCGCGGCCGTGACCATTGCCACGCTGCCCGGCGCGACCTTGTGGCACGAGGGACAGTTCGAGGGCCGGCGCGTACGGCCACCGGTGTTCCTGTCGCGCCGTCCTGGCGAACCACCTGATATGGGCCTCGCCGACTGGTACCGGAGCCTGCTGGCCGCCGTCGCCGGTCACCGTGTGCGGGCGGGCGCGTGGCGGCTGCTTGAGGTCAGTGGCTGGCCAGACAACCAGTCCTGCCGCAACCTTGCCGCCTGGTCCTGGTCCGGTGACGATAGCGGCGATACCCGGCACGTGGTCGTGATCAACCTCTCCGCCGAGACGGCCCAGGGCCGGGTTCCCCTGGGCTGGCCAGACCTGCGTGGCCGGACCTGGTGCCTGACCGACCTTCTGCAGGGAAACATGTTCAACCGCGACGGCGGCGAACTGGCTGACCCCGGGCTGTTCGTGGACCTGGAGCCGTGGCGATTCCACCTGCTCGCGCTACGGTGATCCGACTCCGGGAGATTCCGGTCTCGAAGCAGAGCTTGAGTAATAGCCGAGAGCCATGCCGCGGTGCCAGAAGCGCAGTCGGAGGGAATGGGTGCTGCTCCTGTCGTCAAGGCCAAGCTGCCCAGTTTTGAGAGCTACCTCGCGCTGTTCAATTCCGTCGGCGCAGGACTGGTGCGGGCAAACTCACCCTCTGCGGGGTGAGGCAGGAGCGACACCCGCGGTGAACCATGGCTGACAGGTCATGGCAAGCGCGAGCGCGTCAGCCCTCCAGCGATGCGGAAGCTGTCAACCTGAATGAGGCACGTTCGCGGGTTTTCTACGGAATGGCTGCTTCTTTCTGGCCAGGCTGGTTGATCCAGGCGGTGGCCGGTAGCGAGGGTGGTGCGGGTAGCTTGCGGACGAATCGCTCGGGGTGGCTGGCGTAGGCTGCGTCCAGGACGCGGGAGCGGGCGGCGTGGACCTGTTCGGCGTGCCCGTGGTGGACGTCGGACGCGGTATGCAGCGCGATGCCGGAATGGCGGTGCTCGTTGTTGTACCAGGCGAAGAATTCCTGGCACCAGGCACGGGCGTCTTCGATCGAGGCGAACCTGGCCGGGAATGACGGCCGGTACTTGAGGGTCTTGAACTGGCTTTCCGAATATGGGTTGTCGTTGCTGACATGGGGTCGGCTGTGCGACTGGGTGACGCCGAGATCGGCGAGGGGAACGCGACCGGCCTGGAGGTCATGGAGCTGCCCCGGTCGGCGTGGATAGTCAGCTGGTCAGCTCTGATGCCCTGCTTAGCGCAGGTATCGGCGATCAGTCTCTCGGCCAGCGCCGCTGATTCGCGGGTCGCCAGCATCCAGCCGGCGACGTACCGGCTGTAGATATCCAGGATCACGTACAGGTGGTAGTACGTCCATTTCTGCGGTCCGTGGAGCTTGGTGATGTCCCGGCTCCACACGCGGCTGGGGCCGTCGGCTTGCAGTTCGGGTTTCACCCGCGCCGGATGGATGGCCTGGCGGCGGCGCTCGCGGACCTCGCCGCCGGCGCGCAGGACCCGGTAGAACGTCGACACCGACCCCAGGCAGGTGCCTTCGTCCAGGAGGATCGCCCACGTCTCCTCGGGGGACAGGTCAGCGAACCGGTCACTGTGCAGTACGCCGCGGATCATCGCCCGCTCCGCGGGCGACAGAGCGCGGGGCTGAGCCCGGTCCCGCTGGTGCACCGGCTCGCGGCGCGGTGGCGCCGGGCAGGCCCGGTGGCGCCGGTGCCAGGTGGCCTGCGCCGTGCCGGTGGCCGCGCACGCAGCCCGGGTGCCGATCCGCGGCGCCAGCTCGGCGATCGCCGCGTCGGTCAGGGCGTTCACTTCGTCTCGGTATCCGCGCTCCCGGAGAGAGTCTCCAGGAGCGCCTGAAGTTCTGCCTGCACATCGACCACGAAGCGGGCCTTGGCCAGCTCCTGCTCCAGCTGCTCTTTCTCCCGCATCAGCCGGGCGATCCTGGCATCCCGCGGATCAGACCGCGGACGGCCCCGGGCCGGTTCCCGGCCAGTCTCCGCGGCCGCGTCCCGGGCCCGTCTCCAGTCGATGATGTGACTGGAATACAGGCCCTCCCGCCGCAGGATCGCGCCTTTCTCACCCTGCGGGGCCGCGTCATAGGCCGCCAGGATCCTGGCCTTACACGCGGCGGTGAACGTCCGCCGGCGCGCCCGCTCGGGCACCTCCGGATCAGGCCGCCGATCCTCATCCACCTGACCAGGATCGGCGGGAACCGCCGCCCGGTCCAGCATGGTCACGCTCATGACTGGGGATCTCCATCCCCGCCCTCGGGGGTCAGTGATTACAGGGGGCGGGTGCCTCACGTCAGCTTGGCAGACAGGGATGTTGCGCGGGAACGGCCCGCTCGCTCACGGTGGGAAGGAGCATCGTGGCCATTTATCCCAACATCAGCGATCACGGGCTGATCGGTGATCTCCAGACGGCCGCGCTGGTCACGACGGACGGCACTGTGGACTGGTTGTGCAGTCCCCGTTTTGACTCGCCGAGCATCTTCGCTTCCTTGCTCGATGCCGGGGGCGGTGGCTATTTCCGGGTGTCTCCCGGCCGGGAGGAGTACGTGAGCAAGCAGTTGTATTTCCCGGATACTGCCATCCTGATCACGAGGTTCGTGACACCTGATGGCGTGGGTGAGGTGCACGATTTCATGCCAGTGGCCGCCGGGGGCCCGACGAATAGGCACCGGCTGGTGCGGCAGCTGCGGGTTGTGCGCGGAACGATGCGATTCGTGATGGAGATCCAGCCGCGGTTCGACTACGCGCGTACAGCGCACAAGCTAGAGCTGACCGAGGACGGCGCGTTGTTCCAGGCGGACGGCATGGAGCTGACGGTGCATTCGGTGGGGGAGCCGGGCGCCTCTTTGCGAGAGCAGGGCGTCACAGTGGAGCGCTACGGTGACGGGCTGCGCGCGGCACGGACACTGCGGGCGGGCCAGACCGGCGGAGTCATGCTCGAGACGATGGGCGGCCCGCCACGTCGCCTGCCGCCTTGGGAGTTGCAGCACCTCGCCGATGAGACTGCCCGTTTCTGGCGGGGCTGGCTGCACCGCTCGACCTACCGTGGCCTCCGGCGGGAGATGGTGGCTCGCTCGGCGATGACGCTGAAGCTGATGATGTATGCGCCGACCGGCGCGATCGGCGCCGCGCCGACCGCCGGGCTGCCTGAGCAGGTCGGCGGCGAGCGGAACTGGGATTACCGGTACACCTGGATCAGAGACGGCTCGTTTTCCATCTACGCGCTGCTCGGCCTGGGGTACACGGAGGAAGCTGCGGCATTCGGCGGCTGGCTGCGAGATCGCGCCAGTGAGTACACGGGGGACGCCGGGCGGCCGTTGAAGATCATGTACCGGGTCGACGGTACATCCGATCTCACCGAGGAAACCCTCTCCCATTTCGAGGGCTGGCGCGGCTCGCGGCCGGTGCGCATCGGCAACGGCGCGGCCGACCAGCTGCAGCTCGACATCTATGGCGAGGCGATGGATGCCATCTACCTGGCCGATGTCGAGGGG
>JBKQMG010000135.1:0-3776 GCA_052146815.1 Streptosporangiaceae bacterium | reverse complement strand
CGTCCTTCGGCCGGAGCATCCGCACGGTGATCGGGCTCGACGGCTGGAACGCCATCACCGTCTCGAATCCGGCCCGCGCATTCAGTCTCAGGATTCGCTAGGCGAGCGAGTCGATCCACCGCACGATACGGCGGGTCCACGATCGTCGCCCCGCTTTACCCCGCCTCCAAGGCCGCGGTCACCATGCTGACCACGCAGTACGCGAAGGCGCTGCCGGGCATCCGCGTCAACGCCGCGGCCCCGGAAACACCGCCACCGACCTCAACGGGCACCGCGGTACCCAGACCGTCACAGAGGGCACCGACGCGATCGTCGCCCTCGCCGCCGAAGGCCCCGCGGCGGGCTCCGGCCGCTTCATCGACCGCTCCGGCCCCGTCGCCGGGTAGCGCACCCGATGGCGCCTAACGTCGCGTGTCAGCGGCGTGTCAGCCGCCGTCAGTGGCCTGTCGATGCCGTGTCAGCGCGTGACGCAATGTGGCCCAAGAGGGCACCGTCTTCGGCCTGCTCGGCCCGAACGGTGCCGGTAAGACTACGGCATTGCGCATGCTGGTCGATCTGGTCGAACCGACGGCAGGGACCCGCCATCGGCGGGGCACGGGCTGGCCGGGTGGGCCAAGTAGACGCCGTCGGCCAGCAGGGTGCCCGTCCGGGGCGTGGTAGGCCATCTCCGAGCCCTGATCCCAGGTCAGCGACAGCCTGGCGTGCGGCAGTCTTCCGTAAGGCAGCGACCTGTCCGTCGACGCCGCCAGCGACCTCGAGGCCGTCAAGGACCGGCTCAACAACCGGTCCTGCAAGACTTCAATTCACGCCCGGATCTCCCAGTTCTGAGCCCCGTCGATGTCATGTGCGGCGACGATATGCGCGAACAGAACGAGTCCTCTTTGCTGTTGCTGTCAAGTGGTTGCCTGGGTTTTCCTTGAAATCGGCTTCGACGGTGTGCCTGCCGTGGTGGCGGCCCGTATCGTGGTGCCGGGTCCGGGAGTGGCTTGTCCGAAGAGCTGGCGTGCGGGGTGTGAGCTGGCCGCGCTGGATGCAGAGTCGTTCCCCGGTTGCCCTCCCGGGCCCGCGGGGGAAGCTTGCGCGGCGCGCCGGGCGTCGTCCTGGAGGCGGGCGAAGATGGCGTCGCTGATCCGCCGCTTGAGGGACCGGAGCGCTTCCTTGTGCGTCTTTCCCTCGGCCAGCTTCTTCTCGTAATACGCGCGGCCGTCGCTGTGCCGGTGCCGGATCTGGGTGATCGCGACCATGTGGATCGCGTGGTTAACCCGCCGGTTGCCGCGTAGCGACAGCCGGTATACCTTCCGGTTCCCGGAGGACACCTCGACCGGGGCGGTGCCGTTATAGGCGGCGAAATGATCGCGGCCGGGGAAGCGGGACACCTCGGCGACATCACCGGTGATGGTGCCGGCGACCACGGGGCCCGCGCCGAACACGTCGGTGAGGGTGGTGCCGGCGGCCCTGACCGCGGCGGCCAGCTTCTTGCGGGTGTCGCGCAGCTGGGCATCCAGGCGGCGCATATCTTCGAGGAACTCGGCGGCGAGCTCGGTGCGGGCGACGGCGACGGCACCGGACGGCGTGGCCTGCTCCAGGATCCTGGCGGCCTGAGCTGCGGAGATCTCTTTCGAGTGACCGCCGGGGACCAGGTCGCAGAGCACGGCATGGAGCCGGCAGGCGACCTGGTTGCGTAGCCGTGCCAGGTCGCGGTGGCGCTTGGACCACACCTTCAGCACCGCTGAGTAGTCTTCAGCGGTCACCTGGCGCGCCGTCCTGGACCGCAGCGCCGCGACCGCGACGGACAACGCGTCGCTGGGGTCGTTCTTGTTCGTGTCACCAGCCTGCAGCAGCCGCACCCGGGACGCCAGCCTCGGCCGCACGTCCAGCACCCGCTCGCCCGCCGCGACCAGCTGCTGGGCCAGCAGCCGGCCCAGCCCGCCGGCGCCCTCCACCGCCCAGGTCCGGTCCGGCCAGTCCGCCGCCCACGCCACCAGCTTCCCGGCCTGGCCGGCCGAGGCGCGGACCCGGATCTCGCCCAGCGGCTCCTCGCCCGGGCTGATCACCACCGCCGTGTGCGACCCCTTGTGCGGGTCCACGCCGATCATCACCGCTGCCATCATCACGCTCCAAGTCGTTCGTCCGGAATGGGGAACGTGGCGGGCATGCCTAATTACGGATCTGCTAGCGCTCGCACCTCTTTCGAGCCACGCCACGGCGAGAACCGGCAGGCTGGCACCTCGTTCTAAAGCCAGACCGCACGCGGCCGGCAGGCGGTTCGGGAGCCAGCCCGTCGGACCTCACGAACGCTACGGCACCACCGCCGCGCCCTCAGGAACAATTAGGCGGCACTGCGCGCTCATCTACGCCTGGGGTTGATCACGCAAGGTGAGGGGTCCTACGATCCGGGCATGGCCTACGACGAGCTGCTGGCCGGGCGGGTCCGCGACTGCCTTCGGGAGGTCGCCGGTGTAGGAATGAACCATGGCTGATGCTGCCCTGATGGCCGGGAAGTTCGTTCTGGTCACCGGAGGCACAGGTGGCATCGGCAAGGCCACAGCCATCGGGCTCGCCGCGCTGGGCGCCCGGGTCGGTATCACCGGCCGTGATCAGGCCCGCACCGAGGCGGCCGCGGCCGGCATCCGCGCCGTGCCGGGCAGCCCAGCCGTGGACGTCTTTGCCGCCGACCTGTCCGCCCAAGCCGAGGTGCGCCGTCTGGCCGCCCAGGTGCTTGACACCTACCCGCGTCTGGACGTGCTGGTCAACAACGCCGGCGGGTTCTGGGCCCACCGCCACGTCACCGCCGACGGCCTGGAGCACACCTTCGCGCTTAACCACCTCGCGCCGTTCTTACTGACCAACCTGCTGCTGGACCGCCTCGCAGCGAGCGCACCCGCCCGGATCGTCACCGTCTCTTCCGGCGCCCAGGCCAGGGGCCGCATTGACTTCGATGATCTGCAGGGCGAGCGGAACTACTCCGGGCAGCGCGCCTACAGCCAGTCGAAGCTGGCCAACGTGATGTTCACCTACGAGCTGGCCCGCCGCCTGGAAGGCACCGGCGTGACCGCCACGGTGTGCCACCCCGGCGTGGTACGCACCGGCTTCGGCGCCGAAGACCAGGCGGCGCACATGGCCATCATGATCCGCCTGGCGCGCCCGTTCATGAAGACCCCGGCCCAAGGCGCGGTCACCCCGATCTACCTCGCCTGCTCACCCCAGGTCGAGGGCGTCACCGGCCGGTACTTCGCCAACCGCAAACCCAGGACCTCCGGCAAGGCTTCCTACGACACCACAGCCGCCGCCCGGCTATGGCAGGCCAGCGCCGGCCTGGCCGGCATGACAGCAACCGCATAGTGCCCCGACGCAAACATCCGGCAGTCTCGAGCACGCCCGCCGGTTCATCGGCGCGACAGATTAACTCATCTGGCGCTTCTCGCGAGAGCCCTTCCGCAACGCCGCAGCCGAGCAGATCGGCTACGTGTGCGCGCCGACGGTGACGGTCGGCTGCGATTGAGCCGGGAGTGCCGAGGTCGCTGCCGCCGG
This sequence comes from Streptosporangiaceae bacterium, assembly GCA_052146815.1. Taxonomy (GTDB): domain Bacteria; phylum Actinomycetota; class Actinomycetes; order Streptosporangiales; family Streptosporangiaceae; genus DATJZH01. Next base: position 245 of record JBKQMG010000135.1, on the reverse strand, counting down.
TCCGCCGGCGCCGGCGGGATCGCTTGTTTCTGCTTGTGACTGCGGCCGGGGTCTCGGCGGGTATGCGGCGATCAGGAGCTTCATCAGTCTCGGGAACTGCGTGGTGAAGCGGCCCTCGCCCCAGCCGAGGCCGGGCTCGTTGGCTATTGCCTGGCTGAGCACTCCGACGATCAGCGTGGAGACAAGATCGATGGCCTCGTCGGAGTCTGCCTCCGGGCCGAGCTGCCCGGCCGCGACGGCGTCGG
>JBKQMG010000134.1:0-98280 GCA_052146815.1 Streptosporangiaceae bacterium | reverse complement strand
GCCGGACTGGATGGCTGGGGGCGCAGAGCCGCGGGTCAGGGCCAGTGCCGCGAGCAGGACGGCCGCCAGGGCACCGAGCGCCAGCGCTAATGTCCGGGCTCTGGCCGTCCGCACATGGGGCACTGACCCTCCTGACGGCCGGTCCGCACCGGTCCCCTACGCAGCGTAGTACAGAGCATCCGGCCGGACTGTCCTCTTTTCATGTTGTGACCTTGAGTAGTCTTATAACGACTGACGGTAGTAGGAACGGATTGGGCCAGGCCGTCTCGGGTAAGAGTGGCCCGACAGCGCAGGACCGCCCGGCGCCGCCGTGGCGGCGGCTCCCGGGCGCACCGCCGCCACGGCGGCCTGCTGCTCCATCATCGTGAGCGCGCTGGGCGGGGGGCCGTGTTCATGGGCGCATCACCATCCGGTCAGATCGCCGGCGGCGCGGACGGCGAGCCGCAGGGCAACGGCGAAGCCAAGCGGTCACGCGCAGGTGCGGCGGGCAAGGAGCCGGCCCGCAAGGAGCCGGCCAGCAAGCAGGGTGTCAGCGAGAGCGCGGCCAGCAGCGGGGCAGCTTGCTCGCCGGTCGTGTTCCTGGAGCGGGCCGCCGAGCGGCTGCTGCCCGGCGATGCGGCGCCTGACGCGCTGACCGCTGTGCTGAAGCACCTGGCCGCCTGTTTCGGCGCCAGAGCAGCGCTGGCGCTGCAATGCCCGGCGCCAGGCCAGCTCGCCGTCCTCGGCGCATCGCCGTGCCAGGCGGCTGCGGATCCCGCGATCCTGGCCAGCGTCAGGACGCTGCACCACCAGCGCCGGGACGCCGCCGCGGCCGGCGGCATCGTGCGGGGAATGCTCGCCGCGCCCAGGTCCGCGGCGGATCCGAGCGAGGGTGTCCTGCTGGCGCTTTCGGCGGCGCTTCCGGACGGGCCGCCGGTTCTCGTCGCGCTGGTCGGCGATCCCGAGGGCTGGGACGAGGAGACCGGTTCGGCCGCCTGCGCCCTGGCGTCGATTATCGCCGCCCGGCTCCGGCACAGCCACGACGCGGCCACCCTGGCCGAGCGCAGCGCGCTCAGTGCGGCACTGGTACGCCGAGCACCAGACCCGATCGTCGCTTCAGCAGCAGACGGGCGCATCGTTGAGCTCAATCCCGCCGCGGAAGCGTTCTTCGGCCGCCGGCGGGACGACGTGCTGGGCAGGCAGATGACTGAGCTCATGCCGCCGGGCGAGCGGTCCCGGTTCGAGCGGCACGCGGACGCCTACCTGCGCGAGGGGGATGCGGGCGAGTACGCGGGCCGGATGCGCGTGCCCGTCCTGCGCAGTGACGGCACGCAGCTCACCGCCGAGCTGACGCCCGTGCCGATGACCATCGAGGGCCAGGTTCACTTCTGCGGGTTCCTGCGCGACCTCACCGAGCTTGAGGTCGCGCATGCCGCGCTGGCCGACAGTGAGGCACGGTTCCGGCTGCTGGCCGAGGTGGCGCCGGTCGGCATCATGCAGACTGACCTCTCGGGACGAATCGTCTTCGTCAACGACCGCTGGTGCGAGCTGACCGGCCTGACCGGGCCCGACGCGCTCGGCGGCAGCTGGACCCGGGCGCTGCACCCCGGCGACGTCGAGCGGGTCGAGCAGGAGCGGGCTACTGCCTTCGCGCTCGGTACTGAGCTGCATACCGACTGCCGCCTGCGGCCGTCGGGCGACGAGGACGTCTGGGTGAACGCTTCTGTCGTTGCCCTCCAGGACGCCGACGGCCGGCCGCAGGGCGGCCTGGCGGCGATCACGAACGTCTCCGAGCGCAAGCGGCAGGAACAGGAGCGGGCCCGGCTGCTTGCCACCGAGAGCCAGGCCCGCCGCAATCTCGCCGATCAGACCGAGCGCCTGCGCAGCCTGATCGCCGCGGCGATCCCCGGAGTGCTTTTCGCCGACGAGCAGGGCGCGGTCACGCAGCTGAACCAGAGCTTCTGCGCCTTGTTCGACATCGATGACGATCCGGGTGAGCTGACCGGCACTCCGGTGACCGGACTGGTAGGCCGGATCAAGACCGTATTCGCCGAGCCTGCCGAGTTTGTCCGGCGGACCAGCGAGGCGCTGGTCCGCCGCCAGCCGGCCGCCGGACAGCAGATGGCCTGCGCGGACGGCCGCACGTTCGAGTGCGACTACTGGCCCGTGCTCGTCGACGGCGAGTACCGCGGCGACCTGTGGCTGGCCTGGGATGTGTCCAGCCAGAAGGCGATGGAGCAGCAGCGCGAGCGGATGCTCGCCGCCGAGCTTACCGCACGCGAGCTGGCCGAGCTGGCCCGCGAGCAGCTCGCAGAGCAGAACGCCCGGCTGCGGGAACTGGACGACGAGAGGACCCAGTTCCTCGCCACGGTGTCGCACGAGCTTCGCACCCCGCTCATCTCGATCGTGTCCTTCGTCGAGATGATCCGCCGCGATGACCAGGGCGTCACGCCGGACACCGCGGAATCGCTGGATATCGTCCAGCGCAACGCGGAGCGGCTGCTCGCCATGGTCGGCGAGCTGCTGCTGCTGAGCCGGATCGAGTCCGGCCTCATGCCGCTGGCAGTCGCCCCGCTGTCGGTGCCCGCTCTGGTGGCGCAGGCCGCGAAGTCGGGAACAGCCAGCGCCGCGCAGCGCGGCATCAGCATCGAAGTCTCCGCGCAGGACGGGCCGCCGGTGCACGGCGACGAGCTTCGCCTGCGGCAGGTCTTCGACAACCTCATTTCCAACGCGGTCAAGTTCTCCCGCCGGGATGGCCGGGTCCTGATCACTGCCCGCTATGAGAACCTGCGGTGGCTGATCGACGTCGAGGACGCCGGCATCGGCATACCGGCCGGTGAGCTCGGCCATGTCTTCGACCGGTTCACGCGCGCGTCCAATGCCCGGACGGCCGGCGTGCCGGGTACGGGCCTCGGACTGTCCGTCGTGAAGGCGATCACCGAGCTGCACGGCGGGCAGGTCGAGGTCCGGAGCACCGCAGGCAGCGGCACGACCTTCCGGGTCTGCCTGCCGCTGCGCTCCTGAAATGCTGCGCTCCTGACCTGCTGCGCTCCTGACCTGCTGCGCGCCTGACCTGCAGCGGCGCCGAGCGCATGGCCGGGGACGTCCGCGGTCACCCCGCCGGGTCGGTCAGCATGCAGGAGTTCTACCGGCTGCCCGAGAACCTGGCCGGGCGCGCGGACGGCGACGGCGGCTGAACCGCGCCCGTCCCGCCGTCAGGCGGAGGCTGGTTCTGCGAGAGGCCGAGGCCGCGCATGGCCTTGCGGTAGGCGACGGCGACGCCGTCGAACTTCAGGTGCAGCTCGGCCGCCAGGTCGAACGGCACCCGCTCGGGCCGCTGCGACTCCACGACGACCTGGTCCTGCCCGAAGATGGTGTCCTCGAAGTCCTGGATTACCCGTTCGGGCTGGCCGAGGTTGTAGTTGCGGCCGATGACGACGTACCCGGCGCACCGGTCGGCGGCCGCGGGCTGGGAGGCGAAGAAGTACACCATGCCCCGCTCGCCGCCCCAGCCCAGCCGCAGCACGATCGTGTAAGGCAGGTGCAGCTCGTAGCGGCTGCGGCGCTCGGGCGGCCCGGCCTGCTCGTTGGCGAACACCGGGAAGTCCTCGCTGTTGGGCGCCTCGGGCCGGACGATCGAGTAGTGCAGCACATGGCCCTTGGTCCGCACCTCATAACGGGGGACGACAGGCCGGTCGGGGTCCCCGAGCAGCCCCGGGTGCACCCAGGGGAAGTGCCCGAAGTCGGTGAAATTCTCCACCTGTCGCGCGGCGTCGCAGTTCCAGCGGTAGGGCCCGGCGGGAACAGTAACCCACGAGCCGTCCTCCAGTTCGGGCACCTCCGGCAGCGGCCACCGCGGCTCCTCCAGCGCGACCCAGATGAGCCCGTAGCGCTCCTGCGCCCGGAAGGCCGCGACCCGCGCCTTGGCCGGCACCCGGCCCGGGTCGGCAAGCTGCGGAATGGCGACGCACCGGCCGTCGGCCGCGTAGCGCCAGCCGTGGTAGGCGCAGACAAGCTCGTCACCGCGGATCCGGCCCAGCGAGAGGGCGGTGCCGCGATGCACGCACAGGTCCGACATCACCCGCGGGCGGCCGTCGGGTCCCCGCCACACCACGAGCGGCTCGCCGAGCAGGTCAGCGCTGACCGGCCGGTCGCTGACGTCGGCGGCGAAGGCGACCGGATGCCAGCAGGCGCGCTGTGCCCGCAAGTCGGCGAACACTCCCGGCGATGTCATATCCCGCCTCCTGCCTGCTCGCCGTGTGGGCGCGGTGATCCAGTACCGGCTGGCCGCGGCCGGCTAAGCCGATTATCCGCCCGCGGCCCGGCGCGGTACGCAGCCCGGCCGCTCCCGCCGCACAGGATCCATCATGCGGCTTGACAGCGAAGCACTCGCGCAGCACTCTATAACCATCTCATTTTATAACTAGGTGATTATGAATGGCTGGTGACCGGCTCAGCCTCGTCTTCGGGGCGCTCGCCGACCCGATCAGGCGAGCGATCCTGACACGACTGGCCGAGGGGGAAGCGACCGTTGCTGAGCTCGCCGCGCCCTTCAGTGTGTCCCAGCCCGCGATCTCCAAGCACCTTAAGGTGCTGGAAACCGCCGGCCTGGTGTCGCGCACCCGGCGGGCGACTGCGCGCCTCAGCCGACTGGAGGCCCAGCCGCTGCGCGAAGTGACCGCCTGGCTGGCCCGTTATCAGCGGTTCTGGGACCAAAGTCACGAACGCCTCGACGATCTGCTAGCTGCCTTGCAAGCCGGCCAGGAAGAGGCCCCCAGCGGCGCCCACGAAGGAAAGCAGCTATGAGTAAGACACAGATCAACGCAGCGCCCGGCATCCCGCTGATCATCACTACGCGCGAATTCGACGCCCCGGGCGAACTGGTGTTCCGCGCCCACATCGAACCGGAACTGCTGGTGCAGTGGCTAGGCCCGCGCGACCTGACTCTGGCCGTGGACCGCTGGGAGGCCCGCGACGGCGGTACCTGGAGGTATGTCCACACCGACGCTCGCGGCAACAATTACGGCTTCCACGGCGTGTTCGACGGTGACCCGTCGCCGCAGGCCATCGTGCAGACCTTCGAGTTCGAGGGCGCGCCCGGCCACGTCGCCCTGCAGGCCGCGCTGCCTGGCCGCCGAGCCCGCCGCGGCACCGGCGCTGGCGGTCGTTGGCCAGCTGGCCGTCGCCGGCTTCTCCCGGCCGCCGCACACTCAGCTGCGGCAGCCCTGCTTGGGTCTATGCCGCGTATCCACCCTCGCCGGCCGCGCTGACCGCGATGAGCGCCGTCCTGCACGGACGTGCGGGAGGGGCTGCCGGGCTGGCGAACGTGCGGGAGCGGCTGCGGGGGCTGACAATGTCCCGGTGATGCTGTCCTGGCTCGTCGTCCTCGCCGCGCTCGCCGGATTCGCCGCCGGGATCGCAGGCCGGGCCGCCATCCGGCGATGGTCGGCCGGCAGCGAGCCAGCCGCCGGCGCATCAGACAGCTGCGAGCCAGCAGCCGCCAGCGAGCCAGGCGGCCCCGGGCGGGCGGCGAGCGGCACGCCAGCCGTCCGCGGGCCGCATCTGCCGCCGCTGTCGGTGGAGACGGCCACCGCAGCGGTGACCGCGCTGCTCGCGGCGGCGGCCGGGGCCACCGCCGTGCTGCCCGCGTTGTGCTGGCTCGGCGCCTGCGCGATCCCGCTGGCAGTGATCGACGTGCGCGAGCACCGGCTGCCGGACGTGCTCACCGCTGCTGCCTACGTCGGCACGCTGGTCCTGCTCACCGGGGCCGCGGCGGCCGGCGGCCACTGGGCTCAGCTGGGCCGGGCCGCGGCCGGCGGCGCGGCGGCGGCCGCGTGCTTTCTCGTGCTGGCGCTGGCGAGCCCGGGCTCGGTCGGGCTCGGGGACGTGAAGCTCGCGGCCAGCGCCGGAACGGCGCTGGCCTGGTTCGGCTGGCGGGTCCTCGTCGCCGGCGTCTTCGCGGGGCTGCTGCTCGCCGCGGTCTTCGGGGTGATTCTGCTGGTCTTGCGGCGGGCATCGCTGCGCCAGAAAATCCCCTTCGGCCCCTTCCTGCTGGCCGGGACGTTAGCGGCCGTCATCGCGGCGCTGCCGGGCAGCTGGTGATCGCGGCGGCCCGCCCGCGGCGACGGGCCGCCGGTGTCCGGCGCGTGAAGGTTGCATACTTTGCGGTAGCGAAGGGTTGTGGATCGGTCGCAGAATGCGTAATGCTGTCACCTCGGTCAGATGCGTAAATCAGGGTCAGCGGGAGCATTTCGGCGTATGTCCTTTCCAGCCGCCGGCCGTCGCCGGTTGCGCACCGCGCGCGCGGGCGTGTTACGTCCGGACGCGGCCGCCCGGCCGGGGCTCAGAGCCCGCGATCGCCGCTACCGCCGCGCCGCTGCGGGTGCTGGCGCGGCGTGTGCCGTCCTCGCGGCCACGGGCTGCGTCACTCAGGCCCGGGTCAGCCTGCCCGCCAAGTCCAGCGGTGATGTCGCCCCCGCGGCACTGACCGCCCCGCGGCAGAGCCCCCGCCAGCAAGTCGCGGCGGCCTATGACGGCTACTGGCAGGCCTACGCCAGGGGGATGGACGTGCGCAGCGCCGCGGTGGCCCGGTCGATCCTGGCCGGATACCTCGCGCCGGCCACGATGGCGCCGGTCATCGCGTCATATCGCCGGGACTGGGCCGCGCACGACATCGCCTACGGCGGCGCCGTGACTCACGTGCTGAGCGTCGCGATCAGCGGGCTGCGCGCGACTCTGCACGACTGCCTGGACCTGAGCGGCTTCGGCTTCCAGAAAGAGCCCGGCGGCCAGGTCGTGGCCGACAGCTTCGGCCAGCCGCGGGTGAACTTCTACGTCACGCTCGTCCGCTCCCGCGGCCGCTGGCTGGTCGCCAACATGCAGCCCGTGGTGGTGCCATGCGAGCCCTGAGAACCCGGAAGCGGCCGGCCGCGGCGATGACGACCGCGGCACTGACGGCGCTCGCGCTGACGGCAGTGACCTTAGCGGTGACGCTGACGGCTGTGAGCACCGGCGTCATAGCGGCCGCGCCCGCGGCGCAGGCCGCCGCGGCGTCCGGCGTACCGGGCTGCGGGTACTCGCTGCACCCGCCCGACACCTGGGTGCTGACGTGCAGCCACGGCAACGGCACGCCGGGCGTGCCGGGATCGGGCGCGAGCGGCTCAGGCGGATCGAAGTACGCCTGCACGCTGTCGCCGCTGTCAGCGGGCAACATCCATTTCCTCGGGCTGCCCGCGCCGCCGAAGGGCGACAAGTGGGAGGCGATCACCTGCCCTGGCCACAGCCCGTTCGGCGGGGTGACGCTCGTCTCAGCGAACGGGACGCCTGCGGTCACGCCGCAGGAACTGCTGCAGATCGCGATGGGAGAGCTCAAGGTGCCGACCCTGCGGCCGGAAACGGCACCGCCGCTTAACCGGGACGGGCTTGTCGGCCTGCCGGAATGGTTCTGGATACCCGACGGGCAGTGGCATCCGGTCACGGTGCGCGTGGCCGCCGGGCCGGTGTGGGCGGAGGCGATCGCGACGCCGCAGCGGCTGACGTTCTTCCCCGGCGCGGGCCTGCCCGCGGCTTCCTGCGCCGGGCCGGGCCTCAGGTACACCACCGGCGCCGCCCCGGCGAGCGGCTGCACATACACCTACCAGCAGTCCTCGGCGCTGCAGCCCGGCCACGCGTATCGGGCGTCGGTGACGGTGACCTGGCGGGTGACCTGGATCGGGTCGGGCGGCACCGGCGGGGTCGTGGACGCGGGCCTGCAGGTGGGCGATCCGGTCGCGGTACGGGTCGCCGAGGCGCAGGCGCTGGTGACCGGCTGATGAGCGCCGGCGAGCCGGGCAGCGGCTACGGGACCGTCTACCACCCCGGTCCCGACCTGACGCCCAACGGCGAGACACCCCCAGTAGCGCCGGGCCAGCTCCGCAGCCTGCCGAGGCGGCGGCGGCCCGGCATGATCGCCCTCGCCGTGGCGCTGGTAGGCGCGGGTGTCCTGGCCAGCGCCGCGCTGTACCAGCGGGAGAACCACCAGGTGCCGGTACTCGTCGCGACCGCGTCCGTCCCCGAGGGGGCGATCATCACCGCCGGCGACATGAAGGCGACCTCGGTCGCCACCGGGCCCGGCGTGCTGACCATCCCGGCCGCCCAGCTCGATCAGGTCGTGGGCCTCGTGGCCGCCACCGCACTGCGGCCGGGCGCCCTCCTGGCACCCGCCGATGTCACGACGTCGCAGGCCCCCGCCCGCGGCGAGGTCCTGGTCCCGCTCCCGGTCCGGCCATCCGGGCTGCCCGCGAGCGGCCTGGACCCCGGCGATCACATCATCGTGGTTCCCACCTCCAGCTCGGCGGGCGGCAGCGGCAGCGGCAGCAGCGTCCCGGTCATGACCCACCCGGTCTCCGGCGTCGTGGAAGCGGTGACCGCGACGCCGGACACTGACGGCTTCGACGTGGTCGACGTTCTGGTCCCGGCCGGTTCCGGGACCGACCTGGCCGAGCAGGCGGCCACCGGCGATATCTGGCTGTATGTCATCGGGCGGAGCCCGCGATGACCCTGTATGCGCTGGTGTCGGCGGGCGGAGCACCGGGAGTCACCACATCCGCCGTCGCCCTGGCGCTCGGCTGGCCGACTCAGGTCGTCATCGCCGAGTGCGACCCGAGCGGCGGGGACATCCTTGCGGGCCTGTTCGTCGGCCACCTGCCCGCGAGCAGCGGGCTGCTGCCGCTGGCCGTGGCCGCCGGGCGCAGCTCCGACGAGGCCGCCAGGGTGCTGTGGGACCAGCTGATCGACCTGGATGACGAGCGCAGCCGCCTGCTGCTGGCCGGCCTGTCCGATCCCCGTCAGGCGGCCGCCCTGGCGCCGTCGTGGCCGACCCTGGCGGCGGCGTTCGCCAGCGTGCCCGGCGACGTCCTCGCTGACTGCGGACGGCTGGACGCGGCGCCGGCCGTCGAGCCGGTCCTGACCGCGGCCAGCCTCGCGGTGCTCGTCCTGCGGCCGACGCTTCGCCAGGTGAGCAAGGCCCGGCAGCGGATCGACATCCTCGCCGACGTGCTCGGCGGCCGCGACCGGCTGGTGCTGCTGCTGATCGGCGAGGGAGCGCATTCGGCCCGTGAGGTGGCGAAGGTGCTGGGCGTCCCGGTCGCCGCGGCCCTGCCGGAGGACAGGAAGACGGCCGGCCTGCTGTCGGACGGCACGGGCAGCCGGCGCGGCCTGGCCACGCGGCCACTGGTGCGCGCCGCCACCGCAGCCGGACGCGCGCTGCGCGGCGCCGCGTTGGCGAACGGGCAGCCCGAGCCGGCCGACGACGCCGAGGACGCGGGGGCTCTCCTGCGCGAGAGCGTCGCGCTGGCCGCGGCCCCCGTCTGGGACGAGGGCATACCCGGCCCGCTGACCCGCGAACGGGCCACGGGCGATTTTCGGCAGCGTGGCAGCAGCGCACCGGGCCCGGCCTTCGGAGCACCCGCACCAGCCGGACGGGCCACGGGCGGACCGCCCCCGGGCGGCACTGCACCAGGGCCAGAGGCCGCCTCATGACCGACGGGCGCTGGACCCCCCTCAGACGGCCGGGCAGCAGTCGCGTCCCGGTCTCCGGCGCCGGCCCGTACCTCCCGGCGGCCCGGAACCCGCCGCCTGACCAGGGACCCCCAGATCAGGAACCGCCTGACCAGCGACTGCTCGCTGAGCCGCCGCCCAGGGTGCTGGAAGATATCCGGCTGCGCGCGGGCATCAAGGAAGTCCTCGCCAGCGTGGCCGACCGGCTGCGCGACGGCGCCGCCGCGGCGGACGTGCTCCCGGTCATCCGCGACGCGGTGCGCTTCTGGGCCGAGCGCCAGGTCCGGTCCGGCGCACCGGTGCCGTCGCCGGCCGACCGCGAGGCCCTGGCGCAGGCGGTGTACGACCAGCGCTACGGACTCGGCCCGCTGGCTGGCTACCTGCGCGACCCCCAGGTAGAGAACGTGGACATCAACGGCTGCGACCAGGTCTGGGTGACGTACGCCACCGGCGAGCGCGTCACGGGGCCGCCGGTGGCGGCCAGCGACGACGAGCTGATCGCGCTCATTCGCAACTGGGCGGCCCGCGGCGGCCAGACCGCCAGGGAGTTTTCCGCGGCGGCCCCGCTGGTGAACGTGGCGCTGCCCGGCGGGGCCCGGATCACCGCGACCATGTCGGTAACGCCCCGGCCCAGCGTGTCGCTGCGCCGGCACGGGCACCTGGACGTCAGCCTCGGGCGCCTGCTGCAGCTCGGCACGATCGACGCCACCGTGGCCGGGTTTCTGGCCGCCGCCGTCCGGGCCCGCTGCAACATCATCGTCACCGGCGGCGTGAACGCCGGCAAGACGACACTGCTGCGCGCCCTGGCGGGGGAGATACCACCCGGCGAGCGCGTCGCGACCCTCGAATCGGAGTACGAGCTCTACCTGCACTCAATGGCGCAGCATCCCGACGTCATCGCCTTCGAGGCCCGGGAGGCGAATTCCGAGGGCGCCGGCGCCATCCCGCTGCATGATCTTGTCGCCCATGCGCTGCGGCACAATCCGCAGCGCATCATCGTCGGCGAGGTGCGCCGCAGCGAGATCATGCCGATGCTCGAGGCAATGAACTCCGGCCAGGACGGGTCGATGTGCACCCTGCACGCCAACTCGCCGGCCGAGGCCTTCGACCGCATCCTGATCCTGGGCCTGCGCGGCGGGCTGGCCCTGGCCGAGCGGGCCATTCACATCCTGGTCGGGATGGCCGTCGACCTGATCATCCACGTCCGCAAGCGCTTCGACGGGAAGCGGACGGTCCGCTACGTCTCGGAGATCCTGGAGGTCATGCCGCCGGGCGACACCGAGCGGCCGTCGGCGAACCGGCTCTTCCTGCCCGGTCCCGGCGGCGCGGCCGTGGCGGCGCACACGCCGTCGCCCGCGCTGCTCGAACGGCTCGTCGCGGCGGGCTTTGACCCTGGCCTGCTGGACCGCCAGCGGGCCATGGCCCGCAACGGGACCCGGCCATGACCCTGCTGGCCGCTCTGGCGGGCGCGGCCGTCGCCGCCGGTCTCGTGCTGCTGGTCCGCGAGCTGCTGCGCCGCGAGCCGCCGCCCGGCCTGCCACCGGGCCGCCTGCGCCCGGCCGCCGTCCTGACCGCCGGGACCGGCCGCCGGACCCTGCTGGCCGTGATCGCCGGGCTCGCCGTGCTGGCCCTGACCCGGTGGCCGGTCGCCGGGCTCGGCGCCGCTGCGGCCGTCTTCTTCCTGCCGGGCCTGAACTTCTTCACCGGCGGCCAGGACCGCACCGCGGTGCTCGAGGGCCTCGAGCAGTGGATCCGGCGGCTGGCCGACATGCTCACCGCGAGCCGCGGCCTGGAGGATGCCCTGGAAGTCAGCGCCCGGTCGGCACCGGAGGCGATCAGGGCACCGGTCAGCGCCCTCGTCGCCCGCCTGTCGTCCCGCACCGGCACCGAGGCGGCGCTGCGGGCCTTCGCCGCCGAGACCAACGATCCGGCCGGCGACCGCATCGCGGCCGCGCTGATCATCGCCACGGGCCGGCGGGGCGGCGGGGCCCGCGAGGTGCTGAACGCGCTGGCGGTCATGCTGGCCAGGGATGTGGCCGCGCGCCGCGAGATCGAGGCGGAGCGGGCGCAGCACCGGACGACCGTTAAGTGGATCACCTTGTTCGTGGCCGGGTTCACGGTCTTCGCCGTGCTCAACCGCGCCTACTCCGCGCCGTACGGGACAGTGACGGGGCAGGTGGTGCTCGCACTGGTCCTCGGTCTCTACGCCGGCGGCCTGGCCTGGCTGCACCGCCTGGGCAGCAGCCCGGCGCCGGGCCGGTTCCTGAACGGGCCGGATCCGGCCGCCGAAGACGGGCAGCGCGACGGGATCATCACCCGCGCTGCGGGCCGGGCGCCGGCCAGGACGCCGCCGTGAGCCTGTGGGTGCCCGTGGCCGGGCTCGTCGCCGGCCTCGGCGTCTTCCTCTTCCTCCGGGAGCTGTTCCCCGCTCCGGTCCGGCTGGACGCCGCGCTGCGCCGGCTCGACGCCAGCGTCGGCGCCGGGGCCCGTCCGCCCGCGCCGGCCCGTCAGCTGGCGGCCGATATCGGCCTGGCGCTGCCCTGGCTGCCGGTCCCGTCCGCCGATCTCGCGCTACTGGGCCAGGACCGCGAGGGCTTCCTGGCCAGCAAGGTCATCTGCGGCCTGATCGGCCTGGCCGTCGTGCCGCTGCTGAGCGCGGCGGCGGCTCTGGCGGGGGCGAGCGTGTCGCTGGCGGTGCCCGCGGTGGTGTCGCTCGTGCTCGCAGGGCTGCTGTTCTTCGCGCCCGATCTGGTGACCAGGGTCAACGCGGCCGAGCGTCGGGCCGACTTCCGGCATGCGCTCACCAGCTACCTGGATCTGGTCGCCCTGGAGCGCGGCGCGGGCGCCGGCCCGACGGAGGCACTGGAGGCCGCAGCCGACATCGGCCAGGGCTGGGCGTTCCGGCGGGTCGCCGCCGCGCTGGACCAGGCCCGGCGCTCCGGCGCGGCGCCCTGGACCGCACTCGCGGCGCTGGCCGCAGAGACTGGGATCAGCGAGCTGGCCGACCTGGCCGACATCGCCGAGGTGGCCGGGCATGAGGGGGCCCGGATCCTGGAGACCCTCACAGCACGCGCCGCCTCGATGCGTGCCCAGGCCCTGGCGGCCGACCGGGCCAAGGCCGGGGCCCGCAGCACCACCATGGTGGTGCCGATCGCCCTGCTGGCCGCCGGGTTCCTGCTGCTGCTGATCTTCCCTGTCGTCTACCGAACGCTGGGCGCGGGCTAGGGCGGCCCGCGCGCCGAGGAAGGAAGGTCCCGATGGAACCGATGCTGCAGATGGTGCGCTACCTGTTCGGCCGGGCCCGCTGCCGGGCGCGGGCCGCCCTCGACGGGCAGCCTGAGTCCGGCGCCCTGACGCTGGAGTGGATCGTGATCGCCGGCATCCTCGTCGTCGCAGCCGGCGTGGCGGGCGTCATCTTCACCACGGCGATCCACCACGCCGCGAAGCAGTTGCCGTAGCGATGCGCCGTTTAGCGGGCCGGCGCGATGACGGTGCGCTGACGCTGAGCTATGTCATCATCGTGCCGGTCTTCCTGGCCGCGCTGATGGTGATCGTCCAGGCGTCGGTGTGGTACCTGGCCCGGGAGGCCGCCCTCGCAGCCGCCCGCCAGGGCGTCGACGCGGCCCGGGTGCGGGGCGCCGCGCCCGGAGCCGGGTCGCAGGCCGCGCTGGCGTTCGCCCGGTCCGCGGCGCCGGGCTTCCTGGAGAGCCCCGCCGCCTCGGTGCAGGTGCCGCCCGCGGCACCCGCGGGCAGCGCGCCGGGAACCGTCCGCGTCGTGGTCACCGGCACCGTGCCCTCGCTGGTGCCCGGACTGCCCGTGCACGTGACTCAGGCGGCCGCTGCCCCGATGGAGCAGTTCACCACGCCATGATCCCGCGCAGCGCACACGCGAACCCCGGCCCCGCGCGCCGGCGTGATGACACCGCGCACCCTGCTGGCACCGGCCGCCGCCGTGGCACCGGCCGCTGCCGCGGTGACCGCGAGGCGGGTAATGCGCCGCTGGAACTGGTCCTGATCGCCCCGGTCGTGCTCGCTCTCATCGCGCTGCTGATCGCCGCGGGCCGCACCTCCGTCGCGGAGGGCTCGGTGCAGGCCGCGGCGCGCGACGCCGCGCGGCAGGCCTCGATCGCGCGCACGCCGCAGCAGGCCATCCAGGACGCGTCGGCCAGCGCCCAGGCAGAGCTGGCGCAGGAGGGACTGGACTGCACGCCGGCCCCCACCGTCAGCGCTCCCGGCGCAGCCACCGCCTTCGGTGCCCCGCTCGGCCAGCCCGCCGACGTCACCGCGACCGTGACCTGCTGGGTGCCGCTGTCTGACCTCGTCCTGCCGGGCCTGCCCGGCCGGAAACGGCTTACCGCCAGTTTCAGCTCACCGCTTGATCCTTACCGGGGACGGTGATGTCACAGTGACTGTCACACACCAGGAGCATCCTGGCTGCCGGGAAGGCTGCCCTGGCCTGCCCGGGACCCGGGAGCGGCGGCGGATGACCCTGGCGCGGATGACGTTGGCGCGGGCGGCCCTCGCGGCACGGGACGGGCAGGACAGCGGGTCGCTGATCCTGATGCTCGCCGTGCTGTTCGTGGCGCTGCTCGCGCTCGCCGGGCTCGTTGTCGACGGCGGCGCCAAGCTGGACGCGGACCAGAGCGCGGCGGCAGCCGCCCAGGAAGCGGCCAGGGCCGGGGCCGGCATGGTCAATCAGGCCGCCGCCTACTCGGCGGGCACATTCACCGTCGACCAGGGCCAGGCGCTCGCCGCCGCGCAGCACTACCTGGCCGCCGGGGGCTACCGGGGGACTGCGCGGCCGGCCGGCCGCAACTCCATCCGGGTCACGGTCACCATCACCGCGCCGACGTCGATCCTGTCCCTCATCGGCATCGACTCAGTCTCCGCGACCGAGTCGGCGACCGCGGTCCTGGTAGCGGGCGTCACGGGCCCCGGCCGATGAGCCGGGGCCGGGCAAGCGCGCGCCTGCTGCGCAGCGCGGCCGCGCTGATCACGCTGCTGGTCCTGCTCGCGGGACTGCCCGTGCTGCTGTACTCACTCGGCGGCTCGCCGCTGCCCTCGCACGTGCCGGACTGGCAGCATCTGGGGCACCTGCTGCTGCGCCGTGACAACGGGGCGATCTTCCTGGCCGCCGTCCGCGACATCAGCTGGCTGGCGTGGGCGGCTTTCACGGTAGCCGTTCTGGCCGAGGTTCAGGCCGCGCTGCGGGGCCGCGCGGCCCCGAGGCTGCGGCTCGGCGGACTGCAGAGTGCCGCCGGTCACCTGGTCACGCTGGCCCTGCTCAGCTTCGGCGGCCCGACAGTCGTGCTGCTGGCCGGCCAGCCGGCCGCCACGGCCGCCGTCGCGCCGATGCCGCCCGCCTCGGCCGCCCCGGTCCAGGCTGGCCCGGCACCGGCCACTCCGGCACCAGCCGCCACGCCGCAGTCCGGCCCGGACCAGTCCGCCCCGGCGCACTTGGCCGCGGCCATCCCGGTCGAGGCCGGGACCGGTCACGAACCCGGATCGGCCGTTTCCCAGGTGATGAGCATGAGCTTCTCTCAGCTGATAACCGTCCGGCCAGGCGACTGCCTGTGGACGATCGCCCAGCGCTACCTCGGCGACGGGGACCGCTATCCCGAGATCGTGCGCCTCAACCAGGGGCATGACATGGGCGACGGCCATCCGTTCACCGATCCCTCGGTCATCATGCCCGGCTGGGTGCTGCAGCTGCCCGCGGCAGGAGCCGGGCACTCTGCGGCGGGCCAGCGGCATTCCGGGCCGAACGGGCACGGGCCGCATCCGTCCAGGGAGCAGCGGTTCCGCCGTCCTCATCCGGCCGCGAGCCCGGCGCGCGACCCCGCCGCCAGCCCGGCCCGAGAGTCCGCCGCTACCCAGGCGCGCGGCCCCGCCACCAGCCCAGCACGCGACTCCGCTGCGCGCGCCGCCGCCGCGCCGTCAGCTGCCCTGGCGCCTCGGCCCGCGCCGGTGGACGGCCTCGCGCCGCCCGCGAGCCCGCCCGCCATCGTGACGGCCGTCAGCGGCAACGGCGCCGGTAACGGAGCCGGGACCGGGGCCGCCGCCGCGAGCGTGCTCACCGACTCCCAGCGGATCCCGCCGGCGGCCGTGTTCGCGGCCGGGATGCTCGCTGGGGGAGCGGCGGTCACGCTCGCCCGGATGCGGCACCGGCAGCGGCAGTCACGCCGGCCCGGCCGCCGTATTCCGCTGCCGGTCAGCGCGCCCGTCCTGGCCGCCGAGCGCCGCCTGCGCGCCGAGACGCAGCGGCAGGCAGAAGAAGCGCAGGCCGCCCCGGCGCTGCGCGCGGCCCTCGCCGGCCTCGGCTCCGGGCTGGCGGCCGCCGGCCAGCCGATCCCGGAGATCACCGCCGTCCACGTGAGCCCGGACTGGATGGACGTGCTGCTCGCCAGCCCGGCCAGCGAGGCGCCCCCGGAGCCGTTCACCGTTCCCGGCGGGCGCCACGGCCTGGCGTGGCGGCTGCCGCTGCCGCTGCCGGCCGCAGCCCCGCTGCGCTCACTCGCCGCCGGCGCCGCCGACCTGCTGCCGGGGCTGTTCACCGTCGGTGCCACGCACGACGGCTACCTGCTGCTGGACCTGGAGTACCTGCGGGTGACCACGGTCGAAGGGCCGGGCGACCTCGCCGACCGGGTGCTGACGACGGCCGCGGCGGAGCTGGGCAGCAGCGAGCTCGCTGGCTGGTACGAGCTGATCCTGGTCGGCTTCCCCGAGCTGGCGGCGGCCGGGGGGCGGGCCACCCGGTGCGACGCCCTGGACGAGGCCCTGGATCTCCTGGCCGTGAAGGCGGTAGCGCTGGAGCGCCGGCTGGGCAGGGCCGCGGCCGAGGTCCGGCAGCAGCGGCTGGCCGCCCCCGACGACGAGGACTGGGCACTGACCCTCCTGGTCAGCCGGGTGGCACCGACGCCGGGCCAATTTGCGCTGCTGCTTGATCTTTGCGGGGATCCCGCCGGAATGGCCGCGCTGATCCCCGGCGGGGCCGATGCCCCGGCCGGCCATCCGGTGCCCGCCAGCGTCGAGCTGGCCAGCGACCCGGCCCAGGCCGCCGGAATGCGGGCCCGGATCTGGCCGCTCGGCCTGGAGGCGTGGCCGCAGCCGCTGGACGACGCGGACTACGAGGCTCTGGCGAGCATGTTCGCCTCCGCCGCGCTTGAGCACGACGTGGCCGCCGACGAGCCGCCCTACGACGGCTCGTCCTGGCCGCCCTGCCAGGCGCCTGCCCTTGCTGACCTGGAGCAATCCGGCGATCTCGATGCGACGGCGTGGCCCGAGCCGGATACCTGGCCGGAGCCGGATGCCTGGCAAGAGGAGGCGACCGGCGAGGACGAGCTGCCGCACAGCCCGGGCCCGGGGCCGGGCGCCGGCCAGGCCGACGACCGCGGCGACGACCAGGAGCAGGGCCAGGAACAGCAGCCGAGCCTGCGGATCGGGGTACTCGGCACCTTCACGATCAACGGCTCTCCGGCCGCGCTGCTGCCCGCGCAGAGCCAGCTGGTCCTCGCCCTGGCCCTGAACGGCCAGGACGGCCTGTCCAACCAGCAGCTGCGCTATCTGCTCGGCGCTGATCCCGACCATCCCCGGGCCAGTGACTCGCTCCGCCAGCTGATCGTGCGGACCCGGCGCCAGCTGGGACGGCTGCCCGACGGCCGCGAGTGGATCGAGCACCGCGGATCCGGCCAGTACGCCCTGCACCCGGCCGCGCGTTTCGACTGGGCGGAGTTCGACCAGCTGGCGAACGCCGGCCTCCAGGACCGGGACGCCGCGGCACTGCGCAGCGCCCTGCGGCTGATCCGCGGGCAGCCGTTCAGCGGCTGTTATTACTGGTGGCTCGATCCGGCGCTGACTGAGACCGTGCGCGCCCAGATCGTGGACGGGGCGGAACTGCTGGCCGAGCTTGAGCTGGCCGCCGGCGACTCCGCGGCCGCTGCCCGCGCCGCGCGGACCGGCCTGGCCGGCGACACCGGGGCCGAGCAGCTATGGCGGGCGCTGATGCAGGCCGAGCACGCGGCCGGGAACCTGACCGGGGTGCGGGATGCGTGGAGCCGCTGCCTGGATGCGATCGCCGAGATCGCCGCCGACGGACAGCCCCATCCGCGGACGGCCGCCCTATACCGGGAGCTGCTGGCCGCACCTGATCCGCGGCCGGTCTGGTCACGCGGCTGACCTGGGCTGGACGCCGATCGGCCGGTCGGGTTTAGCCGGCCGGGCAAAGGGTGAAACGATCTCATAGTGACAGCCCCGGAACCAGACCTGCCGCATGAGCGCGCCGCGGCCCCGGTAACCCCGGTGGCCACGGTCGCTGAGGGCGCGCCGGTGGTCCGGATCGACGATCACCTGGAGTCCCGGGTCCGGCTGCCGGCCGACGCGCTGCGCGCCGTCATCGAGTGCATCGAGATCGCGCTGCTGGTCGGCCTCGGCCTGCTGGCCCGCGCGACGGTCCGCGGCCTGGAGACCAACGCGGTGGGCGCGAGCCAGCTCGCGGACAAGAAGCTGCTCGGCACTATCGCGGGCTTTTTCGGCGACGTCGCGTTCGTGGCCCTGCTCATCCTGCCGGTGGCCCTGGCGGTCCGGATGCTGATCCGCCGGCAGCCCCGGCGGCTGGCCGAGGCGTTGGGCACGGGCCTCGCCGCGGTCGTCGTGGTGGTCATCTGCAACGCGCTGCTGCGCCTGCAGGGCGCCGCCCAGCTGTATGACGCGCTGACCCTGTCGACGGCGCACGTCCATAACGCGGCCGTGCTCGACCCTTATCTGGCGGGGCTGGCCGCCTACGTCACCGTGGTCGGGCTGGCCGGGCGCCGGCGATGGCGCAGCGCGTACTGGGTGGCGCTGGGCTTCTACCTGGTGGCCAGCCTGGCCAATGCGCGCAATACGCATGCCACGCTGCTGTCGCTGCTGATCACGCTGCTGATCGGCTCGGCGGTCGGGTCGGGCCTGCGGTACGCGTTCGGCTCGGTGTCGGACCGGCCAACTGCGGACGAGATCGCCGCCGCGCTGGCCGCGGTCGACGGTCCGGTGATCGCCATGAGCCGGATCTGGGACACTCGCACGGAGACCCGGCGCTACGCCGCGACCCTGCGCGACGGCGCGCGGCGCGACGTCACGGTCTTCGACCGGGATCAGCAGGCCGCGGACGTCGTCTACCGGCTCTACCGGCGGCTGCGCCTGCGCACCCAGGTCTCGCGCAGCGGCCCGCTGACCGTGGAGCAGGCGGTCGAGCGGCGCGCGCTGCTCACCTACGCCGTCGAGGACGCGGGGGTCGCCACTCCGCGACTCAGCGCCCTGATCAGGGTCGGACCTGAGGCGGCCATCCTGGCCAACGAGCATCACGAGGGCACCACCCTGGCGGCTCGGGACGCGGAGCCGACCGACGACCAGCTGCGCCGGGTCTGGGACACGGTGCTGCAAATGCATCAGCACCGGGTGACCCACCGTAACCTCACCGCGGACCGGATCCTGTTCGCGGCACCGTGCACCCCGGCCCAGGCCGCAGCCGCCCCGCCCTCAGGCCTCGGCGCCGGGCCGCGCGCCGCCGAAAGCGGCGAGGTCATGCTGCTGGAACCCGGCGATGGCGACGTCGCCGCCACCGATCTGCAGGTCCGGCTGGACCTGATCCAGCTCCTGGCCGAGCTGGCCCTCATCGTCGGCCCGGACCGCGCCGCTGATCTGGCCGAGGAGAAACTCAGCAGCGCCGAGCTCGCGGCGATGGTGCCGCTGCTGCAGCCGGTAGCCCTCAACCGCGCGACCCGGATGGAGATGCGCCACCACAAGGACGTCCTGCCCGCCCTGCGCAAGCGCCTGCTGCGCACCACGCCGAACGGCGAGGTCGCACCGGTCCAGCTCGAGCGAGTGCGGCCGCGCACGCTGATCACGCTGGTCGCCACCGTGGTCGCGGCCTACATCCTGATCGGCCAGATTTCCTCGGTCCACCTGAGCACGGTCTTCCGGCATGCTGACCCCAAGTGGATCTTCGTGGTGGTCCTGCTCTCGATCCTGACCTACGTGGGCGCCACCTTCGAGCTGACCGGCTTCGTCCTGGAACGGCTGAACCTGTTCCGCACGTTCCTGGCCCAGATCGCCGGGTCGTTCGTCACGCTGGTCACCCCAGCCGCGGTCGGCGGGGTGGCACTGAACCTCCGCTTCCTGCGGAAGGCGGGCGTCAGCGCTTCAGACGCCGGCTCCAGCGTCGGCGTCTCGCAAGTGGTCGCGTTCAGCCTGCACATGATCCTGCTGGTCATCTTCGCGGCCCTGACCCGGACGACGCGGACCGCGCACAGGAGATCGCTGACCGTCCCGCCGTGGGTCTGGATCGCGCTGGCGGCGCTGGTAGCGGTGGCGCTCATCGCGCTGGCCATCCCGGCCGGGCGCAGGCTGCTGCGCTCCCGGCTCGCGCCCGCGCTGAGCCAGGTCATCCCGCGGCTGCTGGACATCGCGCAGCACCCGGCGAAACTGGCCGAGGGAATCGGCGGCGCGCTCCTGCTGACCGGCGCCTACATCCTCTGCCTGGAGGCCTCGGTCCTCGCCCTCGGCGGATCCTCGGTCGCACTGGCCAGCGTCGCGGTGGTGTACCTCACCGGCAGCGCCATCGGCTCAGTCGTGCCGACCCCCGGCGGCGTAGGGGCCGTGGAGGCCGCGCTCTCCGCCGGCCTGACCGCCGCCGGCATGCCCGGAGCGAGCGCGATCAGCGCGGTGCTGCTGTTTCGCCTGGTGACCTTCTGGCTGCCCGTGCCGGTCGGCTGGGTGGCCCTGAACCACCTGCAGCGCCGCGACGCGCTATGACCGCGCCGTCCCGCTGGTGTGCCGCTGGTTGCTCGGCCGCTGGTTGCTCAGCTGCTTGCTGCCTGGCCGCCGGGGGCCCAGCAGCAGCTCAGTGACCGAGTCGCCGGCCAGGTTCGTGACCCAGACGCGGCGGCCCCGCACGGCCACGCCGTCCGGGCTGTCGAATCCGAACCTGGTGGCGTCGAGCGTCGCGATCAGCGCGCCGCTGGAAGAATCAATCAGCGAAACGGAGTCGCCCAGCGTGCTCGCCACCCAGACGCCGCTGCTGCCCGCCGCGATCGCGCCGGGGTTGCGGAAGCCGTAACGCCGGCCCGCCAGGACGCGGATGAGCCCGCCGCCGGCCGCCTTGAGCTCTGTCACCGAATCGCCGGCCTCGTTCGCGACCCACAGCCGGCCGCCGCTGACGGCCAGGGCCGCCGGGTCGTCGAAGTCGTCACGGCCCCCGGTGAGGACTCTGACCAGCGCGCCGTCGCTCGCGTTCATCTCGGTGACCGAGCCGCCGCCTGCGTTTGCGACCCACAGGCGGCCGTGACCGGCGGCCAGGGCATAGGGGTTGCTGAACCCGTAGCGACGGCCCGAGAAGGTCGCCAGCAGCCGGCCGCTCGCGGCGGCTAATTCGGTGACCGAGTTCGCGCCCGCGTTCGCCACCCAGAGCCTGCCGCCGGCCAGAGCCAGCGCATACGGGTCATTAAGCCGCAGGCCAGAGTAAAGCGTTCGCTCTAATGCGCCCGTAACGGAATTCAGCTCGGTAATGGAATTACCGGGCACATTCGCGATCCACAGGCGGCTGCCGCCCACGGCGATGGCGTTAGGCCCGCGGAACCCTCCGGCCGCAGCCGGCACGACCCGGACGCTGGCCCCGGTCCGGGCGCTCAGCGCGGTCACTGAGTCGCCGAGGACGCTGGTGACCCACACGCGCGGGCCGGTAGCGGCGACGGCGCTGGGTCCCCTGAGCTGGTATTTCGCCCCACGGTAGACGATAGCGCTGATGCCCGCGGCGGCCGCCGCGGCCGTGTCTGCGGGGCGCGCCGGGCAGCGCCCGCTGCCGGATCCGCGTGCGCACCGCGCCGCCGCGGGCGACTGCCCGCGGGTCGCGGCCACTGCGGCGCCGGCGCACAGCACGGCCAGGACGGCGGTTCCGACGACGGCAGTCCGCAGCCTGCCGGACACGCGGGGCGAGGCGGGCCGCGTGGTCCGGGCGGCATGGCCCGGTGCATATCGGAAATGAGCGGAATGCTGAGTATTCATTAGCCCTTTAATAAGCTGACGACGTCTTCGCGCTTTACTCTATTAACGCGCCTGCCCGCCAGGGTGACAATCTCCGATAACCGCCGGCGCTGCGCCTGCCCGATCCGGGGCTCGCGCCCGCGCCGGCGCCCGGGCGCTAGCCGGCCGGGCCGGGCGGCTGGGCGGCTATCTCAGGCGGGCCACGGCGAGCGCGGCCGCGAGCAGGACGATGCCCCAGGACATGGCGCGCAGCGCGTTCTCCAGCGGCGCCAGCAGCCGCTGCGCGTCGAGCTCAGTCACTTCCCCGCCGGCCAGCGTCATGCTGCCGGTGACCTGCACGGTGCGGCGGCGCAGCGTGCGGGCCGGCGTGCTCAGCCGCCGCTGGGCCAGTGACAGCGCGAACGCCGCCGCCGCCGCGAGTACCGGCGCGATGGCCAGGCGGCCGGTCTCGGCCACGTATCCGGTCAGGACGGGGAAGGCCCCCCAGGCCGCGGCGAACCCCCAGTCGGTGTGCACGATGCCGCCGAACAGCTCGGCGTTGTAGGCGATGACCAGCAGCGGGCCGACGATCAGGAACGGCACCAGCAGCCAGCCGGCCTTGGAGATGCCGTAGACGCCGATGCCGAACGCCACGGCCAGGCCGACCACGGACACGCTGAGGAGGGCGGCCGCCGGGATCTGCGTGTGCAGCGGGCGCCCGTGCAGTTCGTCGAGCGCATGCGCCGCGACGCCGACCGCCAGGAAGAACGCGGCCACCGCGGCGATCAGCGGGGCGAGCGTGACATGCGGGGCGAGCGCCGCGCCGATCACCACGTACGACAGGTGCCACGCCGTGTAGGGCGGATGCAGCAGGGTCCACCAGTCGCGCCAGCCGCCCGAGCGTGCCGCGTAGTACGCCGGCCGCGCCGATTCCCCGGCTGCCTCGGCCGCCGTCTCAGTCGCCGGATCAGCGGCCGGTTCCGCGGCGGCGGCCGGCCGGGCGGCGCGGCCGTCAGTCACCTGCCCGGGTTCCCCACACCACTAGGCCCCCGCCGAGGCTCATCACCCGGAAGCCGACCTGCTCGAACCCCGCTTCCCGCCACGCCTCGACTGTCCAGGCGATGGGGTACCGCTGATAGTGGGCGGTGATGTTCGGCCCGAGGAACCGCCCTACGGTGAACCACTGCGGGCCGCCGCCGAGCAGGCCGCCGGCCGGCAGCAGGAGCCGGGTGTACAGGGTCCACCAGAACCGCCAGAACGCTGACGGCGGAACGCTGAACTCCAGGCTGGCCACGCGCCCGCCGGGCCGGACCACCCTGGCCAGCTCACGCAGGGTCTCCTGCGGGTCGGCTACGTAGCGCAGCAGGTAGGTGAACGTCAGGGCGTCGAACGCGGCGTCGGGAAACGGCAGCTGCTCGGCGCGCCCGGCGACCAGGGTGACGCGATCGGCGTGCCCGGAAGCCGCGACATTGCGCTGGCCCTCCCTGAGCATCTGCTCGGTCAGGTCAAGGCCGACGACGCGGGCGTTCGTCCGCGCCGCGATCTGCAGCGCGACCCCGGCTGTCCCGGAGGCGACGTCGAGGACCGTCCCGCCTGCCGTGCGCAGGACCTGATCGACCATCGCCCGCCGCCATCGGGCGTTCTGGCCGAAGGACAGCAGCTCTTCCAGCCGGTCGTATCGCGCGGGCAGGGGAGCAAACAGGCGCTGGGCGAAGCGATTGTTGCGCTCGGGAGCGACGGGAAGCGGCACGGGCGACTCCTCTGGGCTCGCAGGATCTCACGGTACGCCCCGGCGGCCGGGTCCGCGCAAGGCAAGATCGCGAATTCAGCGCCGTTCCGCTCAACGTCGGCGCGGAGACAGCTGAGCCGGGCGATTAAGGTGAGACGCACAGAGTTATGAATCGGTTTCGCAGAGTCGACGACTTTGCTGAACCTTTACTGTCAATTGGTTTCACGTTGACTCTAGGTCAATGTACGTTCACGGCGATGCCCTGCAGGTCCGGCTCATTACTATCATTTCCGGCGCGAGCTACCCCCGGCGTACCTAGTTACCCGGACCGGCCCGATAAGGCCGAAGGAGTTCCGTATGGTTCGTCGCTGGTGCATTCCTGTCGCGACTCTCGCCCTCGCCCTCGGATCGATGCTCGCCGCCGCCGGCCCTGCGTCCGCATCGACGCAGGCCGTTCACCCGGCTCTGCATCATCCGGTCGTCCGGCACGGGTTCCAGCCCGGCGGTCTCATGATCAGGCCGGCCGGCGCGGCGCGTGCCGACAGCCACGGCCGGGCCGCCTCAGCGGAGAGCACCAACTGGTCTGGCTACGCCGCGACCGGCGGCAACGGCTCCTTCAGCAGCGTCTCGGCCAGCTGGACCGAGCCGACTGCCAAGTGCACGTCGAATTCTGACAAGTACGCCGCGTTCTGGGTCGGGCTGGACGGCTACAACAGCGACTCGGTCGAGCAGACGGGCACGGACTCCGACTGCGCGGGCCGCACCCCGGATTATTACGGCTGGTACGAGATGTATCCCGCCTACCCGGTGAACTTCTCCAACCCGGTTTCCCCTCATGACCACATGACGGCGTCGGTCACGTTCTCCGGCAGCGAGACCTACACCCTCGTGCTGAAGGACACCAGCAAGGGCTGGACCCAGACGATCGTCAAGAATCAGGCCGGCCTGGTCCGTTCCTCCGCGGAAGTGATCACCGAGGCGCCTTCGTCGAACACCGGCGTCCTTCCGCTCGCCGACTTCGGCACCGTCAGCTACACCGGCAGCACCGCCAACGGCGTGGCGCTGGGCAGCGAGAGCCCCACCGAGATCACCATGATCGACAACAGCGGCCGGGAAAAGGACTCGACCAGCGGCATCAGCGGGGGCTCATTCAGCAACACCTGGATCAGGTCCAACTAGCCTTCCCCCGGCACGGCGGTTACGCCGGCGGCCCTCGCGGCCGCCGGGCATTACCGTTTCTTGGCAGGTGGCACCGCTGCCGGGCAGCAGTGCCGTTCTTGAGAGCGACGTTTCGCGGGAAGTACCGTTTCTGCCCGGTGCCGTGACAGCGCGGGTGCCGTTACCCGAACTGAGGTGAGCGTGCTGACGCCCGACACGCCCCTCACCACCCGCCGGCTGTACCTGGCGGCCCTGCGGGAAGAGGACGCCGCGCAGATGGCCGTGGTCCTGGCGGACGCGCGGCTGCACGAGTTCATCGGCGGCGCACCGGCCAGTCCGCAGGCGCTGGCCCGCCGGTACCGGCGGCTGGCCGCCGGGTCACAGCGACAGCAGGAGCAGTGGCTGAACTGGATTGTCCGCCTCCGCACCACCGGTGTGCCCATCGGCACCGTGCAGGCGACAGTGACCCTGGCCGCCGGCGGCGAGCACGCCGCGGAAGTCGCCTGGGTGATCGGCGTGCCCTGGCAGGGGCGGGGCTTCGCCTCCGAGGCGTCCGCCGCGCTGGTCGGCTGGCTGCGCGGCAGCGGCGTCGCGACTATCACCGCCCGCATTCATCCGCAGCACCGGGCGTCCGAGCGAGTCGCCCAGCGGGCCGGGATGCGGCTGACCGCTGCCGTCGTCGACGGCGAGCGAGTCTGGCAGCTGCGCGGCGGGCGGCTGGCGGCCCGGCATGTGCCGGGCCGCCGATAGCCCGCACCCGGGGCGGCCAGGTCTGTCCTCATCCGGCCTGGGCCCCGGTAGGTGGCGCGGGTTACTTTGTGCCCGTCGGCCGGGTGAGGTTATAGATCTTCTCGCCGTCGATGGTCTGGGCCCGGATCTCGACGTCCGGCCTGCGCGCCCGGATGCGGAGGGAGGGCGGGCGCCGCGGCTGGTACCGGGCTGCGGTGACGCCAGGCGGTCCTTATGAGCGCATGGCGCCGGGGGCCGCCTCGGCGGCAGGCTCGGTCAGCTGCGGCAGGGTAATCGTGAACCGGGTCTGCCCCGGGTGGCTGGACACCTCGACGCGGCCACGATGCGCGGTGGTCACCGCGTCGACGATCGCCAGGCCCAGCCCGGTGCTGCCGGCGGTCCGGGACCGGGAGCTGTCACCGCGGACGAACCGCTCGAACAGCGTCGGCTGCAGCTCGGCGGGGATGCCGGGCCCGTCGTCGGTCACGGTCATCCGCACGATGCCGGGACTCGGTGACGCATCGGCCAGCGCCACTGTCACGGTGGTGCCCGCCGGGGTGTGCTTGGCCGCGTTGCTGAGCAGGTTGGCGAGCACCTGATGCAGGCGATGATCGTCACCGCGGACCAGGACGGGCTCGTCGGGCAGGTCCAGGGCCCAACGGTGCCCCGGTGCCGCGACCTGCGCGTCACTGGTGACGTCGATCGCCAGCCGGGTCAGGTCCACGGGCTCACTGGCGAGCGGCCGGCCCGCGTCGAGCTGGGCCAGCAGCAGCAACTCGTCGACGAGCACGCTCATCCGGGCGGACTCCGACTCGACCCGGCTCAGTGCGTGCGCGACTTGCTCGGGAACAGGGCCGGGATGGCGCCGGGCCAGCTCGGCGTAGCCGCGGATCACCGCCAGGGGAGTGCGCAGCTCGTGACTGGCGTCGGCAGCGAAACGGCGCAGCCGGGACTCGCTGGCCGCCCGGCGGGACAGTGCGGACTCGACGTGGCCGAGCATGCGGTTAAAGGCGGCGCCGACCTGGCCGACCTCGGTCTTGGGATTGGCGTCGGGCACCCGGTCGGGCAGCGCCACGTCCCCGGTGCCGAGCGGGAGCTCGGTCACCCGGGCGGCGGTGGCGGCCACCCGGCGCAGCGGCCGCAGCGAAAGCCGCACCCACGCGGTGCCAAGCGCGCCGGCCAGCACCAGGGCGGCCGCGAAGACGGCCAGCTCTTCCACGGCCACCTGCTGCAGGGTGTTGCTGACTGAGTCGAGCGGGAGCCCGACGACATAGACGCCGCTGTCTGTCCGGGATGCCATGACCTGGTAGGGGCCATAGGAGGACAGCGTTACTGCGTGCGGTTTCCCGTTCGCCGGAAGCTGAGTGAGCTGCCCCCGGTCTTCATCGGACAGATAGCACTGGTTGTTGTCATTACCGGCACTGGTCAGCAGGTAATGGCCTTTGACTCCGCCGCTCGCGATCGTGGCGCTGAACGTGCCGGGGCCCTGCTGCTGAGCACAGTCAGCCGGTGAGTTCTGGTGCGCCGTAGGGTTGTCAACGTCACCATCGCCCGCACCGCCATCGCCGATGCCCGGTCCGCCGTGATCGCCGCCGTCCGGCGGAGGCGGGCTCAAGCAGTGGGCGTATTGCTGGCTGGCGTCGACTAGCTCCTGGTTGAGCTGGCCGACCAGGACGGAATGCAGGTGGGCATAGGTGACGGCGCCGACCGTCGCGCAGGCCAGCGCGAGCAGGACCAGCAGTCCGGCAATCAGCCGGCCGCGCAGCGTGCGTGCGGCTAGCCAGCGGCTCATTCCGCGACTGAGCCGACCGTCAGGCGCGGCCCCCGTTTCGCCTGCTAGATCTCTGGCGGTTCCGTCCGCCGCCCGGCCGTTGGACATGTGTCAGCTCGATGGCTTGAGGACATAGCCGACACCGCGAACCGTGTGGATGAGCGGCTCGCGGTCGGCGTCGATCTTCTTGCGCAGGTAGCTGATGTAGAGCTCGACGACATGGGCCTGGCCGCCGAAGTCGTAATTCCAGACCCGGTCCAGAATCTGGGCCTTGGACAGCACCCGCCGGGGGTTGCGCATCAGGAAGCGCAGCAGCTCGAACTCGGTCGCCGTCAGCTCGATCAGCTGGCCGCCGCGCCGGACCTCGCGGGCGTCCTCGTCCATGGTCAGGTCACCGACGGTCAGCTCGGTGCCGCTGCGGGTCCGGGCGATGCCCGCGCGGCGCAGCAGCCCGCGCAGCCGCGCCAGCACTTCCTCCAGGCTGAACGGCTTGGTGACGTAGTCGTCGCCGCCCGCGGTGATCCCGCTGACCCGGTCTTCCACCGCGTCGCGCGCGGTCAGGAACAGCACGCACACGTTCGGCTGGATCACGCGCACGCGCCGGAGTACTTCGAGCCCGTCGAAGTCGGGCAGCATGATGTCGAGCACGATGGCGTCGGGCTCGAAGTCGCGGGCTGTGCGGACCGCGCTCGCGCCGTCGCCGGCCGTGCGGATCTCCCAGCCTTCGTAGCGCAGCACGCTGGCCAGGAGCTCGGCCAGGCTGGGCTCGTCGTCGACAACCAGCACCCGGACCGGCGTCCCGTCCGCGCGTCCGAGGGCGGGCTCGCGCCCCTCCTGGCCGGCCTGTGCTGGTTCTGCCACGCTCATCATGGTTCCCAGTCTGCTCGACACTCCTCCACAGAAAGTATGCGGAAGTTCTGAGATTCTTCTGAACTCCGGTGACTGCGGGCGCGCCGCAGGTCTCAGCCCCGGCCGTCGGGCCGCGCCAGGCGCAGCGCCAGCGCGGGGCAGTTGGTCACGGCCCGCCGGGCGTGCCGGCCGAGGCCGCGCGGGACCGGCCGTCCGTCGAGGATCGGGTAGCCCCATTCGTCGAGCGTGATGAGCTCGGGCAGCAGTTCGGCGCACAGGCCGTGGCCCGAGCACGCGATCGGGTTGACCTTCAGGATCTGGTTCATCAGATGCTCATCTCCAGCCGGCCGGGCCGACGCTGGCCGCGCGGGGCAGCGGCAGGAAGGGCGCGGAAGTAGTCGCCGTGCAGAAGCCCTGGATGTGCCGGTCAATCTCGGCGGCGAACACGGTCAGGGCACTGCGCACGAACCGGACGGTGCCGTCCGGGTGATGGCACGCGCCGCGGCCCACGACCAGGCCCGCCCAGCGCCGCAGGTCAGCCAGGATCGCGGGGTCGGGAGCGGGCGCGGCCAGTTCGGCAAGCGCGGTGGCCATGCGGGGCAGGCCGTTCACGCACGGACCGCACTGGCCAGCGGACTCGACCGCCAGGTACCGCGTCACTCGGGCGGTCTCGGTCACACCACATCGGTCGGCGGGCAGCGCGGCCAGCACGCCCGCGCCGACAAACCCGCCCGCCGGCTTCAGGTCGGCGTTGCGCAGGGACAGACGACGGGCAGCGGCGGGCTCCAGCCACGCCCCGTGATAGCCGCCCGACAGCACCGCCTGCACGTTGCCGTCCAGGGCCAGCAGTTCGGTCAGCGGCGTTCCGAGAACTGCCTCGAGAACAGTGCTGCTGCCGTCTGCCTGCAGCACCGTGCAGAGCATGCTGCCCGGCTCGTCTGATGTTCCGAGGGCCCGGAACCACTGCGGGCCGAACCGGGCGATCAGGGCAATGTGCGCGAGCGTCTCGACGTTCTGCACGAGTGTCGGCTGGCCGCCGACGCCCTTCTGGTAAACCGGCGGCTGCTTGAAGCCGGGCCGGGCCCCGTCGCCGTTGAGGACACTCACCAGGGCCGACTCCTCGCCGGACAGGAACCGGCCGGGGGCCTCGATCAGCTCGACCGCCGTCCGGTCGACGCCCGCGGCCGCCCGCTGCGCCAGCGCGGTGGCCAGTTGCTGGCGCAGCGCGGCATTGCGGTGCACGTAGAGGCCGACTGACCGGGCGCCGACCGCCTCTGACGCCAGTTGCAGCCCGTCCAGCACCAGGTGCGGTGACTGCCAGAGCAGTGTCTGGTCCTTGCGGCTGAGGGGCTCGCCTTCCGCGCCGTTGGCCACGACGACGGGGCGGCGGCCCGCCCGCGTCACAGCCGACAGCTTGCGGTGCACCGGGAAGGCCGCGCCGCCCCGGCCGGTCAGGCCGGCCGCCTCGATGGCGCCGGTCAGGATGCCAGGGCCTCCGCGGTAGGCCAGCGGGCCGAGTGCCCGAAGGTGTGCGCGCAGGTCAGCCGGGCCGGCCCCGGCGGGCAGCAGGCGCGGTAGCTGGCGAGCGGCCGGCCGCGGGGCCTGGCCAGGCGCGCCGGTGACGGGGGGCTCTCTGGTCAGACCGGGTGCCCGGGTCTCGCCCGGCACGGTGGAACAGTCGGTGGTCATCGGACCTCAGCTTTCTCACGAGGGAGGATCCGGGCCGGGCGCCCGGCTCCGGGCGGCGCGGACGCTCTGCCCGCGAGGCGCCAGAGCAGGGCCGCCGCGACCACGGCGCAGCAGGCGATGGCCAGATCAAGCAGGCGGCCGTGCTGCAGATCGGTACTGCTGGTGATCCCGTGCAGGAACGCGACCGGCCAGCAGGCGTACGCCAGCCAGTGCACGCCGCGCCAGGTGCGGCGGCTGATCCGGCCCCGCAGCAGGCTGGTGACGATCAGCGCGATCATCATGTCGAGAGCCAGCGCGCCGAGGCCCAGCCAGAGCGGCTCGTAGGACGAGGTGAACGGGATAATCGCGGCGACCGCGCGGATGCTCACGTAGGGATCGGCGATTGCCGTCGCGACGTGCACGGCGACGAAGATGACCGACAGCAGGGAAACGCTGCGGTGCAGGCTCGTGCCCGCGAAGCGCGGCAGGCCGGGCAGCCGCCGCTGGCGGTTGACCAGGATGCCGAGGACCATGACCGCCGTCAGGAGTACCAGCGCGACCACGCCGGTGGCGCGGCTGGCGTACCACAGCGCGGTGCTGGAGGTTATGCCGTTCATCTCAACTCCGGGGTGGGCTGGCGCGGTGCCTCCCCGATCCCCGAACGGCGCGGCTGAGGCCCTATGACCTTCATCATCGGCGCCCAGCCGCAGGCCACCCTCTAAGCCGTCTCTGCGCCTGCTATGAGTGCACGGAACCACCGTCTGCGCTCGCCACCAGCGCACGGACCATGAGCCCAGCCCGCCCAGAAGCCTGCCAGCTCACACCCGGGCAGTGTCCTTCCGGAACCGCCACACCGCTCCGCCGGAGAAGATAGCCAGCCACACGACCGCGTTGACCACCCACGCCAGGTGAATGCTGCCCGCCAGCACCGGAGCGTGCACGAGCTGGTTGAGGCCGTACATCGGCGTGAACTTCGCAATGGTCTGAACGGCGTGCGGGAACTGGCTGAGCGGGATGAACAGGCCGCCCGCGAAAGACAGCAGCATCAGGGCGATACCGAGAAACTGCATGACGTTCTCCGTCGGCAGCAGATATCCCATAAAGAGCCCGAAGGCCGCGAAGACGAGCGAGCCGATCCACACGCACAAGCCGGTGACGATCCACAGGTAGCCCGGCAGAGACGGCTTGCCGGTGATGAGCCCGACGGCATAAACGGCGATCACCGACGCGAGTCCGAGCACCAGCGCGGTGAGTATCTTGATCGTGATATAGCCCACGGGTGACAGGGGAGTCAGCCGCAGCTGGCGGCTCCATCCTGCGGCGCGCTCAATGGAGACCATCGCGCCGCCGCTCGTCGTGGCCAGCGCCGCTCCGTAGAGCGCCATGCTGACCATGATGAAGGCTGAGACGTTGCCATGGCCGACTCGCTGATTGGCGTACGCCTTATTCAGCCCGAAGGCGAGGAACAGCACGACGGGCAAGATGAGGGCGAAAATGACGGTGCGCCGATTACGCAGCAGCCGTCGTATTTCCAGCCTGAGCACCGTGAGATTGAGGCCGCCCATACCCGGGGTGCGCCTCGTGGTGAGATCCGCGGGAGTGAGGGTTCGGGTGCTCATCGGGATGCTCCTGAGTGGATCGCGGGGCTGTGGCTGTCGTCGCTGGTCAGGGCAATGAAGGCGTCCTCGAGGCCGCGCGTGTTGATCTCTATGTCGCGCGCCGGGGTGGCGGTCAGCAGGTACCGGGCGACTGCATCACTATCGGTCGCATGGATCAGCACCGTGTCGCCGCGGATCTCGACGCTGTCCGCGCCGGCCAGGCCGCGCAGCGCCGCCTCGTCGGCGCCCGGCAGCGTGGCGCGCACGGTCCGGCCCGCGGCGAGCGCCTTGACCTCGGCGGCGGTGCCGTCCGCGACGATCTCGCCCTGGCGCAGCAGGATGATCCGGTCGGCGTAGGCGTCGGCTTCTTCGAGGTAGTGCGTGGCGAAGAGCACGGTGCGGCCCTGCTCGGCGTCCTGCCGGATCGCGGCCCAGAAGCCCCGCCTGCCCTCGACGTCCATGCCGGTCGTCGGCTCGTCCAGGATCAGGAGTTCGGGGTCGGAGAGCAGGGCCATCGCAAAGCGGAGCCGCTGCTGCTCGCCACCAGAGCACTTGCCGACCCTGCGGTCGGCTATTCCCTTAATCCCGGCCCGGTCCAGCACATCGGCCACCGGCTCCGAACGGACGAACAGGCTGGCGGTGTACTGGGCCGTCTCAGCGACCGTGAGGTCCTTGAGCAGGCCGCCGGTCTGCATGACGGCCGAGACCAGGCCCCTGGAGATGGCCTGGCGCGGCTGCATTCCGTACACCGAGACATGTCCGGCCGTCGGATGCGAGAGCCCGAGAATAACGTCGATCGTCGAGGTCTTGCCGGCGCCGTTGGGCCCGAGGAATGCGACAATCTCGCCCGACGCCACATTAAGGTCTATGCCCTTAACTGCTTCGACGTGCCCGAACTTCTTGTGTACGCCATGAAGCTCGATCGCCGACGGCAGGTCGCTGCTCATCGAGTGCACTGCATGCGCGGAACTCAGGTTCGGCACTGTCATGGCCCCATCGTGCCAGCGACGGGGGAGGGCAGGGCAAGTCGATTTTGGCTACATGACTGTGACGATTTCCGGCTCGCTCAAGCGCCCGGTTCAGTCGTGCGCCGGGTTCAGTCGTGCGCCGGGTTCAGTCGTGCGCCGGGCTCCTCGGACCGCGGCCTGCGCGATCAGTCATCCGCGGGCCAGCCGGCGACCACGTGCACTCCGCCGCCCGCGTCCACGAGCCGTGCGGCCAGCCCGAGGCCCTCCAGCCAGGCCGGCGCCGGCTCGCCCTTGATGATCACCGCCGTGCTGGCGGCGTTCGCGTCCACGCAGGTCGCGGCCGTGACGGAGACAGTACGCCAGACCGGCCGGGCCGGCTGTCCGGTTCGCGGGTCGAGGATGTGATGCATGATGTCACCGCCGCGCCGCCATCGGCGGGCCGCAGTACTGGACGTCGCCAGGCCCCCGGAACTGATCGATACCACCGTGCTCGGCCCGACCGGCGGATCCTCGGGCCGGCCGCAGACGTCCTGGACCCGGATGCTCCACCCGCCCGCCGGGGCCTGGCCGGCCACCGCGATATCACCGCCGAGGCTTACGAGGAACCCGCAGCCGAAACGACTGGCCAGGCGGTCCGCAGCCCGGTCAGCGGCCCAGGCCTTCGCGGTCGCCCCGAGGTCAAGGCGCACGCCTGCGGGCAGCGCCAGCAATCCGGCTTCGCGGTCCAGCCGCACCTGCTGCCAGCCGGGCACGGACCGGATGGTCAGCCGCAGCGCCGGCCCCGCCGGCGGCACGAGGGCGAAGTCGCGGTCGTAGCCGATGGCTGACATGGCCGCACCGACGGTCGGGTCGACATCGCCGTCGGTCAGCCGCGCGGCCCGCAGTGCCACGTCGATGGCCTCGGCGAGCAGCGGGCTCACCGGCACGGCGCCCGCGCCCCGGCGCGGATCATCAAGCGCGACGATCTCCGAATCCGGGCGGAACCTGCTGCACGCCGCGTCCACGTCCGCCAGCTGAGCTTTGAGGTCATCGCAGGCCGCGTCCAGGAACCTGCCGTCGGTCACTACCAGCCGGACCTGGGTGCCCAGGGCCCCCCAGTCGGCTGATGCCGCCATCCCGGCCTCCCGCTCGTCGACGCATTCCCGCGTCATAGTGCCGCCTGCGCCCGCCGCCTCAGCGCCGCCGCGCTCCGCCGCCCTGACTACTTCGGACACTACTTCCGTCCTGCTTCCGGCGGAGGCCGCCTGGCCACGCATCACGAACCGCCTGACACCGCGGCACTCGACCCGGAACTGCCTGACCCCGTGCTGGCCGACCCCGTGCTGGCTGATCCCGTGCTGCCGGAGCCGGAACTGCTCGACTTGGATCTGGCGGCAGGCGCCGGTGATGACTTCAGCGACTCCTTACTCGAGCTGCCCGTGGACGTGGAACCGGACCGCGAGGAGGACCCGGCGGCTGATCCGCCTGAACGGGCCGAGCCGGTGGCCGACGAGCCTGTGTGCGTCGACCCGGGCAGGGTGAAAGCGATGACGCCGCCTGCGACCACGCTGGCGAAGCCGATCCCGGCGGTCGTGGTACGCAGCCGCCTGCGAGCCTGCTCGCGAGCCACCACGGCGCGAAGGACATCCCTCTGGCGGGCACTCATCAGACTCCCTCTCCTTCGTTGCGGCTGCCCGAGGCGGGCGCCGCTCCCTAGAGCTTCGCGCCGGGAGTTCTGAGAGTCCTCTGCCCCGCCTGCGGGGCCGCTCAGAGTGTGCGGGCAGACGCTCCGGCTGTGGACGGGCCGGTGGACAACCTGAGGTTGCCGGGGGATAAGCGCGACATGTCCTGTGGACGGCCAAAGAATTACCGGGTTACCTCGGCAAAGCTCTTGTGCGGGCCGCCCCGGAGGCAGTAGAAATTCCCACACCACCGAAGACGGGTACAGCCTCGGGGCAACCTGGGGACCGTCGGAAACCCGGCCGACCGGCGATCCGGACGGGTGCCTGAGACCGGTGGAAGGCCGGCAGGAACCGAGCCGCCGAGCAATCGGTGCGCCATCCCGGCCGGCGAGGCGGGGCCCCTCCATCTCATACATGGAGGGGCCCCGTTCTTGTTGCCCCAGAGCTTCAGCCTGCGGCGATGCGGTCGAGCCACTCCCGCAGCAGGGTCCGCTCGTGGGCGGTCAGGGCGGAGATTTGCGGCAGGACGGCGCGCAGGGCGACCGCGGCGCTGACCGGGCCGGGCGCAGCCGGGGCGGGGGCGTCGGTGGTGATCGCGGCGATGACGGCCTCGCGGGCCGTGTCGCACAGTGCTGGGTCGCGCTCGCCTTCGGGCATGGCGATCAGCGTGAGCGTCGTGCCGCAGCCGGCCGCGTGAACGAGGTGCGCGGCGCGCTCCTCGGTGACTCGCAGCCGGCCGGCCTCGGCGATCCGGCGGATGTGCCCGGCAAGGACCTCGGCTGCGGCGGCGGCCGCCGGCGGGGACACGCCGGGCCGGGGCTCGCCGTACATGAGGGAGTACAGCGCCGGGTTGGCCAGACCGAAGCCGATGTGCAGGTCCCAGCCGCTACGCAGGTCCTCGACGGGGTCGCCGCCGGGTTTCAGGTCGGTCTTGTCGTTCAGGTACGTCGTGAAACCGTGCGTCGCCACCGCGTCGAGCAGGCCCTGCTTGTCGCCGAAGAGCCGGTAGATGGTCGGGGCCTGGACGCCGGCCGCGGCGCTCACCGCCCGGGTTGACACGGCCTCGCGTCCGCCCTCGGTGAGCAGCCCGGCGGCGGCGGCGGCGATGCGGTCCCGCGTACTGTCCGCGGCCCCGGAGCGACTGACGTCCATGGTAACAACGATAACAGAATCGCGTTATCGATTTCGACGGTCGCTTCCTGGCTGGCCTGAGCACCTCCGCGGCGAGGCAACCTTTGCCTAGGCCAGCACAGGAGACTGCGTCAATCGGCGGCGACCCGCAGGTCACCCGGCTGCGACCCGCGGGGATGTTCGCTCCTGGCGTGTTCTCCGGGCGCGTCTTTGATTACGGTGCGAGACTTGCCGTCACGTTCCGCGTTCTGGAACTAAGCACCATCAGGTTCGCCCGCGACGTCGCCGCCCGGAGGCAGCGCGGGAGGCGTCGCGGGATGAACTTGCCCGCAAGCCGCCGGGGGGCGGTAGCGGGCATCAGCGCAGCGACCTGCGCTGCGGAGTTGGACCCGGCGGGGGAGCCGAGCGGACTGCCGTTCGCCGGGCGCCGGGATGGGCAGAGCCCCCGTACGGGGCACGGGGCATACGGGGCACGGGGGAAGCTGATGGCTCTCATCACGGAACACGACGGCGCTATCGACGGGTATGAGGCGATTAATCTGCCCTCAGATTCCGCGGACAGCGAGGACCTCGGGGCCACGATTCTGCGGCGCCGGTCAGCCCTGCCAAGCCGTCGCGCCGTGCTCTATCTCCGCTGCCCCGGTGACTCCTTCGTGCCGGAAGATCTGGTGACCTGGTATACCGCCCGCGGGTTCCATTTCTATGTCGCCGACCTCCGGCAGCCCGGTCACCAGGACGAACGCGCCGGCTCCCGGCGCAGAAGCCAGAGCGGCAAGGCGCTGCGCGCGTCTTTCGCCCGGCTGGACGCCTCCAGCGCCTACCTCCGGGAGGTCGACGGCGTCGACTCGCTGATCATCAGCGGGCACGCCGCAGGGGCCGTGACCTCGGCGCTGTGGTGCGACGCCCGGCGCGACGACAAGCTGGCCGACGTGCTGATCCTGATCAAGCCTGCCTTCGGGCGCCGTCAGCGCAAGCCTCTCGGGATTCCCTGCCCCGTCCTCATCATTTCCGGGGCCGGGGCCAGTGCCGGCGATCCCGGCGAGGACGCGCCACCGCCCGCTGTGCCGGGAGGCGGCCGCGGGAAGACCCCCGGGCTCGGGGCGCACGTCACGCTCCTGCACCTGGTCGCCAGCGCCCCGGACGGCGCTGACGGCGCCGGTCCAGGGCAGGCCGGCCGCACCGGGAAAGACGGTATTGCCGCCCGGGCCGATCAGGGCGCCGCGGACCGCCGCCGGTTCTTCGACGAGATGGGCCGCTGGATGGGCGCGTACATGTACGGCCAGGTCAGGGATCAGCTGCTCTGACAGGCCGCGCGGCAGGCGAGGCCGGCACACACCGGGGCAGTGCAAGCCCGGGTCAGGGCCTGCACCCGCGTCCCTAGCTGCTGACCGTGACGCTCACGGACGGATAGCCGCTCGCCCCGTTGGGCTCGGGCGGAGCCTGCACGGCCGTCTGGGTGTAACCCGTCGCGTCGGTGGCGCGGGCCTCGATGACATGACTGCCCGGGATGGCATTCCAGTCGTCCCACACCCACTGGCGCCAGGTGTCGATGTCCGGCACGGCGGCGAGGCGTGCCCGGTGCCAGGGCCCGCGGTCGACGCGCACTTCCACCGCGTCGATGCCCTTGTGCTGGGCCCACGCGACGCCGGCGACGGTCACCTTGCCCGGCTTGACCTCCGACAGGCCGTTCGGCACGTCGATACGGGACTCGGTCTTGATCGGCGCCTGCTGAGACCAGCCGCGCTGCGCCCAGTAGGCGGTGTTGGCCGAGTAGGTGGTGACTTCGATGTCGGTAATCCACTTGCACGCCGAGACGTATCCGTAGAGGCCGGGAACGACCATGCGGACCGGGAAGCCGTGCTCGACTGGCAGGGCGGCGCCATTCATCGCAATGGCGAGCATCGAGTCGCGGCCGTCCATCGCCGTCAGGACCGGCGATCCGGACGTGAAGCCGTCTGATGACGTGCAGAACAGCTGATCGGCGCCCGCCTTGATGCCGGCCTGCTGAAGCAGGCCGCGCAGGCTCGTCCCCAGCCAGCGCGCGTTGCCGATGTAAGGACCGCTGACGGGATTGGAGACGCACGTCAGCGTGATGTACTCCTCGATCAGCGGCCTGCGGATGAGCTCGTCAAAGCTGAGCACGATCTCCCGGTCCACCATCCCGTGAATCCGCAGCTGCCAGCTGGAGGGCGGGATTTCCGGCAGGACGATGGCCGTATCCACCCGGTAGAACTTGGAATTCGGCGTGATGAAGGAGCTGAGGCCGGGGATCTTGAGGTCGACGTCGGAGGCCAGCCGCGGCGGAGCCTTGGCGGGCGCCGGAAGCCGCAGTGCCTGCTGCGCCACCGCCACACTCTGCCGTTCGGTCAGCAATCGCCCGGCCACCCCGGCGATCGCGGCGGTGCCCGCCACCGCCACACCCGTCGCGAGAAAGCTGCGGCGCAGTGGGCCGCTGCGCGACGGAACGCTGTCCGGCGGCCCGCCGCGGGGCGGCCCGCTGCCGGGGGGACCGCTGGGCGGTGGACCGCCCGAGCCGACCCCTGCCCTGGCGGGCGAATTCGGTACCCACCCGCCGCCGTCCGCCGCCCCCCGCTCGGCTTCAGCTGCCCCCGGCTCGGCTTCAGCAGCGACGGCAGGTCGGTCGGCGCGAATGGCGCCGGCCAGGGCGGCGCCCACGGGTGCTCTCGCAGGCCGTGCTGCCCTGATGAGCAGGACCAGGGCCAACATCGCCGCGGCCGCGCCAGCCAGGGTCGGCAGCACGTCAGCAGCTGTCGCCGTCGGCCGGGTCGCCGCCGCGATCACGCCGATCACCGCGAAGATCCCGAGCCCGGCGATACCGAGGCGCAGGTTCCGGACGGCGACGACGCCGATGATGGCGGCGAAGATAGCCAGCACGACCAGGATGCCGCTGACCAGCACAAGCTTGTCGTGTGAGCCGAAGGCCCGGATGGCGAAATTCTTCACGGCAGGCGGGGTGAAGTCGATCGACATCTCGCCGACCGAGACCACCGGAGAGCCGGTCGCGCCAGTGAATCCAGCCACCAGCTGGCCCACTCCAAGCGCCACGCCGCCTGCCAGCACGCCGGAGATAGCACCACGGCCCGCACCGGCCGCTGATCGATTGATTGTTGTCACTCCTGTAATTCGTCGCAGCGAGCCCTCAGTATTGCCGCGCCGGGGTGTCAACGCGCCGCAGTTTCGCCCCGGCTGCGGCAAGCTGCGCGCAGGTCGGCAACGAATAGAGAATGTGAGGATGGCGGACAGCGACCAGGAACCCGGGCGCTCGGCGCCGCAGCCCGCGGTGCGCCGCCGCGACGGCGCGGCGCGGCTGGAGGACCTGCTCGCCGAGGTGGCGCGCGGCGACCAGCGCGCCTTCGACACCCTCTATGACCAGGCGGCCGGCCAGATCCTGGGAGCGGTCCGCCGGGTAGTGCGAGATCTCGCCCAGTCCGAGGAAGTCATGCAGGAGGTGCTGCTGGAGATCTGGCGCTCGGCGGCACGGTTTGATCCGCGGATCGGCTCCGCCAGCGCATGGATCATGATGCTGGCGCACCGCCGCGCGGTGGACCGGGTGCGGTCCGAGCAGAAGGCGGCTGACCGGGAACTGCGCGCCGCCTCCGCGGAGATCGCCTACGACGACGTGGTCGAGGCCGTCGAAGCCGCCTTCGACCGCGAGCGCGTGCGCCGCTGCCTGACCGCTCTCACCGAGCTGCAGCGCGAATCCGTGACGCTGGCCTATTACCACGGATACACCTACGCGGAGGTGGCCGAGCTGCTGGCCCTGCCGGCCGGCACGGTCAAGACCCGGATGCGGGACGGTCTGATCCGTCTCCGCGACTGCCTGGGGGTGGCGTGATGGTCACCGGCGACGCTTCCGCGCACACTCTCGTCGGCGCCTACGCGATGGACGCCGTCTCCGATGCCGACCGGGCCAGGTTCGAGCTGCACCTGGCCGAATGCAGCGCCTGCCAGGAAGAGATCAGGGAAATGCGGGAGGCGACCGCCCGGCTCGCCGTCGCCGACGCGGTCGTGCCGCGCCCCGAGCTCAAGGCCCTGGCCATGCAGGCGGCGGCGCAGGTCAGGCAGCTTCCGCCGGTCACCGGCCCGGCCGCTGAGGCGGTGCCGGGCGTGCCCGGTGACCAGCCCGGCCGGCTGGGCGCAGGCTGGCCGGGCCGGGGATGGCCCGCCGGACGCGGCCAGCGCCAGGCGGGCCGAGGCACGGGCAGAACGGGCACGAGAGGCACGGGCACGAGAGGCACGGGCACGACGCCGTGGCGCAGGCTCGGCCTCGCCGCCGGCGCCGCGCTGGCGGCGGCGGCCGTCGTCCTCGCCATCAGCATGCACGGCGCCCAGCGGCGACTCGATCAGGCCCAGCGGGGCAGCGCCGCGGTGGCCCGCGTGCTGGCCTCGCCCGACGCCGCGATGCTGACTG
Organism: Streptosporangiaceae bacterium; assembly: GCA_052146815.1. Classification (GTDB taxonomy): domain Bacteria; phylum Actinomycetota; class Actinomycetes; order Streptosporangiales; family Streptosporangiaceae; genus DATJZH01. The sequence goes on along the minus strand of JBKQMG010000134.1, from coordinate 59,076 downwards.
CGCACGTCGTCACCGGCGGCAGTGCCACGGTGGTCATGTCACACGCTGAGCGCAAGCTGGTATTCACCGCCGCCGGGCTGCGGGCGCTGCCCGCCGCGGAGCGCTACGAGCTGTGGCTGATGGGCCCCTCCGGCAAGAAGCCGGTCGGTATGCTGCCCAGCGCCCGCGCCGGGATGAGCGGCCCGGTGGTCGTATCGGGCCTGGCGGCCGGCGACCGGATCGGCATGACGGTCGAGCCGGCGGCCGGTTCGCCGCAGCCGACCTCGCCGCCGGTGCTGATGCTCAGGCTGAGCCGAACTGCCAGCGGGTCGGGGAACCGGTAAAGTCGCCGTGCCGCATGCTGATGACCTGCTGCGGCCGCACCGAGATCGTGGCGTTGATGGCGGGATCCAGAAAGCCCGGCTCAATTTCTGTGCCGTATTTGCTGTTCATCAGGTCCAGCACGCGGCGGATGCTGGCCGGATCGGTCACGAACGCAGCCGTGCCCTCGATCACCACAGGGTCGCTCGCGTCCTCGGTCGTGACGACGCAGCGGGGATCGGCCCGCAGGTTCCTGGCCTTGCGGGAGCCGACCGCCGTGGTGAACCAGAGCATGCTGTCGTCCCACATGCCCCAGACCGGCATGGAGTGCGGCCGGCCGTCGGGCCGCACGGACACGACCCAGTAGTTGCGCGCGGAGCTGAGCCGCTCGGCCGCCCACGACCACGGGAGCAAGCCGCTGCCCTCGTCCGGGCCCAGGATTCCGTAGCCAGGCATGTCAGGCCTGCTGATCCGGGGGATCTCCATGCGGCCCAGGTCTACCGCAGCCGCCGCGCCGCGGTGCGAGTTTCCCCGATCCCGGCTGCCGCGCCCGCAGCCGACCCCCTCGCCCCGGGCGACAGCGCAGGCCGGGCAGGCTAACGTGGCCCCGTGAAAGCTTCTCCCGACGCGCAGCTGCGGCTGCTCGAGCTTGCTGACCTGGACGCCGAGCTGAGCAGACTCGACTACGGCAGGCGGACCCTGCCCGAGCACGCAGAGCTGAAACAGATCGATCAGCGCGACAATGAGCTTCGCGACGCCCTGGCCAGCTTGGAGGCGCGGGAAGGCGACCTGCGCCGCGAGCAGGCGAAGGCAGAAGGTGACGTCGAGCAGGTCCGCACCCGGATCCAGCGAGACCAGGGGCGGCTGGACGCGGGCCAGGTGTCGTCGCCGCGGGAGCTGGAGAACCTCCAGTCGGAGATCGTGTCGCTGCACCGCCGCCAGGACGCTCTCGAGGAGATCGTCCTGGACGTGATGGAGCGCCGGGAGCAGGCCGACGGCGAGCACCAGGCGGCCGCCGCCGAGCGCGAGCAGCTCGCCGCCCAGCGGCAGGCCGCGACGACCCGCCGCGACACCGCTCTGGCCGAACTGGCCGAGCTCACCGGCAAGGCCGCCGACCGCCGCGCCGTGGTCACCGCCGAGATCTCCGCTGACCTGCTCGATCTGTACGAGCGGCTCCGGGTGCAGCACGGCGGCGTCGGTGCGGCGGCGCTGCGGCGCGGCCGCTGTGAGGGCTGTCATCTCTCGCTGAACACCGTCGACCTCAATGCCATCCGGACCGCCGATCCCGACGAGATCCTGCGCTGCGAGGAATGCCGCAGGATCCTGGTCCGCACCGACGAGTCAGGCCTGTGACCCGCAAGCTGGTCGTGGAGGCGGACGGCGGCTCGCGCGGCAATCCCGGCCCGGCCGGCTACGGCGCGCTTGTCGCCGACGCGGGCAGCGGCGAGGTCCTCGCCGAGCTGCACGACAGCCTGGGCACGACGACGAACAACGCCGCCGAGTACTCGGGCCTTATCGCCGGGCTGCGCGCGGCCGCTGACATTTCTCCCGGAGCTGATGTCGACGTCAGGATGGATTCCAAGCTCGTCGTCGAGCAGATGTCGGGCCGGTGGCAGATCAAGGACCCTAACCTGCGCACGCTGGCCGAGGCGGCGCGCGAAGCGGCCGGACGGCTGGGCAGGGTCACCTACAGCTGGATTCCCCGGGCCCGCAACGCCAGAGCCGACCGGCTGGCGAACAAGGCGATGGATGCCGCGGGCGGCCCCGCCGCCGCCGGCCGGCGGGGCGCGACCGGTTCTGCTGCTGCGGGCACGCCGGCGCAGGCGAATGCGTCGTCGGACGAGCCAGGCGCGCAGGACACGGCGGCCGCGTGGGGGCCAGCCCAGGGGCAGAAGACCACGACGCTGCTGCTGCGGCACGGCGAGACGCCGCTTTCGGCCGAACGCAAGTTCGCCGGGCGCGGCGACATCCCGCTCACCGAGACAGGCAAGCGGCAGGCCGCGGCGGCCGCCCGGCGCCTGGCCAAGCGGCGGAACGTCGACGTCATCGTCACCTCCCCGCTGCGGCGGGCCCGGCGCACCGCCGAGGCGGTCGCGGAAGCCACCGGCGCGCCGCTGGAAGTGAACCGCGACCTGATCGAGACGGACTTCGGCAAATGGGAGGGCATGTCCTTCGCCGAGGCGGCCGCGCAGTGGCCGGAGGAGATGTCGGCGTGGCTGGCTAACGCCGATGCCGCACCGCCGGCTGGCGAGAGTTTCGCCGCCGCGGCCAAACGGGTGCTCGCCGCCGTCGACCAGCTGCTGGCCGCTTACCCCGGCCGCACGCTTGTTTTCGTCAGCCACGTGACGCCGATCAAGACGCTGCTCTGCCGTGCTCTCCTCGCGCCGCCCGCTGCGCTGTTCCGCATGCATCTGAGCGTCGCCTCGCTCTGCGAGGTCGACTGGTTCGCCGACGGGCCAGCGCTGGTCCGGTCACTCAACGACACCTGCCACCTGCAGTCAGGCGGTACTGCCATCATTAAGCCGGTTCGTTAGCTGCTCATTTAGGCTCGGTTGCGTCCATTGTTCTGCGAATACAGTGACCATCGGGTGTGTAGATCACTCTCGGTAGTGGAATAGCTCTTTCCGTAATTGATCAAGACGGGGGGAGTTCAGTGCCTGCACAGACCACCCGCGCGGCCGCTCGCCGGAGTACGGCGAGCCCAGCCCGCGGCAAGTCGGCGAGCAGCAAGGCTGTGAAGAAGACAGCCGCGCGGCCGAAAACCAGCTCGAGCACTAAGCCGAAGACGACGCGTTCGGCGGGGACCAGGAACGCGCCGGCGGCCATGACCGCGGCCCGGACCGTGTCCTCGGCAGCGACCAAGGTCACCTCGGCCGCCACCAAGATGACGGCCGCGGCGAGCAAGGCCACCACATCCGCCAAGACGATGTTCACCGCCATGCAGGCGATGAACAGCGCCACCAAGGCCATGACCACGGCCGCCAAGTCGCTGACCGCAGCGGCGAAGACGATGCCGGTTGCCAAGCCGGCCGCGCCCGCGCGGACCGCCGCGCCGGCCAAGCCGAAACCCGCCGCCGGGCGCAGCACCGCCGCCAAGAACGGCAGCGCGGCCAAGTCCAGCACTGCCAAGTCCGGTACCGCGAAGGCCAGCAGCACCTCGGCCAAGCGCGGCGCCAGCATGAGGCCGAAGACCTCTGCCACCGCCAAGGCCGGCACGACCCGGACCGCGGCGGCCAGGCCTGCTGCGGCCAGGTCCGCAGCCAAGCCGAAGACGGCGAGCAAGGCGAAGTCCTCGGCCAAGCGCACGGTCACCGCGAAGCCGAAGGGCTCCGCGGCTCAGGCGAGCGCCCGCAAGGACGCGGCCCGGCGCAGGCCGGCCACGCCCCGGCGCAACGGCGGTCCGGCGCTCAGTCTCGCCGCCCCGGCGAAGGGCACGAGCGAGCCTGAGTACAGCGGCGTGCTGGGCGGCCTGATCCGCTAGCCGGCGCACCGACCTTCACCAAGGCCGGCACGGACGCTCTAAGCTGTGCGCAGCGGCGGGCGAGCCGGCCGGGCGGCCGCGGCGCTCCCCGGTTTACCGGGGAGCGCCGAGGAAGGTCCGGGCTCCGCAGGGCAGGGTGGTCGGTAACGCCGACCCGGGGTGACCCGCGGGACAGTGCCACAGAAAACAGACCGCCTCCGGATCCGTCCGGAGGTAAGGGTGAAACGGTGGTGTATGAGACCACCAGCGTTCGGGGTGACCCGAGCGGCTTGGCAAACCCCACCCGGAGCTAGGTGAAGAGGGAGCCGCGTCTCGCGACGCGGCTCCTGCGCGAGCGATTGAGGGCGGCCCGCCCGATGCTCGCGGGTAGACCGCACGAGGCTGCCGGCAACGGCAGTCCCAGATGGATGGCCGTCGGCCCGCGCAAGCGGGTGCACAGAACCCGGCCTACAGGCCGACTCGCCCGCCGCCTGACCGGGGTGACGCCCTGCCCATGGACGATACAGCCGGGCAACCTGCGCACCGACATGGCGCGGAAACCAGGACTGAGGCGCTCTCGCCAGGGCTGTCTGTCCGGGCGGAGTGGGCTCCAACTGCCTTCGCTCGTCCGGGTCGCCTCAGTCCGCCCCGTAGTTTTCGGACTCGTCGGCGGCCTCAAGCGTGCTGTCTTCCCGGTAGTCGCTCGGGATGCTGACTGATTCAGTCTGCGGGCGGAATGCGGGGTCCAGCCGGACCAGATCCCATTCGTTGATCCAAGCCCGCACGTATTGGCGCATCCGGGTCGCACCAAGCCGCTCCAGGCCGGCCACGTCGGGCGGGGACCAGGCGAACGCGTCTCCGTGGAGCTTCTTGAGGGTCGCGTAGGCGTGGTCGAGTTCCTCGTTGCCGGGCGGCTCGAGCAGGAGCATGTCGTGCTCGATCTGGCGCATCCCCGCCTCGGCCAGCGCCGCGGTCTCATCCCATTCCGGTGACTGTTTCGCACGAAGTCGTGCGGGAATGTGCGTGCGGTCGTCTTTGCCGGCCAGGATGGCGGCTTCGAAGTCGTCGGTCATGGCGAAGGCCGCGATCAGTGGCAGCCCCGGGTCGCTGTCCCGGCTGCCGAGCCACCTGGCCAGTTCGGCGTAGGAACGACCGCGCTGGAGCAGCGAGTAACGGCCGATCAGTTCGACCTCATCGAAGAGAACCACCCAGCCTGCTTGCCCGGCTGCTCGCAGCAGCCGGGCAAGGAACCGAAACCGCTGGCGTGCGAGTTCCCTGACCGAGATGGGGGTGAAGCTGTACAGCCCAGCCCCGCCCACCGACTTCAGGGCGCGCCGCAGGTCGGTCATGCGCAGCGGCTCGCCACCCCAGAACCGCACCAGGGCGTCGACAGTCTCATCGCTTCCGGGCACCTCCCCGCCGCGCAACCGTTCGTGGCAGAACAGGGTCGCCGCAAAGCGCTCGTCCAGGCCGCTGGCTGGGGAATTAACCCAGCGAGTCAGCTCCGCATAGCGAGGCGTGTCAGGGTCAAGGGAGGCTGCGGAGTCCGCGAGCACCCCGTGGGCACGACCGAGATCATGCGCGGACTCGATCGCCACGCGGAATACCTTCACCGGATCATGAAGTGGCGTCTCCTTGCTGATCACGACGGTGCTCACCACGAAGCCCGATGACATGGCGAGATGACCCAGATGGGTCAGCAGGTGGCTCTTGCCCGAGCCGAACCCGCCGCCAAACAACAGCCCCTGAGCGCCGGCCACCGGCCTACGCGGCTCGCCTGCGCACTCAACCAGCGCCGTGAACCGGTCCTCCGCTTCCGGCTGCCCAGAGCCGAGCGCCGCGACCGCGTCCCGGCTCGGCACGCCCGATCGCAGCGCTTCCACCGCCCGGCGCCGGGCGATCAGTTCCCCGTTCAACGCTCCTTTCATGCGACCGCCTCCAGCCGGACTTCGAGCCGGACAAGCGCCGCGAACGGGTTGGCGCGCCGACGGTCCCGAACCTCGTCGGCCACCCGGAGCTGCAGCGCCGAGTAAGCGGGCAGGCCCCGGGCCTCATCGGTCATGAGCTCGGGTGGCATGACCGCGACAAACAGGACCCCGCGCAACTCGTCCGTGGCATCGATGAACTGGCGAAGAACCTCGTAGGCGTCCATGACCGCAGCCTTCGAATAATAAAAGCCAGACCTGGCCTCTGCCGGGGGGCGGCGTGCCTCAGCCAGCCTGCCGTAGTCAACGTGGACCACCAGGCCGCCGCAACCGATGGCCAGCAGCAGCGCAGCAGCCGAGACAAGCATCGCCCGCGCGTTATGCCTGCCGATCCGGGTGTAGATGAGCGCGGATCTCAGCACTGTGATCGACCGAAGCTCACCGCGCAGCCAGCCAAGCACCGCTTCGAATTCTGCCGTGTCCACATCACCGGCGCCCAACTGTACCTGCGCCAGCCGGAGCATCGCGCGCCCCATCTCGACTGTGACCAACGGATCGTCGAGAAGCCGGCGTTCAAGCCGCCGGCGGACGCTGCGGTACAGTTCACGGGCGTCAACGTCATGATGGCGGGCAACCTCCGCCACCATGAGCCCAGCACCATCCGGGACAGGGAACGCCGCGCTTTCATAGGCGGTCCGCACGAGGGCACCCGCCAGCGCCTGCCAGTCCAATGCACGTGAGACGGCGAAGAAGATCTGATCGACCATGTGAACCCGGGCGGACTCTGCCGAGACACTCACGTAAAGGCCACCGCGCCCGGCCGTGGCGGCACCGAGGGCCGCCTCCATCCGGTCCGCCGCCCCGCCATCTGCCACCACTGCGACCTTGATCGCGGCCCCGCCTGCCGGCACGTACTGCGCCAGGTACTCGCGGTCAAGGAACGCGGCATAGTCGTCTGCCTTCAAGACACCTCCGCCCAGCACGCCGCTCGGTACGCTGGGCTGGCCAGGCGCACTCACCGTGGCCCCCGGTCGGCAAAGGACACGCCCCAGTACCGCTGCTGCTGCCCGGTACGGGCCACAGTGGTGAGCACTCCCGCGGACCGTGTACCAGTGCTCGCATGCCAGCGCAACGTCTGTCCGTCCTTCGTCTGGCGCGCTCCACTCTGGTCGAGCAAGTACAGGTCACGGGCGAACTCGGGACGGGTATATTCCCTGCCCTGGCCCGGCAGCAAGGTCAGCACGGACCATATGTCTACAAGGCGGACCACGGCGGCTGGCTTCTTGCCCTCGTTGCCCACGACCAGCTCGTAGCCGCGTGCCATGCTCTCCAGAAACTGCTCGGCACGAAATCGTGGCGGCCGCTGCTGTGCTGCTGCCAGCAGACCGATCAGCACCGAGGGCCGCAGTCGCCGCTCCCGCCGCCGGTCGATCTCGACCAGCGAGTCACCCGGCACGACCCGCACGATTGAGGGATAGCAGAGCAGGCGATCGTCCTCCTCGAACATCGCCACCCCACGCGCGGCTGCCATTGTCAGCAGCTCCTTGGCATAATCCCCGGCGGTCAGGTATGCGGTCTCTTCGAGATCGAACGAGTCACGGGCCTCCTGCACCGCCGCGGCCAGCCCGTCAGCCAACCCTTCGGCGGCGTCCAGAGCGCGGCGGAACTCACGCACCTGGCCGTTGGCCGCAGCTGCTTTCGCCTTGCGCAGCTCTCTGGTCAGGCCAGCGGCGGACTTGAGCGCTGCCTCCGCACCGCCTTGCGCCGCACTCAGCGCAGACTCGAACCTGCCCGCAGATTCCACCGTCATGCTCCTCCATGTCTCGTCAGCAGCGGACACTAGCTCGGGCTACCGACAGCGCCGCCGCCCGGGCCAGAGCCCGCTGCCCTATCACGCTGTCCGGCGGCTCCGGGTCACCATTCTGCTGGACGCCGGGAGCCTCGGGTGCGCAACGCCGTATCCTCATGCGAAGGCGCTGGCGAACCTCGCGCCGAACTCGGCGATCAGAGGGCTCCTGGGGTAGCCCGGAGGGTCTGCTGAGCACCCTGGGCGTGGACGCCTATGAGGTGAGCCTGGGATTACGGAGCTCCTTCCCGCGGCCGAGGCCGAGGCCGGCGCAGGCGGCCCGCTATCAGGCTCGGCATTCAAGGTCGAGCGAGGACCGGCGGGGGAGAAGATCGCGTACATCCGGATGTTCACGGGAACGGTCCGAGTCCGGGACCGGCTGCGGTTCGGCGCCGGGTTCGCGGACAAAGTCACCGCGATCATCCAGGCCACCCTCGCCGGCCACCAGGGCGCGGATCGGCCCTGACCCGCTCCGCCGCAAGGATTACCTGCTGGCAGTCCAGCGCGTTAGCCAGTAGCCAGACGGCCAGGAAGCAGGCGAGGGGTTGACCGTGTCCGGGAGACAGGAGTAGGAACTAAAGATCCTGATTTACCGGCTATGCGCTACTCGTGCCGAGGTGGTCATGCGTCGCTTAGCAGCGGTTTCCGTGATGTCAGCCTTCGCGGCAGCGCTTCTCGCCCTGCCGTCTGCGGCTAGCGCCGTCCCCGGCACGGGCCCGGCGACTACCGCAAAGGCGAGCACCGCAAAGCAGCCCGTCGCCGTCGGCAAGGGAGGCGCCGTCGCGTCCATGGACCTGAACGCCAGCAAGGCCGGCATCGCGGTCCTGGAACGGGGCGGTAACGCCATTGACGCCGCCGTCGCGGTGGCCAGCACGCTCGGCGTGACCATCCCGTTCGTGGCAGGCCCGGGCGGCGGCGGGTTCATGGTGATCTACCTGGCCCGGACCCACCAGGTCGTGACCATTGACGGCCGCGAGACATGCCCCCGGGCGTGCACGCCGACCATGTTCACCAGCCGCAGGACCGGCAAGCCGCTTAGCTACGAATACGCCTCCGATCAGCCGCTGGCCACCGGTGTCCCGGCCATGGTGGCCACCTGGGCCAAGGCGATCAGCCGCTACGGCCGCAAGAGCCTCGCGGCCGACCTCCAGCCGGCCATCAAGGTGGCCGGCCGCGGGTTCCGCGTCAACGCGGATTTCCGCCAGCTCGAGCAGTCCGACCTGCCTGAGCTGCGGGCGTACACCGCCAGCCGCAAGCTGTTCCTGACCCCGGCCGGCCAGCCGCTGGCGGCCGGCCACCTGCTGCGCAATCCCGATCTCGCCCGGACCTACCGGCTGCTGGCCCGCTACGGCCCGTCTTACCTCTACGACGGGCCGCTCGGCCGCGCCATCGTCCGGGCCGATGATCACCCTGGCCTGGTCCCCGGCACCCGCCTGATCACCCTGCCGGGAATCATGAAGATGAGCGACCTGCGCGCCTACCAGGCCCGGATCCAGCGGCCTACTCGCGTCAGCTACCGGGGCCTCGACATCTACAGCATGGCGCCGCCTTCCAGCAGCGGGTCCACCGTGGGCGAGGCCCTGAACATCCTGAGCGGCTGGAACCTGCGGGCCGAGCCGAGGGCGACGGCCCTGTTCCATTACCTGGAGGCGTCCCGCCTGGCCTACGCCGATCGCGACGCCTACGTTGGCGATCCGCGTTACGTCGGAGAGCCGCTGCACGGGCTGCTGAGCAAGGCGTTCGCCGCGACCCGGCGCTGCCTGGTCCACCACAAGGCGCTGGTCTCCCCGGTGGCCCCCGGCGACCCGTTCCCGCCCTACCAGAGCTGCCGCAATCAGGCCGCCAAGGCTTCGGTGTCGAACGAGGGACGTCACACCAACAACATCGTCACGGTCGACAAGTGGGGCAACGTCGTCGCCTACACCAACACGATCAACTTCTTCGGCGGCAGCGGCATGACCGTTCCCCATGACGGTTTCCTGCTCAATAACGAGATGACCGACTTCGACTTCGCCCCGCCAGCACCGAGGGCTTACGACCCCAACCTGCCCGCGGGCGGAAAGCAGCCGAGATCCAGCATGGGTCCCGTCATCGCGTTCCGCCGCGGAAAGCCGGTCTTCACCGTGGGCGCCGCAGGCGGCTCGACGATCATCACCACCATTCTCCAGATCATTCTCAACCACGTGGACTTCGGCATGTCCCTCCCTGCGGCGCTCGCGGCTCCCAGGGTCAGCCAGACGAACTCGCCGGCCTCGCTGGCCGAGCCGGCCTTCTACCACAGCGCCGTGCGCGGGCAGCTCACCCGTCAGTTCGGGGAGCAGTTCACGGTGGCCACCGGGCCGATCCTGCCCCTGGATCACTATCCCGGCGATGCGACAGGGATCCAGATGCTCGGTCACGGGCGCTTCCAGGCCGTCGCCGAGCCGGTCCGCCTGGGGGGCGGCAGCGCACTGGTCGTCCGCCCCTCGCGCTAGCCGCCAGTTCCGCCGGTGCGGACCCGAAGTCTGGTCCGGCGGATCTGGCGGCGGCCCGGAAAACCTGTGGCGAACTCAGCGCGGACCGTCGATGCTCCTGCCTATGCCTGATGTCACCGACCGGGGCCCCGCCCGGACCGGGCCGGCCGCAGAACCCGCCGGGGATCAGCCTGCCCGGCACTTTGGCTGGTGGGATATGTTCCTCAGCCCCGAGGCCGACCCGCGCGAAGAGGGCGGCGAGAGGCCCGCGGGGGAGCGCGGCACGCTCGTGCGCTACCTGCGCGACCAGCGCCTGACGCTGGAGCTGAAATGCGCCGGACTGGATGCCGCCGCCATGGCACGGCGCTCAGTGGAGCCGTCCGATCTGTCGCTGCTCGGGCTGGTCCGCCACCTGGCGGGCGTCGAGCAGCACTGGTTCCGGCAGGTGCTGGGCGGGCAGGACGCGCCGCGCCATTACCGCTCCGGCGATGACCCGGACGGCGATTTCAACGGCGCCGTGCCCGATCCCGAGGTGGTCGCGCACGCCTGGGCCACCTGGCGGGCCGAGGTGGCCTTCGCCGAGCGGTTCGTAGCCGAGGCCCCGGATCTGGACGTCACCGGCAGCTACGACTACGGCCCGCAGGGCCGGGGCCGGATCTCGCTGCGCGAAGTACTCGTGCACATGATCGAGGAGTACGCCCGGCATAACGGCCACGCTGATTTCCTGCGCGAGCGGATCGACGGCAGGGTGGGCCAGTAGCCGCAGGCGGCATCGTCGCAGGACCGGCGAATCCCGGCTGCGCCCGGCGCCTCGCCGGGCGGACATGCTTACGATCGGCTATGGCGGAGTGCTGGGATCCCGTGTTGCCCGGCGTCATTCGGCTGCCGTCGGGCCGGCTGTTGCGCGGGCGGGCCCTCAGGCGCCCGCTGGCGGACGGTGTCTCGCCTCAGTTCGGCGTCTACCTGCTGGCGCGGCAGCCGCCGGCGTTTGCCTGGGAGTCCCGATGGCTGCGGTGGCCAGATTTCGGCCTGCCCGCCGACAAGGCCGCCGTAGTGCCCGCGCTGACCGAGGCCTGGCAGCGGGCCGAGACCGAGCGGGTCGAGCTCGCCTGCGCCGGCGGCCGGGGACGGACCGGGACCGCGCTCGCCTGCCTGGCGATTCTCGACGGCCTGCCCAGCGCGGAAGCGGTCTCGTTCGTGCGCGAGAACTATGACCGGCGTGCCGTCGAGACCTTCCGGCAGCGCCGCTACGTCACCTGTTTCCCCACGCGCTGAGTACTGCCTGCGGCTCGGCGGCGAGAAACGGCCGCCGCGCGGCGGCTCAGCACGCTCGGCGGGACAGCTTCTGCTCACCCGGTGCGGCGGAACCGCGCACTACCGCTAGCGGAAATGCGGATGCATGATCGGCGGCTTCTGGAGTAGGACTATCGGATGCCCGAGCTCATCCTGCCGACCGCCCGCGTCCACGTCTCCTTCCTCGCCGCGATGGCGGAACTTGAGGCCGAGGGCCGTGGCGGCCCTAGTGACAGTTCCATGGTCGGCCAGGAAATGCGCGTCTACGGCCGCGGCTGGGCGCAGGAGGCCAAGTTCAGCCGCTACGTCCGCGAGCTGCTCGATGACGCACGGGAAGACTCGCCGCGGGCCAGCGGATATGTTCCGGCGACCACGCTGTGGTGGGTCAGCGGCGAGGAGTACCTGGGCCGCATCGCGATCCGGCACCGGCTCACCCCGTACCTGCGCGACTACGGGGGCCACATCGGCTACGACGTCCGGCCGTCGGCGCGCCGGCGCGGGAATGCCACCGCTATGCTGGCCGCGGCCCTGCCCGCGGCACGCCGGCTGGGCGTAGACCCGGCCCTGGTCACCTGCGACCAGGACAACGTCGGCTCCCGGAAGGTCATCGAGGCGAACGGCGGAGTCTTCGACGACCAGCGCGGCGTCAAGCTCCGCTACTGGCTGCCCGCGTCCTGACCGGCTGCTGCTCCGCGGGGCGTCACCGCGCAACCGCCTGGCACACAGGCCGCCGCCGGGGGAAGCGCAGGCACTGCCGCTTCTGGTAGGAAGCGAGCATGGACAACTCCCCGGCAGGAGGCCGAGATGGCCGATGACGCGCAAGGTCCGCTGTACCGCCCAAGCCTGAGCACTTCGCAGGACCGAAGTGTGGTGCCTGCGGGGGTGTGGGTCGACGACACTGACGAGGACGACCCGGTGCTCCGCAACCCGGACGGCAGCCTGGTCGATACCTGGCGCGAGGACTACCCCTACGCCGAGCGCCTGAGCCGCGAGGACTACGACCACGTCAAGCGGGCGCTTCAGGTGGAACTGCTGAAGCTGCAGTACTGGGTGCAGGAGTCGGGCCACCGGATCGTGGTGGTCTTCGAAGGCCGGGACGCCGCCGGCAAAGGGAGCACGATCAAGCGCTTCATGGAGCACCTCAACCCGCGCACCGCACGGGTGGTCGCCCTGGACATCCCCACCGAGCGCGAGCGGCACCAGTGGTATTTCCAGCGGTACATCGCGCATCTGCCGACGGCCGGAGAGATCGTCTTGTTCGACCGATCGTGGTACAACCGCGCGGGCGTCGAGAAAGTCATGGGCTTCTGCACCGAAGAGCAGCGCCAGACCTTCTTCCGGCAGGTTCCTCTGTTCGAGCGGCTGCTCGTCGACGAGGGCATCGCGCTGATCAAATTCTGGTTCTCCGTCACGCCCGGCGAGCAGCACACGAGATTCGCCATCCGCCAGATCGATCCTGTCCGCCAGTGGAAGCTCAGCCCTACCGACATCGCCCTGCTGGGCAAGTGGGACGAATACACCGTCGCCAAGGCGGAGATGTTCCGGCGCACGCACTCGCCGGAGGCACCATGGACCGTGGTCAAGAGCAACGACAAGAAACGCGCCCGGCTGGAGGCGATGCGAAGCCTGCTGGCCGGTCTCGAGTACGAAGGCAAGGATCCCGGCGTCGTCGGCCGCCCGGACCCGCTGATCGTCGGCTCGCCGCTTGCCCTGCGCGAGTCCGACGGCGTGGAACTCTCCCCGACCCCGATCGCGGGCGTCTAGCAGCCGATAGTCGGGCCGCTCCCGTAGCCGTGATGGCCACAGCACTCTCGTTGCTGGCACGGTGCTCACAAGGCCGGAGCATGCTCTCAGGCGGGTACCGTGCCGTCGGCGATGGCGCTGGCGAGCTGCGCGTGGTCGCGCTCGTTCTGCAGGGCGTAACGGCGGGCGAATTCGCCGATCGCCGCCGCGAAGCCGGCGCCCTGGCCGAGGTAGGCGGCGATGGCGACGGGGTCCCCGGTCCGGGCGTGCGCGCGGGCCAGCGTCTCGCCGCAGGCGGTGGCGAACTCGACCAGCCGCGGAGCGATCAGCTCGGTGCTGGGAATGATCTTCATATCGCGGAACTGCCGAACGTAGTAGTCCTTGCCGTGCAGCGATCCCCAGCCGACGAAAATGTCGGTCGCACTCTGCAGCAGCCGCTTCCCGTTAATCACCCGCTCACCATGATTGCCGTGGCGACTGAGCTGGGTGTGGGCCTCATAGACCGACGTACCGGCCTGCTTGACCTGCAGGAACAGCGGGTCGGCGCCGGTGCGGCCCTCCAGCAGCACCAGGTACACCTGCATGCCGACGCTGCCGACGCCCACGACCTGACGGACGACATCGACGGTGGTGAACCGGTCGAACAGGCTCCGGCGGTCCTCCTGCAGTGTCAGCCGGTACTCGGCCAGCAGGTGGTCCACCAGGTCGTCCTGCTCGTCGTCGTCGATAGCGACGCGGATCGGCGGATCCTCGGTGATGCGCGGCCGCCCGTGCGCCATCGTGGTCAGCTTGGCGAACGCCCCGCGGCTGGTCCGCCGCTTCTGCTTCTTCTCGATGTAGACCGAGACACGGCCGCGGTCAGCCGGCTCGAAATAGCTGATCCAGCTGTCGACGTGCATGCCGTCGTACCAGATGTCGAGCTCGGGCATATCGGTGTACCGGCGCATCCGGTCCCGGTAGGCGCCGACAGCGGCGGCCATGGCCGCATCCGCCGTCCGGGGTTTCACGCCGTTCTCCCTCGCGGCCACGATCAGGCTCGCGGCGAGGCGCTTGACGTCCCACTCGAACGGGCCGGGCAGCGTCTCGTCGAAGTCGCGCAGGTCGAACATCAGATTCCGCTCCGGGGTGGCCCACAGGCCGAAGTTCAGCACGTGAGCGTCGCCGCAGAGCTGCACCAGCAGGCCCGTGCTGGGCTGGGACGCCAGGTCCGCCGCCATCACGGCCGCGGCCCCCCGGTAGTAGTTCCACGGGGAGGCCGCCATCCGCTGATGCCGCAGCGGCAGGAGCTCGGCGACCCGTGTCTTATTCTGCGCGAGGACCGTCTCAAGCGGGTCGTGCCCGCGCTCGGCTTCGTCCCAGTGCCCGTGGGCCCGGCGCGGCAGTGTCGCCCGGGCGGCCTTGCCGGCCGCCCGGCGCTCATCGGTTGTCGCCGAGAGGTCGTGGAGCGCGGCACTGGAGGGTACAGGCGAGCGGGACGCCGTCATGGCAACGGTCCTCTGAGCGGAAATCAGTGCGGCCGGATTATGCCCGGATCAGCCGAGCCTACGCCGCCTGCCAGCTCAGGCCCGGCTGGCCACCAGCGCGGACACCACCGCGAGGACGAACGTCAAGGTGGCGCCGAGGCCGTGCACCGCGATCAGGCGGGGCGTGAAGGCGCGCCGCGGCACATCCGGGTGCCGGCAGGCGGCCCGCCTGGCGGCACCCAGCCAGCTGAGACCCGCGCCGATCGTGACCACCAGGACCCCGAAGGCGATCCAGGCCAGCGGCCGGTAATGAATGAAAGTGAACATGAACCAGCAGGCCATCCCGACGAGCCCGAGCGCCGGATGGCAGAACTCAAGGAAAGGGTGCTCGCCGGGCGGAGCCGTGACCTTGGGCCGGGGGCCTGGCGGCGGCTTGCCTTCGGCGGTGAGCGGGATCGCGCCGATCCGGACCGGGGCGGGAGCCGGCTCGGCCGGTTCGGCCGCCTGGATCCTGGCGGCGTTTCCCGCGCGCAGCAGCGCGACGCCCGCGGCGCCCGTCAGCATCCAGAGCACCAGCGCTGTAATAGCCAAACGGGGCTCCCTTCGCCGGTGACCAGCGGTATCAGGCTAGCGAACGCCGGGTACTAAACGGGCATGACACCCAGCCGCCTTCGCGCCAGCCGCCGCGGCGCCCTGGCCTGGCCGTGAAAGGCGATCGGGTCGAGGTCGTCGTCGACGCCGGCGACGTCACGAAGACCTATGAGATCGAGGCCACCCGCGCCGGGCGGCGCGTCGAGGTGGTCAACCGGCGCGCCATGATCGAGGTGAGCGAGGTCACCCGCGGCGGTACGCCGGTCCGGACGGCCCGTTTCATGGCCAGCCGGGTGATCGCCCTGGTGGAGCATCCGGCGCCAGGGGGCGCCTGACCCCCGCCTGCGGGGCGGCCAGAACCAGCGGGGCGGGGTTAACGGGCCGCGGAGCAGGTTTCACGGGGCAGGGTTAGCGGGACGGGGTTAGCGGGGCGCGGGCGGGCGCGCGGAGCGGGCTGGACCGCGCCGTTCGGGCGGGCCGCCGACCGGGTCGCTGGCGTGCAGCCGGGCGAGGTACTCGTTCCAGGCTTGCAGCTGGGGATCTGCTTCGGGCTGGTGCGGCTGGGTGGCCGCAGCCGCCGGGTCCGGCCCGTTCGCCGGAGCACCAGGCCCGTGCACCGCAGCGTCCGGTCCGGGCGCGATGGCGCCGGGGGCGGCCGCCGGGCGCCCTGGCCGGCGGCGGCGGGCGCGGCGGGGCTGGTCATCATGCAGGGTACGCCACCACAGGTAGAGCGCGAAGGCCGCGAAGAAGGGCCACTCGAACACGTAGACCCAGCTCAGCTCGTTTCCGGCCTGCGCGCGGGTGAACTCGAACCAGCCTGCGGCCAGGCATCCCGGCACGACGATCAGCAGGGCCAGATGCAGGCGGATCGCCTGCCAGGACAGCCAGCGGCGGCGCGCAGGTAACCCGGCCGGGGCGGTGCCGCGCGCGTCGCCGCCCGGCCGCGCCTGGCCCGCCGTCACTGCGCGGTGGCCAGCGTCGCTCTCGGCCTGGTCGCGTTCCCCATGTTCATGTCGTCCCAGATTCTCGAGGGCCTGGACCGTACCGTCGGCACGACCTTCTACGACGCCGCGGGCGGCGGCAGCGCGTGGCTGTACCAGAACCAGTTCTGGCTGATGGGCCACCCCGAGGTCTACGTCATCTTGCTGCCGGGATTCGCCGCAGTGCTGGAACTGACGCCGGTGTTCTGCTGCAAGCCGCTGTTCAGCTTCAAGGGCGCGGTCATCGGCATGGCGGGCATCGTTGGCCTCAGCCTGTTCGTCTGGGCGCACCACATGTACATGTCCGGGTGGGCGCCCGACCTGAACGGGCCGTTCATGCTGACCACCGAGATCATCTCGGTGCCCACCGGCCTGCTCATCCTGGTGCTGATCGGCACGATCTGGCGGGGGCATGTGTGGGCCCGGCTCCCGATGCTGGCCGTCTACGCGGTGATCTGGAACTTCATCATCGGCGGCGTGACCGGCATCTACCTGTCCGACGTCCCGGTCGACGAGGCCATGCACGGCTCGCTGTTCGTGGTGGCGCACTTCCATTACACGCTGGTGGGCGGCGCCCTGACGGCGGCCATCGCGGCGCTGTCGTACTGGTTCCCGAAGATGACCGGGCGCATGCTCAACGAGCGCTGGGCGTCCATCGGCTTCTGGATCTTCCAGGCCGGATTCCAGGTCACCTTCCTGGCCATGTTCGCCCTGGGTCTCGCCGGGCTGCCGCGGCGGGCCGGCGACTACGCGCCGCAGTTCACGACGGGCAACCAGGTGGCGACCTACGGGGCGTACGTTCTCATGATCGGGCTGCTGATCTACACCGGCGCCCTGATCACCTCGTGGCTCTACGGCCCGAAGGCGCCGGCCAACCCCTGGGGCGGCAAGACACTGGAGTGGCAGACGCCCACCCCGGTGCCGCTGCAGAATTTCGAGGTCCTGCCGGTGGTCACCGGTGACTTCTACGGCTACGGGGAGAACGGGCCGCCCCCGTCGATGACGCTGCCCGAGCAGGTCGAGCCTGCCGAGGAGCCCGTCGCGGTCCGGTCCGCTCCCGCGCCGGCCGGCCCGCAGTCCGCCATCAAGTCAGGGGAGGGCGCCCAGTGACGGCCAGCACGGTGCAGCACGCGCACCCGACAGAGCATCCGCATGATCCGGTACCGGGCCAGCGGCTCGGCGTCATCCTGCTGATCGTCGCGGACGCGGCGTTCGTCCTGTCACTGATGTTCACCTACTTCTACCTGCGCGGCCTGAACACCGACGGGGGCTGGATCCCCAAGGGCAGCGCCACGATCGGGGCGGGCAGCGGCTGGCTCATCGCCGGCGTCGTGGTGGCCAGCGCCCTGGTCTACCGCTGGGGCGAGCTCGGCATCAGGGCCGGCGACCAGCGCCGCCTGGTGACCGGCACGACCATCGCGCTGCTCTTGCTCCTGGTCGACATGGGCCTGCAGATCGGCCGGCTGGCGACGCTGCCGTTCGTCACCACGACAGGCTCCTACGCCTCGACGGTCATCGCCATGGCCGGATCGCATCTGGTCCACCTGCTGCTGACTCTCTTCCTCGGCATTGCCATCTTCGTCCGCTCCCGGCGGGGCCTGTTCTCCGCCGACAATCACTGGCATGTCCGGCTGGTCGGGTACTGGTGGTCCTGGGTGACCGTCTCGGCGGTCCTGCTCGCGTTCACGACGTCCTTCGTCGCCAGCCCGCACGTCGTGCCGTAGAGGCTCCGCGTGCACGACGTCTGGCAGGTCCTGCGCACGTGGACGTTCGAGCCCGTGCCCGCGCTGGCGATCTTCGCCAGCGCGGCGGCCTACCTGTGGGGGGTCGCTGCCGTCAGCCGGGGGAGGCCACGGCGCCGCTGGCCGCGACGGCGCACCGCCAGCTTCCTCGGGGCGCTGGCGCTGACCTGGATTGTCCTGCTGGGGCCGGTCGGCGCCTACGGCGACACGTTCTTCTGGGCGCATATGGCCCAGCACATAGCGCTGATGATGGTGATCGCACCGCTCCTGCTGCTCGGCTGCCCGGTGCTGCTCCTCCTGCAGGCGGCGGACCCGGCGCTGCGCCGGCGCTGGATCGTCCCGGTCCTGCGCAGCAAGGCCCTGCGGGTCATGACCAGCCCGGTCCTGACCTGGCTGCTGTTTGCCGGGGTCCTGATGGGCACGCACTTCTCGCCGTTCTACGACTACGCGCTCCAGCATCCCCTGGTGCAGGAATTCGTCGAGTACCCGCTGTACCTGGGCGTGGCGCTGCTGTATTACTACCCGCTGCTCGGTGCCAATGGCTGCCCGCGGCGGGTCGACCCCGCCGTCAAGGTGATCTCGCTGTTCCTGATGATGCTGCCGGAGACAATGACCGGCTTCTTCCTTTACGCATCGGACTATGACCTGTATCCGTTCTACGCGAAGGTGGCGCGGTCGTTCGGGCCCGGCCCGATTGCCGACCAGCAGATCGGCGGCGCGCTCATGTGGGCCGGCGGCATGATCATCGACGCGGGCTGGCTGGCCCTGGCCACCGCGGGCTGGTTCCGCGGCGAGTCCGTCAAGAGCCGCCGGGCCGACGCCCAGATCGCGCGCGAAATCGCCGCCGCGCAGCACCGCCCGGGCCATCCGGGCACCCCTCAGGCCAGTCCCGCCGCCGCGCGCCCCGTGGCCTGACCCGCGCGCCGAGCAGACCCGGGCTTCGCCGCTGTCTGCGCGCGGGCAGCGCGCCGCGGAGATCGTTATCACCCAGAGCGGGTGACGACACTGGCGCCCGCGCTCGGAAGCATCAGTAGAAGCGCAAAGCCTGGCTTCGCTGCCAGGCGCACCGCCGGGTCAGGTTCCGCGCCAGGAAAGAACCAGGAGAGCCAATATGTCCGACCAGTACGGCGAGCAGCCCCTGACGCCAGGCGCGCTGACGGGAGCGTGGCAGGCGACGATTTTCCTCGGCGCGCTGACCCTGATCCTCGGGATCGTCGTGACCTTTCACCCGAGCGGCTCCCTGAATGTCATCGCGATCCTGCTCGGGATCCTGATGATTCTCTCAGGCATCTTCCACCTGGTGCGGGTCTTCGACCCCACCGAAGCGCACCGGGTCTGGCTCGGAATCGCCGGGCTGCTGTTCGTGGTCATCGGGGTCGTCCTGATCCGGCATCTGCATCTGACGCTGGCGCTCATCGGCTTGTTCATCGGCATCACCTGGATCGTGCAGGGCATCGCCTCCCTCATCGGCGGGATCTCGGGCAACGTCCGCGAGGGCAGGGGCTTCTGGATTTTCTTCGGCATCATCAGCATCATCGCCGGGATCGTCGTCGCGACCGCCCCGCTGTCCTCGCTGAGCGTGCTGGCCGTGCTGATCGGGATCTGGTTCATCGTCATGGGACTGATCGAGATCGGCGGCGGGTTCATGCTCCGCCGCGCGGTCAAGACCAGCCGGGACATGGCCAGCGTCTAGCGGTCCACCGCGAGGGACCAGAGTGATGCGGGCGCGCGCTCTACTGGGCCGGCCGCTCGGCGGGCAGCGCCACCGTCGCCTCTGCGGCGGAGAGCTCCTCAGATGTGATGCCTCTAGCCGCCGCTGACGACCGCGACCGCCGCGCGAGCACGGCGCCACCCAGAGCCGCCACGAGGCAGGACAGGCCGCCTACCGCCAGCCCGATCCGGGCGTCGGACAGGTCGATGATCGCGCCGATCGCCGGGCCGCCGACGGGCGTGGTGCCCTGGAAAGCCACCTGCCAGAGCGCGATCGCCCGGCCGCGCATGCTCGGCTCGGAGCTGAGCTGAATCGTGGAGTTCCCGATGGCGATGAACGACACGCTGGCCCAGCCGACGAACAGCAGCGCCACGTAGGCCAGCGCGAGCACTGGCGAGAACGCGCACACCAGAATCGCCGCGCCGAACCCCACCGAGGCAATGATCATCGGCCGCAGGCCGGTGCGGCCACGGGCGGCGGTGAACAGGCCCCCGATCACCGCACCGACGCCCATGGCCGCGGTCATGAAGCCATACGCGACCGAACCGCCGTGGAAGGTCCGGTCGGCGAGCACCGGCAGCGAGACGGGAAATTCATAGGCGAAAAGGCCGACCAGGCCCATCATGGCGAGCGGGATCGCAATCGTCGGGGTCCGTGCCGCGTATTGCAGCCCTTCGCGCAGCTGGCCCCGGGCGCGCGGCGCGGGCAGACTGGGCCGCAGGGCTGAGCGGTCCATGATGAGCAGCGACGTGACCACCGCCACGAAGCTGCCCGCGTTGAGCAGGAAGCAGACTCCGATGCCGACCGTGGCGATGAGCACCCCGCCGATGGCGGGCCCGACCGCCCGGGCGGCATTGACCGTCACGGAGCTGAGGGTGATCGCGTTCCTGAGCTCGTCTTTGCCTACCATCTCCCGGACGAAGGCCTGCCGGGCGGAATTCTCGAAGGCGTTGTTCAGCCCGAGGACCACCGCGAGCAGGCAGACCTCCCAGAACCGGACTGCGCCGAAGACGGTGAGCAGCCCGAGCAGCAGGGCCTGCAGGCCCATGAAGGACTGCAGCATCACCATCAGCCGCCGCTTGTCGGTGCGGTCGGCGACCACGCCGCCATACGGCGCGAGCAGGAGGATGGGCAGTGTCTGCAGCGCCAGCACCAGGCCGAGGTCGGTACTGGAGTGCGTCAGCGTCAGCACCAGCCACGACTGCGCGGTCATCTGCATCCAGGTCCCCGCCAGCGAGATCGACTGGCCGGTGACGTACAGCCGGTAATTCGGGACCTTGAGCGAGGAGAACGTCTGGCGCCAGAACCTGCCCATCCGACGCTTCACGCTCTCGCTCCCTCATGTTCGCGGCGCGGCCGTTCCCAGCCCCGCTATCCCGAATCGGAGCCCGATAGTTACTTCTGCTAAGCAACTATCGTACCGGCCCGCGGGGCGGATCAGGCCGCGGCGCCGACCCGGTCCAGGTGTACACCGCAGTTGCCGGGGCAGAGTCGTGCTGCACGAAATCGCTACCGGCAGCGGGCAGATCGCCCTGCCGCCACAGGAATCGAGGGCTGTCATGTCAGCGACGGACAAGGCCAGTAACAAGGCAGACGAACTGAAGGGCCAGGCGAAGGAAGCGGCCGGAAAGGCCACTGGCGACGAGGGCCTCGAGGCTGAGGGCAAGGGCGACCAGGGAGTGGCCAACCTGAAGCAGGCGGGCGAGAAGGTCAAGGACGCGTTCCGCGGCTGACCCGCAGCCGCGGGCAGCCCGGCCGGGCTCCCCGCGGCACTGGCCGCTCACCCCGAGAGCGCCGCAGTCTGACGAGCCGCCCGTGAGACGATATCGGCACATTCACCATCGAAGGCGGCGTTGTCTATGTGGAACCGGCTCGAACAGCAGGATCCGCGCCGCCTCGCGCGGCGCTCCGGCAGCGCGAAGCCCGGCGAGCGCCCCGAGCCGTCGCTGCCTGCGGGCACCGACCGGCTCCCGCAGATCAAGCACATTGTCGTGCTGATGATGGAAAACCATTCCTACGACAACTATCTCGGCACGCTGGCCAGCCGCGGCGAGGGTTTCCCGCTCAGCCCGGACGGGGAGCCGGAGGCCGCCAATCTCAGCCGGGACGGCGAGTCGATCGCGGTCCGGCACTGGCGCTCGAGCGTCCAGCTGCCGCGCGTGCCGTCGCAGAGCTGGCACGCCAGCCACCTGCAGTGGGGCGACGGGAAGAACGACGGCTTCGTCACCAGTTCCGAGGTAGTCGTGCCCGGCACCGACCTCACCGCCGGGATGGCCTACTGGACCGAAGCCGACCTGCCCTTCTATCACGGGCTGGCGCGGACGTTCCCGCTGGCCGACCGGTGGTTTTCCTCGTGCCTGGGTCCCACGTTCCCCAACCGCCGGTTCCTCATCGCCGGCACGGCGCACGGCCTTATTGACGACCTGCCGTTCGACCTGGCCGACTACCCGCCGGCCGGCACCATTTTCGACATGCTGACCAGGCATGGCATCTCGTGGGTGAACTACCATCCTGTCGCCGCTGACCAGTCGGGATTCCGCCGCTACGTCCAGCACCAGCGGCGCCAGGCGCGGCGGCGGCTGATGTCCCTCGGCAGGCTGGCGTCAGGCCGGATGGGGGATGTGCAGAAGGACCTCCAGTTCACCGCAGACATCTTCCCGCTCGGAATCGCGCGGTTCCTGCTGCATATCCGCAGCAACGACGAGTTCTTCGCGGCGGCCGACAACGGCACGCTGCCGGCGTTCAGCATCGTGGATCCCGACTTCACGGCCTACTCCGAGGAGAACCCGCAGGACATCAGCAAGGGCGAGAGCTTCGCCGCCGAGGTGATCCGCCGGGTCATGCACGGCAAGGGCTGGCCCGACACGCTGCTGATCTGGGTGTACGACGAGCATGGCGGCTACTACGACCACGTCGCGCCGCCTGCGGCCGTGCCGCCCGACGAGGTGCAGGGGCGCAGCCTGGTGGGGCGCAAGTCGCTGCTGCATACGCTGCTGCGGCCGGTGCTGCCCGGCTACGTCCACAACGCCGAGAACCTCGACGCCGGGACGCTGCGATATGACCGGTACGGCTTCCGGGTTCCCGCGGTGATCGTGTCGCCGTACGCCCGGCCTGATTTCGTGCACAGTGAAGTACTCGATCACACCTCGATCCTGAAGCTGGTCGAGGAGAAGTGGAACCTGCCCGCCCTGACCGCGCGCGACGCCGCCGCCACCTCTCCGCTGGGCGCGCTGGACCTGACCTCGCCGCCGGCGTTCCTGCGGCCCCCGGACCTGCCCGCCCCGCGACTGCCCTGGGGCACCTGGTAGCCCGGCGGCGGCCGGCGCGGCCGGGCCTGCGGCCGCGAGGGGTCAGCGGGTGACAGGCGGGCGCACCGTGATCACGGTGCCGGAAAGATGGCTGGCCGCGTCACTGCACAGGAAGGTGATGAGCGCCACGAGGTCCTCCAGCGGGACATCGGCGAGTTCGCCGGGCGCACTTTCGACTACTACGCGGCCCATCCAGAGCTGGCCCGGCTGCTGCTGTGGGAGGGCCTGGCCGGCGGCCCCGCAGCCGACGAGGCGAAGCGCACGGCGCACTACCAGGCCAAGGTCGCCGCCGTCGCGGCCGCTCAGCGTGACGGCCTGCTCGACGGCGACATCGACCCCGCTCACCTGGTGTTCGTGCTCATCGCGCTATCCGCGTGGTGGTTCTGCGTGCCGCAGCTGGCCCGGATGCTGGGCGGCGCTGACCCCGATGACCCGGCGGAGCGCGACGGCGCCGCGCCAGCGTCGTGCAAGCCGCACGACGGCTGGCGGCACCGCGCTAGCAGGCGGGAGCACCGCTCTAGGCGCCCGCTAACCCGGTCACCGGCTCCGCCGCCCGCCCCGGCGCCTTCGGGTCACGACCAGGGGGTGACGGGCCGCTCCTGCAGAACGCCGTCCACGATCGTGTCGACCTTCTCGCTGAAGAATGCCATCAGGTTCTCGATCTTCGGTGCCTCCGGGATCGGCGCCGGGTAGCTCCAGACGACGTCGTCCAGGCGGGCGCCGGCGACGTCGGCGGACCAGTAGACGGCCTCGCCCTTGTACGGGCAGCGGCTGCGCGTCGGGGAGGGCACCAGCAGATCCTGCCGGACGTCGAGCTTGGGCAGGTAATAGCGGACGGGCAGGCTGGTCTCGAAAAGCAGCCGCGGCCGACGGCTGTCCGCGACGATCAGGTCGCCGATCCGGATCTGGACGTGCCGCGAGGACTGCAGGACGTCGACGCGGTGATACGGATCGCGGGGATGCTTGAACACCTCGTCGTCTTCCTCGTACCAGGCGTCCGCGGCATTCCAGTAGAAGGCCACATAGTCCGCGATCTCGCCGACGGACGGCAGCGGCTGCGGATAGGCCCAGACGGCATTCTCGGCCCGCCGGCCCCCGGCCGCGACGGTGTAGTACGACGCGTCGCCCTTAAAGGGGCAGTGCGTCTGGTGCGCGGAGGCCTCGAGCAGATCGAAACGCACGTCGGATCGCGGGAAGTAGTAGACGGGCAGATGCCCGGTCTCGAACAGGTACAGCGTTCGCGAGCTGTCGGCGACCGCCTGGCCGCCCAGGAGCACCCGCACCCGGCGCCCGTTCGGCTCCGTCCATACCCGGTGGCCGCGCTCTGCCGTGGCGGGCCGCGTTCCGTGCTGCTGACCGTCCGCCGGGCCCTGCGTAGCGTGCGGCGACTGCGTGCCTTGCGTCATACCTGCTCCTTCGCGGCTATCCGGTATCAGTCCTGCCGTCCACGCTATGGGGCCGGCCCCGGTCCTGTTAGAGGGCGGCCTGGCGGGGTAGCTACAGGTATCCGCGCCGGCGCGGCCCGGCGGACCAGCCGGCCCAACAGGAGGACGCACCACGATGGCAGACCGCAGCAGCACCCAGTCACCGGGCCGGGCAGTTCCGGCTGATGGCGACGGCGCGCCCGAGAAGCCATCTGACCTGGGCACCGGCTCGTGGCTGGCCGCGGGCCGGCGGGCGGTGCGGGAGTACCGCAACGACATCCTGCAGGACCGGGCCGCAGCGCTGACCTACTACGCGGTGCTGTCGATTTTCCCCGGCCTCCTGGTCCTGGTCTCACTGCTCGGCCTGATCGGCAAGTCCGCGACCCAGCCGCTGATGACCAGCCTGGCGACGGCAGCGCCGCACGCGGCGCGCAGTATCTTCCTGTCGGCGGTCAGCCATCTGCAGCACAGTCACGCTTCAGCCGGCGTCGCCGCGATCATCGGCATCGTTCTCGGCCTCAATTCTGCTTCCAGCTACATCGCCGCGTTCATGCGGGCGTCCAACGCCATCTACGACGTCCCGGAAGGCCGGCCGGTCTGGAAGACGCTGCCGATCCGGCTGGGCGTCACACTGGCCATGCTGGTGCTGATGGTGGTGTCCGCGGTGATGGTCGTGGTCACCGGCGGCCTGGCCCGGCACGTCGGTCAGGTGCTGGGCATCGGGTCAACGGCGGTGACCGTCCGGGACATCGCCAAGTGGCCCGTCCTCCTGGTTCTCGTCAGCCTGATGTTCGCGATCTTGTACTGGGCCAGCCCGAACGCGAAGCAGGGGTTCCGCTGGGTCAGCCCCGGCGGCCTTGATGCCCGACCCACCTGACGGGCCGGGGGTCCACGCCCGGCCGGAGGCTGGCAGCACGCCAGGCGATCGCGCGGCCCCGGGCGCCTCGGCCACGGCAGGCCCCCGTGACGGCCGTGGTGTCTCGCGCCCTGCCACGCTCCGCGACTCTCTCGTGGTGGTGCTCACTTTCGGGACCGGCGTCGTGGACGCGGCAAGCTTCCTGCACCTCGGCGGCGCGTTCAGCAGCGTGATCACCGGCAACATGGTCCTGCTCGGCGTGGCGGCGGGCAGCCGTAACGCGGCCCTGGCCCTGCACGGCGGCCTGGCGCTGGCCGGCTACGCGGCGGGCGTCGCGATCGGCGCGCCGCTGGCGGGCCCGCACCCGCAGCAGGATCAGAGCGTCTGGCCGGCCCGCGTCACCATCTGCCTGGCCGCTGAGGCGGTCGTGCTAATCGGGTTCAGCGCTGGCTGGCTCGCCGCCGGCGGCCATCCGGGGACGTCCGGCAAGCTCGCCCTGCTCGCTACCGGCGCGGTGGCGATGGGCATGCAGAGCGCGGCGGTCCGCCGTCTGGGGCAGATGTCATCGACCTATCTGACCAGCACCCTGACGGGCATCGTCGCGGGCCTCGCGACCCGGCAGCGGCCCGCTGGATTCGGCCGCAGCCTCGGCTCGCTGGCGGCCATCGTCGCCGGCGCGGCCGCGAGCATCGCGGTGGCGGCCGCCGCCCCGGACCTGCTGCCCGTGCTGGTCCTGCTTCCGCCGGCGGCGGTGCTGGCCTCCGGGCCGCGGCTGCACCACGAGCCGGCCGGCGACCGGCGGTGACCGTCAGCCGCGCGAGCACCACGCGAATAGCGACAACAGGAGGGCAGCGGCGGTGAACCCCATCGAGCGCGTGATCCGCCGGGTGGACAAGACGCAGCAGAACACCAAGCCGGCCGCCTTCGTCTTCGGCGTCATCAAGAAGTTCGGTGACGACAACGGCGGCGTCCTCGTCGGCAACCTGGCGCATTCGGGCCTGGTCGCGGTGTTCCCGCTGCTGCTGGTCCTGGTCACGCTGCTGGGGCTGGTCGCGGCCAGCGACCCGTCGGTGCGGACCACGGTGCTGCACGCGGTGGCCAGGGACTTCCCGCTGATCGGAAAACAGCTGACCGGCAACGTGCACGAGCTGCGGCGGTCCAGCGTGATCGGCCTGATCATCGGCCTGCTGAGCCTGATCTGGGGTGCGACCGGCCTGGCCCAGGCCGGCCTGTTCACCACGGAGCAGGTCTGGACCTGCCCGGCCCCGCCCGGCCCGGCTATGTGCAGCGCCTCGGCCGGGCCGTGCTGTTCCTCGCCGTCCTCGGTCTCGGCGCGGGTATCACCACGCTGCTGACGTTTCTGCCCTCGTTCTCGCACAACGCCACTGTCGTGGTGGCAGTCGCCGATCTCCTCGCGGCCCTGACGAACATCGGGATGTACTTTCTCGGCTTCCGCGTCCTGACGCCCAAAGGCGTCCCGAGCCGCAAGCTGCTCCCCGGCGCGATCGTCGGCGGAGTGGGCTGGACGCTGATGCAGGCGCTCGGCACCTACCTGGTGCATCATTACCTGTCCCACGACTCGGTCTACGGGATTTTCGCTACCGTGCTCGGCCTGGTGGGGCCTGGATCTACATCGGCGTCGAGGTCACGGTGTATTCCGCCGAAGTCAACGTAGTGCTGTCGCACCGCCTCTGGCCGCGCGCGATCGTCCAGCCGCCGCTCACCGAGGCCGACCGGGCCAGCATGCACTGCAGGCGCTGCAGAACCAGCGCCGAGAGGAACAGCAGGTCGACGTCACCTACACCGACCGCCCGCCGGGGGCCAAGCCCGCCAGCGAGACGCCGCAGGCCGCCGAGGAGGTCACTCCGCCCGCTGACGAGCCGGCTCGAGAGCGGTCTGCTTAGCCGGCTCGCGAGCGGCCTGCCTGGTCACGCAGCGGAATGGCCGGCCAGCTGCGCTGGTTCATGAGGGTATGTCTGATCCCGAGGTCTCCCGAGACCGCCCGCGACCGCTGGGCAGCCGGTTCCTGTTTGGCCTGGACCAGCGATCATCACGTCCGGTGACGGCCGTGATCGTGCTGGTCGCGGACCTGATCTGGGTCATCGTCAGCCTGGCCGTCGGCTTTCCCGGCCGATGGGAGACCGTCTTCCAGACCCTGGTCGCGGCACTGACGCTGGCCATGGTCTTCGTCATCCAGCACACTCAGGCCCGGCAGCAGGCGGCTACGCAGCGCAAGCTCGACGAGATCCTTCAGGCGATGCCGGGCGCCGACAACACGCTGCTGACGCTGGAGCACGCTACCGATGACGAGCTGCGTGCCACCCGGCACGCCCATCAGGGGATCCGTGAGGTGGCACTCGAAGAGCAATCGGGGCGGGCGTCCTGACCGCCGCCGGCCAGGGCCCGGAGGGATCCCCGCGAGCCCGTCCCCGGCGGCCCCGTCCGGGGCAGCCCAGGCCCGGCCGGAGCCGTCCCGGCCGGCGCTGTCCCGGCGGGCGGTTCTGGCCGCAGGCTGCGCGGCCGGACTAGCCGCGGGCCGGCCCTGGCGCACTGCTGCCGCCGTCACGGATCATCCCGCAGCCGCCGCAGGCGCTCCGGCAGCGGATGGCTGGTACGCCCCGGCCTGCGGAAAGGGTTGAGATCAACCCCATGGTCAACGACGACCTGTGGATGCGGGATATGGGACCGGTGTTGGTTATCCCGCTCACCATTAGCGGCCTGGCCGAGGCCGGCGGCGGCATCCACTGCGCGCCCAGCAGCAGCCGGAGGCACCGCATCAGCCGGAGGCACCGCATCAGCCGGGCACCGGGCCCGCCAGGCGGCCGGGCTGGCCGACGGCGAGACGGCGCCACTGTCACTCTGAGCCCGGCAGCCGCCAGGCGGTGTCAGCAGATCCGCGGTTCGGGCGGCCGTCCTGCGGGCCAGCCGGGCGGCAGTCCTGCAGATGCTGCACGACGCGCCGGATAGCCAGATCCTGGGCCCGCAGATGCGCCTGCAGCCGCTCGCAGGCGTGCAATACCGCCTCGGCGTTGAAGTAGGTCTGGGCCGAGCGCCGTTCCGCCTCCTGGCCGAGGACCCGCTGCCCGACCATGATGACGAACATCAGCAGCAGCTGCGCCAGGCTGGACAGGAACAGCAGGAACAGGTACGGGTAGGGGTCGAAGCCGAGCAGCTGGCCGGCCACCATCCAGGCCGCCTGGAAGATCACCGCCACGTAGAAGGCGGTCATCGTCCCCGCCCTCGTCGTCAGCCATGCCGCGAACCGGCCGTTGAAGCCGACCGGCTCGCCGCCGGGCCGCGGCGGCGGCTCGATCCGCTCGGCCGCGCGCGCGAGCACCTCCTTCTCCTCCGGCCCCAGCTGCGACCAGCTGGCCAGGTGCGCGTCCTGCGCGATCAGGTGGTTCTGGATCTGCGCGCAGTCAACGAGGATCGCCTCGGCGTCCTCGTAGGTCGCCGTGGACCGGCTGTCCGCCGTGTAGCCGAGAACCCGCTGGCCGAGCAGGATGATGAAGATCAGCAGCAGCTGCACGACGTTGCCGAGGAACAGCAGGAACGGATAAGGGTAGGGATCGAAACCCAGCACCTGCCGGGCCCCGAGCACCATCCAGATCACCGTGATGGCGACGCAGATGTACACCGTCCACATTGAGCCGACCCTGGCCGTGATCCAGGCCGCCAGCCGGGCGTTGAATCCGGAGTATCCCTCAGGCGGCTGACCGCCGATGGTTCGGCGGGCATGCGCGCGAGGATGCCGGACCACCGTGTAGAGGCTCATCTGTGCCGCTCCTCCCTGTCGTCGGCTCAGCCGGCGCCGCCCGCCGGGGCGCAGCCGGTTACGGCCGGCCGACCCGCGTCGGACGGATGGGGGGCTCTTGGGAAACTACCCGCGAATGCGGCGCATCAGACAGCAGGCCTGCCGCGTTCGGCGGCGGCGAGGAAATCGCCGACGAGCCCGTGGAACTCGCGCGGCCGCTCCAGATGCGGCGAGTGGCCGCAGCCGGGCAGCACATGTTCCTCGTACCGGCCGCCGGCGGCGCGGTAGCCGTCGAGGACCGCGCGCATCTGGCTGACCATCGGCTGCGGGGATAGGGCTCGGCGCCGGGCCAGCCGGGCACCGCGCCCAGCTGGCCCAGGTAGCCCAGATCGACGAGCGAGGTGTCCGACACGATCTGGTCGCTGTCCCCGCGCACCGACAGCACGTCCGGCCCGCCGGCGACCTGCGCGGCTTCAGCCAGCAGCACCCGCAGGTCGTCGGCGAAGTCGCGGACGGCCGCGCCGGGCATCCACCGGCCTGGCCTCGGACTGGCCGAAGCCGCGCAGATCGACGGCGACGCAATGCCACCGAGCTCCCAGTCCGCTCATCGTCTCGGCGAAGAATTGCGCGGACGAGACGTTGCCGTGCACCAGGACCAGCGCCGCAGCGTCCGGCGGCCCGGACTCGAGTACATGCGCACGCCACCGGGAGTTCGCGATGTCGGTGACCCTGATCGCGGCAGGCCCTGCAGGCAATGCGCACGCTCCTTCGCTCGGGGTCTGCCGCACGACCCGGGCCGGATATGCCCGGTATCCGCACGCTTCCTCCGTGCCGCGGCATGCGATGTGATTCAGCCAGTACGGGGTGCATGATGTTAGCTTGCGCACCACGTGATCTGCCTACCAACCTAAGGAGCCGCCCCCGTGACAGCTTCGACTCAGCCGCTGGCCGGCCGCCGCGCCCTGGTGACCGGCGCGGCCAGCGGCATTGGCGCCGCCTGCGCCCTGGCCCTGGCACAGGCCGGGGCGCATGTCATCGCCGCCGACCTTGATGGCGCGGGGGCGGCGGAGGTCGCCAGCCAGGCCGGCGGCGAAGCGTGGACCGTCGATCTCACCGACACCCCGGCGCTGGAGATGCTGGCCCTCGAGGTGGACGTGCTGGTGAACAACGCCGGCATTCAGCACGTCGCGCCGATCGAGCAGTTCCCGCCCGATGCCTTCCGCCGGATCCTCGCGCTGATGCTCGAGGCGCCGTTCCTGCTCGTGCGCGCCGTGCTGCCGCACATGTACGAGCAGGGTTTCGGCCGCATCGTCAACATCTCCTCGGTCCACGGCCTGCGCGCCTCGCCGTATAAGTCCGCGTACGTGGCCGCCAAGCACGGCCTGGAGGGCCTGTCAAAGGTGATCGCGCTGGAGGGCGGTCCTCGCGGCGTGACCAGCAACTGCATCAGCCCCGGCTACGTGCGAACCCCGCTGGTGGAGAAGCAGATCGCCGACCAGGCGCGCCTGCATGGCATCCCCGAGGAGCAGGTGGTCGAGACGGTTCTGCTCGCCGAGAGCGCCGTCAAGCGGCTGATCGAGCCGCAGGAGGTCGCGCAGCTTGCCGTCTGGCTGGCGGGTGACGGCGCCGGGATGGCCTCCGGAGCCTCGTTCACCATCGACGGCGGCTGGACCGCGAAATAAGTTAGGGAAACAGCAGACCCGGACAAGGCGGACAGCGATGGCCATCGCGCAGGCAGCAGACAGCCAGCCGGAAATCCGCAGTACGAGCTCGTCATCGACGGCGCTCACGCCCCGGCCCGGTCGGGGCGCCGCTATGACAGCGTCGACCCATTCGCCGGGACCACCTGGGCGACCGCGGCCGACGGCGACAGCCTCGCCGTCGATCTCGCCGTCGCGGCGGCGCGCCGGGCGCTGTCGGGACCACCTCACTGGCTTCGGCCGGGCACAGCTGCTGCGGCGCCTCGGCGACATCATCGCGCGCGACGCCGACGCGCTCGCCGAGATCGAGACGCGCGATACGGGCAAGCTGCTGCGCGAGATGCGGGGGCAGCTGGCCGGCATCCGGCCTGGTTCTACTACTACGCAGGGCTGGCGGACAAGCTGCAGGGCGCCACGATCCTGACGGACAAGCCCAATTTCCTCGTCTATACCCGGCACGAGCCGGCCGGGGTGGTGGCCGCCATCGTCCCGTCGAACTCACTGCTGCTGCTGTGCTGGAAGCTGGCCCCGGCCCTGGCCGCGGGCTGCACGGTCGTGGCCAAGCCCAGTGACCACTCCCCGGCCTCGGCGGTCGAGCTGGCCGCCCGCGTCGCCGAAGCGGGCTTCCCGCCCGGAGTGTTCAACGTGATCACCGGGTTCGGGCCCGCGGTCGGCAAGGCGCTGGCCGCGCACCCGGACGTGGACAAGATCGCTTCACCGGCTCGACGGGCGTCGGCGCGGAAGTAGCGCGCGCGGCCGCGGGCAACATCACCGGCGTGCTGCTGGAGCTGGGCGGCAAGTCCGCGCACGTGGTCTTCGAGGATGCTGATCTCGACGCCACCTGCAACGGGGTCGTGGCTGGCGTCTTCGCGGCGACCGGGCAGACCTGCACGGCAGGCTCGCGGCTGCTCGTGCAGCGCAGCGTGCACGATGCGCTCGTCAGCAAGATCGCCAGCCGGGCCGCCGCCATCCGGATCGGCGACCCGCGCGACGCCGATACGGAGATGGGCCGCTGGCCAATGAGCCGCAGTACCGCAAGGTCCTGTCGTTCTTCGCCGCTGCCGGGGCCGAAGGCACCACCATGGCCGCTGGCGGCCAGCCGGAGGAACGACTGGCGGCTACTTCGTCCAGCCGACCGTGCTGACCAACGTCACGCCGGCTATGACAGCGACCCGCGAGGAAGTATTCGGACCGGTGCTCGCGGTCATTCCGTTCGACACCGAGGAGGAGGCAATCCGCCTGGCCAACGACAGCCGCTACGGCCTGGCGGGCGCGGTCTGGACCAAGGACATCCACCGTGGCCACCGGGTGGCGCACGCGCTGCGGACAGGCACCGTGTGGATCAGCGCCTACCGGGTCGTCGGCCCGGATGTGCCGTTCGGCGGTGGTCACAGCGGCCTTGGCCGCAAGAACGGCATCGAGGCCGTCTACGAGTACACCCAGACCAAAGTCATCTGGGTAGAGCTCAGCGGCGGGACCCGCGACCCGTTCACGCTCGGATAGCCCGGCGCTCGCCAGAGCACGCCATCCGGCAGCCGGTCACCGGGACGCGAGTACCTCGGCGATCTTGGCGGCGGCGCCAGGCGGGTCCGCCGCGTCGTGCAGGACCTCGCCCCACGACCACCGGTAGAACCAGCACAGCCTGCCCTCGCTGTCAGTGCCCGGGAAGCAGTCGATGCTCTCCGCCAGCATGTCAGCTCCGGGTATGAAGACCCGCAGCGCAGCGGGATAACTGGTCTTCACCGTGGCGTGGAAGCCCTCGGTGTCCAGCGCGGTCGCCAGCCGGTGGAGATGGTAGCTCCGGGCATGGTCACGCGTGGCGTCCTGCATATCACCTACCTTGCGGGGTCGGCACATTGTCGGCGCGGGCGGGCCGGTCTTGTCAAGCCCGCGCACTCGGGGAACCTGCCGCGCACCCGTAACCCGGGGGTCCCGGTTACTCACCGCCAGATTTGCCAGCGCCAGATTACTCAGGGCTGACATCAGCGCGCCGGTACTCGGGGCCGTTGCTCAGCGGCTGTTGCTGCCGTAACCGTATCCCGGATAGCCGTATGGATCTGCCGCATAGGGGTCGGTCCGCTCGGAATCCCAGGGCCGCGTCGGGTAACGGGAGGCAGCGCCGTCCGTTCCCGCCTGCGCGCCGTGCCGGCCGGTCGGCTCGTACCCCGGCTGCTCATTCTGGCCGTTACCGCGGCGTGTTATTCCGGCTGCGGGTCCTGAGCCCGCGCCCGATGCGGGGGAGCCGGGATAGGAAGGGGGATCGGAGTACGGATAGCCTATGACCACGGCCGACTGCTCCGGATAACCGCCTCCTGCCTCGGCCGCGCCGCCGTAGCCAGTGCCCGCGTAGGGAGCGTCGCCGTAGCCGGTTCCGGCATAGGGGCCCTCGCTGTAGGCGCCGTCGCGGTGAGTTGCCTGGACCGGGTAAGCCGCGCTGCGGGAAGACGAGGGCGCAGTCCTGCCAGGGTAAGCAGTGTCGGCCGGATAGCCACTGTCGGGCGGGTAGGCACTGTCGGGCGGGTAGGCACTGTCGGCCGGGTAGGCACTGGCCGGGTAGGCACTGGCCGGGTAGGCACTGGCCGGGTAGGCACTGGCCGGGTAGGCACTGGCCGGGTAGGCACTGGCCGGGTAGCCATTGCCGGCCGGGTAGCCGTCGCTGCCCGAGGAGTAGGCGCTGGCCGCGGGACGGGCACTGCCGGCGGGATAAGCACTGCCGTTCGCCGGGCCGCTCATGCCCGGGTAGCCGCCGCCGACTGGGTAGCCACCGCCGTTTGAGTACCCGCCATCAGGCCCGAGGCCGCGGCCGGACCGGGACGCGCCTGCGCCCTCGGGGTAACCATCGTCCCTGAGGCGGCCCGTGGCGCCAGAGCCGCCTGGCGCCGCCGGAGGCTGGCTGCCGCTGCCGCCACGCCCGCCGCGGGCGGCCGGGGGCTGGCTGGCGAACCGCGTGTCCAGCGGAAGGCCGAGTTCATCGGTGCGCGGGCCGCCTGCCGGGCGGCGGTAACCGCCGGACCGGCCACCCGGCGGCGTTGCCTGCGCCGGCTGGCCGTCTGGCCGGCCCGCCGGCGGCGCGGCGTAACTGGGGAACTGCTGGGTCGGATCGCTGGCAGCGGCAGGAATCCGCGACCCGCCCGGGGGGGTGTCGTTGCGCCCGCTGCCGTAGGAACGGCTGTCCGCCCCGGGCACGCGCGGAAACGACGGGCTGGTCAGCGGATCATCGTCGTCGGGTGGCAGCGGCCCGCGGCCGTTCCGGCTGCTGGCCATGCTGGTCAGCACGGCCAGGCTCGGCTGCGCGCCCGTCGGCCCGCCGCCCGCAGCGCCCTGACCTCTCGGGCTCGCGGGCTGGGACCCCGCGCGCTGGGACCCGGCGCTCACCGTGGGAGCAGCGGCGAAATTGTCCGGCTGGCCAGCGTCCCCGCGGTCGGCGCCGCGGAAATCGGCACCGCGGAAATCGGCACCGCGTGGATCAGTGGCGCGGGAATCAGGGGCGCGGGAGCCGGTGCCACGAGCGTCGGTGCCGCGAGGCGGCGCGGCCGGCTGAGCCGTGGTGGTGAGGGGCTTGTCCGAAGCCAGCTCGGCCCAGTAGTCGACATCCGAGAGCGAATCCCAGTCGGTGCTGGGCCAGTCACCGGCATCGGCATCGGCATCACGCTTGCGGTTGCCCGCACGCACCCGCGCGACCGGAATGCTCTCGCCCTGCCGCTGGGCCGTCCGGTCCGCCGGGCGCTGCGCGCCGCGGCTGCCGGTGGGGTGACCGCTGCCATCGGCCGGGACAGATCCGGGCCGGCCGTGCTCGGCGTGATCCGCCGCCGCGCGCCGCTCGCGGCCGTCATGGCCGCGCCCGGCCCGGCTCGACGACTGTCCGGCGGGTCGACGGGACGGCTCATCGGGGCCGCCTGTTCTCGGCTCGTGACCGGCCCGTCCGCCGCCCGCGCGGACATCATGATGCAGGTGGCCGGCGTGGCCGCGGCCTGCACTGGCGCTGGAGCGGCGCGGGAGGTCATCGGGCAATTCGTCGAAGTCATCGCTATCGTCTGCCCGCAAGTATCGCCGGACGAGAATCACGACGACGGCTATCAGGATCAAGATCACAAGTGCAGCAAGGCCGAGCACGATCTTGGTCATCGCACCATCCAACGGGCGTGGCCAGGAGGCGGCGCCAGCAGCCTCGCGCGGCCATCGACGCGAGACTCCCCCGGTAATGCAAGCACCCTTGGTTCTGTCCGAGGCTGATCGCCTGAGCAGTGATTCTGTCGGACCGTATGGTCCGTGTCACGCACTTGGCGAGTTTACGCGGCCGTGTCACACATTTTGCGGCAAACCACGCAGATCGCCGCGGCTTAGCGGATCTTGCCGCTGGCCGTGCCGTTCCTCTCCGTACCGCCTATCTCCGCGCCGCCGGCGCTGGCCGTCATCCGGCCGCGGGCGAGTGCGTGCGCGGCGATGGCCTGCCAGGCCTCTTTCAGCCCGACGCCGTTCGGCAGATGCAGTCTCGAGCTGAGCGCGTACACGGTGAACCGGTAGGTATGCCGTCCGTCGGTGGGGCACGGGGGCTCGTACCGGGGGCGGCCCTGGCTGTTGTCAGCCACCCGCGCTCCCGGCGGTATCTGGCCGGGCGGGACATCCGGCGTCCCCGTCCCGATGTCGAACACCACCCAGTAGACATACGGCGCGATCGGAGCTGCCGAGTCATCCACCACGAGGGCGAACGATTTCGTTCCGGCCGGGGCGTCGGACCAGTAGAGCGGCGGGCTTACTCCGGCCCCGTGACAGGTGTACTCGCTTGAGATCACGTCCTCGAAGGCCGGGCTGGTGATCGTCATGGTCTGCGGCGCGTCCGGCCGAAGTACCTGCGAACCGCCGACGAGCCCGCAGCTGCTGAGCGCGCACGCCAGGACGGCAGCGCCTGCGGCCGGGCCCCCGGCCCGTCTCGCCGCACGATAACCCCGGAGCACGTACTTTCCCGCCCTGCCTGTCCTCTGGTCCGGCGCCTGATGCCGCCGCTGTCTGGCGCTGACGGCAGGCGCGCTTGTAAGCACCATCCGGCTAGGCGCACGGGCCCGCCGCTGCCTAATCGGGCTGGCGCGAGTTCCCGAACATTATCTCGTCCCAGGAGGGGACCGATGCCCGCCTGGACCTGCCGCCGGCGGCCTTCCGTGCCGGGTGTGCTGGGGCCGGCTGCTCCTGCGCCTCCTGCGGCCGGGCCTGTGGCTCCTGCTCAGCGGCGGGCGGCGCCGAGGCGGCGGGCGGCCTGGCGGCCTGGCCGCGCGGGGATCCTGGCGCGTGCGCCGGCGCGGGGGAGTGATGTGCTCCGGAAGGGCGGGCGGCAGGGGCCGTCCGCCCGGCGCCCGCCGCGCCCGCGGGCGGTCCCGGCCGCGCCGAACTCGCGGTGGCCGCGGACGGCGGCGGCTGAGTGCCGTCAGCGGCGCTGCGAGCAGGCCGCCAGTCCTGGTCGTCGTGGGGTTCGGGGTGCCGGTCCGGCTGGCCGAGCCTGGAGCCGATAGGCGTCACGGTCGCGGGGCCGCGGACCCCTAGCCGGGGCGCGGCCCACTCCGATTCCGGCAGGCACAGCCTCATCGCCTGGTCATCAGCCGGGCTGACATGGCGGCGCCGCGTGTCGAAAACCCACTCGGCTAGCTGCGGGCGCCCCGCGATAGTGAACCGCAGCTCAATCTGCCAGTTGCCGTCGGCGCGCTTCCTCGAATCCCAGCGCACGTCATCGGTGCTCGCCCCCGCGTCGCTCAGGCGCTCGGAGATGATGTCACCCAGCCGCGGTCCGGGGCCAGAGTCGCCCTGGCTCCGGACGGTTACCTGCTGCGCCTCCTGTGCGCGGAATTCTCTCTCCGCCAGTACGGGGCCCTCGAATCTGCGGACCCGCTCAATAGGAATGCCCGCTGCGTCAGCGATCTCGTCGGCGGTCTCTCCGGCTCGGATACGGTCCTGGATCTCCTTGGGTCGCAACGGATTCTCCACTTCGATCTCGTACTGGGCGAGCCGCGAGAACTGGCCTCGCGCCACGGTCCTGAGGCGGTCGTCGATGGGCAGTGAGAACCGCTTGCCCCGCCCGGGAACCGCGAGGATCGCGTAACTACCGTCCTCGCTTACCGCGACGAGGCGCAGCTCCTGCATCGGCGTCCTTTCCGCGCTGCCCGGCCGCGCAGGGGCGAAGCTCGGACCGCCCCAGCACGAGTGTGCAGGGCCCGGGCCCTCCTGGCCAGCACCACTCCCGGCATGTCCCGCCCAAAAGCGCGCGATTCCGGAATCGGCCGCCGGCTCAGCCCGGAGCCAGCACTGATTCGCAGGTTATGCACGAGCGGCCGCCGGAGTTCGCGGAACTCTGATAATCGCCCGGCCGCAGTACCTGGCGGGCGGCCCGCAGCACGTGCCCGGGGCGTTGCCGGCAAATACCCAGCGCCGGCCGCGGACCGCATCACCGAGACCTGAATTGACAGTCCGGTTTAGGCCGGTATCGTGAATAAAGATGTTCGGTAACAGAATTACTTTGCTGGAAGCGCCCCGCCCCGAGGCGATCAGGCGCAACCCGCGCGCTCCCTGGCTGGCTGTCGGCGTCGTCTGCTTCGGCGCTTTCATGGGCCAGCTCGACGCCAGCATCGTGACCTTGACGTTCCGGCCGATGGAGCACGCGTTCACCGCACCGCTGGCGGCAGTCCAGTGGGTATCGCTGGCCTATCTGCTCACTCTCGTCGCCCTGCTCGCGCCGGCCGGGCGCATCGCCGATGGCATCGGCCGCAAGCTCGTCTACGAGCTCGGATTCGTGGTATTCACCATCGGCTCTGCTGCCTGCGGGCTGGCGCCCTCGCTGGCCGTACTGGTGGCCTGCCGCATCTTCCAGGCCGTCGGAGCCGCCATGCTGCAGGCCAACAGCGTGGCGCTGGTCACGACGAGCGTGCCGCGCGCCCGGATGCGGCTGGCGCTAAGCGTCCAGGCGGCCGCCCAGTCCATTGGCCTCGGCCTCGGACCGACGCTGGGCGGTCTGCTCACCCAGACCGTTGGCTGGCGCGCGGTGTACTGGATCAACGTGCCTGTCGGCGTGCTCGCGGTCGTCGCCGGGCACTACCTACTGCCGAGAACCAGGCAGCTGAGCCCGTCCGATTCCTTCGACTGGGCGGGAGCCGTCTTCCTGGCGGGGGCCAGCACCGCGCTGCTGGTGGCACTGTCGGCCGCGGGCGGCCTGCCCATGCCCGGCTGGGCCGCTACCGGCCTGGCGGGCGGCGCCGCGGTCTTCAGCGTGCTGTTCGCCGTCCGCCAGCAGCACGCCCGGTTCCCGCTGATCCCCCCGGCCCTCATGCACTCCCTGCGGCTGGCGCTGGCTCTGTCGGGCGCCTTCCTCGGGTACCTCGCGCTTTTCGGGCCGCTTGTGCTGCTGCCGCAGGTGATGTCCGGGCAGGGCGGCGAGCTGCGTACCGGCCTCGTGCTGTCGGCGCTGCCCGCCGGATTCGGCGTCGCCGCTCTCGGCGCCGAAGCGGTGCTGCCTGCGTCGATGACCAACCGGATGCGCGGCTTCGCCGGAGCGCTCACGTGCGCGTTCGCGCTCGTTATGCTGATGGTCATGCCGGACACAGCGATGGAGATGGGGCCGTTTCTCGCCCTGGCGGGCCTCGGCCTCGGCTTGTTCGTCCCGGCCAATAACGCGGTCATTATGCGCAGCTCGTCCGCTGCCTCGGCGGCGGTCCTGGGCGGCCTGGTCAATATGGCGCGGGGCATCGGCACGACCTTCGGCATCGCGCTGGTGACGATTGCCCTGCACCTGGCCCCGCGGCTGCCCGGAGGTCATCCTGATCCCGCCCCCGCGTTCCTGGTGCTGGCGGCGGCGGCGGCCGTCGCCGCGGTGATCGCCCTGCTGATCCGGCCGCTCGCCGCCGGATCGCCGCCGGCCGCAGCCGGTGACCAGGACCCGGCGCAGCTGGGCCACGCCAGTGCCTTCGGCTGACGGCGCCGCGACGGCCGGCCCGCTGCCTCAGGCCGCGGGTGACGGGGCGGCCGCAGAACCCCAGATCGCGAACGTGGTCTCGCGGCTGCGGCGGGCGATGCGCCGTGCGGCGCGCGCGGCAGGCAAGGGCGGGGCCCTGCCCGGCGGCCTGTCGGTGGCACAGCACGAGATGCTGGCCTGCCTGTCGGAGAATCCGGGGGCCCGGCCCGGCCAGCTCGCCCGGCTGCTGCGGCTGGCCCCGAGCTCGGTGGCCACGTTGCTCAACGGACTGCGGCGGGCCGGGCTGGTGACCCGCACCGGGAGCGCGGACGATCGCCGGGCCGCCGTGATCGAGCTCACCGCCGCCGGGCAGGACGCCGTCAGTCAGTGGCAGGAGGTGAACGCGCGGATCCTGGCCGCGGCGCTCACCGCACTGCCGGCCGACAGCAGATCCGCGCTGACGGATTCGCTTCCGGTGCTGCGCGAGCTGACAGACGCAATAGACGCGCTCGCTGACGAGCCGCAAGGCCAGGCGGCCATTTAGCTTTCCCGGCTGGCCGGCAGCTCGCCAGGGCGGTCGGTAGTTCCCCGCCGGGTCGGTAGTTCCCCGCCTGGCCGGGCGCTCTTCCGCGGGCTGAATGCCGAGACGCGTTACTTCGCGTTAACGGGATGCACGTTAGGCTCCTTGCCATGCACGTCGACTCAATCTTCGGCGCCATCGGGCGGTTCTGCGTCCGGTTCCGGTGGCTTGTCACGCTTGCGTGGATTGCCGCCGCCGTGGCTGCCGTTGCGCTGCTGCCCGCGCTGTCGAGCGTTACTCAGGGCAACAACACCAAGTTCCTGCCGTCCAGCGCGCCCGCCGAGCAGGCCGCGCAGCTCGCCAGGCCATTCGGCACGGCCAATCTGCTGGAAGTACCAGTTGTGGCGGCCCGGACCGGGACGTCGCTGACCAGCAGTGACGTGGCCGCGCTGACGGCGCTGCAGTCGAAGCTGGGCACAGTGGCGACTGTCCGCCGGGTCCTGGATGTCGGCCGGTCCGCTGACGGGCAGGCTGAGCAGCTGCTGGTGCTGGCCACGCAGAGCGGCGGCCAGAACCTGAACCTCATCAACGGGCTGCGCGCCAAGATCGCCGGAGCCGGCCTGCCCGCGGGGCTGCACGTGCATCTGGCCGGTGACGTCGCGGTCCAGGTCGATCAGCAGAAGGCGACCGGTAACACCGGCAACAAGGTGCAGTACGTCTCGCTGATCTTCATCATCGTGCTGCTGGTGCTCATCTTCCGATCTCTGACTCTCGCCATCACCACCGTCCTGCCCGCCGTGTTCGCGGTCTTCATCTCCGGCCCGCTGGTCGCCGAGGCGGCCCGGCATGGCCTGCAGGTATCCCCGCTGGCCCAGTACCTGATGATCGTGCTGGTCCTCGGCGCCGGCACTGACTACGGGCTTTTCCTGGTCTTCCGGACCAGGGAGGAACTGCGCGCCGGGCAGCATGAGCGGGCCGGCGAGTACTACCCCGGCTCCCGCCACCTCGGGGGCAGCGTCTTGCGGGATCTGGCCCGTTCGCGGCCGCCCGCCCGCACGGCACTGGTCCAGTCAGTGACCAGAGTCGGGGAGTCGATCACTTTCTCGGCGGCCACGGTGGTGGCGGCCGTGCTGACTCTGCTCGTGGCGAGCTTCCCGTTCTACTCTGACCTCGGCATACCGTTCGCGATCGCCGTCGGCGTGACGCTGCTGGCCGGGCTCACTCTGCTCCCGGCCCTGCTGTCGATCCGGCTGTCGCTGCTGGCCATCAAGCGCTCGACATTCGCGGCAATCTCCGTCTGGCCGTTCCGGCACCGGGCGAAGTTGCTGCCCTGGGACATCCAGGGCAAGGGCGGCCCCGGGGTGTGGGGCCGGGTGGCGGGCAGCATCGTGCGCCGGCCAGCACTTACCCTCGCGATCGGCGTCATCGTCTTCGGCGGCCTCGCCCTGGGCAGCCTCGGCTATACCGCCTCCGGCTTCGGCGGCAATACCAGCCCGCCCGCGGGCAGCGACTCCGCCGCGGGCAACGCGCTGCTCGCTAAGCACTTCCCGCAGTCGTCCGCGAACCCCACCACCGTGATCTTCCGGTTCGGCAAGCCCGTCTGGAAAGACCCGCAGGTACTGGCCACGGCGACGACCCAGCTCAAATCCGCCACGCATTTGTTCACCGAGGTGGTCGGGCCGCTTAACCCGGTGGGTCCGGTCCTGCCGCCGGCCGACTACGCGACCCTGCATTCGGTGCTCGGGTCGGCGAGGAACCTGCCGCCGACGCCGCCGCCCGGTAACAAGGTTCCCCTGGTGGGTTACGAGGTCTACCGGGCAACCGCGAACTACGTCAGCCCGGACGGCCGCACCGTGCAGTTCTCCACCGGCCTGCGCGCCGGTGACCCGGGCAGCACCGCCGCGATCGACGCGGTCCCGGCGATCCGCGCCGAGGTCGGCAAGGTCGCCGCGGCGATCGGCGCGAACGCTTACGGGGTCGGCGGCGAGGCCCCGGCTTTCCATGACATCAGCGCGGTCTCCAACAGCGACCTGCTCAAGGTGATCCCGATCGCCATCCTCGCCATCGGGCTCCTGCTGGCCCTGGTGCTGCGCAGCCTGGTGGCGCCGCTCTACCTGATCGCCTCGGTGGGCCTGTCCTACCTCGCTGCCCTCGGGCTGTCAGTCCTGCTGTTCATCGATATCGGCGGGCAGAGCGGCCTGGTGTTCTTCCTGCCATTCCTGATGTTCATCTTCCTGCTGGCCCTGGGCGAGGACTACAACATCCTGGTGATGACCCGGATCCGGGAGGAGGCGCACAAGCTGCCGCTGCGGGAGGCGGTGGCCCGCGCGATCGGAGTGACGGGCACGACCGTCACCTCGGCGGGCCTGGTGCTGGCCGGCACGTTCGTCGTCTTCGGCGTCGTGGCCGGGAGCGGCGCGGGCGGCAGCCAGTTCCGCGATATCGCCTTCGGCCTGGCACTCGGCATCGTCATGGACACGTTCCTGGTGCGTACCCTGCTCGTGCCCTCGACCGTTGTGCTGCTCGGCCGGTGGAACTGGTGGCCGAGCCGGATCAACATCGACAGGCCCGAAAGCAGCCCGGCTGCCGGCTCAGGCAGCACCGCAGCGCCGCAGCCTGAACTTCGCTGAGACGCGCGGCCATGACAGCACCGCGACCGCGGATCAGCGTCGTGCTGCCCGCCTACGGGGTGCGGGATTATCTGAGCGGCTGCCTGGACTCGGTCCTCAGCCAGGCCGGGGAGGACCTGGAGGTCATCGCCGTCGACGATGCCTCGCCCGACGGCAGCGGCGAGATCATGGACGCCGCGGCGGCGCGCGACGCGCGGATACGGGTGGTGCATCTGGCCCGCAGCGCCGGTCCCGGCAACGCCCGCAACGTCGGCCTGCAGCAGGCGGCTGGTGATTACGTCTGGTTCATCGACGGTGACGACCTGGCCGCCGGGGGCGCCATCACGGCGATCATGGAGCGCCTGGCCGCTGACGTCCCGGATGTGCTGCTGATCGACTACGAGAACCTCTACCCCGATGGCCGGTCGGAGCCCAGCCACGGCGCGGCGCTGCTGCGCGGCGCCCCGCACGGCACGTTCACGCTGGCCCAGCAGCCGGCGCTGATCCAGCTGACCATGACCTCATGGAGCAAGGTGTTCCGGCGGGAATTCCTGCTGGGACTAGGCGTGGCGTTCCCGGCCGGGATCCACGAGGACGTCCCGGTGACGTGCGCGGCACTGCTGGCCGCGCGCCGGATCAGCGCGCTGGACCGGGTGTGCTACCGATACCGCCGCTTTCGCCGCGGCTCGTTCATGGTCACGACGAGCAGCGAGCATTTCGCCATCTTCGCTGCCTACCGCCAGGCCCTCGATGCCGCCTCGCGCGAGCAGGCCGACGCTGAGCTGCGGACGGCGCTGTTCGAGCGGGCGATCTGGCATTACACCACGGTCCTGCAGACCGGCGGCGCGGGCATGGGGCCGGTCGGCCACGGCGGCCTGGTCCCGCGCTGGGACCGGCGGCGGTTTTTCGAGCGCATGCACGCCGCTTTCGTGCGCTATGTCCCGCCGGGCTACCAGTTTCCGCCAGGAGCCCGCGGGGCTAAGTTCCGCCTGATCGCACGGGACGCCTACTGGACCTACGAACTGCTGGAGCCGCTGAACCGGGCCCGGATCATGCTCCGGCGGCAGCGCCCCGGCCGTCCGCCGGTGGCGTCCGGAAGCGGCGCTACGGCCCGGCGAGCATGACGGCCGCGTAAGCAAGGCTGATGGCCGGTGCGGGCGCACTGGCCATCAGCCTTACGGGCCAGGAGCCGGGCCAGGCCGGCGGGGCCTCAGTGGCGTCCTGAGAATTGCTCGCTCTCCGTCGAGCCCGCGAGGGCCGTCGTCGAGGCGTTCGGGGTAATCGCGGACGTCACCAGGTCGAAGTACCCGGTGCCCACCTCACGCTGGTGGCGGGTGGCGGTGTACCCGTCCGCCTCCGAGGCGAATTCCGCGTCCTGCAGCCGGACGTAGGCGGGCATGCCTTCCTCGGCGTAGTCGCGGGCCAGGCTGAACATCGAGTGGTTGAGCGCGTGGAAGCCGGCCAGGGTGATGAACTGGAACTTGTACCCCATCTCGCCGAGCTCGCGCTGGAACTTCTCGATCGTGCCCTCGTCCAGGTGCGCGCGCCAGTTGAAGGACGGCGAGCAGTTGTAGGCGAGCATCTGATCGGGATAGACCTTCTTGATCGCCTCGGCGAACTCCCGCGCGACCCCGAGATCCGGCTTGGACGTCTCCATCCACAGCAGGTCCGAGTAAGGCGCGTAGGCCAGGCCGCGCGCGATGCACGGCTCGATGCCGTTGTGCACGTGGTAGAAGCCCTCAGCCGTGCGGTCGCCGGTCACGAACTGCTGGTCCCGCTCGTCGATGTCGCTGGTGATCAGCGTCGCGGCCTGCGCGTCGGTGCGGGCCACGATCAGCGACGGTACCCCGCACACGTCGGCGGCCAGGCGCGCCGCGTTCAGGGTCTTGACGTGCTGGCCGGTCGGGATCAGCACCTTGCCGCCCAGGTGGCCGCACTTCTTCTCGGAGGCGAGCTGGTCTTCCCAGTGCACGCCCGCAGCGCCGGCCGCGATCATGGCCTTCATCAGCTCGAAGGCGTTGAGGACTCCGCCGAACCCCGCCTCAGCGTCGGCCACGATCGGCGCCAGCCAGTACGGCGCCCCGTCGTTGCCCGACTCTGACCAGGTGATCTGATCGGCGCGCAGCAGCGCGTTATTGATCCGGCGCACCACCTGCGGGACGGAGTTGGCCGGGTACAGGCTCTGGTCCGGATAAGTCTGGGCGGCGAGGTTCGCGTCCGCAGCGACCTGCCAGCCGGACAGGTAGATGGCCCGCAGGCCGGCCTTGACCTGCTGCACGGCCTGGTTGCCGGTGAGCGCGCCGAGAGAGTTGACGTAGCCCTCTTCCTGCAGGAGCGACCACAGGCGCTCGGCGCCGCGCCGGGCGAGCGTGTGCTGTTCCTGCACTGAGCCGCGCAGCCGCACGACGTCCGCGGCGCCGAAAGTCCGCTCGATGCCCTGCCAGCGAGGGTCGGCGGCCCACTCCCGCTGCAGCCGGGCTGCCTGCTCGTCGATTGATGTGCTGCTGGGTGCGCTGCCGTTCTTGGCGCTCACTGGAACCTCCTGGTGCTGATCCTGGCCGTCCCCGGTCATGCCTCTGGCCCGGGTGCATGGCAAACAGCCTGCGTGGCGGGGACGTCAAGGACTAGGGTCATTAGTCCTGAAATCTAGCTAGCCTTCGGTTAAAGTGAAGAAGTGCAGACCTTCACTAGTGAAAAATCGCGTTCTTTGACAGCAAACGGGCTTGACCTCAGCATGTTCGGCCAGCGGCTGCGTCATGTCCGCCGGGCCAGGGGCCTGACGCTCGCCGAGCTCGGCGAGCGGGTCGGCCGCGCGCCGTCGGCGCTGTCATTGCTGGAGAACGGCCGCC
Source organism: Streptosporangiaceae bacterium (assembly GCA_052146815.1). Lineage (GTDB taxonomy): Bacteria > Actinomycetota > Actinomycetes > Streptosporangiales > Streptosporangiaceae > DATJZH01. The sequence continues at coordinate 14,619 of JBKQMG010000134.1, read as the reverse complement.
GCGAGCCGAAGCTGTCCCTCGTCGAGGCGCTCGCGCGTGCGCTCTCGGTGCCGGCCGAGGAGCTCATGAGCCGTCAGCCGCCGAGCCGCCGGGCCCAGCTGGAGATCGCCCTCGAGCAGGCGCAGCGTGACCCGGGCTTCGCCGAGCTCGGCCTGCCGCGGCTGCGGGTGGGCGCCCGGGTGCCCAGCGATGTCATTGAGCACGTGCTGGCCCTGCACAAGGAACTCGGCCGGCACCGGGCCAAGCCCACGGCGACGCCGGAAGAGGCCAGGGCCGCCAACGCCGACCTGCGGACGATGATGCGCGAGCGCGGGAACTACTTCGCCGCCATCGAGCGGACGGCGTCGGGGGCGCTGGCCGCCGCGGGCTACTCAGGCGGAGCCCTCTCGCAGGGCATGCTGCTGTCGGTGGTGAGTCAGCATGGCTTTTCCGTTAAGTACGTGCCTGATCTGCCCCGGTCCGCGCGGTCAGTTACCGACCTGCGCAACCGCCGCATCTACATCCGGCAGGAATCGCTCGGCATGCACACGCCGCGCGCGGTCCTGCTGCAGACGCTCGGTCATTTCGTCCTGGGGCACTCGGCGCCCGCCGATTTCGCCGAGTTCCTGCACCAGCGGGTCGAGGCTAACTACTTCGCCGCCGCCGTGCTGATGCCCGAGGAGCCGGCCGCCGCTTTCCTGCGCCGGGCCAAGGACGCGAGGGACCTGTCGGTCGAGGACCTGCGCGACGTGTTCTCGGTCTCCTACGAGATGGCCGCGCACCGGTTCACGAATCTGGCCACCCACCATCTCGGCCTGGCCTGCCACTTCGTGAAGAACGACGAGACCGGCATCATCTCCAAGGCCTACGAGAACGACGGCGTGATCTTCCCGGCCGACGAGAGCGGGGCGATCGAGGGGCAGCGGATGTGCCGCCTGTGGTCGGGACGGCAGGTCTTCGCGGCGGCCGACCGGTTCAGCCCGCTGTATCAGTACTCCGACACCCCGTCAGGAACCTACTGGTGCGTGGCCCAGGTCGATCCCGGCCGCGAGCGCGGCTTCGCGATCACCCTCGGCGTGCCGTACGAGCACTCGCGATGGTTCCGGGGCCGGGAGACGATGGCGCGCGTCGCGTCGGCCTGCCCGGACGGGGAGTGCTGCCAGCGGCCGCCGGCCGCGCTCGCGGCCCGCTGGGAGGGGATGGCCTGGCCGTCAGCGCGGGCGCATTCGCACATCCTGCTGGCCCTGCCGACGGGCAGCTTCCCGGGTGTGGACGAGACTGACGTCTTCGAGTTCCTGGACCGGCACGAGCGGGATTAGCTACCCGGCGAAACGGGGCGGCCGCCGCTCCCGGAAGGCCGCCGCGCCCTCGGCGACGTCCGGGCCCATGAAGGTGAGCATCTCGTAGGCGGCGGACTGGTCGAAGATCGGCCCGGCGGTGCGCAGCCAGCTGTTCAGCGCCCGCTTGGTCAGCCGCAGGGCCAGCTGCGGCCCGCTCGCCATCGCGCCGGCGATCCGCATTGCCTCCGGCAGCACCTCGCCGCGCGGCAGCGACTTGCTGACCAGGCCGATCCGCTCCGCCTCCGCGCCGCTGACCAGCTCGCCGGTCATCAGGTAATAGCGGGCCCTGGCCATTCCGCACAGCAGTGGCCAGATGATCGCCGCATGGTCGCCGGCCGCGACGCCGAGCCGGACGTGCCCGTCACCGAGGCGCGCGTCGTCGGCGCAGATGCTGATGTCGGCCAGCAGCGCCACCACCAGGCCGGCCCCGACAGCGGCCCCGTTGATCGCGGAGATGATCGGCTTGTCGCAGTTGACCATGTTGTAGACCAGGTCACTCATCTCGGCGAGCATCCGCGTCACGCGGTCGTAGTCACCGGTCATCCGGGTCACCATGGCCACGTCGCCGCCGGCCGAGAACGCGCGCCCCGCACCGGTCACCACGGCCACTTTCGTCGCCTCGTCGCGGGCGACATCAGCCCAGACGCCGGCCATCTCACGGTGCATCACCTCGTCGGCGGCATTCAGCACGTCGGGCCGGTTCAGCGTAATCAGCAGGACGCCGTCGGCAGGGCGGTCAAAGACAAGGCGCTGGTAACCGGAGTAGTCCATGGTGGCGCGAAATCCCTTCGGCCGGCGCGGCCCGCGGGCGGCGCATATCGGGCGGCACGGATGACTCAACATCATGGCAGCAGCGCCGGTCCCGGCGCGCTCAGCGCGGGCCGGGGCGCCGGATCTGGTCCCGGGGAGGCCCGGCGGCGCTTTGCTAGGGTCAGTGAGCAAGAGCCACGGCCGGCGGGCCACGGTCCCCTCGGCCAGTTCCAGCGCCCGCGCTCATGCACGGAAAGGCCGACAGCTGTTATGAGCGATTACGATCCGAGGACCAGCACCGGAATCCCCGCCGAGCCCGTCGGATCGCTGCCGCGGCCGACGACCCTGCAGGACGCCTACGCCGCCTACGACGCGGGCAGCATCTCGCGCGAGCAGCTCGAGGCCCGGCAGGAAGAGGCCGTCCGCGACTCGCTGGCGCGCTACGCCGCGACAGACGCGCCGATCATCTCCGACGGCGAGCAGCGCTGGTCGAGCTTCGCGACCTACGCCATCACCGACACCCTGGCCGGGACCGGCCTCGCGGACCACTTGGCCGGCGGCGGCCAGTACTTCGCGATCTTCGCCGACGGCCACGGCCGCCAGCTGCCGAAGCTGACCGGCGGCCCGTTCCGGTACAAGAACTACGCCGCTGACTCGCTGCGCAAGTCCATCCCGCTGGCCGGCAGGCCGATGAAGCAGGCGGTAATCGCGCCGTCGATGCTGGCACTGCTGTACCCGCTGGACGAGGAAGTGCCCGGCTACCCGCGTGAGCAGTTCGAGGAAGACCTCGTCAGCGAGTGCGAGAAGGACATCCGGGCCGCCTTCGCCGCGGGCGCCGCGCGGATCTCGATCGGCTTCACCGAGGGGCGGCTGGCGACCAGGAACGACCACCGCAATCCCTGGACCGGCCGCGGCCTGCTGCCGCATTTCATCGAGCTCAACAACCGGGTGCTCGCCCGCTTCAGCGCGGACGAACGCGCCAGCATCGGTGAGCACAGCCGGGAGGACGCCGATGGCGTCGCGCAGATGTGCTGCATCGGGATCATCAACCCGCTGAACCCGAGGGTGGAAAGCCCGCAGGAGGTCCATGACGCCCTCGTCCGGGCCTCGAACTTCATCCCCAGGGAACGGCTCGGCTCGACCGACGACTGTGGTTTCTCGCCGTTCAGCATCGACGAGAAGCCCAATCACGGTTCCCCTGATTTCGCCCGCGATGTGGCCTTCCAGAAGATCGCCAACCGGGTCGAGGGCACCCGCCGGGCCGCGGAGACGCTCGGCGTGAGCTGACCGGCCGCGCGGGCCAGCTAGTGCGAGGCCCCTCGGCCGGCGAGTGTTACTGTTGAGTAACCCATATCGGACTCGCCCGTCCGCGCGTGAACGCTGATCAGCGCGCGGGGCACACGCGCGGCACGCCCTCGCGCTCCGCCGGACCGCAAGGAGCATCGCATGAGCGCCGAAGACCAGCCCGCCGGCGGATTCACCCTCGACCCCGGGCCTGACATCACCCAGATGCGCGAGTGGGTGCACGGCTTCGCCCGCGACGTGATCAGGCCGGCCGCTGCGGAGTGGGACGAGCGCGAGGAGACACCGTGGCCGGTGATCGAGGAAGCGTCAAAGATCGGGCTTTACTCGCTGGATTTCTTCGGGCAGCAGTGGCTCGAGCCGAGCGGCCTCGGCACCCCGGTGGCGTTCGAGGAGCTGTTCTGGGGCGACGCCGGCATCGGGCTGTCGCTGACCGGAAGCTGCCTCGCGGCCGTCGCGGTCGGCAGCAACGGCACGCCCGAGCAGATCGGCGAGTGGCTGCCGCAGATGTTCGGCTCGCCCGGCGATGTCCGGCTCGGCGCGTTCTGCTCGTCTGAGCCTGATGCCGGCAGTGACGTCGGAGCGATCCGGACCAGGGCCGTGTACCAGAAAGCCACCGACGAGTGGGCGCTGAACGGGACGAAGACCTGGGCGACGAACGGCGGGATCGCCGACGTCCATGTCGTCGTCGCCTCGGTCGAGCCGCACTACGGCAGCCGGGGCCAGGCCACCTTCATCGTGCCGCCCGGCACGCCCGGCCTGTCCCAGGGGCAGAAATTCCGCAAGCACGGGATACGGGCCTCGCACACGGCCGAGGTGATCCTGGACGACGTGCGGGTGCCCGGCCGCTGCCTGGTCGGCGGCAAGGAGCGCCTCGACACGCGGCTCGCCCGGATCGCAGAAGGCCGCAGCAGCGGCGAGCAGGCGGCCATGAAGACCTTCGAGGCGTCCCGGCCGAGCGTCGCGGCCATGGCCGTGGGCATCGCGCGGGCGGCGCTGGAGTACGCCCGCGACTACGCGGGGCAGCGCGTCCAGTTCGGCCGCCCCATCGGCCAGAACCAGGGCGTCGCCTTCATGCTCGCCGACATGCAGGCCGGCGTCGACGCGGCGCGGCTGCTGACCTGGCGCGCGGCCTGGATGGCGCGCAACGGGCAGCAGTTCGAGCACGCCGAAGGGTCGATCGCCAAGCTGGTCGCAGGGGAGACCGCGGTCCGGGTGACCGAGCAGGCGATTCAGATTCTCGGCGGCAACGGCTACACCCGCGAGTACCCGGTCGAGCGCTGGCACCGGGACGCGAAGATCTTCACCATCTTCGAGGGCACCTCGGAGATCCAGCGCATGATCATCGGCAGGGCGGTCACCGGGCTCAACGTGCGGTAAGGCCCGCAGGGAACTGGCGCCCCGGGCTGCCGGCGCGCCAGTTCCGGTAAGCAGTCAGGACTGGCCCTGATAAGGCCCGATGACCGGGGTGTACCCGTCAGATCCGAGCCACGCTCTGGATCGCGGTCATCGGCGGCAGCGCATCAGGGCTCTGGCTTTATCTGTCACCCCTGCGGAGCATGCGCGACCTCCCGGCCGGCGGCCTGCAGCCGGGCCTAGCAGGAAACGATTTCAGTGCTGCCCGTCCGTCTGGCTGCGCGGGCGGATGAGCCGTTCGTTCCGAAGGCAGCGGCAGCTAGGCGGAAAAGTGAGTGGACGGGCGCTCCAGCTGCTGGCCGTCGAGGAAGATGTCAACTTTCTCGTTGTAGAAAGCGAGCAGCCCGGCGATCGGCAGCAGCTGGCGGGTGGGGAAGTCGTAGGTCCAGACGAGGTCCTCATGCACGGTGTCGCCGATCCTGATGACCGACCAGTAGCCGCTGGTCCGGCCCTTGTAGGGGCACTCGGTGACCGTGCTGGTGGGCGTCAGGTGGCCGAAGTCCACCTGGGTGCGGTTCAGGTAATAGCGCGTGGGCAGCCCGGTCTCGAACACCAGGACCGGTGAGCTGGATTCGGCGAGGACAACGCCGTCCAGCTCGACGCGTACCGGCCGGGTGCTGCGCAGGGCGTCGACCCGCACGTAGGGACTGCGCGGGTGGACGAAGACCTGCTCGTCTTCCTCGAACCAGCTGTCCAGCGCGGACCACTCAAACCGGGCGGTGCCCGCGAGGCCGTCGATGGGGGACTGGGCCAGGACCCGGGCGGCCGCTCCGCGGTAGGTGTCACCGGAACGCACGCCATGCAGGCGCACCTCGCCGCGCCGGGTCTGCTGGACGTGCTCCTCGTCCAGCAGGGCGCCGCCGCGCACGTCGGCGAGCGGGATGTAGTACTGCGGGTAGTTCGGCCACTCCCACACATACAGCGCCCGGGTGGTGTCGACCACCGCCTCCCCGGCCAGGAAGGCGCGGATGCGCCGGGGGACCGGCGCCACGTGGTTGGTCGGCGTGATCGGCGGCGGATAGTCCTGCACGCGAAATCTCCCCTCCTCGTGGATTACTCTCCGGACATGACCATGGTGCTCTCAGCACGTACCTGCTGATCCAGCCTGCCCCGCCCGTCCAGGTCCCAGCATGGCACGGCCACCTCATCCGGCCCCGGGCCAGATCCGGACTGCGGCCGGGTGCGCTGTCGATCTGGCCCGGGGCCGTTCGTGTAAAGGGCGAGAGGCCGCCACGGGGCGGCCGCACAGTCAAGGAGGAACCTCAGTGACGCAGTACCTGCTGAGCATGTACCAGCCCGATGGCCCGGTTCCCCCGCCTGAGGTCCTGCAAAAGATCATGGCGGAACTCGATGTCCTGCGGGAGGAGATGAGGTCCGCGGGCGCCTGGGTGTTCTCCGGCGGTCTGCACGCGCCGAGCACCGCGACGGTGCTGCGCCTCGAGGACGGCGGCATCGTCACGACCGATGGCCCGTTTGCCGAGGGCAAGGAGCACCTGGGCGGGTTCACCATCATCACGGCGCCTGACCTGGACGCCGCGCTGGAGTGGGGCCGCAGGTTGGCGGCCATCACGACCCTGCCGACCGAGGTGCGGCCGTTCCAGGACGGCTCCGACCGCTGAGCTCGCCGCAGGGGACCGGCCCGCCGGGCCGCACCGAGATCGAGGACGTGTTCCGCGCAGAATACGGCCGCGCGGTCGCGTTACTGGTCCGCGTCTTCGGCGATATCGACACCGCCGAAGACGCGGTCCAGGACGCATTCACGGCCGCGGCCGCTCGGTGGCCTTCCGACGGCCTGCCGCCGAGCCCGGCCGGGTGGATCATCACCACCGCCCGCCGCCGCGCCATCGACCGGCTGCGCCGGGAAGCGTCCCGGCAGGACCGGCAGGCCCAGGCGGCCCTGCTGCACGCGAGCAGCGAGCCGGGCGAGGAGGGCGCGGTGCGCGACGACCGGCTGCGCCTGATCTTCACGTGCTGCCACCCCGCGCTGGCAGCAGGCGCCCAGGTCGCCCTGACCCTCCGCCTGCTCGGCGGTCTCAGCACCGCGGAGATCGCCCGCGCGTTCCTGGTCCCCGAGCCGACAATGGCCCAGCGCCTGGTGCGGGCCAAGGGCAAGATCCGCGACGCGCGGATTCCCTACCGGGTTCCGGACGGCAGCGATCTGCCCGGGCGCCTGCGTACGGTGCTCGCCGTCGTCTACCTGATCTTCAACGAGGGGTACGCGGCGAGCTCAGGCGGACAGCTCGTCCGCGATGACCTCTGCGCGGAGGCCATCCGCCTCGGCCGGCTGCTGGCGGATCTCATGCCCGGCGAGCCCGAGGTCATGGGGCTGCTCGCGCTCATGCTGCTGGCCCAGGCACGGCGGGATGCGCGCACGACCTCCGGCGGTGACCTGGTGCCGCTGGGGGAGCAGGACCGCAGCCGCTGGGATGCCCGCCTGATCGCCGAAGGAAAGGCGATCGTCCGGCAGTGCCTGCAGCTGGGCCAGCCCGGCCCCTATCAGATCCAGGCCGCGATCAACGCCGTGCACTGCGACGCTCCGGCGGCCGCCGATACCGACTGGCGGCAGATCCTGCAGCTCTACGATCAGCTTCTCCTCCTCACCCCGACCACGGTGGTCCGGCTCAACCGGGCGGTCGCCGTCGCGGAGGTCAGCGGACCGCAGACGGCGCTCCCTCTCGTGGACGCGCTCGGCCTCGATGGGTACTACCTCTTCCACGCCATCCGGGCCGACTTGCTGCGCAGGCTTGGCCGCAGCGCCGAGGCGGCGCTGGCCTACGACGCCGCGATCGCCCGGTGCGGCAATTCCGCCGAGCGCGACCTGCTGCGGCGCCGCCGCGACCTGCTCTGAGCCTGCTAGGCCGGCCAGCGCGCGGGGGCAGCCAGCGATGGTGGCAGCCTGGTGCCCGCATCACCGCGCGCCGCGTCGACCTGTGACTGGGCCAGAAAAATGGCCTCGCTGAGATCGGCGCCCCGCACGTCGGTCCCGCGCAGGTCCGCACCGGTCAGGTCAGCCAGGCTCAGGTCAGCGCCCCGCAGGTCAGCGCCGATCAGGCGCGCGCCCCGAAGGCTGGCGGCATGCAGATCGGCGCCGCGTAGATCAGCCTCGATCAGCGCCGCACCGCGCAGATCACCATCGCGGCGCTGCTGGCCGGCGCGCACGCGCTCGCTCACACGCAGCAGCAGCGCGTTGATGTCCGCCCGGTGCCCGTCCAGGTCGAGGCCGCCCAGAGCTTCCGGATCGAGATAAGTGAGCCGCTCGGTCTCAGAGTGGGGGGTCGTCGAGCGGGTCTCCACCGGGCTGCAGGCCACCAGGATTGGCCTGCAGCCCGTAGGAGGTCAGATGCTCGCCGTCGCTGACCGGATCGCCGAAATGGAAGGCGGGGGAGCACCGCTCGCAGAACGCTACCGTAGTGAGATGGCTCAGCCCCTGGTGCCTGACTTCGATCACATCTTCATCATCATCATGGAAAACCACGGCTTCAGCGAGATCATCGGCAATGCGGATGCGCCTTACCTGAACGAGCTCGCGGCCGACTACGGCCTGGCCGCCAACTACGTATCGGTCGCCCATCCCAGCCTGCCGAATTACCTGGCTCTCACCGGCGGCGACACTTTCGGCATTACCGCCGACTGCACCGACTGTTTCCAGGACGCACCCAACCTGGTGACGGACCGGATCACGCCCTCGGGGCGGAGCTGGCGCGCCTACATGGAATCCATGCCCTCGGCGGGCTATCTCGGCGACGCCTACCCCTATCTGCAGAAACATGATCCTTTCGTCTACTACGACGATCTGCGCGCCGATCCGGCCCAGCTGGCGAACGTCGTTCCCTACAGCCAGCTGGCGACCGACCTCGCCGCCGCGCAGACCACGCCGGCGTTCGGCTGGATCACCCCCAGCATGCTTGATGACATGCACGACGGCACCGTGGCCCAGGGGGACACCTGGCTGTCCGATCAGGTCCCTCTGCTCCTTGACTCGCCGGCCTGGACGGAGCAGCGGTCGCTGCTGTTCATCACGTGGGACGAAGACGACAACGCTCCCGGCAACCAGGTGGCCACGCTCGTCATCGCCGACGAGGTATCGGCCGGATACCGGTCAGCCGCCGCCTACAGCCATTACTCGCTGCTGCGGACCATTGAGGCGGCCTGGAGCCTGGACCCGCTGACCGCCAATGACGCGCAGGCCGCGGTGATGAGCGACCTTTTCACCAGCTGACGCCCGGCGCTCCGCCGGGGCGCGTGGCGCTACTGCTTCGGCAGCGGCCGGTTGACGGCCGGGACGGCCGGCGCCGGATTCTGGCTGACCTGCCGCTGGGCGGTGAGCAGGCTCGCCTCGGCCGCGGACAGCCGGAGCCGCGGATTCTGGTGCGGGTACCGGGCCGGGGCACCGTCCAGCCGGAACACCGAGGTCAGGTCGCCGCAGGTGCGGCGCCGCCAGGCGCTGATGTTCGGCTCGGGCACCCCGAAACGGGTCTCCAGCAGGCGCAGCAGCGACGTGTGATCGAACAGGTCCGAGCTGACGTAGCCGCCGGCCGTCCACGGGGAGACCACTGTGACCGGGACGCGGAAGCCCAGGCCGATCGGCTCGCCGCCGATGAACTCATCCGGAGTCCCCGGCGGCGGCGTGGGCGGCGGCACGTGATCAAAAATCCCGTCGTTCTCGTCGTAGCAGAGAATGAACGCCGTCTTGGCCCAGACGTCGCGGTTCGAGGCGATCGCGTCGAGCTTCTGCGCGATGTACTCGGCGCCCGCGGCGGGGAAATACCGCGGATGCTCGGACTGCGCTGTCGGCGCGATCAGCCACGAGACCCGGGGAAGCCGGTCCGCCCTGGCATCGTCCTCGAACGTCCCGGCCGGCCGGGCGAGGATGCCCCGCTGATACAGCGGCGACGACGGCGGCGCCCTAAGGTACTGGGTGAACCAGGCCAGCGCGTTGTTGTCGTAGTTGTCGGCCTCCTGATAGACCTGCCAACTCACGCCGGCCCGCTCGAGCCGTTCGGGGTAGGTCGTCCACGACAGCGTCTGCCCGCTGAAGGTGGGGGCGTCGCCGGTCACCGGGCCCCCGGCCCGGCCCTGCGGGTCGACCATCCCGGTCCACATGTGCAGCCGGTTCGGGTCGGTGGGTCCGAGGACCGAGCAGTGATAGTTGTCGCACAGGGTGAACGCCTCGGCCAGGGCCCAGTGGAACGGGATGTCGGCGCGGGTGAAGTAGCCCATCGTGTGCTGGCCCTTGGCGGCGACCCAGGCATCCATCCGGCCGCGCGCCCAGGCCTCGTGCTGGGTGCGCCAGCTGTGATCCAGGTCGGGGGTGGCCTGCGCGCTGGTGGTCCTGGTGTCGTAATGGAATGGCATCAGGTAGCCCTGCGCATGAGAGGGGTCCGGCTGCTCGAAAACTGACCTGCCATCCGGCAGGGACATCGCGTGCGGGTCGGCGAAACCGCGCACGCCCGGCATCGTGCCGAAGTAGTGGTCGAAGCTGCGGTTCTCCTGCATCAGGATCACGATGTGCTCGATGTCGGCCAGCCTGGCCCGCGGCGGCGCGGCCACACTCGCGGCCAGCGCCCTGGTCAGGCTGGCCGGCAGGTTCCCGCCACCGACCGCGGCACCGGTCAGCAGCGTCGCGCCGCCGATCAGGCCGCGCCTCGAGATGGCCTGCGCCGGGCCGGCCACCGGGGTGTCCGCCTCCGCCGGGGCCTGCGGCGTCCCTGGCGCCTCGCCGGCCGGGCGGCCCGGCGGCCGGCGCCGCCGCCGGGCGATCACCAGCGCCCCGGCGACGATGACGGCGAGCGCCGCGATCAGGCCCGCCCACAGGCCCCAGGCGACGCTGCGGTGCGCCGCCGCCACCGGGCGCAGGCCGGCGAGTTCCACCACCCGGCCGGCCCCGCTGTCGGCCACCCACACCTCTCCGGCGGCCGTGACCGCGATGCCCTCGGGAAAGGCCAGGCTCTGGCCCGGCCGCAGGCCCAGCTGGCCGGCGAACCGGCCGTCGGAGCCGAAGACCGTCACCAGGCCGTAGTCGGGCTGGCTGACGTAGATCCGGCCGTCCGGCGCGACCGCGATCCCCGCCGGATCAGAAAGCGCGCCGAAGCTGGCCTGCGTCTTGCCGAAGGACCGCATCAGCCTGCCGGACGGCGAGTACTCAGCGATCTTGTTATGCCGCGGGAATCCGGCGGTCGTGACCCAGATGTCACCGGCCCGGTTAGCGGTCACGCCGTCGGCGCGGCTGGCGGTCACGCCGCCCGCCTGGCCGACGCGCAGCGAGCCGAGGTAGCCGCCCGCAGGCGAGTAGCTCTCGACGACGTCGTTGCCCTGGTCGGCGACCAGCACGCGCCCCGACGGCGCCACCGCGATCCCGACCGGCCGGCTCAGACGGCGGGCGCGGCGGCCGGGCGGCGAGGCAACCGCGAGAAGCGCACCGGACGGCGAGAACTTGACGATGCGGTGGTGCCCGGTGTCGGCGACCCAAAGGTCACCGCGGGAGTCGACCGCGATGTCCTGCGGCTGGTCCAGGGCCGCCCGGCCGTGGCCGGCGAACGCAGTGACGGGCGAGCCGGACTGGCGGAACTGCGCCACCCCGCCGGTGGCACGGTCGACCGTCCACACGGTGGCGTACCGCCCGATCGCCAGGCCGAACGGCTGGACCAGCCCGCTGCTGCCGCCGGCGCCGATGGTGACGACGATCTGGTCGCCGGCCCGGCGCGGCGTGGCGGCCGTCGGCGCCGCGCTGGCCGCCGACAGCGCGGCCGGGACGAGGACGGCGGTGCACAGGACCGCAGCGGCCAGCACGGCGAGGCCCCGCGCGGCCCGGACCAGCAGGGCGCGGACCAGCAGGGCGCGGCGGCCTGCCGGTGCTGGGCGCATTGTCACGGCCCGTCTGCTGCGGCGCTGCGAAACGACTCTCACGGCCGGGCCGTGTCCGTGCTGGCCTGCTGCCGGATGCTGCCGCGGGCGCCCGGTACTCTCCCGGCGGGCGCAAGCGGCATTGACCGGAGCCTGATCCCGCAGGCGTCGAAGATGGCATTCGCGATCGCGGGGGCCACGCCGATGATCGGCGTCTCGCCGCCGCCCGCCGACGGCTCGCCGGGCCGGTCGAGCAGCAGCACGTCGACCGATGGCAGGTCGGTGAGCCGGGGGACCCGGTACTGCGACATCGACGCGTTCAGTATCTTCCCGCCGGCGAAGTCGACTTCCTCGAACAGGGCGCCGCCGAGTCCCATCATCACGGCGCCCTCGATCTGGTTCCTGAGGTTGTCGGGGCTGACGACGGCGCCGCAGTCGAAGGCCGTGACCAGGCGGAGCACGTCCAGCCGTCCGTCGTCATCGACCCGGACCTGCGCCGCGGTGGCGACCCGGCCGCCCTTCTCGAAGCCGCCGGCAATGCCGACTCCGGTGCCCGGCGCGAGCCCGGCCGGCGGTGCCGCGGGCTGCCAGTCCAGCTCGCCGGCGGCCGCCACGAGCACCGCCGCGAGCCGCTCGTCGTCCAGGTGCCGCAGCCGGTACTCGAGGCGGTCAGCGCCGACGGCCGCGGCCAGCTCGTCGAGATGAGCTTCGCGCGCGAAGCTGTTCGCCGTGGCGGAAAGCGCCCGGTACGAGCCGCGTGGCAGCGGCGGCTGCGCCGGCTGGTAGACGAGGCGCTGGTGCGGGATCCGGTACGAAGGCAGGATGCCGATCTGGCCGGAGAGGATGTTCGTGAACGACCAGCCGGTGATTGCGCCGCTCGCGTCGGCGCTGCAGTCCACGTCGATGACCGCGGCCGGGCGCAGATAGCTCCAGTGGAACTCCTCGTGCCTGCTCCACTGCACCTTGACCGGCCGGCCGGCGGCCCGCGCGAGCCGGGCAGCCTCCAGGGCCACGGCACTGCCGTGCTTGCCGCCGAACCCGCCGCCGTAATCCGGCACGATCACGCGGACGGCGGTCTCGGCGACGCCCAGCGCGGCTGCCAGCTCGCGGCGCGCCCGGAACGGCGTGGACGTGCCCGTCCATACCGTCAGCTGGCCCTCCTCCCAGCGCGCCAGGGCGGACCTGGCCTCGAGCGGGACGTGGGCGATATAGGCGGCGGTGTACTGCGCCGACAGCCGGACCGGGCCGGCGGCCAGGGCCGCGTCGACGTCACCTGTCTCGTGCCGGAACGGGGCGCTCCACCCTTCGCCGCCCTCGATGGGATGTGCCCGCAGCCAGGCTGTGAGCTGCGCCCGGTCCGGCTGCGGCTCGGTCTCCCAGCTCGCTTCGACGGCCTCGATCGCGCGCCAGGCGTCGGCCCGCCGCGGGGCCGCGGCGGCGACGAAATCGCCCTCGCGGACGATCGTCACGCCGGGCATCGCCGCTGCGGCGCGGGTGTCCGCGCTGCGGAGCCGGGCGCCGAACGCCGGGGCCCGGAGTACGCAGCCATGCAGCATGCCGTCCATGCTCAGGTCGGCGGGGAAGCGCTTGGCGCCGGTCACCACGTGGGCGCCGCCGACGGCGCGGGCGGGGCGCCCTGCCGACTGCCAGGCGGCCGGCTCGGTGACCGGGCTGTCGGCGGGCACCCGCTCGACCCGGCGCACGCCGGACAGCAGGTCGGCGTAGCTGATGCTCGGCGCGCCGTCGGGCCCCGCGATCAGGCCGCCGGCCACGGTAAGGTCCGCGGCCGGGATGCCGAACCGCTGCGCGGCCGCCTCCCGCAGCAGGTCCCGCGCGGCAGCGGCGGCGGCCCGCAGCGGCGGCGCCGCGTGCGGCATCGACCGGCTGCCGAAGGTGCCGAGGTCGAAAGGGGAGACGTCCGTGCGGCCCATCACCACGCGCACGGACCCCGGCCCGACCGCGAGCTCCTCAGCGACCAGCTGCGCCAGCGCCGTGCGGGTGCCCTGCCCCCCCTCGACCTTGCCGGTGAACGCCGTCACCACGCCGTCGGCGCCGACGTGGACCCACGCTTCGTCCGGTGCGTCCCACTGCGCTGGCCCGGGCGCGGCGGCCGGGGCGCCCCCCGCCGGTGAGCTGCCCGCCAGGCCGGTGCCAGCGCCGGGCTCCGGGGCGACGACGGTGACGAGCCCGTCGGGCAGCGGCCCGAAGAAAGACTCGCCGTCCTTGGCCGCCTGATCCCACGGGAGCCCGGCGGGCACCCGCGCGACGGGCACCGGCCCGGCGGGCACCGTTGCGGCATCACCCGGCTGCTGATCGAAGACCAGGCCGTCCGGCTGGTGCGGGACGGGCTGGAGTTCCTCGGGATGGCTCATCAGCTCGGCCGCTCGGCGGACCGCACGCAGGATCCGGGGGTAGGTGCAGCACCGGCAGACGTGGCCGGCCAGCTCAGCGGCGATCCTGTCGTCAGACGGATCGGGCGTGCGGGCCAGCAGCGCCGCGGTCGCGGTCAGCCAGCCGGGCGTGCAGTAGCCGCACTGCATCGCGCCGGTCTCCAGCCACGCCTGCTGGACGGGATGCAGGATGCCGTCCTCGGCGAGGCCCGCGACCGTGGTGATCCGCTGCCCCGCGACCTCGGCCGCGGGCGTCGTGCAGGAAGTGACGGCCCGCCGGCCGACCAGCACGGTGCAGGCCCCGCAGGCGCCCTCGCCGCAGCCAGGCTTCGGCCCGGTGATGCCCAGGTCCTCGCGCAGCGCGTCCAGCAGCGTCTGGCCATCGGCCTGCGGGACGCTGACCTCAGCTCCGTCGACGATGAACGAGAGGACCATCGCTGCTGCACGCTCCCTGACGGCGGAATGGACGGAATGGACGATGACCTGGGCGCCGCCGGCGGCGACCCGCTGCGCATCTTTGACCGTACCCGCGACCCGAGCACGGCGCGCCAGGGGCCGGCCGGCTGACGCCGCCGGCTGCGGCCGGGGGCCCGGCCGCA
>JBKQMG010000133.1:0-2818 GCA_052146815.1 Streptosporangiaceae bacterium | reverse complement strand
GCCTGCCAGAAAACCGGAAATCAGCTTGAAACTAATGGTGTCGGCGTGACAATTGAGGCCATTGGTGCTTAGATAAGAATAGATCACGAGGTGGCCATCTCATACACCACCTCCATGGGCGTGGCCGTAGACCCCGTGTTTGCGGAAGGCTGCCGGTGCCCACACCAGCGCCTCGGCCCGCTGAGGAAATGGGTCTGGTTCAACTCAAACAGCGGAGAGTGGGCGAGAAGCTGATTGGCGACGATTCAGAGCGCCGAGTGGCTCAAGGTGGTGGCCAACGCGGGCGCCGGGCCACAGGTCGCCCGTCTTCTTGAGCGGCAGGTGGCTGGAGGCGATGACAACCTGGTGCAGGGGGCCGGGTCCGAATAGCGCCGTATCGCGGCCTGGAAGTCGAGGGCCAGGCCTGGTTCTGGTGCTGCGGTGCCGGCAGGGTTCTCGCATCGATCACGTGGAGGCTGCAGCGAGTAAGGCCAGGGGTCCCCGTGCTGCCGTGCCCCGGGTGACGAGTCGCAGCTGAGCGGATGACTCACCTCATGTCCGTTGACCAAGCCGGGTGACGGGGCTAGCAGCTAGCCGAAGCAGGGACCGGCAACATGGTTACGTCGCCGCCGATGGCTGCCCATTCCTCCGGCTGGCCGCGGTCGCGGGCGCAGAACTTGATGTAGTCCTTGGGCCAGCGCAGCGGCGAGTCGCTCTTGAAATGCAGGCGGCTGGGCCGGTGCAGGACCAGGTAGCTGGGCTTGGGGCAGGGCATGTTTTATGGTCACGCGGACTGCTTCTAAGATCGCTTGGCCGTCGCGGCGGACATGTCTTGACGGTGTCTGACCGGCACCCAGGCCCACAGGCTGACTGTGGATGGCGGCTGACCGTCGGGTTCGGTGAACAGGCTGGCTGGCTGAGTATCCGGACCAACAATCCCTGGGACGTCCGGTGCCGGTGGGGAACGCTAAGTTTCGCTGCGCTTCGCTGCTCTGGTTTCGCGGCTGACGGCCGCTGGCGAGATGGCGGGCTGACCCGTCCGGGTTGCCTCGCTGGCTGAGCTGTGTCAGATGGCGGGCGTAGACTCGGCGGCGTGTCAGCGGAACAGGTCCATCACCAGGATCCTTACGATCCAGAGGTGATCCTTGAGCGCCTTCCGGCACAGGAACGTGCCGAGTTCCTGCGCCAGTACCAGGAGGCTGTGGAGGCCGCCCACGACCCCGCCGGATACAAAAGGCTCCGGCAGGTGCTGCACATGTGGAGCCTCGCCGTCGTCGCGACCAGCCGGAGCGGCTACTACGAGGATCTCGGCGCCGTCCGGATGGGCACAGCTCGCACGGTCCCGGCCGAGACGGCCGTCCCGTACTGGGAGCAGCGGCTGGCAGCAGCGCGAGCCCGGCCGCGGTGACCTACCGGGTCGAGCTGACCAGCAGGGCACTCGGCCAGGTCGGCGGCCTTCCCGATGCGGCTCTCGATGCTCTCGTTGTCACCATGGCTGAAATTACCGGATACCCGGATGATCCGTTACGGACATTTCCGGCTAGCGATCCGTACGTCAGGCGCGCTGAGTTCGGTGCTGTCGGGCTGGTTACCTACCTGATCGACGACGGTTCGGAGACGGTCACGATTGTTGACGTGACCTGGACAGGCTGACTGCCGCACACCGCTGCGGCCGTTTGACGTCAGCTTTCGTGGGCGCTGCACTGCCCTGAACCTGAAAGGGGGCGGACCAGGACTGGCACCTCGGCGAGGGAGCGCAGGACGTCGTTTAGGTGCGTGCTGCCGTCGATGCCCTTGAGTTGCTCGAGCACGGCCGTGCGTAGGTCAGTCAGCGGCGTGCCGACCATCCGGCCGACGTTGGCGACGGCCATCGGGTACGGCAGCACCCGAGGGTCGGCGGTCACCGAGAGCAGCCGCTGCGACAGGGATCTGCGGTCGCCCGCACCACATACTCGTGCACCGCTACGCGTGTTGATCTGCGGATGGTCCTGGAGCGGCTCCGGCAGGAGACCACCGGCGAGGAGCTGCTGGTCTCGCGGGATGAGCTAGCCCGGATCGTCCGGGAGCAGCTCGAGGCCGCGCTGCGGAAGGCCAGCTGACTAGTCGCAGGCGGGGCAGGCCGCGGCGCGACCGGGGCGTCCTTGAGTACGGCAGCTGGCCAGCCGCTGTTACTCGCAGGGGGTGCGAGGCTTCGAATAGCTTGTGATCAAGGGATAGCGGACAGCCAAGTGGACAGCCAACGCCCAGCGACCAGGAAACACTCAGGTGCACTTCGGCGCACTAGATCAGCAGGTGGAAGCCACTGATGCCCCTGGTAGGCAGGTTGCCCGACTTGCATGGCATGCAAGAGGTCTGGGGTTCGAATCCCCATAGCTCCACTCTTTTTCCGCAGGTCATCGGCTATCTGGATCATGAGCTCTAGCTCCCTTCTGCTGACTGGTTACCAAACTGGTTACCGTAGGTCTCGAACTCATCTCCCGTCTTGCCGATGACCTCCTGGCCGTGGATGTAGACCGTCTCGGTAGCGCGCGTGCCGTCGTGGCCGAGGATGGAAGCGATCCGCTTCGGCGGTACGCCCGTGTGGTCCACCCTGTGGGGCTCGAATACACGATCGTGGTGGTGACCTGCGTCTTCTCGTAGCAGCGTGGGCATGTCAGGCGGCGATCTGGTATTCGTTCGTGAGTCCGCCGAGGACTTGTTTCCGGCGGATCCGGTGCTCGGCGAGGTTGATCTGCGGTGGCCGGGTGTGAGCTTGAGCCGGTGCGGGCTGGCCGAGGGCACGGTGCGGCCGGGCGGTGTTGTAATGCCGCAGGTACTCGGTCAGCACCTGCCGCAGATG
>JBKQMG010000132.1:0-21498 GCA_052146815.1 Streptosporangiaceae bacterium | reverse complement strand
GGGGACCTCGCCCGCCCGGATCAGCGACCAGTACCGCCGCTGAACCTCCACCCGAATCGCTGGGCGCCCCAAGATCATGCACCTCACCTCTCAGGCAAGGTGTTGCGTTGACCGGTTGAATCCGCCCGTACATCGTCGTGGAAGCCGTCCGTGACCTGGCCGGGCACCATCCGGCCGCCACGTCAGTCCTGGGGATCGTGCTCACCGCGTCGAGCGTGGTCATCATGCCGGTGCTGGGGACGGCCAAGCGGCGCCTGGGCCAGCGGCTGGGCTCGGGTGCGACGGCCGGGGAGGGCACCCAGAATCTGATGTGCGCGGCGCAGGCGGCCGCCGTGCTGGCCGGCCTGGTCATTGTTGCTGCGTGGCCGGGCGGGTGGCCGGTCGATCCCGTCATCGCGCTCGGCATCGCCGCCTGGTCGGTCTGGGAAGGCACCCGGTCGTGGCGGGGCGCGGACTGCTGCTAGGAAGAGGCCGCGGTCACGGTGGCGGGCGTCATTCCCGGCCGTCGCCGTGCCGCCGGAACGCAGCCCAGGTGAACGGCTGGACCAGGCCCGCAGGGGTCGCATGTTCCTCTGTTTCCGCGGCGATCAGCGACCAGGCGCCCCCGAGCTGGCGGGCGAGGCTGGGCGGGTCATAGCGGGCGACGGGGAGCCCGGAGCACTGCCGGGGGCCGTCCGGGGCGAAGCAGCCGAACACGGCAACGCTGCCGGTGGTGGTGGCCTGGCGCAGGACCTCCAGGTACTGCTGGCGGGCGTGGCTGGTGGTCAGGAAGTGGAGACCGCCCGGTCATGCCAGACCTGATAACGGCGTTCCGGCCGCCACGTCAGGAGGTCGGCCACTACCCAGGACACCTGACGGGCAGCTTCGCCGAGGCGCCACCGGGCGTACCGCATGCCGGTCGCGGACACGTCAAGAACGGTGACGTCCCTGAATCCGCGGGCAATCACGGCGTCGGCCAGCGTGGATGCCCCGCCGCCGACATCGATCAGGCTGTCCGCCGCGCCGACACCGGCCGCGTCCAGCATCCGCAGTGACAGGCCCGGCTCCTGCCGGAACCAGCTGCGGCTGGTATCGCCCGGGGCGTAGGCGTCGTCCCACAGCGCCGCCGGGTCTGCCTGCTCTGCCATGCCCCGATTATCCCGCCGTCAGCCCAGGCCCGACCACAGGTAGCGGACGCCGATAGCGACCACGAGAACGCCCATGACACGGCGGATCAGCACGTCCGGCAGGCGCCGCTGGAGCCGGGCGCCGGTGTACGCGCCCGCCAGGCCGCCGATACCCAGCGCGATCCCGGTCGGCCAGTCCGGTGCCACCGACCCGTGGTGATGCGCCGACAAGATCAGGAACGTCACCACGCCCGCCACCGACGTCACGAACGTCGACGCCAGCGCGGCCGGGGCGACTTCCCGCGGCGGGCGGCCAGTGCCGATCAGGATGGGAGCCAGGATCGAGCCGCCGCCGATCCCGTAGATCCCGCCGACGCAGCCCACCACCACCGCGAGCAGGATCAGCACGGGCAGCGGGATCACCCGGACCGGCCGTGCTTCCCCTCCTGCGCGGACCGGCCGGGTCGGCGCGAGCCACGCGCCGAGCGGCAGCAGCACCGCCGCGACAACGAAGTCGAACAGGTGCGGGCTCGGCAGGAGCGTGACCCGGATGACCGATCCGGCGATAACACCGGGCAGGGTTCCGGCGATCAGCACCAGGGCGAGGCGGCCGCCGGTCTGGCCCTGCCGCCAGTACCGGTAGAGGGCACCGGGCGTCGCGACCACGTTATAGAGCAAGTTTGTCGGGGTGACCGCCGGGCTCGGCGTGCCCAGCACGCTGACCTGGAACGGCAGCAGCAGCACGGCGCCCGAGATTCCCGCAGGCGTGGCCAGCACCGCGATGCCGAACGCCGCCACCAGAGCGACCAACTGCGTCCAGCCAGGCCCGAGCATCGGGCCACGATAGCTGACTATCCCGGTAGGAATTGCGGGCGGGAGCACCGCCCGGCGTCCTCCCTCAGTGCGGCCTGACGGCATAGATGGCAACGCTGCCGAAGACCAGGACCAGAATCCCGTAAATGCCCAGGGGCGCAGCGGCGGCAGCGCCGAACGCGCTGGCAGCGATGCCCGCGGCCACGGCGAAGTCCCGCATGGCGGTCGGCAGCACGATCGCGGTCCGCCGACGTGACGGAACGCCGATCGCGAGCAGCCGCCCCAGCACGGCGCCCCCCGCCAGGTACAGCAGGAGCGCCGCGACGACGCGGGTATCGCTGGCCCGCAGATGCAGTTCGCTGGCCACTTCCCAGAGCAGCCACGAGCAGGCTCACGGTGCCCACGCTCCGCAGCAGCGGCTGCTCGCCGCTGAACGGATCGAGGGTGCGCATCGCCGAGCCCGCGAGGAGAGGCAGCGCCACGACGAGAGCCAGGGTGGCCAGCAGCCCGAGCTGCGAGGCAGAGGAATGCGCGCCCAGCACGGTGAGGATCGGCCCGGCGAGAAGGACCGTCAGCACGGTGGAGGCGACGAGCAAGCCTGCCGCCAGGGCGACCGCACCGCCGGCCAATCCGGTGAACGCTACGAGGGACTTCTGCCGGTGCAACGCCTGCGGCGAGTACGCCGCCGCGCAGTACCGGGCTAGCGACGAGATGGCTTGCCAGCCAAGCCAGTGCAGGCAGAGTGACCGCGGTGACGGCCAGGACCAGGCGACGAGAGGCGGTCCGGATGGCGCCGATATCGCTGGACCTCATGGATGCGCCGGTACAGAAAACGAGTACTGGCCGTCGATAGCCTGGGCTGGTGTCCAGCGGCCGGATTGAGCAGCGTGCAATGCTGCGGGCGGAGCTGCCGCCCGCAGAGACCATATTGGTCGTTCGCGGCGGCCGGGACACCGTGGATAAACTCCGTCGTCACGCTCAGCGGACCGCCAGGGCCTGGTCCCTGGACGGTCAGCCGCTGCTGGGTATCTCGGTTTTCGCGGTATTGGGAATGCCGCTGGAGGTCCTGCTCCGGCGCCGGTTCGCTAGCTTCCGCACCATCTACCTGCCGACCGCAGCCCAGCTGGGCGACCACGGGTTCGAGTTGCTGCCTACCGCGCAGCGACCGCATTTCACGGTGCGCCTGGAGCGGGCCGATGACGGGGAGCTCGGAGAACTGCTGGCCGCGCTAGGCCCTGCCCGACCCAACCCCCAGTACGCTAAGAGTGAGATCTGGCGAGGGGAGGGCTGAGATGTACCGGGTCGATATCACCGCTGACCTCAATGACGAGGATCAGACTGGCTACCTGTGGACCTTCTTGGATGAGGCCCGCGATCCTGCCCAGGTCACACCCGGTGCCCTCGTGGTGGCCGGCGACGAAGACGCCGCCGCTGTGTGCCAGGTCATCGATCTTGTTCCGGCTGGGGACGGAACTATCGTTCACCTGCGGCCGCTGCCCGGCCTGGTGGACGACTACCGCGCCCTGGTCGACCGGGCACTGGCCAGCTAGCCCCGGACGGAACTGGCAAGCGCTGGAGTTCTTCCGTCCGCCCGCTGCACCCATGTGCGTGCGCTAGCGCAAGCTGGCAGAACGATCTCCACTTTGCGCTTTCTGGGCGGTTCCGCGATGACGGAGGCAAGGAACTGGAGCAGCCGCTCATATGGGGCAGTCGGCGGCCCGGCGCTTTCTCCTGATGCAGGCTTGGAGGGCGGGTTCTGCGCGGCGCGCGGCAAACCAGCACACGGCCCCGGAAGAGCACACGCATGACGCGGACCGGCCACATTCATCGAGCCGGAGAAGTGCTCCCCACACACCCCCCAGCCAGACCGGCTCAGCGCGTTTTGCCAGGTAGAGGGCCTGCGGAGCATTCCCCTCCGGAGCCGTGTGCGCAGGTTCGAATCCTGCTGGGGGCGCCACCCGATGACCAGCCAAAAGATGTGCTGACCTCGGCAAACGCTGACTGCATGGTGATCATGCTCTGTGCCGCCAGATGCCCGCCATAGCAGCCTGACGCCACAGTCCGTCCATTCGTGGTCCGGCCGCCCTATCGTCAAAGCTGGGCCGCGGCGCCTTGTCGCCGACTAGATTGGCGGCGCCCTCGTGCAGGGTGCCTGCGGGCTGCCGTCAGCCGCGCGCTCGATCCTGCCGTCGGGCGGGTCGGGCGTCCGGGCATCGATGCCCGCAAGCTCCAGCGCGCGGGAGTTGGCCCACGCGCCGTGGGCATCCCGGTTGACCAGGTAGACGGGCCGGTCGGGCACTACCCGGTCGAGGATCTCGCGGCCCGGCGTCCCGCCGGCGAACCATTCCATCCGCCAGCCGCCGCCGGCCACCCACTCCCTGTCCGGGTACGCGTCGGCGTACGCGCTGATCCGGGCCAGCGCCTGCGCCAGGCTGGCCGCGCCGATCAGATTGCAGCCCATCATCGTCACGCCAGCGAACGCCGGGTGCACGTGGGCGTCCTGGAAGCCGGGCAGCAGTGCGCGGCCGCGCAGGTCGACCAGCTCGGTCTTCGGGCCGGACAGCTCGCTAATCGCGGTTGCGGCCGCGTCGCCGACGGCGACGATGCGGCCGCCGCTGACGGCGACCGCGGTCACTGGCCGGCCGCCGGGCACCGTGGCAGCAGCTACCCGGCGGCCGCTGCTGTCGGCCGAGTAGACGGGACCGCCGGTGAAGATCACGTCCGCGTAGCGCGTCATCTACCGCTCTCCTGGGCTGCCGCCTGCTTCCTCGCCCACCCATCATCGCGGAGCCGCCAAGGCAGCGAGGCCGCGGGCGGGCGGCCGGCCGCGGGCGCGCCTCATGATCACCTCATGACCGGAAGCGTGCGGGCGCGTGCCTCGCTGCACATTCCGGCGGCGTAAGCCATTTTGGGGCTAACAGCTAATATGGCAAAATATAATATCCCGGTCTAATTGCCGGCACGGCGGCGGACAACGAGTCGGCGAACTCCTCATTCCGCTATCTGCGCAGGTCAGCTAATGCTAAGGTCGCGCCATTAACCGACAATCCCGTTAGCAGGAGGCAGCATGCGCAGAACGCTAGCCGCCGTGATCACCACGGTCGCCGCGGCCGCGATGATCAGCGGTACTAGCCTGGCGGCCGCGAGCGCCCGGCCGGCCAGCCCGGCCAGCTCAGCGCACTCAGGAATCGAGCACTTCCAGGCGATGACCACCTCGGCGACAGCCAGACCGGGCAGCCTCATCGCGACCGGCGTATTCACCGCCGGCGGCATTGACATCGTCAAAGGCAGCAAGACTGACAAGTTTAAATTCCCCGGCGGCAGCTTCACGGTCAGGCATCATGCCGTGCACACTAAGCAGGCCCTGAACAAGAAGACGTGCCTGTTCACTCTCAGCCAGCGCGGTACTTACAAGCTGAGCCGCGGGACTGGCGGGTACGCCAGGATCAGCGGCTCCGGTAAATATGTGCTGCACATTCTGGCTATCAGTGCTCGCCTCTCTTCGGGCAGATGCACATTCATGCTGCTGCCGCGAACCTGGCAGCAGGTCATCACCGCCCAGGGGCCCGTCAGGCTGTAGCCAGACCGCGCGAGGCTTGAACCTGGAGCGGCGCTCGGCGCGGCGGGTGCCCGGAGGCTCTATCTGGGTGTCGCGGCGGGCCCGGCTCAGGGACTCGGCGCGCGGGCCGGCGAAGACGATGCTGAGGGTGCGCTGCTGGAGGTCATGATCCCAGCCGCCGTGCAGTGCGCCCTGGCAGGTAGCGAACCTCACCACAGCAGCGGCCACCCGGCACGGCTGCTAACACGAAACCAGGTGTGCACGAAACCCGGGATGCTCCAGTTCCCCTCTTTAGCGGGCGGTGGGAGGATAGCCGGCGGCGGGCCGGCTGCGTCGGCGGCATTACTAAGCAGTGCGTAAGTAGGCCGACTGATTCGGGTTATGCGGTGATGTAGCGCAGGTGCGGGTCAGCGAAGAGTGCCCGGACCAGAGCGGGACGCTTCTGGAGCCGGCGCAGGGCGCCGATGGCCTTGGATTTCAGGTCTTGCCTGCTGGTGACGCCGGTCTTGCCGATGCGGTCGTGCCTGACGTTTTTCCAGGCCCGCTCATCGGGGTTGAGCTCGGGTGAGTAGCCAGGCAGGAAGAACAGCCTCAGCCGGCCTTCCGTGGCGGCGGCGAAGTCCTGAGTGGCGGTGGCGCGGTGCGCGGGATGGCCATCGACGATCATGTACACCGGGCCAGGCGAATCATGCAGCAGCCGCTTGCAGAAATCAATGAACACCGCGGCGCTGGTGCTGCCCTCGTAGACCGCGAACCGCAGCGCGCCTTTCGCGGACACCACGGAGATCATGTTCACCGAGTACCGGGCGCCGGTGTTTTTCACTTCCGGGGTCTGCCCGACGGGCGACCAGGTGGTACCCGCATGGTAGTCCGACCGGATCCCGGCCTCGTCAGCGAACCAGATCGTGGCGCCCTCAGCCTCGGCCCGGGCGCGGATCGCGGGGTATTCCTCGCGCTTCCACCGGTCAACGGCCTCAGGGTTCTGCTGATAGACGCGGTGCAACGGCCGCTGCGGCGAGAGTCCGAGCTTGCGCAAGAGCCGGCCCACGGAAACCACGGACAGCCGGACGCCGAATTCGCGGCGGATCACCTCGCGGACCATCTCCCGGGTCCACAGCGCGAACCCGGACTGCATCTGCCGCGGGTCCTGGCCCACGATCAGCCCGTAAAGCCGGGACATCTGCTGGCCGCCAAGTTTCGGCGGGCGGCCCGGCACCGGCTTCGCCGTCAGCGCGCCTTTCCCGCCCTCGCGGTATTTCGCCAGCCACCCGTAGACGGTCTTGCGGTGCAGCCCCAGCGCGGCTGCCACGTCTTCGGGATGAGCGCCTTCCGCGACCTGCTCCACCGCCCGGATCCGCAGCACTTCGAGCGTCTCGTGATCAAGCTTGCGGCCGTCGTTTTCGCGCACGTTCCATAGTGGCAGCTCACAAGATCAAAGTCGGGCTACTTTCGAACTTCTTAGTAAACTGTCCGGAAAACGCGGGGCAGCCCAAGGAAACTCGGGCTAGATCCGGGCTCCGCCTTTGTGAAGGCCCCCGCCCGGCGCAAGCCGGGGCCACACCGTAGGGCGCGTAGATCAAGACGAGCTTGCACGTCACGCAGTCCGGTGCAGGGCACGGCCGTCTTCCTCGCCCGCAATTGTCCCGCTCGCGGCCACCGCGTCAAGGGCGGCCCTCCGGGGGCCGTACCAGACATCAGGAACCGCTGGCCGCAGGCCACGAGAATCACTCCCCTCCCCGCTCGGCGGATATTCTGGATGACATGGACAGCCGGGCGAGTGACGAAATCCCCGGAGCCAGGGTGCGCTTCAGGCGACACGCACCAGCCCGGTCGTCATCAGGTGCCAGGCCACGGGAGTGGCTGGCGCTAGCTGACGGAGCTGTCCAGGAAGCCAAGACCGAGGGACCTGCTCTTGCCCTCGTCGGACAGCCGCTGCCCTACCAGCCGGGTCGCGCCGAGCGGCGCAGCGGCGTGCCTGCCGAAGTCATCACTTCCGACCACGTACCTAATTCCTGTACATGCTCGTGGGCGTATTCCCAGGGAAAGCTGACTTTGAAGCACTATAACGCAGCATGTCCGGTACACTTAGTGACCTTTGGTCGCTAATGCCGGAAACGCCCGCACATGCCATTCCTGGTGTGCGCCTGGAACACGATCACGGAGCCCATCTCAGCGGGTCTTTCGTGCTCCATCACCCACTTATTGCTGGCCGCACCATCGCCTGGCCGAGCGCGGGCCTAGCCGGAGTCCGCGCACAGACCCCTGCGCCATGGTCACACAGCGTGGTGACAGCCGCAGGTCGGTAGCGCACAACCCCGACGGCCCGCACGGCAGTGCGCCTGACGCCCTGACCGCTGGTGAACGCGCAGAACCGGATGGTGGCGCGTTCCGCGTGGCGTACGGCGATGCTCGCACATGCCGAAAATAGTGCGTTGAGCAACACGCATTTTTATGCGCTAATCTGCATGCTCCCTCACGTATTGAGGCTCGGCCGTAACTCGCCGAGGTGCGTTGCCCGGCGTTGTCGGTGTCCTCAAGGGCGATCGCAGATCGCCGATTTAGTGCCTCGTGGCCTGCTGGCTGGCTTGTCGTGGCCGAGACGCCAGATCGACCAGTTCTGGCGTCCTCAGCGTCGTGGTGCGCCGGGCTTGGATTGTGCCACATGCCGGAGGCGCGTCCGGCGTGTAGTCGGCCCGGCGTAGGTGCCGATGCGGTCGGCCCTCCTCGGCGAGTTCACTCGCAGAGTGCGACCTCATGTTGTCGCGACGGCAGATGCTGACGCCGATGGTGATTATCGCCCATCGTGATCGGCGATCGTGCTTTCATCGATGCCAGCGCGCCCCCGAAGGCCGATCGCGGCAGGCGCGGGCCATCGGCCCGTCCAAGTGGTGTCGGCCATACCGCCGGTAGATCAGGCCATCTCGTGGCAAAGCGGTCGCTTTGGTCCTGCCGTGCAGTGTGCTGCCGTCGCTGTCAGCCCAGCCTGGAGCCCGCTCATGGCAACCTCGATTGTGGCCGTCGCGCCGTCAGGCAGGGGCGAGCAAGCGGGGCTCGCATTCGTGCCAGCGAGCAGCGTCGGGCGCGAGCCGCAGAGGGCCTGAGGCTGACATCTGCGAGGTGATTCTTGCGGCTATTCTGCTCGCGCCGGCGCTCGCGCCGTGCCGGTGGCTGCCCGCGCCGCGAGGCATGAGTGTCCGGTAGCCGGATTCCTGGCCCCCGACCACCCGGCGTCCTTGTCTCTCCGGCGGATTGGGCGTAGCGTCCGAAACAGGGTGGTATATTCGTCCATCCTGCGTGTGGACGAAATCGATATTCTTTTCGGCTGCCCTGGACCTCGGTGGCGTCTTGTGCGCAGCCAAGCCGAGGGTGACACATGGCGGCATCCGACTTTTCCTGTGCCCGCTCTCCGTCAGCGACACACACCGTCTTGAGTTGCGACGTCATCGCGCAACTGCGAAGTAACGATGCCGCCCCGCAGTCTGCCGTCCCCGGTACATCAAGCAGGGCATGGCCTGATGTCGGCGGCCGCTGCGATGCCTGACAGTTCACCAGGAGTGAGTGCCGCCGAGGCCGTTGCCGTGCCGGCTCCGCTGGTGGACAACGACAGGCCGCATGTGGTTTTCGGCACGGGGCAGGTCGGCCGCGTTCTCGCGGCCTTGCTCGCGGAACGAGGCCTCATAGTCCGGGTAGTGTCGCGGCACAGGCCGGCTGGCCTGGCAGAACGGATCGACTGGCGAGGGGCGGACGCGACCGATCTTGATGCGGCCAGCGATGCCGCGAAAGGCGCCGCAGTCATCTACCAGTGCCTCAACGCCCCGTACGCTCAGTGGCCGTAACGCTTCCCGCCGCTGCAGCGGGGCGTGGTCGCCGCCGCCGAGCGCACCGGCGCGCTGCTGGTAAGCCTGGAGAACCTCTACGGCTACGGCCCGACCGGCGGCAGGCCGATGACCGAAGACCTCCCGCTGGCCGCGACAACCGTCAAGGGCCGGACCCGGGCGGCCATGACCGGCGACCTGCTGGCCGCCGCCGACGCCGGCCGGGTCCGCGTCGCCATCGGGCGGGCCTCGGACTTCTTCGGCCCCGGCGTCACCCAGGGGTCAACGCTCGGCGAGCGGGTCTTCGGCAACGCCCTGGCCGGCCGGCGCGCCGACTTCATCGGCAAACCTGACCTGCCGCACACCTACAGCTACGTTCCCGACATTGCCGCCGGCCTGGCCACCCTCGGCACCGACGCCCGCGCCGCCGGCCAGGTGTGGCACCTTCCCGGCCCGCAGACCGTCACCACCCTGGCACTTCTCGACCTGGTGGCCGGCCAGGTCGGGCATCCTGTCGCCGTCCGTTCGGTGAACAAGCCGGCCCTGCGCGCCCTAGGGCTGATCAACCCGACGCTGCGAGGCCTGGCCGAGACGTCCTACCAGTTCGACCAGCCATTCGTCCTTGACACCACCAAATACGAGACGACCTTCGGCGCCGCCGGCACCCCGCTGGAGGCCGCCATCACCGCGACCGTCGCCTGGTACCGGACCCGGCCGAGCACGCCATGACCACCAGACCGGAGGCGGTAACGCCATGAGCACCCCAGCCAGCTACGCCAAGACCGCCAGCCAATCCATATTCGAGAGGTGGGGGCGCACTGCTTACCGGCGCAGGCGGCGGATCCTCGTCATCGCCCTGCTGGTCGCGGTCGTCGGTATCGCGTGGGGAACCACCATCTTCGCCAAGGTGCAGACAGCTGGCGGATTCGACGCCCCGAACAGCCAGAGCCAGCACGAAGCGAACCTGGCAACATCAGCGTTCGGCCGGGACGCCGGTGACGTGGTCGTCCTGTACTCCAGCACGACCCTCACGACGGCCTCGCCGACGTTCCGGTCAGCGGTCACCAGCACGCTGGCCAAGCTGCCGCACAGCAAGGTCGAGTCATACGCCACCTACTGGTCTACCAGGTCGACCAAGTTCGTCAGCGCCACCGGCCATCAGACCTACGCCGTGCTCGAGCTGGCCGGCAGCAACGACAGTGCACGGCAAACCAGCTACGAGGCGATCAAAACCGACCTCAGCGCACCCGGCCTGCGCAGCCAGGTCGGCGGCGTAGTCCCCACTGACGAGACGATCGACAAGCAGACCACCGCCAACATCACCAGGGCCGAGGGCCTGTCCTTCCCCATCCTGCTGATCCTGCTGCTGGTGATCTTCGGAAGCCTGACCGCGGCCTGCCTGCCGCTAGCGATCGGCGCTCTGGGGATCCTCGGCTCGTTCACCGTGCTGCGGCTGCTGACCATCATCACGGGCGTGTCGGTATTCTCGCTGAACATCACCACGATCCTGGGCCTGGGGCTCGGGATCGACTACGGGCTGTTCCTGGTCACCCGGTTCCGCGAGGAACTGCACAAGCAGGCCACGGTGGAGGATGCGGTCGCCCGCACCGTCGCCACCGCCGGCCGCACTGTGCTGGTGTCCGGCATCACGGTCGCGATCGTGCTGGCCAGCCTGGTGCTGTTCCCCGAGACGATCCTGCGGTCCATCGGCTACGGCGGCGTCGCCACCGTCGTGGTCGACATGCTCGCCGCCCTCACCGTGCTGCCGGCGCTGCTGGCCGTGCTGGGACCGAAGGTGAACTCGCTGCGGATCCGCCGCTCGCTCGCGCGGCCGCCGGCCGCCGAGGGCAGCGGCGGCTGGTACCGGCTGGCGCACAGCGTGATGCGCCGCCCCGTCCTGTACGCGGTCCCGATCGTCGTGCTGCTGCTCGCCCTCGGCTCGCCGTTCCTGAAGGTCGTCTGGGGCGGCGTCGACGCCACCGTGCTGCCGTCGGCCGCCGCGCCCCGCATCGTCACCGAAGCGCTGAACCGCGACTTCCCCGGCAACCCCACCAGCCCGATCGAGACAATCATCCAGTTCCCCGGTGCCGTTGCAGGCTCGCCGTCGCGCGCCGCCGGGCTGACCGCCTACGTCAGCCGCCTGGACCACGTGCCCGGCATCAGCAGCGCGCAGGTCACCGGCGTCCGCGGGGACGTCGCCCGGGTGGACATGAGCTACGGCCCCGGTCCTTATACGCCGCAGGCACGGGCCATCGCCGGGAACGTCCGGGACGTGGCCGCTCCTCCCGGTGCCGCGGTGTACACCGGCGGGCAGACCGCGGCGCTGGCCGATGAGCTGTCCAGCCTCGGGCACACGCTGCCGTTCATGGCGCTGGCCGTCGTGCTGGCGACGTTCCTGCTGATGTTCCTCGCGTTCGGGTCGCTGGTCCTGCCGGTGCAGGCGATCGTGATGAACGTGCTGTCGCTGTCGGCGATGTTCGGTGTCGTTACCTGGATCTTCCAGGACGGGCACCTGTCCGGGCTGCTGGGCTTCACCCCGAACGGGACGATAAGCCCGACCATCCCGGTCCTGATGTTCGCGATCATGTTCGGGCTGTCGATGGACTATCAGGTGTTCCTGCTGTCGCGGATCCGCGAGCGCTACGACGTCATCCGCGACAACACCGCGGCGATCGCCAGTGGCCTGCAGCGCACTGGCGGCGTGATCACCAGCGCCGCGCTGCTGCTTGTGATCGTCATCGGCATGTTCTCCCTGTCGAGCATCACCTTCATCAAGATGCTGGGCGTCGGCATGATCGTCGCCCTGATCCTGGACGCCACGCTCGTGCGGATGCTGCTCGTCCCGGCCGTGATGCGCCTGGTGGGAGACGCGAACTGGTGGGCACCAGCTCCGCTGCGCCGCTTCTACGCCCGGCACGGCATCCGCGAAGACGACGGCCCTGCGCCGGGCCCGGTCGAGGCACCCGACCCAGAGCCAGTCAGTACCTAGCGCTACGCGGAAGGAGCCGCGGTCCCGCAGGATCCGCAGCAGGAACAACGGAGGAATGCAGATATGACCAGCATGGAAGCGCCCAGCGACACTCGTTACCTCTCCCGGCCCGAAGGACGCATCGGCTACGACATTGCCGGCGACGGCCCTCTGGTGGTACTCGTGCCCGGCATGGGCGACCTGCGGGCGGCCTATCGTTTCCTGGCCCCGGTCCTGCGCGAGACGGGCTACCGGGTGGCGTGCACTGACCTGCGCGGTCACGGGGACAGCGACGCGACGTTCTCGTCTTACGGCGACGAGGAAACTGCTGACGACGTCGTCGCCCTGATTACCGAACTCGGCGGCCCGGCGGTGATCGTCGGCAACTCGATGGCCGCGGGATCCGCGGTACTCGCCGCGGCCCGGCAACCCGATCTCGTGTCCGGGCTCGTGCTCGTCGGCCCGTTCGTCCGCAATCCGGCGGCGGGCGCGATGCAGCGCGTGATCCTGCGCGTAGCCATGGCGCCGCCGTGGGCGGCCACCTCCTGGAAGTCCTATCTGCCGAAGCTGTACGCAGGCCAGCGGCCCGCGGACTTCGGCGAGTACCGCGCTCAGGTCGTGGCGAGCCTGCACAAGCCGGGTCACTCGAAAGCGTTCTCGCTGACTACGCGTACGAGTCACGCGGCCGCCGAGGCGCGGCTGCCGGACGTCAAGGCTCCCGTCCTGGTCGTGATGGGGGTGCAGGACCCCGACTTTCCGGACCCGCGCGCGGAAGCGGACTGGATCGCCGCCGCGCTGGGCGGACAAGTGGTCATGATTCCTGAGGCCGGGCATTACCCGCAGTCGCAGCGCCCTGATATCACCACTGCCGCCGTGCTGCGTTTCCTGGACTCGGTGCCTAGCCGTGCCTAAAGCCGGTCCCGTCCGAACCGCAACCGCCGAGGGGACAGGTCGGGTGGACGAAGCAGGCATGCAGCGGGCTGAAGCGCACCATGGTGGTGCGAGCGCGGTACCGGAGATAACCGTCAGCGCCTCCGCCGATGTCACTACCCGGCCGGATGGCACTGTGACCGGGGTGCCGCGGCGCTGGCTTCGCCTGGAAGGCGCGGTGTTGGTAGCCGGCGCGCTCATCGCTTACTCGGCCACCGGCCAGCCTTGGTGGCTCGTCCCGCTTGCCTTGCTAGTCCCCGACGTGCTCATGGTCGGCTACCTGCGCGGCAGTCGGCTCGGAGCCCAGCTGTACAACCTCGCTCACAGCACTGTCCTGCCGGCAGCCATGATCGCCTTCGGCTGGTGGCAGACCAGGCCTCTTGTCCTTGCTCTCGGCCTGATATGGCTGGCTCACGTTGGCTTTGACCGTCTCCTCGGCTACGGCCTGAAATACGACGACCACTTTCAGCACACCCACCTCGGTCATCTCGGGCCGTCAGACCAGCGCAGCGGCCGACAGTTCGGCACCCGCGCCACCGCAACAGGAATCCGGGATCACCCAGACCCGGATTAACGGAAGGGAGGCTCCCATGAGCAGCACAGACGGAACCAAGATGCTGGTACGCAGCCGGAAGGGCCGCATGCTCGCCGGGGTATGCGCCGGAGCCGCCGAGTACTTCGGCTGGGACGTAACCCTGGTCCGGGTCCTGGTGGCGGTCGTATCGATCATCACCGGCGGCATGGGCGTCCTGGCCTACCTGGCGGCCTGGGCCCTCATCCCGGACGAAGGCGAGAAGTCCTCGATCGCTGAGGATCTCATCAGCAAGCGCCAGCACAACTGACCGGGCTCAGACGGCGATGACCGGCTTCCGCCCTTTCTTCAACTCAGCCACCGGCGAGTGGATCGAGTTCACCGCGACCGGCGACGACACCGGCGGTCAGTTGGTCCGGTTCAGCTGGCGCAGCGTGCCCGGCGGCGTCATCACCGAGCACATCCACCCGCATCAGGAGGAGCGCTTCATCATCACCTCCGGCGAGGCCCGCTTCACCCTCAACGGCGAGGAACTGGTGGCTAGGGCGGGCGAGACCATTATCGTGCCCGCCGGGGTACGGCACTCCGAGGGGAACCCCGGGCCGGGCGAGATCCAGGCATTCGTCGAGCTGCGTCCAGCGCTGCGGAGCAAGGAGTTCCACGAGGCCGTCGCAGGCCTGGCCGCCGACGGAAGCACCACACCCAGGGGAGCCCCGCGCAATCCGCTGCAGCTGGGCGCGACTTTCTGGCATTTCCGCCATGAAAGCCGGGTCACCGCACCACCGATTGCCCTGCAGAACATGATGCTCCCGCCGCTCTGGGCTGCGGCGAAGGCGTTCGGCGTGCGCCCTTACTACACCCGGTGGGACAGCCGGATCCACGAGGCTGACCGGCCACCGCTGCCAAGTCCGGGCACGGCGGCCGTCGACGACGAATCCGGCAGGAGCTAGCTCCGGCCGAGTGAAGATCCATTGCCCGCAGGATCCTGCACGGCGGCGAGAGCAGCTCCGACACGTGATTGGAGGACACCGAGATGAACGTGACCGATCCGATCCGCCGGGTGTCGGTGGTGAGCACCGGCCAGGTGCGGATCCGCCCCGACCACGTGGCGTCAACCTGGCGCCCGACCGCCCTGTGGCTGCTCACCTCCCGGACCTGGACGCCGCCGCGGCCCATCAACGCCTACATCATCGAGCACCGCGACGGCCTGGTGCTGTTCGACACCGGACAGGACCGGGCCTCGGTCACCGAGGCGGACTACTTCCCCGGCGGCATGACGGGCTTCCTGTACGGCCGGCTGGCCCGGTTCGATATCAGCGCGCAGCAGACTCTCACCTCCGGGATGGAGAAGCTCGGCTACCCAATCGGCGACGTCAAGACCGCGATCCTCTCCCATCTTCACCAGGACCACATCGGCGGCCTGTCGGAGCTGAGCCACGCCGACATCGTCGTCAGCCAGGCCGAGTGGGACACGCTCTCCAGCCCGCTGCCGGAGCTACGCGGGCTGATGCGGCGCCACATTGACCTGCCCGGCCTGCGCTGGCGCCGCATCACGCCGGAGCCCACCGAGGATCCCGGCCTGGCCCCGTTCCGCTCAGGTCATGACCTGTTCGGTGACGGCAGCCTGGTCGTGCTGCCCACCTCCGGGCACACGCCCGGCTCGGTCTCGCTGCTGGTCCGCCGGCCGGGCCTGCCGCCGCTGCTGATGGTCGGCGACGTGACCTACGACGCGCACGTGCTCGAGGCCGGCCATGTGCCCGGAGTCGGGAGCCGTCGGCACCTGCGGGAAGCCACCGCGATAGTGAACCAGATGCGCCAGCGCTACCCGGGCCTGGCGATACTGCCGGCGCATGATCCGGGAGCGGCAGACCGCCTGGCCCGGGCCACCGGCCAGACCGCGAAACTGGAGAGCGCGTAGCCGTGCGGGGCACAAAGATGGCGGTCGATTCCCTTGAGGCAATCCGGGCCGGCGACACCACGCAGTGGATCCGCATCCGCGGGGCGGACGCGTCCAATCCGGTGCTCCTGCTGATCCAGCAAGGCCCTGGCCTGCCGATGATCAACGAAGCGCGCCGCTTCGAGCACCTCCTCGGGCTGGAGCAGGTCTTCACGGTCGTCTACTGGGATCAGCGCGGCTGCGGCCGCTCGCTGCGGGGACGCGAGGGCCGGACCGGCGTCAACATGGATCTGATGGTGGCCGACACCGTGTTGCTCCTCGAATACCTCCGTAACCGATTCGGCGGGAAGACCAACATTGCCGGGTTCTCGTTCGGAGCCGCGCTCGCAGCGCTGGCTGCCGCCCAGCGGCCCGACCTCGTCGCAACGTTCGTGGCAACGGGGATGGATATCGACGGTGCTGCCGCTGCCAGCGGCGCTTACGAGTTCGCACTGCGCACAGCGCGGCAGCGCGGCAACCGGCGCGCGACCAGGCAGCTGGAGGCCATCGGGCCACCTCCGCACCTGACCTCGAAACAGTTCGGCACCCGGGTTCGCTGGGCTTCCAACTTCGGCGGAGTAACGCGCAACCAGACCTACGCCACCCTGGCCCGCGGACTGGTGTCCAGCCTGGTGCGCTGCGCTGATTACTCGGCAGGGGACGTGATACGGACCGTCCGCGGCGTCACCGCCACGCAGGCCGCGCTGCTGCCTGACCTGGCCACCATGGACCTGACCCGCACCCTGCCCCGCATCGACGTGCCCGTCGTCATGGTGCAAGGCCGCGATGACCAGGTGGCCCCCGGCGAATCGGCACAGCAGTACGCCAGCTCCCTGCAGGCACCTCGCAAGCAGCTGATCTGGTTCGAGAACTCAGCGCACACCCCGCACCTCGACGAGCCCGCCAAGTTCCGCGACGTACTGCTGGGAATCCGGGACAGCCCGCTTGCGCGCACATGACATGACACCGGGTTCCAGCGCCCCGCTCACGGCACCTGCAGAGCGCGGCGCCGGACCCTGACGACGAGGAGCTAGCGATGCCAGACAACATCACCCACGACAGCAACGGAGCAAGCGCCACGAGCCAGCCCGGCTCGTGGATGATCTACGGCGCCGCCGGCTACACCGGCGCCCTGATCGCGCGGCGCGCCCGAGAGCGCGGTCACCGGCCCGTGCTCGCAGGCCGTAGCGCGCCTGCCGTCGCCGCGCTGGCCGAGCAGCTCGGCCTGCAGCACCGGGCAGCGGCCTTGGACGACCCGGCCGCGCTGACGGCCGCGCTGGACGGCGTGGACCTGGTACTCAACACCGCCGGGCCGTTCCTGCACACCGCAGCCCCGCTCGCCCAAGCCTGCCTGGCCGCCGGAGTCCACTACCTCGACATCGGCAACGAGCTGCAAGCCTTCCGCGCGCTATACGACCTGGACCAGCGCGCCCGGCAAGCCGGGGTCACGATCATCCCCGGGGTCGGGTTCGGCGTCGTCGCCACCAACTGCCTCGCCCGCTACGTCAGCGACGCGGTCGGCGGCGCAGCAATCCTCGAAGTCGCCAGCCGGGCGGCCGTCGCACGGGCAGGCCCGGGCGTCGCGGCATCCAGAAGCGAGAACCTGCCCTTCGGAGGATGGATCCGCCTGGCAGGCCACCTCGAGTCGTTGCCACTTGGCTCGGGAATCATCACGATCACCTTCCCGGACGGACCCTGCACCATCATGCCGCTGCCCACCGGGGACCTCGAGGCAGCCTTCCAGGCCACCGGCGCAGCCGACGTCACCGCCTACGCCGCCGTGCCCAGTGCCCCGAGCCCGCAAGCCTCAGATACCGAGGCAGCCGGATCCCCGGCCTACCGGTCATTCGGATGGGCACGAGCCACCACCCCGGATGGCGTCACCGCAGAAGCATGGCTGCAAACCGGCGAGTCCTACGCCTTCACAGCCGCCGCCAGCATCCGGGCCGTCGAGGAAACACTCGCCCGTTCCCCATCCGGAGCCGTCAGCCCTGCCGCGGCGTTCGGCGCGGACTTCGCCCTCACCATCCCCGGCACCACCCGGACCGACACCATCCCTGCCGAAGTGCCGATGGCCAGCGAAGAATGAAAAGCAACGGCGGAGGGCCACTCCGGGGTGCACCCTGCGGCCCCGTCCGAACATGTTGTTGTCCGTTCGCCTGCCAGCCGCGGTTCGCGGGCAAGCGCGCGCTGCGCGACCGTCAGCAGCCGACCGCCCGCAGAACCAGGAGGCAGTAATGCGCGACAGACAATCAAACGCTCACACTGGCGACGGAGCCGCTGCGCCTATGTCCTCCGCGCGCGGAGGACCCTCGCGCGGCATCAACTCCATGACGCGACCGGCAGAACCGCCCCAGCCGGAGATGCCAGCGGGCAACGCTGCCCGGGTACGCCAGCGGATACTGGCGATCTTCCTCCCCGTCACCGCCGTGCTCTACGTTAGCTGCGAGGCCCTCGACCCCAAAGGCACCGACCAGGTGGTCACGACCGTGGCCGGCGGGCTGAAGCTGCTCGCCATCGCGGCGAAGCACCCGACCCAGCTGTACATCGCGGGTACGCTGTCCCTCCTCGCCCTGGGCGCTCTGGCTGTCTCGTATGCGGCGATCGCCATGCTGGTCACAGGCCGCGGCTGGGTGGTCGCCACCGTCGCCGCACTGCTCGGCGGGATCGGAGCCTTCTGCGGAGCCATCGTCAACGTGCTGGTCGGTGTCAACCTCGCCGCCGCCGCGACGGCCCACATCTCACCAGACGCAGCCGCGCGATTCCTGATGACATCCTTCAACTCCGGAGCCGGGCAGCTCTTCACGTACCTCTATTTCGTCAGCGAGTACACCGCCCCGGTCGTCATGGGCTTCGCGTTGTGGCGCAGCCGCAGCGTGCCGCGCTGGCTGGCGGTCCTGTTCACCGTCGGCCTTGAAGTCGCCGAAGCGCAGTCGGCCAAGGGAGCTGTGGTCATCTTGTTCATGCTGCCCTGGGCGATAGCGATGTTCGTGCTCGCGGCCAGGATCTGGCAGTCGGCCGCCCAGCCCGCTGCTCGCAATCTCGATCCAGTCCCCGAACCCGTCAGCAGCATCTGAAAGGCGTCACCGACCTGGCCAGAAAGGCCCCGCGAAACGCCACCATCCCGCACCCAACCAGACCCAGGAGCTGACATGCGGGCCACCACCCGCACCGCGCGCAAGAGCATCCGAGGCAAGCTGCCAGCTGGGGTGTCACGTGCGCCCAAGCCGCTGCGGCCACGTGCGCCCTCCTCAGCGCGGCCGCCTTAATCTCGGCCACCGCAGCCAGCGCCTCGGCTGGCCACCCGAGCCACAGCGGTACCGCACTGCGGGCAGCGCTGCGCCACGACATCGGCCACTACCTGACCACCCGGCGGAAAGCCGAGCACATCTCCGCGGTCTCGCTGCGGGTGACCCTCCCCGGCAGCGAACCGGCCATCAACCTGGCCGTCGGCACGACCCGGTACGGCGGCGGGCCGCCTGTCTCCACCAGTGCGCTGTGGCAGATCGGCAGTAACACCAAGGCGTTCACCGCGGTGATCTTGCTGCAGCTGGAAGCCGAGGGCAAGCTCTCCATCAATGATCCGCTCGGGAAGTGGCTGCCACAGTATCCGGCCTGGCGGCACGTCACGATCAGGCAGCTGCTCAACATGACCAGCGGCATCGCGGACTATGCCTTCGAGCCCGGGTTCGTGGCCGCGATCGCGGCGGATCCGAGCACTCATTTCTCCGCCGCTCGTCTGGTGTCCTACGCCGTCGGCGTGCCGCTCGGACCGGCGGGATGGGCTTACTCGGACACGAATTACATCCTTGCGCAGATGATCATCCAGCGGGTGACGCACCGCTCCTACGCCGAGGAGCTCACCAACCGGATCATCAGGCCGCTGGGCCTGCGTGCCACGTGCTACGCGCCCTATACCTGTCCTGCGGCCGATGCCGCCCGGATGCCGACGGGGTACTTCTACATGCCGGGGGCGCCGCCCCTGCTCGGCAAGGCCATGCCCCGGCTAGCGCTGACGTGGGCGCAAGGCGCCGGCGCGATCGTGAGCTCACTGCGGGACATGACCATCTGGGACCGGGCCCTCTACCGGGGCAGGGAACTGCCGCCCCGCCAGCAGCGCCAGCTCGAGAGCCTGGTATCCCAGGTAACGGCAAGCCGATACGCAAGACAACGCCCGCTGATCCCGGCTTCGGACTCGGCGTCTTCCAGATCACCACCCCGTCGACGGGAACGGTCTGGTATTACGAAGGCGGGACACTCGGCTACCGGGTCGTGCATTTCTACTTCCCCCGTTCCGGCATCATCATCGCGCTCGCCACCAATAGCGCAACCGACCCCAATACCAACGACGATCTGCAAGCTACGGCAATAGCGGTCTACCAGACCCTCCAGAAAGCGGGCGTAGCACGCGCAGGCTGAAACGCACCGCGCCGCCGCGCCAAACTGCACAAAATGGAACGAGGCGATTTCGCGCCCGAGTTCCCGCTGGAGTGGGCGCTCAAGGACGTCGACCTGGCCATCGGGGCCGCCGGCGATGACCAGCTGCCGCTGCTCGCCGCGCTGTCCCGCCAGTGGCGCACAGCCGTCGACGCCGGCCACGGCCGGGAAGATGTCAGCGCCGCCCGCCTAGCGCTCGGCGGCTCTTCCTAGCCCGCTACCGCTACCTTGGCGCTCCCAGACCGGGGCCGTCAGCGGCGTGGCCCGTGCAGTGCTCAGCGCTCAGGCACTGCTGGCTAGAAGGGGCGGCAGCCGGCGGGTGACGTCACCTAGGCAGCAGCGGAGGCCACGTCCCGGTGCCGGGCCGGCTCGCAACCAGCAGCGGCGTCCCGGCCACGACGACCGTCCTCGTGCCGCGCCGCGCCTCTGCCCGGCGACCCCAGCGCCGGCGCCCGGCGCCGCCAGACGGATGATCCCGGCAATCGTGTCCGGATCTGTCCTCGCGCTTCCTCCGTACAGCGCCCGGCACGCCCAGGCGAACCCGGACAAGACCGCGATCGTCTTCGTGCCAGAACTAGAGTCCGATGACCACGTGGAGATCAGGTACTCGGAACTGCACCGTCGGGTGAACGACGAGTTCGCGGCGGTGCTGCGCGATTCGCTGGGCCTGCAGGCCGGCGACCGGCTGACGCTGCACATGCCGATGGTGCCCGAACTGCCCGTCACGATGCTGGCCTGCGCCCGGCTCGGCGTCATTCACTCGCGGGTGTTCGGCGGGTTCAGCGGCGCCGCCTGCGGACACAGGAGCGCCGACTACCGCAGCGGCCAGCTGACGGATCACAAGGTCGAGGCCGACGAGGCGCTCACGGCCGCCCGCCAGGAGGACCAAGAGTCGACAAGGTGCTGGTCTGGCGGCGCCGGGCCGGCCAGTACGCCTCAAAGTCCCCCATGGTCGACGGCCGGGACGTGTTCGTCGACGAGCTGCTCGCCGACCATGCCGGCGCGACGTTCGAGCCGGTGTCGATGCCTGCCGGGGCGCCGCTGTTCCTGATGTACACCAGCGGCACCACCGGCCGGCCGAACGGCTGCGTGGTCGGCGAGCCCATCGAGCCGGAGGTCTGGCGCTGGTACCACTCCGAGGTGGGCAAGGGCCAGGCGGCCATCGTCGACACCTGGTGGCAGACCGAGACCGGCGGGTTCCTCGGCAGCGGGCTGCCGGCCATCAAGCCGATGAAGCCCGGCAGCTGCGGGCCCGGCGGCCTCGGCGTGTACCCGGTGATCTACGACGAGGACGGCAACGAGGTCCTCGACGGCAACGCGGGCAACATCTGCATCCGCAACCCCTGGCCGGGCATCTTCGAGACGATCTGGGGCCAGCCCGAGCGGTTCGTGGACACCTACT
>JBKQMG010000131.1:0-6510 GCA_052146815.1 Streptosporangiaceae bacterium | reverse complement strand
TGACCTCTTCCTTATCAGGCAAACGAAGGACCGTCGCGACCATCATCGATCCAGGCTTCGAGCTGGCCGAACCGTCCGCGGGTGTCCGTGGGTGTTTATCCGCCACCGCATTGGTTGTCACGCAGATAGACACTCAGCGACTCGTGGCTGATGGCCCCTTCGTCCCGAACTAGCGGCAGTACTGGGCTTTCGCATCGCCACTGCTAGGACAGCCGGTAGCGGTCGGCACTGGCAGCGATCGGCGCTGTACGCCTGGTGCTTGCCGTGTCGCTGTCAGGCTGAGTCACGAATTTTGATAACTCAATAGCGCGTACTTAACAGCAGCTGCTCAAGCCGGGCGGCTACCTCCCGGTAGCGGCCGACCGGGACCAGGTGCACCCCGTCAAAAGCGCCCGAGTCACGGAGCCTGACCACCTGGTCGCAGGCTGCCTCGACGCCAGCCAGCCGGTCTTCGCGGACCCGCTCGATTAGTCCAGCGGGAATGTCGATGTCGGGGATCACTTCAGCCATCCGCCGGGCATGCGCCTCGCTGGCCAGAACCATGACGCCGGCAAACACCGGAAGATCGACCGGGTTGGCGTCCCGCCACCGCAGCAGGGCCTCGACAGAAAAGCTGACCTGCGCAAACAAGAAGTCCGCTACATGCTTCCAGGAAGGCAGCGGACGCAGCGCCGCCGCGGCACCGACCCGGAACTGCGGCACCCCGGCGAACGCCCGGTCGGCAGGTAGCCTGCGGACCTCTTCGATCATCGCCCGCACCGTCAGCTCTCCCGTCCGGCCGCCGGAGCTGGGCTTGTCCCCGTAGACGAACAAGAACTGGTCCACCCCATAGGACGCGGCCGTCAGCAGGTCCCGGCGAAAGCCCAGCAGATTCCGGTCCCGCGAGTTCAGGCAAGCGATGCTGCGACCGCCCATGGCCTCGACCTCGTGCGCGACAGCCACGCTGGAGACGGTCGCCCGGCCCAGATGATTGTCAGGGATCAGGAACGCATCCGCTGCCTTGCTGAGGGTCCCGATCTGATGCCGGACATGCATGAGGTCAGGCCGGGTCGGCGGCTCGATCTCACATACGACCTGGAAAGCGCTGCCCGTCATGCCAGCAAGGTACACGGGACCACCCCCGCGCCCGGCCAGGCTGGCCAAGCGGACGGCCTCTTCGTCCCGAAGCCAGGTCCGTGCACCGCGACCCTGCAGGTTCGGCTCGTTGACCTGGTGCAACTGTCTGCCAGCGTCCGCCAGCGTCCATCGGCGTATCTGCTCGCCCGCTGTGGTCGTCACTCAGTTGGTCACTCAGGGCATTAGAAAGGCCACCTGCTGATCTTGCAAGTGGCCATCTACCTGGGCTTATATGGGTGGGCCTGAGAGGACTTGAACCTCTGACCTCTTCCTTATCAGACTTCTTCGGTTATCAGCCCGACCTGCGCTCGCCCAGGTAGAAGGATCATCCGACCTGTCCGCGAGTGACCGCGAGAGTCTCCTGCGTGCCTTCCTGACGGGCACGCATCGGGCACGTGCCACAGGCGGCCCGCGCTCGTCCCGTTCGGTGTCTGTCCGTGCCAAAACCTTCTGATCCTGGCGGCAGCCCACCCAGAACCGCCGAGAACGACACTCACAGATCCGTAGCTACCCGAGGGGCTATCCGCGCCCGTTCATATCAGTCCGCGACCTCGGACGCATCGCCGCCTGGCGTTCATCCACGTTCGAGGTCCTGGCAAGTCGTCCGTCCGGGTGGCTCCAAGCCTGGCCCCGGCCGTGATCATCTGACCGCTTCCGGCGCGCTACGCTTCGGCCGCGGCGTCCTGCTTGTCTCCTGCGCGGTTGTCCCGACGCGAGCCGCTCGCTAGTGTGCGGCCATGCCCGAAGGTCGTGAGCACATTCCGGCCACAGTGAAGCGAGCCGTTCTGGTTGAAGCCGGGCACAGATGTGCCATCCCTACATGTAGACAGATACCCGTGGAGATCGCACATATCATGCCGTATGCAAAGACGCAAAATAACAGCTTCGAGAACCTGATAGCTCTGTGCCCGACGTGTCATACGCGCTTTGATACCGGACAAATCGACAGGCAATCAATGCGCCAGTACAAGGCCAATCTGTCTGTTGTGTCGAGCCGGTACAGCGATCTAGAA
Source organism: Streptosporangiaceae bacterium (assembly GCA_052146815.1). GTDB lineage: Bacteria > Actinomycetota > Actinomycetes > Streptosporangiales > Streptosporangiaceae > DATJZH01. The sequence goes on along the minus strand of JBKQMG010000131.1, from coordinate 4,381 downwards.
CGCCGCGTGATCGAGTTCTTCGTGGATAACCCGAAGTACGACACCATCTTTCTTGCTGGCGGCCTGCAATTGCTTCTTGGATACTTGGTAAAGGACGGCCTGCTAGAGATCAAGGCCAAGGTCTTGCCAGCCATAGGCGGATCGATCTTTACGAACGACGAGTACCACCTAACCGACGCCGGTCGGGAGTTCGTAGGTCATCTTCGAGGTAACGAGCCACTGGCAGACGTAATCGCTTGGGCCGAGGACTACTGGCCAAACGGCAGGCACATATACTACGAAGGCGGTGAACCGGAGGCTTTTGCGGCCACAATCAAAGATGAGTTCGGCCTGGACGTGATCAGCGATCGCGCATGGTGTCAGGTGATCGACGACAGTGAAGGCGGCTCTTTTGTGTCTTATGGGTTCGATTGCCCGGCTGGGCTGCTAGGAGATATCTATTACAGCGACCGATGGGCGATCGGGTCGTAGCTTGATGTATAGGTCGTGGCACGTCGCCATCGTTAGGTGCGAGCCCGGCACGTGAGCTGGGGTTTCGGTTTGGAGCGGACGAAGGGAATCGAACCCCTCATGACCAGCTTGGAAGGTCGGTGGTACAGAAATCCATCTACCAGGAGCGATGTTCTCGCTGGTCTGCCGGTATCGAGTGCCCGTGAGTGACCGCCGGTAGCCGTAGGCGCTCGTGGCTTGTGGCCCATACGTGGCCGGGCTTTGCGAGACTCAGGAGTTACGCTGAAGATGCGCCCGGAAGAGGAGGCTCGGTATGAGAGCGGCACGGCACGCCAGCCGCGTTCTCGCCGGGCGCTTGACAAGGCGCGCCATCGTTACCGGCGGTGCCCTGTTGGCTGCCAGTCTGGTTGCCCCTGCGCCGGACCTTGCGGTTGCTTCCCCGGCAGCCCTGAGCGGCGTGCACGTCTTCGGGTGGGGTTTTAGCAACCCCGCTGCCATCGCCTCGGATGACACCCATGTCTGGGTGGCGAACGGCGACTCGGTCACCGAGCTGAGCGCCACGACGGGCGGCCTGGTCAAGGTGATCTCGGGCTCGCGCTACAAGTTCGACAATCTCGCTGCCATCGCCGCGGACGGCACCCATGTCTGGGTGGCGAGCTTCGACGGCAACTCGGTCACCGAGCTCAGCGCCACGACCGGCGGCCTGGTCAAGGTGATCTCGGGGTCGCGCTACAAGTTCAGCCATCCCGATGCCATCTCCGCGGACGGCACCAATGTCTGGGTGGGGAACGAGGGCTGCTCGGTCACCGAGCTGAGCGCCAAGACCGGCGGCCTGGTCAAGGTGATCTCGGGGTCGCGCTACAAGTTCAGCCATCCCGATGCCATCGCCGCGGACGGCACCCACGTCTGGGTGGCGAACGGCCTCGGCGGCAGGGTCACCGAACTCAGCGCCAAGACCGGCGGCCTGGTCAAGGTGATCTCGGGGTCGCGCTACAAGTTCTACAATGCCGATGCCATCGCCTCGGACCGCACCCACGTCTGGGTGGCGGACATCGGCGACAACAACGCGGTGACCGAGCTGAGCGCCAGGACCGGCGGCCTGGTCAAGGTGATCTCGGGCTCGAGCTACAAGTTCAACGGTCCCGATGCCATCGCCTCGGACGGTACCCATGTCTGGGTGGCGAACGGCGTCGGCGACTCGGTGACCGAGCTGAGCGCCACGACGGGCGGCCTGGTCAAGGTGATCTCGGGGTCGCGCTACAAGTTCGACTATCCCGATGCCATCGCCGCGGACCGCACCCACGTGTGGGTGGCGAACTCCGACGGCGAGTCGGTGACCGAGCTGAGCGCCACGACGGGCCGCCTGGTCAAGGTGATCTCGGGGTCGCGCTACAAGTTCGGCCTTCCCGCTGCCATCGCCGCGGACGGCACCCATGTCTGGGTGGCGAATCTCGGCAACTCGGTGACCGAGCTGAGCGCCACGACGGGCGGCCTGGTCAAGGTGATCTCGGGCTCGAGCTACAAGTTCCACGATCCCGCTGCCATCGCCGCGGACCGCACCCACGTGTGGGTGGCGAACAACGAGGGCAACTCAGTCACCGAGCTGAGCGCCACGACCGGCCGCCTGATCAAGGTGATCTCGGGCTCGCGCTACCAGTTCAACCGTCCCGATGCCATCGCCTCGGACCGCACCCATGTCTGGGTGGCGAACTCCTCCGGCTACTCGGTCGCCGAGCTGAGCGCCGAGACCGGCCGCCTGGTCAAGGTGATCTCGGGGTCGCGCTACCAGTTCAACGGTCCCGATGCCATCGCCTCGGACCGCACCCACGTCTGGGTGGCGAACGCCGCCGGTCAGTCCGTCACCGAGTTCCCGGCCATGTGAGCCCCTGTTGGATCTTCCTCACCTGAGCACGCAGCGTCTTCTCGCCCACCTTTTGCAGGACCACCGACTGGTCCAGCTCGTGGGTGAGGGCCGCAGCAAAGCTCCTGGTCTGCTCCCGGCTTCCTCGGCAGGCGCCGATTCCTGGCGTGTGGGCGTCGGGTCTTGGCTGGCGAAGCCATCGCGACGCGACGCGACCGTAGGGAGCGGCCTAGACGCGGCGGCCGGGAGCGGGACAATGGTCCGTCGAGGATGAGGGCATTTGCAGCGTCCGGGCCTGTCGCCGAATGAGCCTGGCTGATCGGCGGCGGACTAAGGGCGTGGGGCCGACGCGCGTCGGCCGGGGCCTCCCAAGGCCGGAGGCCGACGCTAGTGTCGGCCCGCGGCGCGCGCGCAGCGCGCCGCCTTGATTATTGCTACGGCCTAATTCGGCAGCGCGATAGTGTGCCCTGACAGGACCATCAGCTTGGGAATGAGTGTGGCAGGCGGCCCTGACCAGCCAGACCCCAGGTCACCGTGTGCCCCTGTCATGCCGCGAGTGACCGTGAAACACCATCTCCGCCCGCCCCATCGGGCACGCAGCGGGCACGGCCTCTTCGTCCCGAAGCCAAGTCGCCGAGTCTCGGGCTCAGCCTCAGCGCTCCTGCCGTGGGTGCGGCACGGACGATGCGCAAACGGCTCCGGAGGCGGTTGGCAGACAGCACCGTGAACTGCAGAAACGGCCTCGGACTTGGGTGCTGGGACCACGAGTGGACCGCGCCGCTAACACTGTCAGCTTGGGAAGCCGAGCGGTTCGGCCTGGTTACGGGCCTGACCTGGTGAGACTGGGGGGCAGCTCTAGCCGTGGCTGACCCCTCGTCCCCCTGGCTAATGGCCCGGCGATCTTGCGTCCGTCTGGGCTAGGGGACAGCCTGCCGGGCGCATGACACCTGGACTATCAGCTGTGGAATGGATCCATGGCGGTAAGTGAGGCTGTTGCTGACCAGCCCCCGCAGGCCCGCGGCAGCCATGTGGACGCTCAGATCTGGCTAATTACACGCCCATGGCACGGCGATTGCCAGCCGTCACGGCAAGCAAGCCGCGGGGGCGCCATCGCCGCGGTGACCGCGAGCCCGCCTTGGCGGCCGGGGAGGACGGCTCCGCTCAGCTTCGGCGGTGTGCTGGTGACCGCGACCGACCGGCGGAAGCTCTCCGCCCGGGTCGGCTGAATGCAGGCGCCGGGACGCCTGACCGCCCGCGCCGGGTGCTGGCCGCCGCGGTGGCCGCCTGCCGGAACGCTTCTCACGCCACCCGGCGATTATAAATCCCACAGCGATTACCGAAACGAGCAGGTAGATGAGGTTGGCCGAGAAGAACAGCAAGATTAATGCGCGCGGCGGATCGCCCTCGGGATTCCTCGGCGCCCAGTGCGGGAGCAACGTGAACGCCCATACGCCTGCATCAAGCGCGGTCGCCGCCATGATCACCGGCCCGGGCCGCAGAACTGGCTGCTCGCCCTGTGCCCGGGCGGGCTTGGGCGGCTGGGCTGCGGTCGGCTCGGCGGGGAGGTCAGCGGTGACTGCGGCAAGCTCCGCGTAGGTCCGCGACGCGAACGCCTGGCCTACCCGCAGGTCGAATTCGTCCTTGGCCAGCATGCCCTGCACGAACGCGGCCTTGAGAGTGCCGATCACCTGCTCGCGGTCGGCGTGCGAGGCCCGCAGGCGTCCGCGGCCCGCCGCGGACGCTGCCAGTTCGTCTCCCGGTCCTGTCGCCATCGCCGCCCCCAACCAGCACGATCCAGGGAAAAGCGTAGCGCGGTGCCGCCCTGGCGTCATCCACGCAGGTGCCATGCTCGGGGGAGCGGTCGGATGTCATAGCTGGCGAAGCCATCACGCGACGCCGGAGGAAGCTTCGCCGCACCGGCTGCACAACAGGATGGCGGGGAAGGCGACACAGACCGGCTCCGGGCAGTGAGACGTGTGAGCGTTCTTGATCTCACGCCCGTTAATGGGCCGCCGCCCGCTGCCAGCCAGGGATCAGGCGAGGTTCAGGGCCGGGATCATGGCCCTGACC
>JBKQMG010000130.1:0-8085 GCA_052146815.1 Streptosporangiaceae bacterium | reverse complement strand
CATGCCCTGGGTGCCCGCGTCCAGGACGTCCAGCGGGTAGGGCTCGGCGCTGCCGTACGCCTCGGCCTGCAGGGACAGCAGGCCCACCTGCGGCCCGTTGCCGTGCACGACCACGATGGCGTGCTCGGCGGCAAGCGGCGCGATCGCCTGGGCCGCGATCTTGACATTGCGCCGCTGGACTTCGGTGGTCATCGGGTCGCTGCGCCGCATCAGTGCGTTGCCGCCCAGCGCGATCACGATCCGCATCCTCAGCCTCCTTACTTGGTGCCTGGCCTGGGAGTGACGGCTGCGGTTACCGGTAGGGCGGCACGGGCTCCGGCTGGCTCATGTGGCGGCGCTCTGCCAGGTAGACGGGGATACCGAGCAGCAGCGCGTCGGCGGCCAGGCAGAACGGCGCCCAGTAGACCCAGAAACTGTGGCCGGTGTTGCGCGAGTACCAGATGAACAGGATCGAGAACACCACCGCCAGCACCGCGACGATCATGTCCCGGGCGAAGCGCGGGGTCTGCAGCTCTCGGTGGTCGATCCAGCGCCATTTGATCTGCGCGAGCGCGGAGAAGCCGTACGGGATCGCGGCGGTGATACCGGTCATCAGCACCAGGGTGGTGAACACGGTCGCGCCGTTCGACCCGAGGTAGTTGATGATCATCGCGATCGAGGCCAGCACCGTGGAGGCGACGATGCCGTAGGCGGGCACCCCGTTCTTGGAGATGTGCTTGAACCGCTGCGGGAACAGGCCATCGCTGGCGGCGGCGAGCGGCATCTCGGCGCAGATCATGGTCCAGCCGTTGAGGGCCCCGAAGCCGGAGATGATGACCGCGATGGCCATCACGTTGCCGGCCTGCCGGTGTTGATGAAATGCTCCACGTAAATCCGCCATGCGGCTCACCCCTAGCGCGGCGACGACATACACCACCACCTGATCCCGCTCCAGCACAAGACCGCACCACGATTCTGATCAACCGCACCCAGCCCGGCCTCACCCATCCGAGGGTGATTCCCAGCCATTCCCGAGCGGCGCCGCAGCACGGCTCGCGACCTGATGAACGGGAAATGAACAACGCATGTTCAAATGGACTGCGCCGTCGGCCGCTATGCAGCTTCGGCCGTGCCTCCGTAGGCGGCGAGCGCGTAGATCGCGACGGCGCCGATCGCAATGTAGGTCAGCGGGCCGGCTCGATTGCGGTTACATTCATCGCCGGTCTTGTCTTTTGCTGGCTCAGGCTGCGATCCAGGAGCCTGATCGCCCCGATTATGGCTCACGTCCCGGCCAATGGCCTCGCGCTCACCGTCGCGTGGTTCACCGTCCGCTAAGGCAGTCTGCTAACTAGCCCTGCGTGGCAGGCTATTACCTCACCGCCGCAATGATTTTCCTGAGGCTGGCCAGGTCCTGGGAGGTGAAGCCGGCGGGCCGCATGACGGCATTCCACCCGTCGACGTACTCGGCCGAGTACCTGTGGCCGTGCCCGTCCGGAACGCCGGTGGCGAACGGGAGGTCGGCGGTGACCTGCCAGAAGGTCACGAAGGGCATCCAGAACATGCCCTTGAGCACGTCCTTGCCGGGAGGCTCGCTGATCCAGTCCGGCTGGCTGAAGATCAGATGCGGGCTCCACCAGACGATCGGGTCGGACGGGTGCATCAGGTACAGGACCCGGCTGCCTTCCCAGGGCTGGCCGCCCGGCGGGATCCCCGTGGCCGGATCATTCGCGAACCGCACGATCCGCCCGTCTTGGTAGACGGGCTGGACTTCCGGGCTGCCAGCATCGCGGTGGTCGCTGAATTCCCGGAACAGCGTGTTGAAATTGGGCGGCCCGGCGAACAGCGCGCCGGCGGTAAGGTTATGCAGGCCGTATTCGCCGCTGAAGGCGGCCTCACCGCCGAATGAGCCCAGGCTTTCCCCGGTGACGAACAGCCGGGGGCGCTGGCCGGCGGGCAGCTGCGACCAAACGCCATAGACAGCGTCGAAGAGCGCACGGCCCGCCTCACGGGCCTTGGACTGGTCGACCAGATACGAAATCCAGGACGGCAGGTAGGAGTACTGGATCGCCACTGTCGCGCAGTCGCCGCCGCTGAGGTACTCGAACGTGTCCGCCAGCGCCGGGTCCACCCAGCCGCTGCCGGTCGTCGTCACCACGAGCAGATTCTTGCGCTGGAAACCGCCTGCGCGCTCGAGGTCCCTGACCGCGAGCGCGGCCCGGGACTCCGCGTCCGCGGCTGACGCCAGTCCGGCGTAGGCCCGGATCGGCTCCAGCGCCGGATGGTGAGTGAACTTCTCGATATCACCCGGTGACGGGCCTTTGCCGATGAAGTTGCGGCCCTGATAGCCCAGCGTGTCCCATGGTACGAGCGAGCCCGGCCCGCCCGAACGCAGGCTGGTCGCGGGCTGGTGCACCCCCTCCGCGGTTGTCGTATCGCGCAGCGAATACGCCTTGTTCATGAGGCCGACGAAGCCCTGCAGCAGCAGGCCGCTGACCACCACATAGGTGAGGCCGACGACCAGGACCCAGCCGACCGCCTTCGCCGCGCGCTGCCCGATCCAGCGGTTGAGCAGCTTCGCGGCCCAGCGGTACAGGCCGCGAAGGCCGCGCCCGATCAGCAGGAAGACGCAGAAGACCAGCGCCGCGATGAAGGGCGAGACAACGACGAGCGGGATGTTGTAATCCGTGACCCCCATCAGCTTGCGGATCTCATACTGCCAGTACTGCCCGAACCCGAACGAAACAAGGTACAGGGCAGCCGCGGAGATGAAGAAGGTGCGCCAGGCGCAGCGCCGCGGGCGCCGGGGGTCCCGGTCGGCGAAAGCGCGCCAGATCCACGCGGCGAGTACTCCGAGCCCGTAGCCGATGGCTGCGGTGATGCCACAGACCACGCCCTGGATAACACCGCCCCGCGGCAGCAGCGACGGCGTGAAAGAAAGACACGCGAAAATGAGCGCACCCCAGCAGCCGGGAAGCGTGACATAAAGCAGCTTCCGCGGCTTTCCGGGCTCCGGTGACGGCTGAGCGCCTTCATCCGCTACTACCGGCGGGGCCTGGCGGGCTGGCGCCGGCGTCGCTTCGACGGCCGCAGGCGGCTGGCCGGCCTCGACCGGACCGGCAGCATGCTGGCCCACCGCGCCTGGATGCTCACTCTGTGACGGATCGGTCGGCGGGCCCGGCACATCCTGCGCCATGGCTACCTCCTCCTTAGACCCGCTTACGCCAGATTCTGTTCAAGCGATCTTGACGTGTCCTCACCCTCCCGAGGGTGATTCCTCCGGAGCTCGGCAGCTCTCACTGCTCCCATTCGATGCCTGATTCTGGGAGCGCGAAAATGGAAGCAGATTCTGCTGGAAGAAGGCTGCTGGGCGGCGCCAGCAGCGCGCCCACTGAGTTCAGGTCTTGGGTGGCATGCCTTCACCCGGGCGGTGTCACCCCCGGCTGGGTGATGTGCCGGAGCCGGCAGCATGTGACGATCTCGGGTATGGACAAGACCCTGGTCTCCGCTGGCCTGATCTGCAGATCTGAGCGGTGGCGTGTTCCGGCCGGGCGCATTCGACGTGGACACTGCCCCGGAATTTACCTTGCCCGGCGGTGATGATGTCGTGGCTGCCGTCATGCCGGAGGCGAGTTTGCCGAGCACGCGCTCGCAGCGTTGGCTCGCGCGCCTGAGCTTCCTGCTCGTAGGTGTGGCGATCGTGATTCTGGCGGTTTTTGCCGGGCTGAAGAGCGTCGCGATGCTGGCCGTCGGTCTGGCGGCCGCCGCGGTGACCCTGGCCGCGGCGTACTTCTTCCTGTCCCAGCGTGGCGCGCGGCGCTGGCTGTCGCTCGCGGTCTTCATCCTTGCGCCGATCACGGTGATCGTCGTCTACGCGTTCGCTGGGCTGCTGTGGGTGGCGGTCGTGTCGGCCGCCGCGTGGCTGCTCGCGGGCATGACCGCGCGCTCGGCGCTGACCGGCGAGCAACCGGACTGGCGCATGCCCGAGCTCCCGGCGGAGCCGCCTGCCGTGCACCCGTATCTGATCATGAACCCGAAGTCCGGCGGCGGGAAGGTGGGAAAGTTCGATCTGAAGCGCAAGGCAGAAGAACTTGGCGCCGAGGTATTCCTGATGAGCGGGCCTGAACCAGTCGACGTCGCCGAAGTGGCTCGTGCCGCTGTTGCCGGGGGCGCCGATCTGCTGGGCGTCGCCGGGGGCGACGGCACGCAGGCCCTGGTGGCCGGCGTCGCCGCCGAGCACGGCATCCCGTTCATCGTGATCACCGCGGGCACGCGCAATCACTTTGCCCTCGATCTCGGGCTGGATCGTGACGACCCTTCGGCGTGCCTCGGCGCGCTGTCCGATGCCGTCGAACTGCGCGTCGACCTCGGAGTGATCGGCGGCCAGACGTTCGTCAACAACGCGTCATTCGGCGCTTACGCCGAGGTCGTCGAGACCCCGGCCTACCGTGGCGACAAGCTGAACACGACGCTGAACACACTCCCGGACCTGCTGCAAGGCCATCGCGGAGCACGGCTTGCGGCACGAGCAGACGGCGTCGAGATCAAGGCACCACAGGCTCTCCTGGTAGCCAACAATCGCTACGGAACCGGGGACATTGCCGGCCTGAGCCGCCGTGCGCGGCTGGACCGTGGTGTGCTCGGTGTGGTGGGCGTCAACGTGGGCAGCGCGCGGCAGGCTGTCGGCCTGCTCTACGGGACACATGCAGCCGGGCTGAGCGTGCTGACCGCGAGGACAATCGACATCAGTGCCGACGCACCTGAGATCCCGGTCGGCATTGACGGCGAGGCGGTATCGATGTCCACGCCAGTGGAGTGCGCGATCCGTCCCGGCGCGCTGCGCGTCTGGGTACCGCGGGATCGCCCAGGTGTCGCCCCGCCGAACCCTCCGGTGAACTGGGCCAGGCTACGGCACCTCGTAGCGCCCCGGAAACGGCCATCTCTGCCGCAGACTGATTCAGGCACGGCGCACGCGACATAGGGACGGTCTGGCACGAGACGTCACCCGTTCGGTTAGGAGGAAGTGGCTATGACAGCGAAGACCGAGGGCGCGGTTGGAAGGCGTGGCGCGCAGGCAGCTGGCCGGGGTCCGGCGCGGGCTGCGGCGGCGGAGCAGCTGAGCCGCGCGGACCGGGTGGCGCGAGGGAAGGATGCCCGGGCGGTGGCGGCGCCGGAGTCGCATGCGGAGTTCGCTGCGGGCCAGGCGCGGGATCCGGTGGGGCTGTTGCTGGGCCAGGCGGCGTCGCGGGTGCCGGAGCTGGTGCCGGTCCGGCACGGGCGGATGCTGGTGTCGCCGTTCACGTTCTACCGGGGCGCTGCGCTGCCGATGGCGGCGGACCTGGCTACCACTCCCGCCTCGGGGCTGCGGGTGCAGCTGTGCGGGGATGCGCACTTGTCGAATTTCGGCGCGTTCGCCTCGCCGGAGCGGCGGCTGGTCTTCGACGTCAACGACTTCGACGAGACCCTGCCCGGCCCGTTCGAGTGGGATGTCAAGCGGCTGGCCGCGAGCCTGGCCGTGGCCGGGCGGGACAGCGGGTTCCCCGCCAAGGCCCGCCGCAAGGTCGTCCTCGCGGCGGCCGAGGGCTACCGGACGGCGATGCGCGGCTTCGCGCAGCAGCCGTTCCTGGAGGTGTGGTACGCGCATCTGGACATCGAGCCGGCCCTCAGCGAGTTCAGGTCGCAGGTCAAGGCGGACCGGTTCAAGGCCGCCGGGAAGCTGCTGGCCAAGGCGCACACCGCCGACAGCACAAAGGCGCTGGCCAAGCTGACCACCGTGGTCGACGGGCAGCGGCGGATCATCAGCGACCCGCCGATGATCGTCCCCGTCGAGGAGGTCTTCGCCGGCGTGCAGGCCGACGCCCTGTACCAGCTGCTGCACGCTGTGCTGGGCAAGTACCGGCGGACCCTGCAGTCTGACCGGCGGCACCTGCTGGAGCAGTTCACGCTGGTGCAGGTGGCCCGCAAGGTTGTTGGCGTCGGCAGCGTCGGCACCCGCGCCTGGGTGCTGCTGATGGACGCCATGGACGGGGTCGAGCCGTTGTTCTTGCAGGCCAAGGAGGCCCAGCCGTCGGTCCTGGCGGAGTATGCCGGCCGCAGCCAGTACGCCAACCAGGGCGAGCGCGTCGTCGCCGGGCAGCACCTGATGCAGGCCCAGAGCGACATCTTCCTCGGCTGGACCCGCGTCCCCAACCCCGTCGACGGGCTGGACCGCGACTTCTACGTCCGCCAGCTGAAGGACTGGAAATTCTCCGCGCCGATCGAGCAGATGCTCCCCGTCGGCATGACCATCTACGCCCGCCTGTGCGGATGGACCCTGGCCCGGGCGCACGCCCGCTCCGGCGACCGCATCGCCCTGGCCGCCTACCTCGGTGGCTCCGGCAAATTCGACCAGGCGATCGCCGACTTCGCCGAGACCTATGCCGACCAGAACGAACGCGACTACGCCGCGCTCCAGGCCGCGGTCAAGGACGGCAAGGCCCAGGCCGCCACCGAAATCTGAGGCGGCAGTTAGAACCGGACCGCCGCGGGCGTAGGTGCCACGCATCTGCAGCCGGGCCCGGCAGCCCCGGTATCAGGGGCGAAGCGGTCTCAGATGACGATCAGGCGGATGCTGTAAGCGATGAGCCAGAGACCCAGGATCAAGCTCCCCCAGATGATCACCTGGTCGGTGTGGGTGCCTATCCAGGTCCTGAACTTGGCCAGGAACGCCTGGCTCTGGTCGGGATTGATACCTGCGTAGATCTCCATGGCGAGGTAGGACGCCGAGGCTAGGACGCAGAACAGGAATAGCGCGAGGTAGCTCCCGGCGCTGGACAGTTTGGCCTCGACGACAGTGGCAGCGCCCGCGCTGATCAGAACCCAGGGCTGAAGGGCGGGCGCCAGGCCCATGGCGAACCACGGGGACATGTTGTCCACGTGTGCCTGCCACTTCGGTGGCTTCTTCGGCTTCCTCGGTCGCCCCATCCTCCGGCGCTGCCGGAGCGCGATCGCGACGAGGATGACCCCGAGAGCAATCTTCACCGCCAGATCTGCGAGTGATGGCGCCGTGTTCGGCTCGGGCGGATTGTTGCCGGTAGCGAGCACGGTGACCGTGACCACGATCGCCAGGGACGCCAGCCACCCGAACACGAATGCCGCGCCTTTTCTCACCCCACGCCTGGAAGGCAGCACGACGAGGAATGCCGTCAGCGGCAGCGGGTCGAACGCTATCGCCAGGCCGATGAGAACGAGGTCAAACACGACGGCCGTCTCTCCCCTCTCATCCTGGTGGAAGGGGGTCCTGAGGCTGTCCGGCAGTGGGTGAGCTGGGTGCCGACGTCATTGTTGCACCCTGGTCAGAATCGCGAGCCTTGAGTTCTTCAAGCCTGAAGATTTACTCACTGCCGTTTGGTCCGCTCGATCGCGTTGGCCAATTGGCGCAGGGTCTCCGCTAGCCTGTCGCGCGGTCGCAGCTCCCGCATATCCGCCGCCAGCTGACCGCACAGCTCAGACAGCGGCCTCAGGTCTGGCCGCTGCGGGTCTTTGACGGGAGGCCACGGCAACGACCTCGCGGCCTGGCGGATCTGCTTAACGATCAGGCCGGCGATCGTACCGGTGAGCCGCGCCCCATCGGCCAGCCGGATATGTCTTCTGTCGAGGTCTACGTCAGGTCCAAGCGGGGGGTCATCACCAACCCTCGGCGGCTCGGGTTCGGTCACTAGAATCACCTTCCCGCATGCCTGGTCGGCACGGCGCTGGGGATGGCACCTATGCCGGCTCGGTCAAGGAACTAGCCGCCGCTCAAGTCCTCGCTCAGCCCGCTTGTCCTAGAAGCGGTGCGTCGGTCATTACGGCCGCTCACCTGCCGACTTCACCGTGCACCGGACAGCCTGGCGCGTAGAGCGGCTGCCGGGCACGGTGAAAGCCTGAGGTGTTCCTGCCCGGGTAACTACTGTGAAGCCACCGCGCCGCCGTGCAGGGCTTCCTGGATGGCCTTTTCGTCGTCCTTGGACAGGGAGGTCTTCAGGACGGTGCCGCCGTACTTGCTCATCGCCTCGAGGGCCTTGTCGGGAGTCACCTTCTCCAGCATGAGGAACAGCGCCGAGGTGCCCGGCTTGACCATGTCGCGCA
>JBKQMG010000129.1:0-8762 GCA_052146815.1 Streptosporangiaceae bacterium | reverse complement strand
GCTTCCCCGCAGTTCAGCGGGGAAGCCGCCACGATCATGAGCAGCTAAAGGCCGGCGACGGTCAGACCGCGACCTCAAGGTCGGTGACCTGGCCGGTCGCGGCCGACACCGTGCGCTCTGCCCGGATGTCACCGGGCGCCAGGATCCGCAGCGTCCAGGTTCCCGGCGCGGCGAAGAAACGGAATCCGCCATCACCGCCGAGCGGTACTTCTGCGACGAACTCTCCCCCGCCATTCAGCAGCCGGGCGTATCCCGATGGCAGCGGCGAGCCGCCGCGCGTCACGTGGCCCTGCACCACCGCCTGCGTGCCCGGATCGGTCACCGAGGTCACCGCGACTCCGCCAGCGGGCGCGCCGCACCCGTCACTGGCGGCGGTCATGAGGCGTCTCCGGTGGTGATCGGCACGCCGACGAGCGAGCCGTACTCGGTCCAGGAGCCGTCGTAGTTCTTGACGTCCGGCTGGTCGAGCAGCTCGTGCAGGACGAACCAGGTGTGCGCGGAACGCTCGCCGATCCGGCAGTACGCGATGGTGTCGCGGCCGAAGTCCAGGCCCGCCTCGTCGCCGTACAGCACGCGCAGCGCATCGTCGGACTTGAACGTGCCGTCCTCCTGAGCGGCCTTCGACCACGGGACGTTCTTGGCGGACGGGATGTGACCGCCGCGCTGCGCCTGCTCCTGCGGCAGATGCGCCGGCGCGAGCAGCCGGCCGGCGAACTCGTCCGGCGAGCGGACGTCGACCAGGTTCTTGCTGCCGATCGCGGCCACTACCTCGTCGCGGAACGCGCGGATCGCGGAGTCCTGCTCCTGCGCGGTGTAGTTCGTCTTCTCCCGGTGCGGCGCCTCGGTGACGAGCTCGCGCGAGTCGAGCTCCCACTTCTTGCGCCCGCCGTCCAGCAGCTTGACGCTGCGGTGCCCGTACAGCTTGAAGTACCAGTAGGCGTAGGCGGCGAACCAGTTGTTGTTCCCGCCGTACAGCACCACGGTGTCGTCGTTGGAGATGCCCCGCTCGGACAGCAGCGTCTCGAAGCCGGCCCGGTCGATGAAGTCGCGGCGGACCGGGTCCTGCAGGTCTTTCTTCCAGTCGATCTTGACCGCGCCCGCGATGTGGCCGGTGTCGTAGGCACTGGTGTCCTCGTCTACTTCGACGAGGACCACGCCGGGATCGCTGCCGTGGGCCTTGACCCAGTCGGCGTCCACGAGGACGTCGGAGCGGCTCATAGAGAAACCTCCTTGTTGGATTCGGCCGCGGCCAGCGGGCGGCTGCCCGGCCAGATACGGCGCATCATCAGGTACATCTCGCAGCCCAGGCACAAGCCGAAGATGCCGTTGAGAAATGCTGCGACCAGCCCGGCGGCTGCCGCGGCGATCCCGAGCGGCCGCGCTCCGGCCGCATACCCGATCACGCCGATGATGCAGATCACCAGGCCCACCGCCTGGGCGAACCGGGGCGGCGCGGCGGCCTCGAGCTCCGACGGCGGCCCGAGCCGCGGCCGCACCAGCCACCGGTACACCAGCCCGTACGGGGCGTACCGCATGCCGAATACCGTGGCGATCGCGAACACCACGCCCTGCGCGGCAAACAGCCAGACGCTGCTGGTGATCAGGACGACCGCGAAGACCACCATGGTCAGCACAGCGCCGAACCGCGGTCCTCTGGGATCGATCTCCATCTGCGGCATCCTTTCCCAATACCGGGCGGATCTTGCGCGGTGCTCTGCTGGCGGCTGCGCTCCGGCGGACGGCTGTGTGCGGTACCCCGGCGAACCAGGCCGCCCGGCGGACATCCGCCCGCGCGAAACGGCGACGGCGTGCTGCGGATCAGAGAGTAGTCGTGACCCGGCAGAAATCTACGGCGCGGCGCCTGGTGAGCGCCGGCTGTCGCGATAGCAGCCTGCCCGGCTCAGCTGCCCGGCCCTGGCTTGCCCGGGACTGGGTCGTCCGGGACTGAGTCTCCTGGCCAGGCACGTAGCAGATGCTATGCGCGAACATGCCCGCTGTCACTGTCCTTTATTCCGACCTGTTGTATAGGATATTGCAGCTCTACGTTACATCGCCCTGCGTCACGTTGCCTATGGCCGCGATCACATCTGCCTTGCGCGGCTGCCCGCTGGCGCGCTTGGAGATCTGCCCGTCCGGGCCGAGCACGAAGACGGCCGGGGTCTTGAGCACGTCGAGGCGACGGACCAGATCCAGCCGGGACTCGGCGTCGATCTCGATGTGGGCCACGCCGTCGGTCATCCCGGCGACGTCGGCCAGGACCCGCCGGGTGGCCCGGCACGGAGCGCAGAAGGCGGAAGAGAACTGCAGCAACGTCGCACGGGAGCCGAGGGACTCGCCGAGGTCCGCCGCGCTTACCCTGGCCGGGCCCGATGAGCGGGACGGCGCCGAAGCGCGCATCTTCCCGTTGCGCGAGCGCCAGCCGAAACCCAGTGCCGTCGCCACGACGAGCGCGGCGACCAGAGCAATCAGGCCGGTGAGCACGTTGGGGGTAAGCACCGGGACCCGCCGCCGCATTCCCGCCAGGCGCGGTTCCCGGCCCTCAGCGTTCCGGCATGCTCGCGATGTGTCCGCCGCGGCGGGCTCCGGCACGCCCGCGGTCACCGGCGGCCCGGTCAGGTCGCCGGGATCCGCACCAGCACACGGTGCCCCGAGGTGATCACGAAGCCATGCACGCCTGAGGCCGCCACCGGCGAGGCCGCCGGGTACCAGGGCGACTTGCCGTAGGCACCGGTGATGGTCCAGCCGCCGGCCCGCGACAGTTTCCCGGCCGAATCGACGACCCAGAAGCGGCAGGTCTCACCGGCCGGGATGCCGCTGACCTTCACCCGCATCCCGGTGCCCCGGCCGGAGGGCGAGTAATCGACAACGGCGCTGACGTGCGTCGCGGAGTCCGCGCCGAACGCGACGCCAGCAGCGGGCGCGGGCGCGGGACCGGCCAGGGCATGGTCGAGAGCGGCGCCGCCGCCCACCGCGATGATGACGGCTGCTGCCGCGGCGGTGATGACGCGCCACCGTCGCGCCCTGCGCCGCGCGTCGACCTGCCGCAGCAGGGAGCGCAGCAGCTCGGGCGGCGGCTCCTCCAGGTCAGCCGGACCGCCGCCGGGCAGGTCGAGCAGCTCCGCGTCCATGACCGGCACCCTGCCCAGCAGCGCGGGCAGCCCGGCCAGCCCGGCGAGCTCTTCCCGGCAGGCCGGGCAGCTGGCGAGGTGCGCATCAACCCGGCTGCGCTCGGCTGGGTCGATCGCGCCCACCACATAGACGCCCTGGGCCACCCGCGCCTCGCGACAGTTCATCTCGCTCACGGCGCGAGCCCCCTTTCCTCCAGTGCCAGCTTCAGTGCCCGCAGCGCGTAGAACGTCCGCGACTTGACCGTTCCCGCCGGGATGCCCAGGACGCTCGCGGCCTCCGCGACTGAGTGACCGCGGTAGAAAGTCTCCAGGAGCACGCCGCGATGCTCAGGCCGCAGGTCCCGCAGGGCGTCCGCCACGGCCCACGACTCCAGCGCCCGGTCCGCGCCGTCGGGCACCGCGACCACCTCGAGTGCCGCCTCCCCCACCTCGGGCGGCCGCGCTTTCCTGGCCCGGAAGGCGTCAATGGCCAGGTTGCGTGCCACGGCGAACAGCCAGGGCCGCGCAGGACGGTCGGCGATCGCCTCCGGATGCAGCCAGGCCCGCAGCAGCGTCTCCTGAACGAGGTCCTCCGCCCGCTGCCGGTCTCCGCTGGCCAGGTGCAGCGCGTAACGCAGCAGCGGACCGGCGTGCTCGGAGTACAGGGCACGGACCAGTGCCTCGTCCGAGACGCGGCCCTGCGCGGCCGGGCCCCGGCCGCTCTCTTCGCCTGCCACACCCTGGAGAACGCGCCGCCGGGGCTGCCGGTTCAGCATGATTTCGACCGCCTGGGCTAGCCGCCGGCGAACGGCGGCAGTACCTCGATCACGGCGCCGTCGGCCAGTGCAACGGAATCCGGGGCGCGGCCGCCGACCGGCTGGCCGTCGATGAGGAATGACGACCGGGCGAGCACCGCGCGGAACTGGGCGCCTCGCTCGTCTGACCTGCCGCCGGCAAGTGCCCTGGCCAGCGCCGCAGCCAGGGTGTCAGCAGCAACCTTCTCCTCGGGCACGCCCGCCGCGGCCTTCGCCGCGGCCCAGTACCGCAGGGTGACCATGGCCATGTCAGCTATCCTCGCTCATAACGACCCAGGCCAGCGCCGACCCGGGTTCTTGGGGGAGTCCAGTCAACTCTGTGCGGAAGACGCCGCGGTCGGAGGTGGGCCGGTTGAGCAACGTGCTGCTGCTCACGGCTGTCCGTCAGCCGGCCGCCGAGATACTGCCCTCGCTCAGCCTGCTGGCGCATGACGTCCGCGTGGCGTCCGCTCAGGCCGCGGCGGTGCCCGGCATGCCGGCGGCTGACGCCGTTCTGGTGGACGCCCGGCGCGAGCTGGTGCAGGTCCGGCAGCTGTTCAGGCAGCTACGCGATTCCGGCGTCAAGCTTCCGCTGCTGGCCGTGGTCACCGAGGGCGGCTGGGCCGCCGTCAGTGCCGACTGGGGCGCCGACGACCTCATCCTGAACACGGCCGGCCCTGGCGAGGTCGAGGCGCGCCTGCGGCTGGCCATCGGCCGGGCCACCACGGCAGCACCGCAGGAGAGCGACGAGGTCAGGTCCGGCGAGCTCGTCATCAACGAGGCCACGTACTCGGCCCGGATCCACGGCCGGTCGCTCGACCTGACCTTCAAGGAGTTCGAGCTGCTGAAATTCCTGGCGCAGAATCCCGGCCGGGTGTTCACCCGGTCCCAGCTGCTGCAGGAGGTCTGGGGCTACGACTACTTCGGCGGCACCCGGACCGTAGACGTGCACGTACGGCGGCTGCGGGCCAAGCTGGGCGCCGACCACGAGGCGCTGATCGGCACCGTGCGCAACGTGGGCTACCGGTTCGTGCCGGCCAAGCCCGGCGGCCGGGCCGCCGGCCAGGCGGCAGGTGAGAACAGTACCGGGCTGCCTGGCACTGGCGCGGCCGGCGAGCCGGCCGTGCCGCAGCCGGGCTCCGCTGGCGCGGATGACTCAGACGGGCCGGGGAGCACAGGCCAGCCAGGAAGCGCGGCGCAGCAGCCCGCAGCAGCCCGCCCGTCCGGCGCCGCCCCGCGGCAGCCGTCCGGCGCCGCGCAGCAGCCCGAGCACGCCGACCTGTAGATTTCCTGACGTGGTGACACGAGCGGATATCCGCGTCACCGGGCAGCTGGACTCCGCCGTGGCCCGGCAGGTGCTGGACCTTGTCCGGCGGGCCGCCGCGGAAGACGGCGTCGATCCGCTGTCGGAGCATGTCATGCTGCATCTCCGGTACGGCGGGCATCCTGACGCCCGTGACCTGCTGGTTTACGCTGACCAGGAGCTGGCGGGCTATGCGCACCTGGACTCCGCCGACCCGCAGGATGGTCCGAGCGGCGAGCTGATCATCGACCCGGCCCGCCGCCGGCATGGCCTGGGCCCGGCCCTCGCGCGGGCGCTCATCGCCGAGGCCGGAAATCAGCCGTTGCGGCTATGGGCTCACGGTGACCGGCCGGCCGCGGCGCGGCTGGCGGCCGCCGGCGGCTTCGAGCGCACGCGAGCGCTGTGGCAGATGCGCCGCCCCCTGCGGGAACCGTTCGACGAGCCGCGGCTCCCGGCCGGAATCACCGTGCGGAGCTTCCGGGCCGGGCAGGACGAAGACGCCTGGATCGCGCTGAACGCGCTGGCGTTCTCCCAGCATCCCGAGCAGGGCAGCTGGACCCGCGCTGACCTTGAACTGCGCGAGCAGGAGCCATGGTTCGACCCTGCGGGCTTCTTTCTCGCTGAGCGGGACCGACGGCTGGTCGGATTCCACTGGACCAAGATCCACGAAGGAGCGCAGCCGAAAGATCACGGCGCCCACGAGGCGAAGGACGCCGGCGCGCACGAGGCGAGCGCCAGCGCACGGGACCCGATCGGGGAGGTCTACGTCGTCGGGGTCGACCCGGCGGAGCGAGGCAGCGGGCTCGGCCGGGCCCTGACCCTGACGGGCCTGCGGTACCTGCGCTCGCGCGGCCTGCCCGAGGTGATGCTCTACGTGGATGAGGCGAACACGCCGGCGATCAGGCTGTACGAGGCCCTGGGATTCGCCCGCTGGCACACCGATGCGATGTTCACCCACTGGCCGGCCGGGAGCGCCAGGCCCGCCGGGGCGGCCTGACCGCGGCGAGCCGCTAAGAGCCGCCGCTCTTACTCAGATCATCAGCCCATTCCGGCCGGGGCCGCCGCGACGTGCAGCACTCCCAGGACCTCATCGAGCTCCTGAGACGTCAGCGGCCCGTCGCTGGCCGCCACCGCGCTGAGCACCTCGGTGTACAGCTCTATCTCATCGAGCGCCACCCGGTCGTGGACACGAAGATCGAGATACTCCCGCACCGCGCCCACCTCCATTGCCGAGCGGATACCGCTAGTACCTGTACTGAGGTTACGGGACGCTCGCATTCCCGCGCATGACCCAAGAGAGTCATTTAGGGACCACATCCGGGGGATACGGTCCAGTACCGAAGTGCTACTCCGCGGCCGGGAAGTCCGGCGCTTCACGGACAATAGTTCACAAACATCCAGATAACGGTCGGCCGCCTCAGGCGCCTCCCTGGCCCGCCCAGCGCACGTCCCGGTGCCGGGCAGCGCGCTGCACGTACCGCTGCGCGGTCTGCGCGAAAGCGGCACGGTCGGCGTCCGTCAGTTCCCGCACGATCTTGCCCGGCACGCCGGCGTACAGCACGCCCGCGGGAACCTGAGCGCCCGGCAAGACGACAGCCCCGGCCGCCACCAGGCTCCCGGCACCAATGCGCGCCCCGCCCAGAACGATCGCCCCGATGCCGATCAGCGCCCCGGCCTCCACCCGGGCGCCGTGCACCATGGCCCGGTGCCCCAGGCTCACCTGTTCTTCGAGAATGACCGGCTGACCTGGGTCAACGTGCAGGCAGCTGAGATCCTGGATGTTGCATTCGGGCCCGACGTCGATCTCGTCCTCATCGGCGCGCAGCACGCAGCCGTACCAGACGCTCGCCGCCCGGCCCAGCCGGACCCGGCCGACCACCACGGCACCGGCGGCGATCCAGGCCTCCGGGTGCACGTCAGGGGCATCGTCCCCGAGGGAGCCAGTCAGGCCGGCAGCCGTCATAGTCCGCCTCCGCAGTGCCTGCGCCGTCAGTCTCGCGCGTCCGTCAGTTCCCGGGGAGCCATGGCCTCCTGCGGCATGCCGGGCTCCCCGCCTCTCGGCTCCGGCCCGCGCAGTCCCGCGCCGCACGCCCTGGACGGATTGTGCCAGGACTCAGTCAGATCCGGCAGCTAATCATGGCGAAAGTGAACAGTTGACCGTACGTAAGACTCCCGGCGTCCAGAAAACGACAAAACGGGATACACAGCCGTTTCGGTTGCGCGTAAGGGCCCTTCAGGACAAGAGTCGAGGAGATATCCCTGTACGCCTCCGCATGTCCGGACTCAGGCTGATCCCAGCCGTCGGCCGGCTCCCATATGCAGTCCAACCGCAGAACCTGCCCGCCCCGGCCTGCCCGGAAGCACTCTGGATCGGCCGACCAGGATCTGCCTGAACCACCTGACGGGTGACAACCATGAGCGAGCACAGCGAACTCCTTTCGGACCTGGGCCAGGAAGACCTCTTCGAGCGAGAGATGCGCGGCTACAGCCGCCGCCGGGTTGACGAGTTCGTGGCCCGGAATCGCAGCCAGATTCGCGACCTCGAAGACAGGCTGTCGCAGACGCTCGATGACAACGAGCAGCTGAGGATCGAGCTGGCGGCGGTACGCCAGGACGCGGCTGATAAGCCCGCGCACGAGGAGATCAGCGAGCGCGTAGGCCAGATCCTCCGGCTCGCCGAGGAGGAAGCCAAGGCCCAGCGCAACCGGTCGCAGGACGAGATCGACAAGCTGCGCGAGGTCGCGAAGCAGGACACCGACAAGCTGCGCAGCGACGCCAAGCAGGACACCGACAAGGTCCGGGCCGGGGCGCAGGAGCAGGCCGAGCGGATGCTGAGCGCCGCTCAGGAGCAGGCCGAGCGCTCGGTGGCCACCGCCAGGACAGAATCCGACAAGATGCGCAACGCGACGCGGGCCGAAGCCGAGCGGGTCGTCGCCGAGGCAAATAAGCATGCGGAGAACGCCGTCGCCGCGGCCAAGGCCCAGGCCAAGCAGCAGCTGGACGAGGCCACGGCCCGGGCGACCGCGATCCACGACGGCGCCGAGCGCCGCCTCAACCTGCTGATGTCCCGGCACACCGAGGCGATCCGGCGGCTTACCGAGATCCGTGACGTGGTCACCACGCTCGTGGCCGGCGAAACCTCCCGTGGTTCCATGGAGGACGAGGTCAACAAGGCCGTGGCCGGGGTTCTCGGCCACCAGCCCACCACCAAGCAGGGCGGAGCGCCCGATGGCCGGCATTCCGCACAGGCGACCGCACCCGCTCCGCGTGCCGGGGGCACCCCCGTCGGCGCAGTGCCGTCACCCTCGGCCCAGGGAGCGCCGGCCATGAGCTCGCAGGCCAGCGCAGCGGCCGGACGCAGCCGGACCGAGCAGGAGGCCGCCAAGGCCGCCGAGAATCGCGCCGAGCACGGCGCGGCCAACGGGACCTCAGCGGGCCGTCCCGCGCCCGCGGCCCCGGCAGCCCGGCCAGGGAACGGAAGCCAGCCGAGTGCCGGCACCATCAGCGAGCCTGAGCCGGGTCCCGGCCGGCCGGGGCCCGAGGGTCCGCCGCGCGGCC
>JBKQMG010000128.1:0-61953 GCA_052146815.1 Streptosporangiaceae bacterium | reverse complement strand
CCAGGTTGCCCTCCTGCACGACGTCCAGCAGGGAGAGCCCGCGGTCGCTGTACTTCTGGGCCCCCGAGACCACCCGGCGCAGTTGCGCCTCGCGCTTGTGCGCCTGGGCCCGCCGGCCGTCGCCGGCGACGGCCTCCAGGTCGGCGCGCAGCTGACGCGACAGGCCGGTCTCGTTCTCCAGCTTGTGCTCCGCGTACAGGCCTGCCTCGATCCGCTTGGCGAGATTGACCTCTTCCTCGGCGGTGAGCAGGCTGGTCCGCCCGATGGACTTCAGGTAAGTGTGGACCGAGTCGCCCATCACTGACGTCTGGTCGTCCAGGTCGACCTCGGCGGAGGACTCGATGACGGCGTCCGCAGGCGCAGGCGCCTTCGGCAGCTCGTCGTCAGCCGGCCCGTTCGCGGGCGCCGCGCTGGCCTGCACAGCCTCAGCGAGCACGGCGCTCACGGGCACCTCGCTGGCCTGGCTGCCCTCGGCAAGCTCGTCCTCGGCCACCGCGGCCTCGTCGGCCACGGCCTCAGCCAGCGCGGCGTCGGCCTTGCCGCCGGCTGCCTTAGCGGCCGGGCTGTCAGACGGCTCGTTGCCGAGCTGGACACCAGCCTCGGTCAGTTCGCGGATGATGGACCGGGCCTCAGTCGGGGAGATGCGCGCCTGGTCGAAGGCGGCGCGGAGCTCGGGCAGTGACAAGTGACCCTGGCCGCGGCCACGCTGAATCAGCTCGTCCACGTGAGTCGTCATCACTTCGTCGTCCTGTCTCGGCGACGCGGCTACCGCTGTCCTCGGCATGAGACACCTCCCTTCGGGGCGCACCGGGCATGCGCTCGTCATTGCACCCGGCATTCGTCTTGCGGGCGGGGGAACCCGCGGCACTTTGGTAGTGTCAGGCGCGGGCACTATGTTCTAACGCTCAGCGCAGCGAAATGTTCCCGCGTGGCTGCCGTGTGCCCGCTACTCGCTGCCCGCACCCATCCTCCGCAGTTCCCTCCGGTCTGGCTTCCCCGAGGCCAGCAGCGGGATATCGGCCACCAGCTTCAGCGCCCGCGGCGCCGCATAGCCCGGCAGCTGCTGCCGGACATGCGCCCGCAGGTCATCTAGCGCTGGTGGTGCCGCCGGGTCCGCCGGGACCACCAGCGCGGTGACGCGCTCGCCCCACTCACGGTCGGGCACGCCTACTACGACAACGTCCCGGACCCCGCCGTAAGTTTCCAGTACCGCCTCTACCTCGGCGGCCACCACCTTCTCTCCGCCCGTGATGATCACGTCGTTGGCCCGGCCGCGGATGACCAGGCGGCCGGAATCGTCGAACGAGCCGAGATCGGACGTGCGGAACCAGCCGTCCGCCAGGACCTCCGCGGTCGCCTGCGGTGCGAGCCGGTAGCGCGACAGCAGCACCGGGCCCGCCAGCCTGATGATGCCATCAGGCCATATATCCGCCGAAACACCGCGAAGCGGAACGCCGTCATAGACGCAGCCGCCGCAGGTCTCGCTCATGCCGTAGGTCGTGACCACGGGCGCCCCGGCCGCCGCGGCGTCGCCGAGCAGCCCGGCGGGCGGGGCCGCGCCGCCGAGCAGGATCGTGCGCAGCTGCGCGAGCGGGGCGCCGGAGTCCAGCAGCCGACGCAGCTGCGTCGGCACCACCGAGACGCAGGAGCAGCCGCTCGCGGCGAGAATCCCGGCGTCAACCTGCCCGGCCACGACCGGCTCGGTGCCGCTGACCAGCGACCGCACCAGGACGCCGAGGCCCGCCATGTGGAACGTCGGCAGCGGGCACAGCCACCGGTCGCCGGGCCCGGCGCCGATCCGCTCCAGGGACGCCCGGGCGGAGGCGAGCAGCGCGGCTCCGCTCAGCTCGGCTCCCTTGGGCCGGCCGGTGGACCCGGACGTGGCGATGACCACGGCCACGTCGTCCCCCACGCCCACGTCGCTGCCAGCGTCCGCGGCGGCCCGACCAGGCATAGCGGGGCGTCCGGCGGGGGAAACCCGTTTCGTGTCCTCGGCAGTTTCGATGACCGACGGCGCGAAAGCCTCGATCAGCTCGGCGAGCCTGGCCCGGGGCAGGCCCGGATCGAGCGGCAGCAGCGCCGGGCCGGTGCCGTCCAGGGCCGCCGGGAGTGCCTCGAGCAGGCGCCGGGCGGCCGCCGCCGGGGACAGCAGGACCGCGTGCAGAGGGCGTGGGATCACGGTCGTAAGGTTAATCGGGCAGATCAGGCATCTAGCGAGAGGGCACGAAGTGGTCGACTGGCAGGCGTCCGGGCCGGCGGACGGGCAGGAGTACGCCGATATCCGCTATGAGACGGCAGAGGGCATCGCCAAGATCACCATCAACCGACCGGAGGTGCGCAACGCATTCCGCCCCACCACGTTGTTCGAGCTCTCGCATGCGTTCACCGTCGCGCGCGATGACCCGGGGATCGGCGTCATCATCCTCACCGGCGCAGGGGACAAGGCGTTCTGCTCCGGCGGTGACCAGCGCATCCGCGGGGACGACGGCTACGTCGACCCGCAGGGCGTGGGCCGGCTCAACGTCCTGGACCTGCAGGTGCAGATCCGCCGGACACCCAAGCCGGTGATCGCCATGGTGGCCGGGTACGCGATCGGCGGCGGCCATGTGCTGCACGTCTGCTGCGACCTGACCATCGCTGCGGACAATGCGGTGTTCGGCCAGACCGGGCCCAAGGTCGGCTCGTTCGACGCGGGTTACGGCTCCTGGCTGCTGGCCTCCACCGTGGGCATGAAGAAGGCCCGCGAGATCTGGTACCTGTGCCGTCAGTACAGCGCCGCCGAGGCGCTGGAGATGGGCCTGGTCAACACGGTCGTGCCGCTCGACAAGCTGGAGGAAGAGACCGTCTCCTGGGCCCGCGAGATGCTAACGAAGTCGCCCCTCGCGCTGCGGATGCTGAAGGGCGCCCTGAACGCGGTCACCGACGGCGCCGCGGGCATGCAGCAGTTCGCCGGAGACGCCACGATGCTCTACTACATGAGCGAGGAAGCCCAGGAGGGCCGCAACGCCTACGTCGGCAAGCGCGCCCCGGACTTCGCGAAGTACCCGCGGCGCCCGTGACCGCGTCACCAGGCGTGCGGCCAGGCCAGGCCGGTGAGACGGGCGGCCCGGCGGCCGGCTGGCCGTCCGGCCCGCAGCTGCGGGCCGTGCTGGAAGAGCTGCTGCCGACCGTCCGCGCCTACTCGATTCCGATGCGGACCCGGTTTCGCGGCATCACCGTCCGCGAGGGCGCGCTGATCCAGGGGCCGGCCGGGTGGGGGGAGTTCTCGCCGTTCGCCGAGTACGGGCCGCGCGAGTGCGCCCGGTGGCTGGCCTGCGCGCTGGAGGCCGCCGCGGCGGGCTGGCCTGAGCCGGTCCGTGATCAGGTCGGCGTCAACGTGACCGTCCCCGCGGTGGGCCCTGACCGGGCCCGGCAGATCGTCGCGGCGTCGGGCTGCCGGACCGCGAAAGTGAAGGTGGCCGAGCGCGGCCAGGACGAAGACGAGGACATCGCCCGGGTGGCCGCGGTCCGGGACGCCCTCGGGGCCGCCGGCCGGATCCGGGTGGACGCGAACGGCGGCTGGAATGTCGATCAGGCCGCGCGGATGCTGAAGCGGCTCGCTAACTACGGCCTGGAGTACGCCGAGCAGCCGTGCGCGACGCTGGAGGAGCTCGCGCGGCTGCGCCGGCTCGTGGACGTGCCGCTGGCCGCTGACGAGTCGATCCGCCGGGCCGAGGATCCGCTGAAGGTCCGCGCGGCCGGGGCGGCCGACATCGTCGTCCTCAAGGCGCAGCCGCTCGGCGGGGTGCAGGCCGCGCTGCAGATCGCGCAGGCCTGCGGCCTGCCCGTGGTGGTATCCAGCGCCGTGGAGACCTCGGTGGGCCTGGCGGCGGGCGCGGCCCTCGCGGCGGCGCTGCCCGAGCTGCCCTACGACTGCGGCCTGGCCACGATGAGCCTGCTGACCGCTGACGTTACCGCGGACCCGCTGACCGAGAGCGGCGGCATGCTGCCGGTCCGGGCCGCCGCCGCCGACCCGGGGCAGCTGGCCGCCGCCGAGGCCGATCCGGCGCCGTGGATCGCCCGGATGCGGGCCGCCGCGGAGTACCTCGGGTGAGGGAGCACGCGGGGTGAATCCGGCCACCGCGCTGGCCACGGTGCTGGCCGACGAGCTGATCCGCTGCGGGCTGCGCGAGGCGGTGCTCGCCCCCGGCTCGCGAAGCACGCCCCTGGCGCTGGCCCTGCACGACCGGGCGCAGGCCGGGGACCTGCGGCTGCACGTGCGGATCGACGAGCGGTCCGCGTCCTTCCTCGCACTCGGACTGGCCAAGGCGAGCGGCCGCCCGGTGGTGCTGGTATGCACGTCGGGCACGGCGGCGGCGCATTTCCACGCGGCCGTCATCGAGGCGGACGAGTCCGGGGTGCCGCTGCTGGTGCTGACCGCCGACCGGTCGCCCGAGCTGCGCGGCACCGGGGCCAACCAGACCATTGACCAGCTGAAGCTGTACGGGTCAGCCGTGCGGTGGTTCTGCGAGGTCGGCGTGCCGGAGGCCCGGCCCGGCATGACGGTCTACTGGCGGTCGCTGGCCTGCCGGGCCTGGGCGCAGGCCGCCGGGCTAGGCGGCGGCTCGCCGCTGCCCGGCCCGGTGCACCTCAACCTGGCGCTGCGCGAGCCCCTGGTGCCCGATGGTGCGAGCGGCCCCCGCAGCACAGTGGCACTCGGGGCCGCCGCTGACGGGTGGCCCGATTCGCTGGCCGGCCGGCCGGGCGGGGCGCCTTGGACGAGTGTTGCCGGAGCCGCGGCTGCGGCGCCGGACGGGGAAGCTGGCGCGGCGCCGGTCCTGGAGCTGCCGTGGACGCCGCGCGGCGCCGTGGTCTGCGGCGACGGGGACTACGACCCGCAGCCGCTGGTGAGGCTGGCCGAAGCCGCGGGGTGGCCGGTCCTGGCAGAGCCGTCGTCGAATGCCCGCCGCGGCCGTAATGCGCTGACCTCTTACCCGGCCCTGCTGGAAACGCCCGGCTTCGCCGCGGCGCACCGGCCGGACCTGATCATCTCGGCCGGCCGGCCTGGTCTTTCCCGCGGTCAGCTCGCCTTCCTGCGCGGAGCCGGCGGCCCGGTGCCCGCGCGGCACGTGGTGATCGCGCAGGGACCCGGCCGGTGGGCGGACCCGGCCCGGACCGCGACCGACGTGGCGGCGGCGGTCCGGCTCGCGGGCGCTCCGGCGAGCCGCCCTGCTGCGGGCAACGGCGCGAGCCGCCCCGCCGCGGCCCACGCCACGTCCGGTGCCGGCGCCGTGCAGGCCCCGGACGCGTCCGGCTGGCTCGCCTCCTGGCAGCGCGCCGACGCAGCCGCGCGGGCCGCCGCCGGTGCCCTGCTGGATGCGGGGGACGCCCTGAGCGAGCCGCGGCTGGCCAGGGACCTGGCAGCGGCGCTGCCCGCCGGCGGGCTGCTGTGGGCCGCTTCCAGCCTGCCGGTGCGTGATCTGGATCAGCAGATGGGCCCGCGCGCCGATATCCGGGTTCTGGCCAGCCGCGGCGCCAGCGGGATCGACGGGCTGGTCTCCTCCGCCGCCGGTGCGGCGCTGGCGCACCAGGCGGCCGGCGGCGGCCCGGCGTTCGCGCTGCTCGGCGACCTCGCGATGCTGCACGACGCGCCCGGCCTGTTCACCGGCCCGGCCGAGGAACTGCCTGATCTGTGCCTGATCGTGGTGAACAACGACGGCGGCGGGATCTTCTCCACACTGGAGCAGGCCGCCATTCCCGCCTCCTTCGAGCGGGTCTTCGGCACGCCGCACGGGGCGCGCCTGGAGTACCTGGCCCGCGCCGCAGGGCTGGGATACCGGCGCCTGGACTCGGCGCGGGATCTGCCGGCCGCGCTGGCAGGCAAGGGCCTGCGCATCGTCGAGGTGCGCACCGACCGGGCTGAAGGAGCGCAGCTGCGCTCCCGGGTCAGGGCTGCCTGCGCCGAGGCGATCAGCGGGATGCTGGCCAGCCAGCCGTCGGCCAGCCAGTGACGGGCGGTCCTGGCACCGGCCTGTCACCGCCGGCCGCGGCTAGCCTTCGAGTGCCTCCTGGACGGGGCGGAATTTCGTCTGCGCTTCCGCCAGTTCCGCCGCCGGATCAGAGTCGGCGACGATGCCGCAGCCGGCGAACAGGCGCGCCCGGGGGCCGTCCAGCTCCGCGCAGCGCAGCGCGATGCCCCACTCGCCGTTGCCGCGGCTGTCCATCCAGCCCACCGGCCCGGCGTAGCGGCCGCGGTCCATGCCCTCCAGCTCGCGGATCAGGTCCATCGCCGCCGCGGTGGGCGTGCCGCACACGGCCGCGGTCGGATGCAGGGCAGCGGCCAGAGCCAGCGCACTGGGCGAGGCGGAGGCCGGTCCGGCCGAAAGCCGGCCGCGGACTTGGGTGGCCAGGTGCTGGACATTGGCCAGGCGCAGCAGCGAGGGCCGGGGCTCGACGTCGAGCTCCGCGCACAGCGGCTCCAGCGCGGCCTGCACGTCGGCGACCGCATAACCGTGCTCCTCGACGTCCTTGGCCGAGGCCAGCAAGGCGACGCCCAGCGCGTCGTCCTCGGCGGGCGTGCCGCCCCGCGGCGTGGTGCCGGCCAGTACCAGCGACCGGATCTGGTCGCCTTCGCGGCGGATCAGCAGCTCCGGGGTGGCGCCGGCCAGTCCGCCGCAGGAGAACGTGTAGCAGTCGGGGTAGCGGGCCGCGAGCCGGGCGAGCAGCAGGCGCACGTCGATGTCCTGCCAGGCGACGGCGTTCAGGTCCCTGGCGAGGACTACTTTGCGCAGGTCCCCCGCCCTGATCCTGGTGACGGCCGCGGCGACCGCCTGCTCCCACTGCGGGGCGGGCAGGCTGCCGTCACTCCACAGCACCTGGGTGCTCGCCGACACCGGCATGGGCTCGGGCAGCGGGTCTGCACCGTCGGTGATGGTGGTCAGCCACGCGCCGCCTGCCCGGCGGCCGAGCACCACTCGCGGGACCACCAGGACGGAGCCGTCCGACACGGGGTCGAAGGTGAAACTGCCGAAGGCCACCGGCCCGGAGCCTGGCACTTCGACCTCGTCGCTGATGCGGGCGCCGTCGAACAGCTCGCGCAGCCATTTTTCCGCGGCCGTGAACCTGTCCTCGCCTGCTGGCAGCGTGATCCGCGCGGCCTCGCCCCAGCCGGCGAGCCCTTCGCCGCGCCGGATCCAGGCCAGGGCGGCGGGGTGCGGGAGGCGGGCGAGCAGATCACCGGGATCGGCGACAGAAACGGTGCGGACAGTCAGCCCGTCCGGCATCCGCTGGTCTGCGCCATCGTGCGGTGATCCCACGGCAGTCAACTTTACGTGGGGCCAGCGGTCAGCCAGGCCACGGGCGCGGCTTGCGGGGATATTTTGCGAGCGGTTGCTTCGCCGCGCTGTCCTCACGTGGTACTTTGGGCCCCATCGATTTCCCGATTAAAACGATGGGATTTATAGGATGATGATGGCTGACCCGCTGCCCCGCACTGCCCCGCTGCCCCCGGCCCGTCTCGGCGAGCTGGCCGTATCGACCGCGGCGGCCCCCGGCCGCTGGGATCACCTCGTGCGCTACGATGCCGCGCATCGCTGGTATCAGCGGCTTGAGCTGACGGCCGACTACGAGATATGGCTGCTGAGCTGGCTGCCGGGGCAGGAGACCGGGTTTCATGATCATGGCGAGGCGAACGGCGCGTTCCTCGTGGCCGAAGGGCGGCTGCGCGAGCAGACCACGGCCGTCGGCAGGCGGAAGGTCGCCAGCCGCACGCTGCAGGCGGGCAGCTACCGGTCTTTCGGGCGGCAGCATCTGCACAGCGTCAGCAATGAGTCAGCGGACGCGGCGCTCAGCGTCCACGTCTACTCCCCGCCGCTCACGGCGATGCGGAGGTATGAGATGACCGGTTCCGGGCTCGTGCTGCGGACCACCGACCGTGCCGGGCAGAGCTGGTGACCCCGCCAGCGGGCCGGCGCACCGTCGATGAGGTGCTCGCCGAGGCCCGCAGCCGGCTGAAGCGCCTTGACCCGCTGGAGGCGGCCGCGGCCGCGGCGGACGGGGCCGTGCTCGTCGACACCCGGCCGGCGTCCCTGCGCGCTGCCGACGGCGAGATCCCCGGCGCCCTGCTGGTCGAGCGCAACGTCCTGGAATGGCGCCTTGATCCCGCCAGCCCGGCCCGGCTGCCGGTGGCGAGCTACGGCCTGCAGGTCATCGTGGTGTGCGACGAGGGGTACGCGTCGAGCCTCGCCGCCGTGTCCCTGCAGGACCTGGGCCTGCGCGGCGCTACCGACCTGGCGGGCGGCTTCCAGGCCTGGCGCCAGGCGGGCCTGCCGGTCACCTCAGGTGATCACGACAGGGCCTGATCACGGCGGCGGCTGCTGCGGCGCCTGATGACAGCAGCCCCTGATCCCAGCGGCGTCTGATCCAGCGGCGCCGGATCACAGCAGCATCGCCTGAACCTCAGCCGGCTGCCGGACTTCGCGGCCGCCGGATTCTTTCCGCCCCGGCCCGTGGCGCGGGATCCGGCGCGCGCTGACCGGGCTGGCGGCGCCGACCCGGTAGGCCGCCGCCAGTTCCCGGACCTGGGCGGCGATCCGCTGCTGGTAGTCCTTCGGCGCGTACGCGCCCGACCTGTACAGCCTGCGGTAAGGCTCGACGAGGTCCGGGTGCTGCTCGGCCAGCCACTGCAGGAACCACTCGCGCGCGCCGGGGCGCAGGTGCAGCACGATGGGGCTGACGTGAGCGGCGCCGGCCGCGGCGATCTGTCGTACGGCGGCTTCCAGCTGGCCGGGGGAGTCAGTGAGGTACGGCAGCACCGGCCCCATGAGCACGCCGCAGCACAGCCCCCGCTCGGTGATCGCCGCGCACACCTCCAGGCGCCGGCCGGGGCCGGGGGTGCCCGGCTCGACCGACCGGGATAGCTCTTTGTCGATAAATCCCACCGATATGTTCAGTCCGACGTCCGTAATCTCCGCGGCATCCGCGATCAGGTCAAGATCACGCAGGATCAGCGTGCCCTTGGTCAGGATGGAGAACGGGTTCGCCCGGTCGCGCAGCGCGCCGATGATGCCGGGCATCAGCCGGTAGCGCCCCTCGGCGCGCTGGTAGCAGTCCACGTTGGTGCCCATGGCCACATGCTCGCCCTGCCACCGGGAGGCCGCGAGCTCCCTGCGGACCAGTTCGGGTGCGTTCACCTTCACCACGATCCGGGAATTAAAGTCCAGCCCCGCATCCATAGCCAGATAAGTATGCGTATTGCGTGCGAAACAGTTGTGGCTAACGATGCCGTTGGCGATGAAGTCGCCGGTGCCCGTCGTGATGTCGAACATCGGGATGTCCAGGCCGAGCGGCTCCACCGAAACGACGTTCAGGCTGGCATCGCTCTTGACGGCCATGCCAGCGATGCCGCGCTTACGGTTGATCGCCGGGTCGGTGGTGTGGAAGAACCGGAGTACCTCCCTAAGGCCGCCGAGGAGCCGCATCACTCTCATCCCGTTCGGGCGGTGCAGGTCCTCGATCACAACGCTGAAGCCAAGTGCCTGCATCGAGGAGACGGCCCAGTCGAGAATCGCCCGATTGGTGTGAGGGATCCGCCAGGCGCCCTGGCTGTAGCTGCCTTCAGCGTCGAACAGGCCAGCCAGGTAGCCCTTGCGCCAGGCCTGATCGGGGGAGCTGGGCCACTGGATCAGCCACTGGATCATCCGGACGCTATCCCGCGCCTGCGTGCGGATTGCCGTGGTCCGCCTCGTGTCGGACGCCGCAGCGAACGTGAACTCGCTGACGCCGATGCCGGCGCGGCTCAGATAGCGCTTTGCCCTGTCCGGCGGCTCGGTGTCGGCAAGCGCGAGCCGGAATCGGCTGGGCGCGCCATAGCCCGCGCAGGAGCAGGTGCCGATGCGGGCGGCGCCGCGGAACAGCCCGCACAGATAGCCGCGCTGGTACTCGGGAGAGTGCTTGGGCGGCTCGGCAAAGGCGCCGGCGCCCATCAGCTTGGTGCTGACAGTCAGATGCGGCCGCTGCAGGGGACCGTATTCGGCTGCGGTGACGTGCTTCCAGCCGCGATCGCTGAGAAACCGATGATCGCCGCTCGCGATGAGCCGGGTGCCGTCCGCCAGCGTGATCCGGTATCCGGGCTTGACGGTAGACCAGTGCGCCAGCACATTCGTGACCACGTACTGGCGGCAGGAACCGGACCGGACGGTGCCGTAGATCGCATCCCCGACCTTCAGTTGCGCCAGGGGCCTGGCCTGGCCGTCGCTCATCAGCACGGGCGTCTCGCCTGCCAGGCAGTATGAGCACGCATGCGAGCATCCCCTGTAGGGGTTGATCGTCCAGCTGAACGACATACGGGACGATGCGGGCACCCGGTTGATGATGGAGCGCGCATGGATCTCATAGAAGGTGAGACCGCGGAACGCCGGGGTGTCAAACGTCCGGGCGACCGTCTCCCGCTCGAAGAGTGCCGGCGCCGTCTCCGCGCCAGGCTGGTCCTGCCCGTCGCCGCCCGTCCGCAGCCCGTCCCATCGCATAGGCGCGAGCATAGAACGACTGTTCGATCAGATCAAACACGTATTCGATCCTGCTTCCGCGCCCGGCGGCAGCTATGGTGCGGGGAGGGCAGCCCAGGTGAGCCAGCGGGTTTGGCACCCTGGAGCCGGGGCAAAGACCGGGTAAAAAATCTTACGCTTGGGGGATAATGGCAGGCAGTCCCCTGCGGGATTCTGCCGCGGTGGCTGACGTGGCCGGAGGTGGGCGCCATGGCGCTTTCGATGGAGGAGCAGCGCATCCTCGACGAGATGGCGCGCAAGCTTGCCGATGAGGACCCGAAGCTGGCGACGCGCCTTGCGACGCTGGGCCGGCCTGGGTTCGGCGGCTCATTTCGCTCGCCGAGATCACGGCTGGCCGCGGCCTTCCTGTCGCTGGCGCTGATCGCCGTGGTGTCCCTGATGATGTACGCAATGATCCCGTTCCGGGCAGCGACCAACCGCCATCATCCGGCCCGCCCCGGTGCGACAGCCTCAGCGACCACTCAGCCGGGCCACTCGGCCAGCGGGGCCGGGAAGTCGGCCAGCCAGGCAGGGCAATCGATCCAGACCGGCCGGGCCGCGGCTTCTGCGCCCGCTCCGTAGCTTCGCTTCGGCCGCTCCGCAGCTTTTCGCCCGCTCCGCAGCGGGCCCGTCGTAGCGAGACGTCCTGCATGCCCCAGCGGGACCGGCGTCAGGACTCGCGCCAGAGCTGCAGCAGGTACTGCTCCAGCCCCTCCAGCCGCTTGCGTGCCTGCTGGAACTCATCGCCCAGCGGATCGGTGTTCGTCGCGAACAGCTCGCCGTAACGGCGTACGGCCTCGCCCCGGTTGCGGGTATAGACCCGAACCCCGTAGTCGCCGACACCGCCGCTCAGGCGCATGCTCTCTACGGCGCGGCCCGCGGTGCCCATATCGACGCTGAGGTGCCCGCGCAGGTACAGCACGCACTTCGCCTCATCCTCGTAGCCGTCGCTGAACGGCGGCGGGGCAGCATCCCACTCCTCGACGGTGAGCTGCACGGCGAGGTGCTCCTGGGCGCAGCAGACAACCATCTGCTCCCGGCTCGCGCTGATCAGCGAGTTCACCGGTACCACCGGCGCGCCCGGCGATTCCGGGTCGACGGCAGGGTCGTGTACCCGGAACACCTTGCGCTCCGGGAAGACCGGAATCTCCAGCCGAAGCAGTCTGCGGGTCACTGCCCCCCCTCGTTGAGCCCAATGTTCCTGACGTACAGCATGCTCTGTGTCGGCCGGCTTTGCGCGCGCAATTGACCATAAAGGCTCGGTATGACGCTGAGTCGCCGGCCGTTCATCGGCTGTCGCCGCTCGTTCGCCCGGCCCGCCGGCCCCTGTCCTGACTGGTCAGCAGCACATCGCTAGTCTCCAGAACATGACGCCGGACGAAGGCGGACTGCCGGGGATCACGCACCGCATGGTCGACGCCCGCGGCCTGCGCATGCACATCGCCGAGGCCGGCACCGGGCCGCTGGTCCTGCTGCTGCACGGCTTCCCGGAAAGCTGGTACTCCTGGCGCCACCAGCTGACCGCGCTGGCGGCGGCAGGCTTCCACGCGGTCGCGCCGGACCAGCGCGGGTACGGCCGGACCGGACCGCCGGGCGGTCCCGGCCAGGCCGCCGACGTCACGCAGTACACGATCCTGCACCTGACCGGCGACGTCATCGCGCTGCTGGACGCTCTCGGCGAGCAGCAGGCTTTCGTCGCCGGCCACGACTGGGGCGCGCCGGTGGCCTGGCACGCCGCGCTGCTGCGGCCCGACCGCATCCGCGGCGTCATCGGCCTGAGCGTGCCCTACCGGCCGCGCGGCAGCACAGCGCCGGTCGCGGCGATGCGGGCCGGCTACGGCGAGGGCTTCTACATGGTCTATTTCCAGCAGCCCGGCGTCGCTGACGAGGAGCTGAGCGCTGACCCGGCAGCCACCTTCCGCCGGGTGCTGACGGCCGCGTCGGGCGAGGGCCCCATCGGGGCTCCCGTAGTGCCGCCGGGCGGCGGGTTCCTCGACCTGTGCCCGGAACCCGCGGCCCTGCCGGCCTGGCTGAGCAGCGCGGACATCGACGCCTACGCGGCGCAGTATGCGGAGGCCGGTTTCACCGGGCCGCTGAGCTGGTACCGGAACCTGGACCGCAACTGGGAGCTGACCGGAGCCTGGCATCACGCCCCGGTGACGGTCCCCGCGCTGTACGTGGCGGGGAACCGTGACCTGGTGGTCAACTTCCCCGGCGCGCGGGAGATGATCCCGCGGCTGCGCGACTTCGTGCCGCTGCTGCGCGAGCCCGTGCTGCTGGACGGCTGCGGCCACTGGACCCAGCAGGAGCGCCCGGCCGAGGTCAGCGACGCGATGATCGGCTTCCTGCGCGAGCTGGCTTGAGGCCGGACCGCTGCAGGGCTTCCTTCCAGAGCTCGGCGTAACGGCGGGCCGCCACGGTCCGCGGCGCCCATGCGGCCACGGGCGCCCGCTCCACTGACATCCGCTCGATCACCGACAGGGCCGGGATGGCGGTCACCGCGAAGTCGGACCGCTCGGCGGGCAGCTGCGCCGAGATCTCCCGGTGCAGGTTCTTGCGCTGGTCGGTCATCGAGAAAAAAGCCAGCACGTCGGGCTGATGCCCGTCGAGATCGGCCAGGAAGCCGGTGAGCTGGTCGAGGGTGTTGACCGACAAGGTGGTCGGGATCAGCGGGACCAGCAGCATGTCAGCCGCCCGCAGCACGCTTTCCGACAGCAGGGAGATGCTCGGCGGGCAGTCGAGGAAGATCACGTCGTATTCGGCCCGCAGCGGCGCCAGCAGGCTGCCGAGTCGGCGCGTCGGCTTCTTCGCGCTGTCCAGCATCAGGTCGAGGTTGCGGTAGGTGAAGTCGGCCGGGAGCAGGTCTAGGTGGTCGAAGTCGGTCGCCTTGATCGCATCGTCGATCGGCCTGGTGCCCTTGATCAGCGCCCGGCCGCCGCCCTTGACCCGCGGCCGGATCCGGAACAGGAACGTGGCGGCGCCCTGCGGGTCCAGATCCCACAGCAGCACCCGGTACCCGTCGCGGGCCGCGAAGTAGCTGAGGTTGACCGCGGCGGCGGTCTTGCCCACGCCGCCCTTGATGTTGTAGGTCGCGAAGATCTTCACTGCAGCGCCGCCTGGGTCAGGGCCGCGAACTTGGCCTGCCCGGCCGGGCTGGCGAACGCGCGGAACCGCTCGCCGAATTCGCCGCGGGCCCGGTGCTGGCGCCGCGCGAGGCCAGCCGCGATCTCCCCCATCGCCAGCAGCGTCGGCGCCGGGGCCGAGCGCTGCGCCATCATCTCGGCGGCGAAGGTGCGGATCTCGGCGTGCTGCACCTCGCAGTCCTGGAACTCGCCCAGGCAGTTCTGCAGGTCCTTCAGTTCGCGCACCGCCTGCCAGTGCTCGGCGGGTTCGTAGAGCGAGCCGAAGATCTCCAGCAGGTAGCGCAGTTCCTTGCAGCGCTTGCGCAGGTCGTGCAGTTTCTCCGGGAGCGAGGTCTCGGTGATCGCACTGCCGCCGGCCAGGACGCGCTGATGTGCGCGCGCGATGCGCGCGGCCGCGTACGGGCCCGCGGCCGGCCGCTTGCCTTTGGCCTTCGGCGGCTGCGCCAGTTCCGCGCGCCATTTCGCTGTGAGCTGGGTGAAGCGCGCCGAGCGCAGCCCGCGGGCCAGCCCCCGCTGGGCGGCCGCCCGGCTGCGGGTCAGGTGGTCGTGGAAGGGCTGAAGTTCGCGCGGGGTGGCGGCCACCAGGCTGGCGGCCATCGAGGGATATTCCAGCAGGTAGACGTCCAGGTCCCTGGTGGGCGTGGTGAGCGCGCCGAGCCACCTGAATTCCGGCGCGAAACGGTGCGCGAGCCCGGCGGGCAGCGCGTCGCCGGCCAGTTTCAGCGCGGACCGGGTCCGGCGCACCGCGACCCGCAGGTCGTGCAGGAACTCGGTGTCGATGTCATGCACGGTGCCGCGCACGTTGGCCTCCAGCGTGTCCAGCAGCGCAGTGAGCACGACGGCGACGGCCTCGCCCGCCGGCATGGAGGCGGTCAGCTGTTCCTCGATCTTGCCTGAGTAGTCGGCGGGGCGCCGGCCGGCTGCGGCCAGGGCCGCCTCCAGGGCCGACTGGCTGCCCTCCATGACGCCGGGGCCGGCGGCCAGCGCGTCGAGGAGCCGCCCGGCCTGCGCCTGGTAGCCGCGCAGCGGCTGCACCGTGAGGCGGGCCGGCGCGGTGCCGGCCGAGGGGAATGTGACCGCCATCCGGTCCTCGGCCACCCGGGCGATCGTCTTCTCGTCGCCGTTCAGCACCCGCTGGTCCTGGATGCGGCTGACGGCGCGCGCGACGGGCGCCAGCGCGCGGACGCCGACGACCGGCTCGAGATGCTCCGGCAGCGGGCCAGGCGGCAGCGCGCTGAGCAGGCTCGGCCAGGTGATCTGCTCCGGGCCGGACAGCTGCTGGGCGGCGATCACCTCGCCGTCGCGGCCGGTCAGCGTGAGCTCGGCCGCGCCCCGGCCGCCGGTCTGCTCGAGCGTGAGCCCGGCGCGGTACAGCCGCCAGTCAAAAGTGTCCAGCCAGGTGCGCCGGACGACCCGCGTGCGGCCGTCGGCGGACCAGGAATACTTCATCCCGTTGGACGCGGGCGCCGCGATGGTCTCGGCTGGCCCTTCGCCGTCGAGGACAAGTTCCCGCAGGCCGTTCCGCACGCAGCACCCTCGTGACCATGAATCCCTGGGCAAGATCCGCAGGGGATAAAACCAATGGGCGCAACGAATAAGCTGCCCGTTGATGACCCACCACCCTAGCTCAGATCGCCGCTGGCTGCCCTGCGCCGCGCGGCCCGCTGGCCTCGGCCTGGTGACCGCCGCCGCACGGTCCGGTGACCGTTGCGACACGGCCGGATGACTGTCGCTCGTGGCGCCCGCGGCCAGGCACAGGCGGACGCCCCTGTGAGGCTCATGCCGTGATCAACTGGGATCTCGTCTCATCCTTGGCCACGGGAGCGGGAACGCTGGTGCTCGCCGTGGCCACCTTCGCCTCGGTCCGCTCGGCGAACCGCGCGGCCCGGGTCGCCGAGCAGTCGCTGCAGGCGGGCCTGCGGCCGCTGATGGTGTCCTCCCGGTCGCAGGACGCCGCGCAGAAGATCTTCGTAGGCGACGACAGGTACGTAGTGGTGCCGGGCAGCGGCGGGATCGCCGAAAGCGGCGGTGATGTCATCTACCTGGCGCTGTCGCCGCGCAACGCGGGCAGCGGGATCGGCGTCCTGCGCGGCTGGCGGCTGGAGCCTGACCCGCGCAGCGACAGGCGTCCCGCGCTCGAGGAGTTCCGGCTGCAGCAGCGCGACCTGTACATCGCGCCCGGCGACCTGGGGTTCTGGCAGGCCGCGTTCCGTGATCCGGCTGATTCCCAGTACGAGGAAGCCAGGTCGCTGGTGACCAATGCGGACGCGCTGGCGATCGATGTGCTGTACGGCGACTACGAGGGCGGCCAGCGCACGGTCAGCCGTTTCGTGCTGCGACGCTCGGGCACCGCGTCGCCCCCGGAGGCAGAGAAGCCCCGCCGTTCACCGGCGCGCCGGTGCACGGCGGGGCCGTCCCGGGCTCGCCGGGAAGCCGCGGGACCGCACCGGCCGCGGCGAGGAGCGGCGGCACCGCACCTGCCGCGGCCCTGAGCGGCGCCGCGGTGCCTTATCCGGACGGGCATGACCGTGCGCCCGGCGGTCCGCGCTGGTTTGCCAGCGTTACCCGGCACTGGAACATCGACCGGCCTGATCCGAGGTAGCCGCGACCCGCCGGGCCGTGGAAGATGGTTGCTAGCCGCCCGACGACCCCTGAGGAGGCCCGCAGTGCTCTATGCGTACGGATTCCAGCGGATCGGCGTGCTGGTCAGCGATCTTTACTTCGTGGACCCCGATCCCGCGCCGGGCCAGGAAGGCGCAGAACGGGGCGTCCGGCTGGAAGTCCGCCTGCTAGAGCTAGGCGACCCGCAGGGCTCCATCTACTCGGCCCGGCCGATCGAGGTGAGCCGGCCGGTCTGGCGAGCTGACCTCCTGGAGACAGTAGATTCCGAGCCCGGCAGCCTGAACCGGGCGCACCACCACCCGGCCTTCAGCGGATGGGAGCCGGGCAAGCGGGTATTCGACCGAGAGCTTTCCGCCCGCCCCGTGCAGTGGGTGGGGGACAGGCTCGCTGACCTCGAGGCGCTGCTGAGCCAGGCGGGCGTGCCCGTCGACGATGCCCTTGTGACCGACGCGGCCAGCCTGCGCGAGCGCGTGCCGGAGATCACCACGGCCCTGTCCGGGCTGCTCGACGGGGTGAAAGCCGGCGAGCTGGCGACGGCCCCGGCGGGCGAGCCGCTCGCCAGCGCGCGGATCAGCTGGCTGTAAGCGGATCAGCAGCCGACGAGGTGGTCCGGCCTGCGCGTAGTGACCAATTGCCCGGGCCGCGAAACACCTGCAGGCACGTCTGCGAGCTGCCCCCGCCGATCTGCGCGGCAGTTTCCTGAGCGACCTGGCCGTGCGTGCCGCCGTCGGCCGGTCGGCGGCCGGTGGTGGTTGACTGAGGTCATGTCTCCTCCGGCTGCTGATCCGGTGGGCGAGGCGTTCGTGGCGCGGCCGCTGACCCCCGGCCCGCGGGGCAGATCTTGAGGAGCTGTTCGGCCTGCCCGGCGGTTCGGTTGGGCGCTTTCGCTGCTGCAGTCAGCGGCCGCTTTCTCACGCGATCCTGGTCAGCGAGACGCTGACGTCCATGGTGCTGCCCGGCGCGCCGTGGTAGATGCCCTTGAGCGGCGGGACGTCGCCGTAGTCACGGCCGGTGGCGACCACGACGTGGCGCTCGCCGACCTCCGCCCGGTTGGTCGGATCGCAGGCCACCCATTCGCCGGTCCAGAACTCCACCCACGCGTGACTCTGGCCCGCGACCTCATCGCCGGGCTCGGCCTCGGGCTGGGGATGCAGGTAGCCGGACACATAGCGCGCGGGAAGCCCCGCTTCGCGCAGCAGCGCGACGGTCAGGTGCGCCATGTCCTGGCAGACGCCCTGGCCCTTGTCCCACGCTTCCTGGGCGCCGGTCTGCACGCCCGTAGCTCCGGGGACGTAGGCCACCCGGTCCCGGACCCAGGAGGCCAGCTCGGCGGCCGCCTCCAGCGGGTCCGCGCCCGCGGTCCGCTGCCGGGCCGAGATGGCGAGCTTCTCGTCGAGCGTGGTGCGCGGCGTCGGGGAGAGGAACTCCAGCAGCCGCCCGGTCGTCGCGCGCTTGACCAGCAGCGGCCAGGCCAGCGGCGGCGCAGGCTCCGGCGCCGGGCTGGTCTCCACCGTGGCCTGCGCGCGGATCTTCAGCTCACTGTGCGGTGCCTCGATGTCGAAGGAGCTGACCACCGTGCCCCAGTAGTCGACGTAGGTCCAGATGGGCGCGGCCGCGTCGGTGCCGACGCGGCTGTCGAGCGCCGACTGCCTGGGCAGCGTGGGGGGAGTCATCCGGGCCTCGTTGTATGAGGCGCGGGCGGTGCCCTCGTAGCCGACCCTGGTCACGTGCACGATCTTCAGGCGCCAGCCCATCGTCGCCCTTCCTGCTCCCAGGCCACCGGCTGCCCGCAGGTGAAGTAGCGCTCGGTGATCGCCTCGCTGGCCTCCAGGCAGGTCTGCTGGATCTCCTCCAGCAGTTCGGCGAGCTGGTCAGGCAGCAGCTGCGGGTCGGCGTACTCCAGCCTGGTGCGCATCCGCCCGATCGGCCGCCGGGCGAGGTCGCCCATCCCGGCCCGGACCGGACCGGGGTCCAGGTCGGCCAGGCACTCCTCGGCGGTGGCCAGGGCGTGCAGCACGGACCGGGGGAACAGCCGGTCGAGGATGAGGAACTCGGCGACGTGCCGGGTCTCGCCCGTCCAGCTCCGGGCCCGGATGAAGGACTCGTACGCGCCGCAGGCACGCAGCAGCACCGGCCAGCCCAGCTCGTAGGGGGTCGCCGGCATCCGCGCGAGCAGCAGCCGGGCCGTCATGTCGACCCGCTCCAGGCTCCGGCCGAGGACCAGGAACCGCCAGGCGTCGTCGTGGCTCATGGTGGAGTCGGCCAGCCCGAAGAACAAGGCGGCCCGCTCGCGGATGAAGCGCAGGTACACGTCCGGGCCAAGGCGCTCGGCGGCGACGTGCTGGGCGGCCATCCGCAGCGCGGTCACGTTCAGGCACTCCCACATCTCGCTGGAGATCACCTCGCGGACGCTGCGCGCGCCGGTCCGTGCGGCCAGCACCGCGCCGGCGATCGCGCTCGGGCTGCGGACGTCGTAGGCGAGGTGGTCGAGCGCGACCCCGATGTCCAGGTCGTCGCCGGCGGCCGGCTCGATGCCGAGGACGGCCAGCAGCGCGCGGCAGCCGCCGTCCTCGTCGGCCTGCGGTTCCTCCAGCATCCGGTGCACGTAGACGTCGACCATCCGGGCCGTGTCATCCGCCCGCTCGATGTAGCGGCCGGTCCAGAACAGCGTCTCGGCGATACGGCTGAGCAGCCCGGTGTGCGCGGCCGGCAGCGTCGTCATTGCTGCTGGCCCGAGCCGGGGCCGCGCTGGCGGCCGATCATCACCTCGCGTGCCTGCCGGGGAGCGGGCACCGGATGCGGCATCAGGCCGCCGGCCGGGTGACCGTGAGCCGAGTAGCCGCCCGCCCGGTGGCCGTCCAGATGCGGGCCCACGGCGATGTCCTCGTCCGCGGGCTGCTCATCCGGCGCGAGCACCCAGGTGTCCTTGGAGCCGCCGCCCTGGCTGGAATTGACCACCAGCGCGCCTTCGGGCAGCGCCACCCTGGTCAGCCCGCCCGGCAGCAGCCAGACATCATGGCCGTCGTTGACCGCGAACGGCCGCAGGTCGATGTGCCGCGGCGCGAGCCGGTCATCGATGAGCACCGGGGCCGTCGACAGCGCCACCGGCCGCTGCGCGATCCAGCTCCGCGGCTCGGCGGCGACGTCGGAGCGCAGCTCGGCCAGGGTGGATTCGTCGGCACACGGGCCGATGACGATGCCGTTCCCGCCGGCTCCGTCCACCGGCTTCAGAACTAGCTGGTCGAGCCGGCCCAGCACCCAGTCGAGCCGCTCGGGGTCATCCAGCCGGTAGGACTCGACGTTGGGCAGCAGCGGTTCCTCGCTCAGGTAATAGCGGATCAGGTCCGGGACGTAGGTGTAGAGCAGCTTGTCGTCGGCGACGCCGTTGCCAACCGCGTTAGCGATGGTGACATTGCCGGCCCGCGCGGCGTTGACCAGGCCGGGGCAGCCGATCACCGAGCCGGGCATGAACTGCAGCGGGTCGAGGAAGTCGTCGTCCACGCGCCGGTAGATCACGTCTACCGGCCGGTTGCCCTGCGTGGTGTGCACGAACACGCGGTTGCCGGTGGCGACCAGGTCGCGTCCCTCGACCAGCTCGACCCCCATCAGCCGGGCCAGCAGGGTGTGCTCGAAGTACGCGGCGTTGTTGACGCCGGGGGTGAGGACGACGACGACCGGGTCCCGCGCCTGCGGCGGGGCGGCCGCGCGCAGCGCCGCAAGCAGCCGCGCCGGATAGTCATCGACCGGGTTGACATGCTGCTCGGCGAACAGGGCAGGGAATGTCCGGGTCATCGCCAGCCGGTTTTCCACGACGTAGCTGACCCCGGACGGGATGCGGATGTTGTCCTCGAGCACGCAGAACCTGCCCTGCTCGTCCCGGACCAGGTCGATGCCGGCGATATGCACCCGCACGCCGTTCGGCGGGGTCAGCCCGGCGACCTCCCGGTGGAACCGGCGGGAGGTGAAGACGACCTGCCACGGCACGACCCCGTCGGCGAAGGCGTGGCACGGCCCGTACACATCCGCGAGGAAGGCCTCCAGCGCCAGTACCCGCTGGCGCACGCCGCGGGCGATCAGATCCCACTCGACGGCGTCGATGACCCTGGGAATCAGGTCCAGCGGGAACGGCCGCTCCTCGCCGGCGTAGTCGAAGGTCACGCCGCGGTCGGTGAAGACGCTCGCCATCTGGTCGGCCCGGTAGCGCAGCTCGGCCGGATCCAGCGGCTGGAGCGCGGCCAGCAGGGCGTGATAAGGAGGCCGCGGTACGCCTGGCCGCTCGAACATCTCGTCCCACGCATCGGCCAGCTCGTACCCGTCGAAGATGTCCGCCACGAAATGAGGGTAATCGGGGCATGTTTCGCCGTCGTTTCGCACACGCGGCAGGCGGACTGGTCACCGTGGCATGAGACCTGGTCACAGCGGCGTCTCGCTGGTCAGAACTCGGTCTCGGCCAGCCATCGCGCGAGCAGCCCGGTGTCCCCGAAGACCGTCACCGCGGGATCACCGGCGGGCAGCCGCCGGGTGAGGACCAGCAGCACGTCGGCCGCAGGGCCGGTCAGTGCGACGTCGCCCTTGCCGTGGGCCGCCTCGACGCTGACGCCCGCGGCGGTGTGCCGCACGAGCCATTCGCCGGTGCCCGCCGGCGCCTCGTCGGTGGTGTGCACGTGCAGCACCCGGCCCTGCGGCAGCGCCTGCGCGCGGGGGTCGGGGCGGCCGTAGATCGGCCCGCTGATGACGCAGAGCCATTCATCGATCGCGTCGGCGGCGATGTCGGCGGGCAGGGCGGGCCGCTGACCGGCGGCCAGCTGCGCGTCCGCGGTATGGACGAGCGTCTCGTGCGTCATCCGGCGGGCCCAGAAGCTGGCGGGAGCTGTCGCGCCGAGCGCCCAGACCGGGTCGCCGCCCGCCGCCCGCACGGCGCCGGCCAGCCGGGCCGCCCCGGCGGTCAGCCAGGCCGGCTGCTGCGCCGGGTCGTCGGGGAACCGGCCGTC
Source organism: Streptosporangiaceae bacterium (assembly GCA_052146815.1). Lineage (GTDB taxonomy): Bacteria > Actinomycetota > Actinomycetes > Streptosporangiales > Streptosporangiaceae > DATJZH01. The sequence goes on along the minus strand of JBKQMG010000128.1, from coordinate 40,674 downwards.
GGGCACCGAGCGGAACGGGATGAACTCGGCGGACCGGGTGCTGACGATCTGCGCGGCCCACCGATGCGCCCGGCCCACGTGGGTGGCGAGCTGACGCAGCGTCCAGTCCGGGCAGGCGGGAACCAGCAGGGTCAGGTCCGCGCCGTGGACCAGCCCGGCCAGCTCCGCCGTCCGGGTTTGAAGCTCGGCGTAATATCGCTCGCCGCTGAGGGGTGACATAGATCCTCCTGATCTGACGGAGAAAAACACCTACGAAATGTTTGTCACCTGAGCAAAAACAATAAGCAGCTTAAACATATTAAGGGCGGAATGGGCCGTTCATCATGTCTGTTGCGAATTCCATCCGGAGTGTATTGCGCCGGCCAACCTACAAGGGGGCAGACGTGCAGCTCAGAACGAAGCTCGCGGCCGTAGGCGGCGCTGCCGCGCTTGTGCTGGCGGCAGGGGTGCCTGCCTTGGCGAGCAGCCACACCGCCGGCAAGCCGGTCACCGGCCCCGAGGCCTTCTACGGCGCAGTCCACGGCAAGAAGGCCACGGCCAACAATCCAGTCATCCCGCTGAAGTGGCAGGGGCTGGTCAGTGCCCGCAGCGTATTCTCCCCGACTGGCCCGGCCCCGAAGAAGGGCCAGACCCACACATTCAAGACCTCGGCGGGGAACCTGGCCGTGCGGGTCACCGCCAAGCCGACCAACCGCCAGACGGTCAGCCCGAAGGCCTGCCACTTCGCTTTCTCGACTGACATTGTCTTCACCGTCCTCGGCGGCAGGAGCACCGGCAAATTCGCCGGAGCCTCCGGTCCCGGAGCCGTGCAGCTCTACGAGGCCGGCTACGGGGCGAGGGTCAAGTCCGGCCCGAATAAGGGCAAGTGCAAGCCCAACGGAGCCGAGCTGGCCAAGGGCGCGGTCGCGCAGTTCACCGGCAGCGCAGTGCTCACGGCACCGTAAACACGTGCGGTGCGGGCCAGGTCCGCCCGTGCGGGTCTGGCCCGTCCGTCTCGCGTAACCAGCCGCTGTCGCGCTATGCGCCGGCCTCCCGCTGGCCGCTACCGCGACGGCGGGCGTCAGATATTCGCCGGGGGAGCGGGCGGCACTGCGGTGCTCAGCCAGCGGATACCCCTGCGCAGTCCCGCGGGCGGGGCCCTCGCGCACGGTACCCGGTTCCGCGTCTCGGCCTGGCTCGGCGGCACCCGCACCAGCTGGGCGCAGGTCAGGGTGGCGTTCATCGCGGGCAGCGGGAGGACGCTGGGCGGCGCTGCCACGGGCCCGGCCGGCGGGTCCGGATCGACGCGCCGCCGTGATGCCGCGCACCGCCGCGCAGCGGGCCTGCTGCCGCCGGGAACCCGGTGGGCCAGGGTCTCGCTCGTGCTGCGCACGTCGCTGAAAAACGCCGACGGGCCCTACGCTTTGCTGGTCGGCTACGACCATGCCGTGGCCGTCGGGCTGCGGTTCAGTGTCACGGCGCCGGTCCGCCGTCCGGCCCCGCTCGTCCCGCCCGCGGCCAGGGTGCCCCGGTACCAGCACGTCTTCCTCTTCTCCTTTGAGAATCAGGACTACCGCCAGCTCATCGGCGACACCGCCAGGGCGTCCTACCTGAACAGCCTCCTGCCGCACGCCAGCCTGCTCGCGAACTTCCTCGCCGAGGAGCATCCGAGCGACGGCAACTACGTGGCCCTGGCGGCGGGCAGTACCGAGCGCCCGTCAACGACGTGTTCACCCAGACCGCGAGGGCCCGGGCCGGACGCAGCGCCATCGCCCTCTCGCCTCCCGCGCCGCCAGTCGCCGCGGGGACAGGGGGGCGGCGCAGCCTCAGTACCAGGCGCGATTCGGCAGAGCCGCCCGAGCCGGCCCGGCGGCCGCGGCAGCGCGGCAGGCCGCCGCGGCCAGGCAGCCGCAGACCGCGTTCGTGGTCAGTCCGGATCCGGCACGGTCACGCCGATCAGCACCGCCACCGGCCGGGCAGGGCGGGCGATCCGCGTGGGCGCCTCGCTGCAGGCACTGGCGCTGACCCCGGACGGCCGCACCCTCTCCGTGCTGAACTGGTAAGGCGCGTCCGTCACCGCCGTCAGCACCCGCACCAACCGGGTCCGCGCCACCATCGGGGTGGGCGCGTTCCCGTTTGCCCTCGCCATGTCGCCCGGCGGCAGGACCGCCTACGTCGCCAGCTTCGGCTCGGACACGGTGACCCCGGTCGTCGCCGGCGCATTCCGGGCCGCCCCGCCGTTTCGGGCCGGCCAGGCGATACGGGCCGGCCAGGCGATACGGGCCGCCAGGCGCCGGACGCCATCGCCGTCGCGCCGGACGGGAAGACGGCCGAGGTCGTCGACGGTGACACCGACCGGGTCACCCGATCGGGGCGGCCAGCGGCCGGCCCGGCCCGGCCATCCCGGTGGCCGTGGCCATTGCGCTGTGATGTCGCGGCAATGGCGATGATTTCGGGGCAATCACCGCCCCCTCTCGCCTATCCAAACGGCGGCCGGCGCAGTCACACTGGTGAGCGTGTACGACTTCGACCTGCTGGTGATCGGCTCGGGCCCCGGCGGGCAGAAGGCCGCGATCGCGGCGGCCAAGCTCGAGCGCAAGGTCGCCATCGTCGAGCGCCCGAACATGCTCGGCGGGGTCTGCCTGAATACCGGCACCATCCCGTCGAAGACGCTGCGCGAGGCGGTGCTGTACCTGACCGGCCTGGATCAGCGCGAGATGTACGGGCAGAGCTACCGGGTCAAGGAGGAAATCACCATCGGTGACCTGGCCGCCCGCACCCAGCACGTGGTCGGCCGGGAAAACGACGTGGTCCGCAACCAGCTCACCCGCAACCGGGTCGCGATCCTCACCGGGACGGCCCGTTTCGCTGATGCCCACCTGATCGACGTGCGCGACGCCGAGGGCCGGGTGCGCCAGGTCAGCGCGGACAAGGTCGTGATCGCCACCGGCACCGTGCCGGCCCGGCCGCCGAGCGTCGACTTCGACGAGCGCACCGTCATCGACTCCGACGGGATCATCCACCTGGAACGCGTGCCCCGGTCGATGGTCGTCGCCGGCGCCGGGGTGATCGGCATCGAGTACGCCTCGATGTTCGCCGCCCTCGGCACCAAGGTCACCGTGGTCGAGCAGCGCGACCGGATGCTCGAGTTCTGCGACCTGGAGGTCGTCGAGGCGCTGAAATACCACCTGCGCGATCTGGCGGTCACGTTCCGGTTCGGCGAGACCGTATCGGCGGTCGAGGGCCGGCCCGAGGGCGCGGTCGCCTCGCTGGCCAGCGGCAAGCGGATTCCGGCCGACACGGTCATGTACTCGGCCGGCCGGCAGGGCATGACTGGCGAGCTCGGCCTGCCCGCCGCGGGGCTGACGGCCGACAAGCGCGGCCGGATCAGCGTCGACGAGGTCTTCCGCACCGCGGTGCCGCACATCTACGCCGTCGGGGACGTCATCGGCTTCCCGGCGCTCGCCGCGACCTCGATGGAGCAGGGCCGCCTCGCGGCGCACCACGCCTGCGGGGAGCCGGTGCACGCGACGAGCACCCTGCAGCCGATCGGGATCTACACCATTCCCGAGATCAGCTTCATCGGAAAGACCGAGGATCAGCTGACCGCTGAGTGCGTGCCGTTCGAGGTGGGCGTCTCCCGCTACCGGGAGCTGGCCCGGGGGCAGATCATCGGGGATTCCTACGGAGTGCTCAAGCTGCTGGTGTCGCCGGAGGACCGGCGGCTGCTCGGGGTGCACGTGTTCGGCACGGGAGCCACTGAGCTCGTGCATATCGGCCAGGCTGTCATGGGCTGCGGCGGCACTATCGATTACCTGGTCGACGCGGTCTTCAACTATCCGACGCTGGCGGAGTCCTACAAGGTCGCGGCGCTGGACGCGACCAACAAGATGCGGCAGATCGAGCGGTTCTCCGCGTAGCCGGGACCTTGGGCCCTGGCCCGCGGCATCCGCCTATGGAAGACAGGCAGGGACTGGGTCACCGCACTGCGCAGCACGGCCCAGCGCAGGAACCGCGCGGTAAGCGCGGCGAAGGAGGTCACGATGAAGTGGTTCATGCTGGCAGCGGCCGCTGCCGTTCTCGGAGTGCTCCTGCTCGCGGGCAAGGACGACATGCGCCGGTTCCGCGAGATGAAGCGGCTCTAGCGGTTCAGCCGCAGCCGCAGGCCCCGCCGCAGCATCCGCCGCCGCCGCCGCGCGGGGCGGGTCCCTGAGTACCCGCCCGGCCGCCGACGGCGACGGTGGACAGCAGCTTGACGGTGTCATCGTGGCCCTGCGGGCACGTGCACGGAGCAGAGGACTCGCTCATCGGGCGGGTCTGCTCGAAGGTGTCTCCGCAGGCACGGCAGCGGTATTCGTAACGGGGCACGACGACAGCTTACGTCAGATCGACGGCCAGAGGCTTATCGTCCGCCGGTAGTGATAGCCCCTGGGTACCCGTTTGGTGTAGGTGAGAGTCATCCGCCGGTAGTAGCGCTGGCCCGGGTGCCGCCGCCGCAGGCGCCACAGCTCGACGCGTACCGGGTAGCGGTGGAATTTGCCCGCCGCGCAGCTCGGCACGCAGTTATCGAGCCACTCGCGGCCGTGGCCGCGCGCGACCGCTCCCCAGCCGTGCCAGTGCAGCGCGGACAGGTAGTCATCTGCATCAGCGCACGCGAGGACGAACATGCGCGGCCGCACCAGCCCGTGCCCGCGGCAGTTGACCAGGACACGGGGGTAGCGGTGATGCGCGGCGGCGGCCGCCGGGTGCGCCGCGGCCGCGGCAGCCGAGCCGGCAGTGGCGCCGGCCACTGCCATGGCCGCCGCGCTCAGGGCGATTGCCCCGGCCGCCAGGTGGCGGCGCAGATGTACAAGCTTCATAGGTGTTGTCCCTCCGGAATGGTGATGCGTCTACCGGAGAGGACGCCGGCGGCCGTGACCAGGATGAGCGCAGGCGATCACAGTTCCGCATCGGCGCGGCGGCGCACCGTGCGCCGCCGCCGGGCCTGCAGCCCGGCGGCTGTGGCGCGGGCCGGCGCCGCCGCGCGCGCAAGCACGGCGTCAGGCTGCGCTGCCCCGCGCGGGGCCGCAGCGCCCTCTGGGGCGTTGCCCTGCGCTGTGGCGCCAGGCGCGCCGTCGTCGTAGTAGAACTGGCGGCCGCGCATCAGCGAGATCAGCGCGCCGATCAGCGACATCGCGATCGCGGCGCTGAACACCACGACGAGCCCGTGGTGGAAGGGCGCGGAGATCAGGTGCGGGAAGTACTGCCGGCTGGTGAGGGCAGCGGCGTTCCGGGCCGGGAGCCTGCCCAGCTCGCCGGAGCTCTGCAGCAGGTTACGGATCGGGTTGTAGCCGAGCAGCGCGGAGAACAGCGTGCTCACCGGCGGCAGGTGCGCGATGTGCGTAGCCACGGCGGGGGAGACGCCCTGCGCGCGCAGGCCGCGGGACAGCGTGCTCGGCAGCGCACTGGCCAGCCCGGCGATCATCAGCGAGAAGAACAGGCCGATCGACAGTGACATGCCGGAGTTCTGGAAGGTGGACCGCATCCCCGACGCCGCGCCGCGGTCTCTGGCCGGGACGCTGCTCATGATGGCGGAAGTGTTCGGCGATGCGAACAGGCCCGAGCCGACGCCATTGCCGAAGATGATCAGTGCGAAAGCCCAGTAGGGGAAGTCCACCGGCAGCAGCATGAGGCCGGTGAACGCGCACGCCGTGACCAGCAGCCCGCTGGTGGCGAACGGGCGCGGGCCGAACTTGTCGGACAGCCAGCCGGACACCGGGCCGGCGATCAGGAACCCGGCGGTCAGCGGCAGCATGTAGATGCCCGCCCACAGCGGCGTGACGATGTAGTCGTAGCCGTGCAGCGGCAGCCAGATGCCCGCCAGCCAGATTACCAGCATGAACTGCAGGCCGCCGCGGGCCATGGAGCTCAGCAGGCTCGCCGCGTTCCCGGCCGCGAAGGCCCGGATCCGGAACAGGCCCATCCGGAACATCGGCTCGGCGATCTTGGTCTCGATGATGCCGAACGCAATCAGCAGGGCGGCTCCGAGCACCAGGCCGCCGACGACCTTCGGGCTGGTCCAGCCCGTGGAGTGCCCGCCGTAGGGCTGGATGCCGTAGGTGATCGCGGCCAGCAGGATGCCCGCGCCGAGGGCGAAGGTGATGTTCCCGGCCCAGTCGATGCTCGAGCGCCGGGTCGCGGCGATCTCCCGCAGGCTCCGGTACGCCCACACGGTGCCCAACAGGCCGATCGGGACGTTGACCCAGAACACCGCCCGCCAGTCCCAGGCGGCCAGCAGCCCCCCGAGCAGCAGGCCGACGAACTGGCCGGAGATACCGGCAATCTGGTTGATGCCGAGCGCACGGCCGCGCTGATTGGCCGGGAAGGCGTCGGTGAGGATGGCCGCCGAGTTGGCCATCAGCATCGCGCCGCCGCAGGCCTGGATGAGCCGGCCGCCGATCAGCCACAGTGCGCCGCTGCCGCCGGTGAACGGGTCGAGGGACAGCCCGATCGAGGCCAGGGTGAACACGACGAAGCCGAGGTTGTAGATGCGCACCCGGCCGTACATGTCGCCGAGCCGGCCGAAGGTGACCACCAGGACGGCGGTGACGAGCAGGTACCCGATGATCATCCATAGCAGGTAGCCGATATTTCCCGGCGCCGTCGGATTGAGGTGAATGCCGCGGAAAATCGCCGGCATCGCGATGATCACGATGGAGGCGTCGATCGTGGCCATGGTCATGCTGAGCGTGGTGTTGGAAAGTGCGATCCACTTGTAGCGTCCTTCGCGGCCGTCCGCCTGCCGCCCGTCCCCCCGGGGTCCGTCCGCGTTGCGGGCCTGCGGATCCGCTGCGGAAACGGCGGGCCTGCCATTTGCCCCGTCGTGGCCAGTGCTCGTTCCCGCCGCGCCGTTACCCGCCGCGCCGCCCGTTCCGTCCTGGCTCATTCTCCGCACGTCTCAGTACCCTACCCCCGGTAATTTGCTTAACCGCAACTACTTAACTCCCGCCGGGGCGCCGGTCAGCTCCCGGCAAGCACCCCGAGCCGCACCCGGTAGGTCCACCACCAGGGCCGCGGCCCGGGCAGCCGCCTGGCGGCGATCTCGCGCACCGCGGTCAGGCCGATCTCCTCCTCGGTCAGTCCGGCGGCGAGCAGCGCGACCGCGCCGCCCTGGCTGAGCGCGACCGCCGCCACGCGCTCGGCGTCGCCCTCGTCCCGCCCGTGCACGGCGCCCTCCGACACGTGCCGGAACAGCCCGCTCGCGGCGAGCGTCTCCCGGTGCCTTTTCCCGGCGTGGGGCGGGAGGGTTCCCCGCTCTTCTTCCAGCCGCCGGACGGTCTGGTCGAAGGCGGCGAACGCGGCGTCGGTCTGCCAGTCGATGCACGGCGGCCAGTCGCAGTCGTAGGCGGCGAACACGCCGCCCGGCCGCAGCAGCCGGGTGATCTCAGGCAGTGCCCGCCCGGCGTCGAACCAGTGCATCGCCTGGCTCGCGGTGACGATGTCCGCGCAGCCGTCCGGCAGGCCGGTGTCTTCCGCGGTCCCGTCGGCCAGCGTGAACCGGGTGGCCGTGGCCGCGGCGGTCGCCTCGGTCTTGCGCCGCGCCACCTCCCGCATCTGGGCGGACGGCTCCACGGCCGTGACCTGGCGAGCCCGGTCAGCCCAGATGACCGTGGACAGTCCCGTGCCGGCGCCCACGTCGACCACGTCGGGCGCGGCGGTGCCCGCCCACTGACTGATCAGGGCGACCAGGTCAGCCGGCGGTTTCGGCCGCGCGGCGTCGTACTGCGCGGCGAACCCGGAGAACCTGCTGACGGCATCAGGCATGTGCTGCTCCTTCCCCGGAATGAGCGGCGCCGGCCTGGCCAACGGCGAGGCCGCGGCCCCCTACAGGGGCGGCTCGATGCGGGCCACCGTCGCGCAGTCGTCGGCGAAGGTGACTGTCACGTCGACGTGCTGCCCGGCCAGCGCCAGCGGCATCCAGTACCGGGCGTCATCCCACATGCCGGCGAACGGCAGGGCGTCCTGGCCGAACCAGCGGGGCGATATCTCCTCGGATTCGGCAGGGTCGCCCTGGTAGACGGCGGTCAGGAAGACGTCGGCCGTCTGATCCCAGCCGGGCCTGGCCGGGAACCGGAAGGTGATCGCCGCGACGTGCTCGAGCGCGTCGGGGAACACCAGCAGGCCCGATTCCTCCATGACCTCGCGGACGGCGGCCGTCACGGGCTTCTCGCCCTCCTCAATGTGGCCGCCGAGGCCGACCCACTTGCCGGCGCCGAAGCCGGTCTTCTTCAGCCCGAGCAGCACCTGGGGGCCGGCCGCGGTGTCGCGGGTAATCAGGCACAGGCATGTTCTGATGAGCACCGGCTCAGCCTAGGCGCTCGCCACGGGCCAGGGGCGCTCCCCGCGGGCCCCGGAAGCTCACGCGGGCAGGCCGGCCCTACGCGGTTCCGCGGGCCAGGCTGATCAGCCGGTCGAGCACGGCCCCGCCGCTGACCCGCAGCCCGTCGTGGTGGTATTCGCTGGTCACCCAGGGCTTCAGGCCGCGGATTGCGCGGGCGGTCGGGATGGAGAACTGCTGCGGGACGTACAGGTCGTCGTAGTAGATCGCGGCCGCGACCGGTACATCGTTAGCGGCGAGGACGGCGCTGTCGTAAAGCCGCGGCCAGGCTTCGCGCTCGGCAATGAGCTGTGCCGCCTCGGCGGCCGGGCGCAGCACCGGATCTGTCTCGAACATCCACGGGTAGATCATCTCGCCGGTGAACAGCACCGGGGCGCCGGCGTCGAGGGCGGCGGCCGCCGAGAACTCCGCGAATTCGGCCCGGATCCGCTGCGCGGCCCACCGGGTCGCCGGGCCCTGAGCCATGCAGGCCTCGTGCAGAATCGCGTACAGCGGCCCCGCGGCGAACGTCAGGCGCTCCTGGACCTGCTGCAGGAACGCGTCGCTCAGCTCCCGGCCCGTAAACGGATTCTCGATCAGGTAGTGCAGCTGGTGGCTCCCGGTGCTGGAGCCCAGCATGATCCCCAGTGACTGGAATGCCTCGACGGTGAGTGCCCCGCCGCCCGGCAGGCTGACTTTGACGGCCGCCAGGTGCTCGGCGATCCGGCTGACCTGGGCCACGTCCTGCGGATAGCGCTCGTAGTGGGCCGTGTTCCGGGCCGCCACCAGCGGATAGGTGGCCCGGTAGACATCATCGGCCGTGGCGTCCAGCCCCGGCAGGCCGCCGGTGATGAACGCCTCCCGGATGCCCTCGGGTGCCCGCGACAGGTAGCTGACGGTGGCGAAGCCGCCGAAGCTCTGCCCGAGCACGCTCCACGGCCGGTCGCCGGTCAGCTCGCGGCGGATCAGCTCTGCGTCAGCGACAATCGAGTCGGCCCGGAAGTTCGCCAGGTAGTCGGCCTGGGCCGCGGCGCGGCCGCGGCCGGCCAGCGTCCGCCAGCTGACCGGGGAGGACCGGCCGGTGCCGCGCTGGTCGAGCAGCAGTACCCGGTAGCCGCGCAGGGCGCGGTCCAGCCAGCTGTCGCGTCCGAGCGGCCGCGGCGCCGGCATGCCGGGACCGCCCTGCAGGAACAGCAGCCAGGGCAGATCCGCGGCGACGTTCTCCGTCGCCACCACTTCCCTGGCGAACAGCTCGATCTGCTCGCCGCCTGGCTGCCCATGGTCGAGCGGCACCGTGAAGGTCAGGTCCGACAGGACCGTGCCCGGCTGGCGGTAAGAAGCCATGATCAGCTAGTTACCCATGTTCCTGGCGGGCCTACCGGCGCTCTCGAGGCGACTTGCGGGCAGTCCGCTGCCCGCCGCCCCGCGCGCCGTAGCATTCCGGGCATGCCATCCCCGCCGTCATCACCGCAGGACTATCCGGCCGATCCGGCCGCCGCGATGTTCGCGGCCGACCAGGCGTCCGCCGCGCTCGGCATGGAGCTGATCGAGGCCAGCGCCGGCGATGCGGTCGTGCGCATGACCGTCCGTCGCTCGATGGTCAACGGGCACGGCATCGCTCATGGCGGATACGTGTTCACGCTGGCCGACACGGCGTTCGGGTGCGCGTGCAACAGCCACGGGCCGGTGACGGTGGCCGCGGGGGCCGAGGTCACCTTCGTGGCGCCGGTGCGCGAGGGCGACGTCCTGGTGGCGACCGCGACCGAACGGGTCCGGTTCGGCCGCAGCGGCATCTACGACGTCACCGTCCGCCGCGGCGATGAGGTGGTGGCCGAGTTCCGCGGCCGGAGCCGGACCACCGGCTGAGGTCCGGCAGCCGCCGCTACTCGACGGTTACGGACTTGGCGAGGTTGCGCGGCTTGTCGATGTCGAGACCGAGCGCCAGGGCAGCGTGGTAGGCGAGCAGCTGAAGCGGGACGGTCAGCAGGATCGGGTCGAGCTCGGGCTCGTTCCTGGGCACGATGATCTGCGGAATGCGCGGATCGTCGATGACACCGGCGTGCGTAATGGCCACGACGGGCCCGTTGCGGGCGGTCACCTGCTGGATGGCCCCGAGGTTGCGGTCGGCGAGCTCGTCGTCGGGCAGGATCGCCACAGTCGGCATGTTCTCGTCGATCAGCGCGAGCGGGCCGTGCTTGAGCTCGCTGGTCTGATAGGCCTCGGCGTGCCGGTAGGAGACCTCCTTGAACTTCTGGGCGCCCTCGCGGGCGACCGGGAAGCCGCGGACCCGGCCGATGAAGAACAGGCTCTGCGCGCCTGCCAGGCCGCGGGCGACCTCGGCAATGTGCGGTTCGTCGCTGAGGATCTCCTTGATCTGGCCGGGCAGGCTCCGCAGCCCGGCGATGATCCGCTGGCCGTCACTGATGGACAGGTCGCGGACCCGGCCGAGAGCCAGGGCGAGCATCGCGAACCCGATGGCCATGTGCGTGAGCGCCTTCGTCGAGGCGACCGCGACTTCCGGCCCGGCGTGCAGGTAGATCCCGCCGTCGCTGTCGCGGGCGATCGTGGATCCCACCACATTGACCAGGCCCACGATCTGGCCGCCCTTGCGCTTGACTTCCTGCACGGCGAACGCGGTGTCGGCGGTCTCGCCGGACTGGCTGACGGCGATGTAGAGGGTGTCGGGCTCGATGATCGGGTTCCGGTAGCGGAACTCCGAGGCCGGTTCCGCGTCGGCGGGGACCCGGGCCAGCTCCTCGATCATCGAAGCGCCGATCTGCCCGGCGTAATACGCCGAGCCGCAGCCGAGAATCTTCACCCGGCGGAAGCCGCGCAGCTCCCGCGGGCCGAGATTGAGCCCGTCCAGCCGCGCCGTGCCGAACCGGTCGTCCAGCCGGCCCCGCAGCATCCGCTCGATGGAGTACGGCTGCTCGAAGATCTCCTTGTGCATGTAGTGCTGATGCTCGGCCAGGTCGACGTCCTCGATGTCGAGGTCGATGCTCGTGGGCGCCTTGGCGGTGTTCTCCTGCTCCCGGCTGAACGTGCGGAACCCGGCCGCGGTGACCGTCGCCAGCTCGCCGTCGTCGAGGTGGACCACCGAGGTGGTGTGCCGGACGAGGGCGGAGAGGTCACTGGCGATGAACATCTCGTGGTCGCCGACGCCGAGAATCAGCGGCGAGCCGTTACGGGCGGCCACGAGCCGGTCCGGGCGCTCGGTGTCCATGACGGCCAGCGCCCAGGTCCCGGTGACCTTGGACAGAGCGTCGAGGACGGCGCCTTCCAGCGTGCTGGCCCCCGACATGGCCACCAGGTGGGCGATGACCTCGGTGTCGGTGTCGGAGGAGAACTTCACGCCCCTGGCCTCAAGGCGCTCGCGCAGGGTGGCCGCGTTGTCGATGATCCCGTTGTGGACGACGCTGATCCGGCCGTCCTCGCTGATCTGCGGATGAGCGTTCTCCTCGGTGGCCGGGCCGTGGGTGGCCCAGCGCGTATGCCCGATGCCGACCTTGCCGGTGAGCCGCTTCGGCAGCGATGCTTCCAGGTCGCGCACCCGGCCGACCTTGCGGAAGACCTGTGTGCCCGTGGCGCCGAGGACCGCGATGCCCGCCGAGTCATAGCCGCGGTATTCCAGCCGCGACAGGCCCTCGACGAGAATCGGGACGGCCTTCTGGCTGCCGATGTAGCCGACGATTCCGCACATGTAGACGCTCCTGGTTCCGGCCGGTGCTCAGCCGTAGACGATACGACGCAACTGACGTTCGGACAGGCGGGGTGCCGCGACGACCCGGTCGGCCAGTTCCGCGGCGATGAGCGCGAAGATCTCGGCGTTGCGCTTTCCGTGCAGCTGGTGGAAGGCGTGACGACGCCGGACGAAGCTCTCGGCCGGTTCGTGGTACCAGGCGAGGACGTCCGCCACGACCCGGGCCGCCTCGGCGGGCGCCAGGCCCGCCGAAGCCGCGATCCGGTCGGTGAGGTCGGGATCGTGCACCGACCTATCGTGCTGTCTTCTGCGATCCAGTGCCAACTTCCTGCCCGATATCGGGCAGGAAGTTAGGGATAAATCGACAAAACGGGGCGATCACTCCTCTTCGTGTCCGGCGGGGGCTCATCGCCGGTGTCCCTGGCCCGTGAACCGAGGCGCGCCCGGACCCGTTCTGCCAGGCAGGCAGCCGGCCGGATTGCGGTCGGCGAGCACATAAGCGAGCGGGCGGTGAGGTGGCGGTTTCGTTGTCCGAGCTGTACTGCTGCGCCGCCGGGCATGCGCTGATCCTGCGAGACCGGGCACTGGCCGTGCTCGACGCGGGAGATCCCTGGCTGGCCCGGGCCATCGCCCGCGCGGCGCTGGCCGAGCTGGAGGCGGCGGATCGGGGCAGCGGCACCGCCGCCGCCGCGCTGCTGATCGCACTCGCGAAGATCGAGGGGGCCGTGGCCCGGACTCTGATCCGGTGACGAGCCGCCCGGCCAGGCCCGGTCAGCTGCTGGGCTGCCGGTCCTGTCCGGGTTCCTGGAACCGCGCGACGGTGAAGGCGAGGATGACCGGGACGTCGAGGGCGAATACCGCGAGCGTGGCAGCGAGGACCGCCATCACGGTGCCTGGTGTGTGGTCGTGGATGAACACGTACCCGAGCAGCCCGGCGATGACCAGGTAGGCAGCCAGGCCCCAGCGGAAAACGAGGAAGAACGTCCGCCAGGCAAACGGCCTGATGCGGCTGAGCAGCACCAGGGCGGCCGTGGTCAGCAGGGCGCCGGCGATGACCAGGGCGACCGGCAGGACCAGGGCCGGGTGCCCTGGCAGCTGCGCTGCCAGGTAGATGCCGCCAGTCAGCATCAGCGCGATCGAGGCGACCGCGATCTCGGCGACCGGCGGCAGCCTGCGGTCGGCGAGGCTCTGGGCGGGCGCCTGGCGGGCGAGGGCGCTGGTCATGCTGTGGCCAGCCTCGTCATGATCACCAGGGTCGCTACCTGCATCGCTCCCGTGATGGCCGCCGAGTAGATGAAACGGCGCATCAGCCGGGCGATAACCCGGCCGTCCGGGCTCGGTTTCTTCAGCTCGAAGAGCACCGCCAGGTTGGCCGGCTCGAGAATGCCGAGCGCGACCACGGCCATGACGGCGACGATGATCATCGATGCCACCAGCCAGCCATGGTGGGAGTAAGAGCTGCTGATGTCACCTGTGTGCAGGGCCAGCTGCCAGCCGGCCGCAAGCGTGCAGACGACCACGGTCGGCATGATCAGCAGCATCTTCGGCATCAGGCGGGTGGTGACCTCTACCCTCGCCGGGATCGACAGCCGTCCGAGGACCGGGCCGAGCACGAAGCCGAGGAACAAGTCCAGAGCGGTCCACATGCCGCCGCCGACGACATGGAAGAAGTCAATTCCCCATGGCGTGCCGGTGGCGACCACGGCGACCAGGCCCGCCAGGACCACGGCCACGATGATCAGGCCCCGGACCGGCACGATCTCGAAATCTGGCCGCGCTGCGGTAGCGCTTTGCGCGCCTGCCGGAACCGCGGCGATCTGCTGCGTCACTGCCTGCCCCCTGCCCCCGCGGCGGCCGCGCTGAACCATGCCCCCTGCGGCTGCGCCGGTCCGGCGACTATAACCCTCCGCTGCCGTCCTGAGAACCCGTGCGTGGTGTGACATTCCTGGCCGCGGGGGAGGTGCAGGCGCTGGTCTGGGCGGCGAAGCCGGCGGCGATACGCCGGTGCCCGAGCGGTTTCCGGCCGCCGGCGGTGCCCCCCGGCGGCCGGCAAGAGCTAGCCCGCCGCCTATCCGCGGGCGCAGGAGCAGCGTAACGTCAGAGGCCGATTAGCATTCCAGGCACCTGCGCAGGCCAGAGCGAGGGCGCAGGGACCGCGTCGCTCCAGACCCCGGCCGCGGCACGGCCAGTTACGGCCGGATCGGATCACGGTGCGCCACCATGCCCAGCCGCCCTGCCGATTCGCAGCGCTCTCATCACCCGCCGACGGCCCGGCATGCCCGGGCGCTGAGGGTGGCTGAGTCTCTCTGCCGGGTGCAGTGGACCGGGCGGCAAGCGGTCGTGGCGCTGCCGGAGCATATCGATGTGTCCAACGCCGGGCAGGTCCGCCAGGAGCTGATTTCGGTCATTGACCGGGGCGCCGAAGCGGTGATCGCGGAAATGACCGCGACGATCTCCTGTGACCAGGCGGGCGCGAATGCGGTGGCGCGCGCTTACCAGCGGGCCACCGTCAGCGGCACGCAGCTGCGGCTGGTGGCCGCTCGCGAGATCGTCCGGCAGGTTCTGGGCATCAGCGGTGTCGATCGCCTGGTGCCCGTCTACCCCTCCGTCGAGGCCCTGGCCGCCCGGGTGCCGGTCGCGAGTTCCCTGCTCATGCTGGCGGGCGGCCCGGGAGGGCGCAGCGCCAGGAGCATTCTGCCGGGAGCAGCTACCCAGTATGGAGTGGGCGGCGAGATAGCCGGACGGGCCGGGCCGGAAACCGACGTCGGCATGGAGGTCGCCCTGCTGGACCTTAACGGCGTGATCGTGTCGGTCAACCAGGCATGGAGTGCCTTCGCAGAAGCCAACGGGGGTGATCCGGCGCGCACGGGCAGCGGGATGTCGTACCTGGAGGCCTGCGCCGCTGCCGGTGACGATCCGGTAGCGCGTGAGGTCGCCGCCGTCATTCGGGCCGCGCTCACGGGAGATCTGCCGGGCCCGCTGAGGGTCGGGGTGCCCTGTCACGGCCCGCGCACCGCACGCTGGTTCGACATGCTGATCTCCCCTCGCCTGAACGGCGGCCGGTGCGCCGGGGCGACGGTCACGTTCTCGCTGGCCAGGTCCCAGCCAAGGTCCGGACTCGCCGCGTCGGCGGCGGTGTGGGAAATGATCGACGCATTCAATGACGGAGTAGCACTGGCGGACGGCGATGGCACGCTCGTGTTCGCCAACCGGCGATTCGAAGAGATGTTCGGCTACCAGCCCGCGGAACTGCACGGCCAGCCAGTTGAGTGCCTGATCCCCGTGCATCTGCGGGCCGCCCACCGCCGCCACCGGGCCGCATGGGCGACGGCGCCCTGGATCCGGCCGATGGGCGCAGGGGCGCGGCTGGTCGGGCTGCGAAAAGACGGGGCCACGTTCCCGGCCGAGATCGGCCTTACGCCCGTCCAGACAGCTTCCGGCCGCCTCGCTTTCACTACGGTCCGGGACGCTACGGCAGCCCGCAGCCTGGCCGGCATCGCCGCCGTTGCCCATCAGGCACACCGCGGCGATGAACTCCTCGACATGATCATCACGAGCCGGTACCAGGTCGGTCTCAGCCTGCAGGCCGCCGCCGGGCTGTCCGTCGATGCAGCCAGCAAGGACATCACCGAAACGCTCCGCAACCTCGACGACGCCATCAGCGGAGCCCGCCGCAAAGCAATACGTGACCCCGGCCGCTAGCCCCCCGGCGCGGGCACAACATACGGGCACCACCCGGCGTGAAAGATCACGCAGCAGCAGGCAAGCGGAATCGGCGCGAGCGCCCGCATCCCATTCTGCCCACCGCTCGGACGGGGCCCCGGACTGGTCCAGTCCGGGCCCCGCCGGGCCGCGATGGCTCGCCGTTGCGGCTGACGCTCAGCGTGCGTGCAGCTGGTTCAGGACCGAGCGGTAGGTGCTGGCCGGCAGGTGCGCCGCTGACGCCTTCGTCGGCACCGGGCGAGGCAGTGGCTTGCAGGTCTTGTCCCGCTTCGCGTGCGCCTTGCGGGCGGGCAGCGTGCCGTGTTCGAGGTAGGTCGCGATGGTGGAGTCGACGCAGAGGTCGCCGGAAAGCGAGTCCGCGTGGGTGGTGCCGCCCGGCTCGGCGAGCAGGACGGAGTGCGGGAAGAGCCTGCGGACTTCCAGGCGGCCCTCAAACGGGGTGGCCGCGTCGAGCGTCTCGTCGCTGAGCAGCGCGTTCTTGATCGCGCTGCCCGATCCGCGTGACGCCACCCTGACCGGCGTGCGGGCCGGTGCCGGCCAGTAGAGACACGGCGCATTGAACCAGGCGTTGCCCAGGTAGGTGCCGTAGGAGAAGCCGTAATAGCTGATCTTCCCGCCGGGTCCGGCGACCGCCTGGCGGATGCTGTTCATGTCCCGGGCGGAGTCGGTGGTCGTCATGTTGCGCAGCAGGGCGGCCTGCGCCGCGCTGTGCGTCTCGCAGGCGCGGGCGTACCGGCGGGAGCGCGTGCCAGTAGCGGAGCAGGGATTTCGTGCTCGGGTTGTAGTTCTGGCGGTCGCCGTGTGGCGACTACGTCTGCCGGAGGTCCAGCGACGGCACGGCGTGTACGAAACGGCATTCGCCATGGACCCGATCTACGGGGGTCGTCAAGGCCCGATATCTCGCCGGTCAGCTGGTGAGCTCGGCCAGTGTCGGGGCGAGCTGGCCCGGGCCAGCACCGGATGCCATCTCGAATCGCCCCGGCACCAGAAGGCAGCGGGCTCGTACCTCCACGCTAGGAACGGCCCGTGCCGTATGTCCGAGACCTGTTCCGGACAGAGCCATGCGCAGCAGAAATCACCACAGGTCACCGCTGTCGCCCGCCTCAGCAGCGCTGTCTCATTCCGATCTTCCCGGTGGACAGCGGGGCAGATCGGGTGAGACAACGAGTCGATCTGCTGAGACAGGACAAGTGTCCTGTCTCACTGAATCTGGTCCTCGTGGTCACTGGTTCGCTGGCGTGTTCATGGACGGGTTGGAGGCGCCGGCGGTGGCGGTCCTGGCCGGGCTGACCCTGCTGTTCGGCCGACGGTACCCGGGACGTCGTCGGCGCTGGTGGCGAGTCGGCGGGCCAGGGCGTGCACGTGGTCGCGCAGGGCGTCTGGATATTCGATCACGAACGGGCGGTCCAGCCAGGCGAGCAGGGAGGGGACCCACTCCAGCCGCTCGGCCCGCAGCCGGACCCGCACCCACTCGCCGCTCTCCCGCGCCCCGGAGACGGCCCGTGGCCGGGAGGGCTCCGGCAGGTCACGGGCTGCCTGCGCGGCGGGTTCCTGCGCCGGGTCGGCCGGGAGCTCCTGCACGGTGGCGATCCCGGCCGGGAGCCGGGCGCGGACCTGCTCGGCCGTGCCCAGGACCCGTAGCGACACCTCGTGCTGGTAGGGCACCTCGGCGAGCCCGGACAGTACCCGGCCGGCCCGCCGGGTCGAACCCTGCGGGTATCTCGAACGACCCCGGCAGCACCGTTGCGGTCTCGATCCGGTCAAGCCGGAACGTGCGTACTTCGCCGCTGGCCGAGTCCGCCCCGGCCACGTACCAGCGCCCGGAGTGGCCGACGATCCCGTACGCGTGCACGGTGCGTTCGCTGCGCCTCCCGTCCTGGGCGGTGTAGCTGACGTCGACCGGCTGGCGCGGCCGCCGCGAGCATCAGCAGCACGCCCGTCTCCTGGGTGGCAGCAGCACGCCCATCTCCTGGTGGCAGCGGCATGGGCCGCAGTGGTGAAGTCGGCGGTCGCCAGCAGCGCGTCGAGCCGGCGGCCGAGCGCCTCGGGTAGCACTCCGCGGATCTTGGCGGCGGCGCTCTCCATCGCGGTGGCGGACGTGGTCACCGGCCCGGCCCGCCGCCGGCGGGCCGGGCCGAGCAGTACGGCCAGTGCCTCGTCGTCGGTGAGCATCAGCGGGGGCGTCCGGTAGCCGGGGCGAGCCGGTAGCCGCCGTACCGGCCGCGCACCGACCGGACGGGGACGTCCAGGTCGATCAGGTGGTCGACGTAGCGCCGGACGGTGCGCTTGTCCACGTCGAGCCGGCTGGCCAGGTCGGCGACGGTGCGGGTACCGCCGGCCTGGAGGATCTCCAGCAGAGCGAGCACCCGGGCGATCGGCCGGGTCCAGCGTGCGCCGGAGGTCAGCCCCGTCGGGGTAACTTTCGCGCACCTGCTCGACCCGGCCGGTAACCACTTCCCGGTGTTCAAGCCGCCGTTCGTCTAGCCCTGAGCCGTCGTGCCGCCGCGGTGCCCGGCGGCACACTCGACCCGCTGGAGCAGCTGTCGGTGCCGCAGTCACAGCGACACTCATAACTTAACATAATGCTCATTATCGGCGCTTTGGGATGCATCCAGAAGGGGTCTGACGTTTGTTGTCCTGCCTCCCCGAACTTGTGGCAGCGGGCGCGATCGCGAAGTAGCCGCAGTGTTGTCTCAGCTTCCTGGCTGGTGGGACCGCCAAGCAAGAGGTTCAAGGTCCTGCGGTTCCTTCGGCGGGCCCGGCACGGACCTTGCCGCGCGAGCTCGATAGGCAAGTATGTCGGCGCCCAGGCCGAGATCAACGTCGTCGGGGCACTCGCCGAGGGTGATCTTACCCAGCTCGAGATTGAGGCCCGCGATCTAATCCGGATGGCAGAGCTAATGCGCCAGTATGTCGGGTTCCCTTTGGGCGTAGCCGATGCATCGGTGATCACCGCTGCTGAACGGCTCAGCGTCAGCGAGGTGGCTACGCTTGACCACCGCCACTTCCGTGCAGTGACCCGGCCCACGTCACCGCGCCGAAGCTTCTCCCCTGACCTCGCCTTAGCTGGCTTGATACACCGTGTGAGTGGAGCTGCTACCTGTGTAGCCGCTGTCGTCTGCAGGCCGGCCCCGATCCTGGACCTCGGCGGCCGGTAGCCGAGGGACCGTGCACGCGGCTGCTGCGGCCCGTCGCGTACACCGTCGCTCCGGCCCGCGCCCAGTTCCACGGCGATCGCCCGGCCCGCGCCTCGGGTAGCGCCGGCCACCAGGGCGATCTTGCCGGTCAGCGGCGCCGTTGCCTTTTCCGTCACCATGAGCGGAATCGTCTCAGCCGCCACTGTCAGAGCACGTGAGTTGCGTCCGTCTGGCAGCGGGTAGAGGGTCCCGTCATGAGGCTGCCGCGGGGGCCACTGCAGAGCCGCAATTTCCGGCTGCTGCTGGCCAGCGAGGTGATCTCGGTGGCCGGGACGGCGGTCGCCGTGGTGGCGATCCCGTTCGCGGTGCTGGCCATCGGCGGGTCGGCCAGTGACGTCGGCTACGTGGCGACCGGCGCTCTGGTTCCGATGATCGCCTGCCTGCTCGCGGGAGGGGTGGTCGCGGACCGGCTGCCGCGCCACCAGGTGATCGTCGCGGCCAACGCGGCGCAGGCACTATCGCAGGGCGCGTCGGCGGCGGCCTCCTCGTCATCGAGCAGCAGCGGGGGCACTGCCCCGGCGGCCCCGAGCCGGTACCCGCCCGCCGTGCCTGGTGCGGCATGCACCGGGTAGCCGAGCTCTCGGAGCTTGTCGAACGTCGCGGCGCAAAGCCCGCGGAGCGAGAACATCCCACCTCGCGATACCCGGATCTGCCCCTACCGCATCGACATCCCGCAGGCCGACCTCGACGACCTCCGCGGCCGGCTGGCCCGCGCACGCTGGCCCGGCGAGGGGCCCGGCTGCGGCTGGGAAGCCGGCGTCCCTGACCTGCCTGAAAGATCTGGCCGAGTACTGGCGCACCGGCTACGACTGGCGGGTGCACGAGGCGCGCCTCAACGAGCTCCCCCGGTTCACCACCACGATCGACGGCCAGAACGTGCACTTCATGCACGTCCGCTCGCCAGAGCCCGGCGCGCTGCCGCTGATCATCACCCACGGCTGGCCCGGCTCCGTGGTGGAGTTCGTGGATATCATCGGGCCGCTGACCGACCCGGCGCGCTACGGCGGCGACCCCGCCGAGCTGGCCGGCCTCCTTGTCCGCGACGTGCGTGAGTTCTTCCGCCAGGTGCGGTAGAGGGAGCTGGCGGATCAGACCTCCGCCAAGGCCTGGGCGAACTGCGCCGCGTACAGCCGGGCGTACGCGCCGCCGCCGGCCAGCAGCTCGGTATGCGTGCCGTGCTCGACGATCTGCCCGTGCTCCATGACCAGGATGACGTCGGCGTCGCGGATGGTGGACAGCCGGTGGGCGATGACGAAACTGGTCCGGCCCTGCCGCAGCGAGTTCATCGCCCGCTGGATCAGCACCTCGGTCCGGGTGTCCACCGAGCTGGTCGCCTCGTCCAGGATGAGGATGGCCGGCCGGGCCAGGAACGCGCGGGCAATCGTGATGAGCTGCTTCTCCCCCATGCTGACGTTCGAGCCCTCTTCGTCGATGACGGTGTCGTAGCCGTCGGGCAGCGTCCGGACGAAACGGTCCACGTAGGTCGCCCGGGCCGCCTCGATGATCTGCTCGCGGGTCGGCGACGCGGCGCCGTAGCCGATGTTGTCGGCGATCGTGCCGCCGAACAGCCAGGCGTCCTGCAGCACCATCCCGGTCAGCGCGCGCAGCTCGTCTCGGGTCATGGCGGCGATGTCGGTGCCGTCCAGGGTGATCTGTCCGCCGCTGACCTCGTAGAACCGCATCAGCAGGTTGACCAGCGTGGTCTTGCCCGCGCCGGTCGGCCCGACGATCGCGACGGTCTGGCCGGGCTCGACGCTCAGCGACAGCTGCTCGATCAGCGGCACATCCGGCGCGTAACGGAAGGAAACATCGCGGAACTGGACGCGCCCGCGAACCAGCGCCGGCCGTTCGGGCCGCGCCGGATCGGGTGACTGCTCGTCGGCGTCCAGCAGCGCGAAGACGCGCTCGGCCGACGCCACGCCGGACTGCAGCAGGTTGGCCATGCTCGCGACCTGGGTCAGCGGCTGGCTGAACTGCCGCGAGTACTGGATGAACGCCTGCACGGCGCCGAGCGACAGCTGACCCGAGGCGACCTGCAGCGCGCCGACGACGGCGACCAGCACGTAGTTGAGGTTGCCGATGAACATCATCGCGGGCTGGATCGTGCCCGAGATGAACTGGGCCCGGAAGCTGGACTCGAACAGCTTGTCGTTGTGCTCGGTGAAGGTGTCCATGGCCGCGTCGCCCTGGCCGAAGACCTTGACCAGCGCGTGCCCGGTGTACATCTCCTCGATATGCCCGTTGAGCTGCCCGGTCGTCGACCACTGCCGGACGAACTGGGGCTGGGCGCGCTTGCCGATCTGCGCCACCACCAGCACCGAGACCGGTACGGTGACCAGCGCGATGAGCGCGAGCAGCGGCGAGATCCAGAACATCATCGCCAGCACGCCCACGATGGTCAGCAGCGAGGTCACCACCTGGCTGAAGGTCTGCTGCATCGACTGCGCCAGGTTGTCGATGTCGTTGGTGACCCGGCTGAGGATCTCGCCGTGCGGCTGCCGGTCGAAGTAGCTCAGCGGCAGCCGGGACAGCTTGGCCTGGACCTGGCCGCGCAGCGTGAACACCGAGCGCTGCACGACGGTGGTGACGACCCGGCCCTGCAGCACGCCGGCGGCCGCGGCCACGAGGTAGATCACCAGGACGAGGCCCAGGATCCGGCCGACCTGATCGAAGTTGATGCCCTGCCCGGCGGTGATGTGCATCGCATTGAGCATGTCGGCCTGCGTGCTGCGGCCTTCCCGGCGCAGCTGGGTGATCAGCTGCGACTTGCTGACGCCAGCGGGGATTTTCTTGCTGATTACCCCGCTGAAGATCAGGTTGGTGACCTCGCCCAGCAGTCTAGGTCCGAGCACGGAGAAGGTGACGCTGACGATCGCCAGGGCGACGCCTGCGGCGATCCGCGGGCGCTGCGGGCCGAGCATCCGCAGCAGCCGCCGGCTGGAGCCGCGGAAGTTCAGCGGCTTCTCGGTCGACATGCCGCCCATGAACGCGGCGGGACCGCGGCCCATGCCCCCGGACGGCCCGGCTCCCCGGCGCGGCGCCGGCGGCTCCCCGGCGCCGCTGCTGCCGCCATTCTGGCCGCCCGGCGCGCTGCCGCCGGCCGGCGGCTGGCCGCCCTGACCGTCCGCGCCCGCGGGCACCGGCTCCTCCGCGCTGCCCGGCGCGGCGGCCGTCGTGCTGTCCGCCGCGCTCATGCTGCTTCCTCTTCGGTCAGCTGGGACAAGACGATCTCCCGGTAGGTCTCGTCGCCGCGCATGAGCTCCTCATGGCTGCCGGTGGCCACCACCCGGCCGGCGTCGAGGACGACGATCCGGTCGGCGTGGCGGATGGTGGCGACCCGCTGGGCGACGATGACGACGGTGGCCCCGGTGGTCGCCCGGGCCAGGGCGGCCCGCAGCGCGGCATCGGTCGCGTAGTCCAGCGCGGAGAAGGAATCGTCGAACAGGTAGATCTCCGGCTCGTGCACGATCGCGCGCGCGATGGCCAGCCGCTGCCGCTGGCCGCCGGAGACATTCGTGCCGCCCTGGGCGATGGGCGCCTCGAGGCCGCCGGTCATCTGCGCGACGAAATCACGCGCCTGCGCGATCTCCAGGGCGCGCCACAGCTGCGCGTCGGTCGCGCCGGGCCGGCCGTAACGCAGGTTGGAGGCGACCGTCCCGGTGAACAGGTACGGCTTCTGCGGCACCAGGCCGATGGCATCCGACAGCACCTGGGGGGCAAGCTGGCGGACATCGACGCCGTCAATCAAGACGGCGCCCGCGGTCACGTCGAACAGCCGCGAGACCAGCCCGAGCAGGGTGGTCTTCCCGCTGCCCGTACCGCCGATGATGGCGGTGACCTCGCCGGGCCGCGCCTGCAGGCTGATGTCCTGCAGCACCGGCTCCTGCGCGCCCGGGTACCGGAATTCCGCCCCGCGCAGTTCCAGCCGCCCGCGCAGCACGGGCAGGGCGACGGGCCGGCGCGGCGGCACGACATCCGGCTCGGTGTCGAGGACCTCCACGATGCGCTCGGCGCAGACCTCGGCGCGCGGCACCATCATGAACATGAAGGTCGCCATCATCACCGACATGAGAATCTGCATCAGGTAGGTGAGAAACGCGGTCAGGGAGCCGATCTGCATGGCGCCGTCGGCCACCCGGTGACCGCCGAACCACAGCACCGCGATGCTGGACAGGTTGAGCACCAGCATGACCGCGGGGAACATCAGCGCCATCAGCCTGCCGACGCCCACGGACACGTCCATCAGCTCGGTGCTCGCCTGGCCGAAACGCTGCCGTTCCCGCTGGTCACGCACGAACGCCCGGATGACCCGCACGCCGGTGATCTGCTCGCGCAGCACGCGGTTGATCTGGTCGATCCGCTTCTGCATCTGACGGAACAGCGGCCGCATCCGGGCGATGATCAGGCTGACGATGATGCCGAGGACCGGCACGGCGACCAGCAGGAGCGCTGACAGCGGCACGTCCTGGTTGAGCGCCAGGATGATCCCGCCCACGCACATGATCGGCGCCGACACCATCATCGTGAAGGTCATCAGCACCAGCATCTGGACCTGCTGGACGTCGTTGGTGGTCCGGGTGATGAGCGACGGCGTCCCGAGGCGGCTTACCTCCCGGGCAGAGAAGTCCTGCACCCTGCTGAACACCGCGAACCGGATGTCGCGGCCGAGAGCCATCGCGGTACGGGCGCCGAAGTAGACGGCGCCGACCAGGCACGCCACCTGGACGAAGGTCACGATGATCATGACCACGCCGGTGTGCAGGATGTAGTGCGTATTGCCGGTGATCACGCCGTTGTCGATGATGTCGGCGTTGAGCGTCGGCAGGTACAGCGTGGCGAGAGTCTGCACCAGCTGCAGGCTCAGGACGAGCGCTAACGGCTTCCGGTAAGGACGCAGCTGCGCGCGCAGCAGCCGGATCAGCACGGGACCTCGCTCACGGGGGTCAGGACGAGGCCGCGGCAAGCGCGGTCTCGTCGGCGGGGGCGGGCAGGGTCCTGCCGGGCGCCGTGGCGGCGGGAAGGCCGTCGCTGAGGGCTCGCAGCGCCAGCCGGATCAGCGGCGCGAGCGGGACAGGCGGATCGGCGAACAGCCAGCGCTCCATCGCGACCTGCGTCGCGGCGGTGACAGCACCCGCGATCACCCTGGGAAACATGTCGGTACTGGCGTCAGTCCCGGTCCGCTCGGCGATGGCCCCGGCCAGGACGTGCTGCATGACGTACTGCGATTTCAGGAACTCGCCCTGCAGGGCGGGCGAGCGGATGACCGCCCGCACCCCCGTGGTCCAGCCCTTATCCGGTGCCTGGTCGGCCGGGGAGTGCTGCTCCAGGACCGCGTGGGTGATCGCAGCCCACAGAGGCTCGTCCGCGGGCCGGTCGCGCAGCGTCGCGCCGATCAGCCGCCCGCGGTCCATGGCCAGCGCGCAGATGGCCTCGTACTTGCTGGCGAAATAGTTGTTGAACGTCCGCGTTGACACCCCAGCCCGGGCCGCGATGTCCTCCACCAGGACGTTCTCCAGGCCGCGCTCGACCGCCAGCCGCATCGCGGCGATGCCCAGCGCCCGGCGGGTCGCCAGCTTCTTGCGCTCGCGCAGGCCCTCGGGCTGGCCGCCCTCGGACGGACTGCCCGCAGGGGAGCTATCCTCGGCCGGGATGTCCGCGGGCATGCTGTGTACTGACGGTGCCTCGGTCACGCGGAAACTGTAGCAAAGTTTCGCGACACGCATATTTTCTTATCCGGCAAGTAAATGCTGAGGCTAGCAGTATTGCGACATCACCCTTGCTGCCTGCCTTCTCGCAGGTGCATGTCGTTTTCCCGCTAGACCGGACCGGGTCTGACCACAGAAGCTGTCTTCATGCATGCGGACACGGAACGGTGCGTGCGGGCCGTCCAGTCAAAGGACGCCCGTTTCGATGGCTGGTTCTTCACCGCGGTCGTGACCACTGGCATCTACTGCCGGCCGAGCTGCCCCGTCGTACCGCCCAAGCCGGAGAACATGCGCTTCTATCCGAGCGCGGCGGCCGCGCAGCAGGACGGATTCCGGGCCTGCAAGCGGTGCCGCCCCGACGCGAGTCCCGGCTCGCCGGCCTGGAACGAGCGCGCCGACCTGGTCGCCAGGGCGATGCGGCTGATCGCCGACGGCGTCATCGACCGCGAGGGCGTGCCGGGCCTGGCCGCCAGCCTCGGCTACAGCGTCCGCCAGGTGGAGCGGCAGCTGCGGGCCGAGCTCGGCGCCGGGCCGCTCGCGCTCGCCCGCGCGCAGCGCGCCCAGACCGCCCGGATGCTGATCGAGACCACCGCGCTGCCGATGAGCGACGTGGCCTTCGCCGCCGGGTTCGCGAGCATCCGGGCGTTCAACGACACTGTCCTTGAGGTGTTCGCCCTGTCCCCCACCCAGCTGCGGAGCCGGGCCGGGCGCGGCGCCGGCGGGTCACCGCCCGGCCTGCTGGCCCTGCGGCTGCCCTTCCGGGCGCCGCTGTGCCCCGACAGCCTGTTCGGCCATCTCGCCGCGACCGCCGTGCCGGGCGTGGAGGAATGGCGCGACGGTGCCTACCGGCGCAGCCTGCGGCTGCCGCACGGGCCCGGCATCGTGGCCCTGCGCCCGGCTCCCGAGCACATCGCCTGCCAGCTGGCGCTCACCGACCTGCGGGACCTGTCCATCGCCATCAGCCGGTGCCGGCGCCTGCTTGACCTGGACGCAGACCCGGTCGCCGTCGACGACCTGCTGCGCCAGGACCAGGTGCTGGCGCCCGTGGTGGGCAAGGCGCCAGGGCGCCGGGTCCCCCGGACCGTCGACCCGCAGGAGTTCGCGATCCGGGCCGTCCTCGGTCAGCAGGTCTCGACCGCGGCCGCGCGCACCCACGCGGCCCGGCTCGCGGCGGCGCACGGCGACCTGGTCGAGGACCCGCGCGGCGGCCTGACCCGGCTGTTCCCGGCCATGGCGGCGCTGGCGGCCATCGACCCGGCCTGCCTGGCCCTCCCCAGCGCCCGGCGCGCGAGCGTCATGGCCCTGGCCAGGGCACTCGCGGCAGACACCATTGACCTCGGGGTCGGAGCCGACTGGCACGAGGCCAGGCGCAGGCTCGCGGCGCTGCCCGGCCTCGGCGCGTGGACCGTCGAGACCATCGCCATGCGCGGGCTCGGCGATCCCGATGCCTTTCCGGCCGCGGACCTGGGCGTCCGCGCCGCCGCGGCCGCGCTGGGCCTCCGCTCTTCCCCCGCGGCCCTGACCGAGCGGGCCGCGGCCTGGCGGCCCTGGCGCGCGTATGCGGTTCAGTACCTGTGGTCGACCGGCGACCACAGCATCAACCGCCTCCCCGCCGACGTCGCACACGGATGAATGCAACGATGACCATCGAGCGTAAGGACACTGTCATGACTTCACCCGTGCTGGCCGGGCGCCGGTCGCACACCATCGTCGACAGCCCGATCGGGCCGCTGACCCTGGTCGCCGACGACGGCGCGCTGGCCGGCGTCTACATGAGCAGGCACCGCCACGCGCCCGCCGCAGAGGCCTTCGGCGAGCAGGACGCCGGAGCGCTGGCCGAGGCCGCCCGGCAGCTCGCCGGGTATTTCGCCGGGGGCCGCACCGAGTTCGCCCTTGACCTGCGCCTGGCCGGGACCGTCTTCCAGCAGCGGGTGTGGACCGAGCTGCAGGCCATTCCGTATGGCCAGACGATCTCCTACGGCGAGCTGGCCTGCCGGATCGGCCAGCCGGCCGCCAGCCGCGCCGTCGGCCTGGCGAACGGCCGCAATCCCGTCTCCATCATCGTGCCGTGCCACCGGGTGGTGGGCGCCGACGGGCGGCTGACCGGCTACGGCGGCGGCCTGGAGCGCAAGCATTACCTGCTCGGCCTGGAGCAGCGCATCACCCTCCAGGCCCGCGCCTGAGACTTCCCGCGCGCGGGATCCGCATGACGGCGGCGTGCCCGGGCAGAGTGCTGCCGTCACCGCCACGAGAGGCGGAGCCGGTGACGAGCGGGAACATCGCGGACAGCGACCAGACTGCCGCGCTCGGCCCCGTGGATGTCCTGGTGGCCTACGCCGGGGTCGGCCGCACCCGGTCACTCGTGCGCGGCGGCGGATCTCACCCTGCACTCACCCTGGGGTTACCCTTCCCTCACCCGGCTGTGACGGTGCTGGAAGGTACCCGGGGCGGCTGCACACGTTACCGTGCTGTACAGAGAGTCCCACCACGCGGGACCTGGAGCGGAATCTGGTACCGGCAACGCGGGGAACTTTGAGATGAACAGGCGTGCCCACGGCAACCTGGGCGAGGAACCGAATAGTTTCATCGGCCGGGAGCGCGAGCTTGACGAGATGCGCAAGCTCGCGGCATCCGCGCGCGCCCTGACTCTCTGCGGGGCAGGCGGCATCGGGAAGACGCGGCTGGCCGTCCGCGTGCTCGCCGAGCTGGCCGACGATTTCCCTGACGGGGTCTGGTTCGTCGAGCTGGCCGACCTGCGCCAGCCTGACCTGGTTGTCTCGCGCATCTCCTCGGTCATCGGCGTCGCCGAGGAGCCCGGACGGCCGCTGCTGGACACGCTGGCGGACGCGCTGCGGCCGCGGCGGGTGCTGCTGGGGCTGGACAACTGCGAGCAGCTCATCGAGGCCTGCGCCCGGGTCTGCCAGCGGCTGCTGGCCAGCGCGCCGGGCCTGCGCGTCATCGCGACCAGCCGGGAACCGCTGCGGGTTGCTGCCGAGACCGTGTGGCAGGTGCCCCCGCTGTCGCTGCCGGCCGCCGAGGACACCTCTGACGCAGCCGTCTACCTGGAGGAGCCGGCCGGATCAGACGCCATCCGGCTGTTCGAAGACCGCGCCGCGGCGGCCATGCCCGGTTTCGTGCTGACCCCGGCGAATATGGCGTCGGCGGTTCAGATCTGCCGCGCGCTCGACGGGCTCCCCCTGGCGATCGAGCTGGCCGCTACCTGGGTGCGGGTTCTGTCGGTCGAGCAGATCGCGGCCCGGCTCGATGACCGGTTCCAGCTGCTCACGAGCGGCGACCGGACCGCGCCGCCGCGGCAGCGGACCCTGCGTGCGGCGATCGACTGGAGTCATGACCTGCTGACGCCCGCCGAGCAGGTCATGCTGCGGCGGCTGTCGGTTTTCGCCGGCTGGACGCTGGAGATGGCCGAGCGGGTCTGCGCGGACGACACTCTGCCGGCCGGCGAGATCCTGGATCTGCTCTCGGCGCTGACGGACAAGTCACTGGTCATGGTCGAGGCCGAGGCCCTGAGCCAGACCAGGTACCGGATGCTCGACACGATCCGCGGGTACGCCGCGTCGCGCCTGGCCGAGGCCGGGGAGACGGCGAGGCTGCACAACCGGCTCCGCGACTACACCGTCGCGGTCGCTGAGCGGTCCATGGTGGTGGGAATGGCGCTGGTCCGGGCACCGTGGTCCGCCCGGGTGGACGTCTTCCGCCGGTTCGATGTCGATGCCGACAACATGGGACAGGTACTGAGCCGCTGCCTCGCCGACCGCGACGCGGAGACGGGGCTGCGGATCTGCACGGCGGTGCGGCCCTGCTGGATCGTGCGCGGCCTGTTCGCCGAGGGCAGCGAATGGCTCGACATGTTCCTGGCTCTCGACGTCCCTGACATGCCCGACGCGGTCCGCGGACGCGCCCTGGTCGGCCGGGCCCAGCTGGTCCTGGCCAGCGACCCGGTGCGGGCCGAGGCGGACGCCATGGCGGGCCTGGAGCTGTGCTGGGCGGCCGGCGAGGAATTCTGGACCGCGGGCGCGCTGAACGTGCTGACCGAGACCGCGCTGCACGCCGGAAAGATCGACGTGGCCGTCCAGCGGGCAGACGAGGCGCTCACGGTGGCCAGGAACGCCGGCGACCGGTGGAACGAGGCGTATGCGCTCGGCACCCGCGCGGCCGCCGCCGCGGGGCGCGGCGGCATGCACGAGGCCCAGGAGCTCGGCGAGGCCGCGCTGGCGATCATGGAGGACATCGACCAGCAGTGGGGCGCGGCCAGGACGCTGCTCGGCCTGGGCGACCTGGCCCGGATGACCGGCGACGCGGGCATCGCCCAGGAGAGATACCTGGCCGCCCTGGTCATCTTGCGCGAGGTCAGCGCCCGCCCGGAGATCGCACGGTGCCTGGCGGGCCTCGGCCGGATCGCGATGGAGCAGAAGGACATGGAGCTCGCCCGCCAGCGGCTGACCGAGAGCCTGGAGCTCAGTGCCTCCACCGGCAGCCGGATCGGCGTCATCCGGGGACTGGACGGGTTCGCTGCGCTCGCGATCCTGGAAGACCGGCCCGACCGCGGCGTGCAGCTGGCCGCGGCGGCCGCGGCGCTGCGCGGCGCGGCGGGCCTGCCGGCCGCCCGCGGCGCCCGGACGCAGCGCGTGCTCGACGCGGCCGCTGACCTCGGTGATCAGGTCATCGGCCGGCTGTGGACCGCGGGCTCAGCGCTGAGCGGAAGCGACGCGGTCGTGCTGGCATTCGACGGGCCGGCCCGGCCTTCCGCGCCGGGCACCCGCCGGCCGGGTACCCGCCAGGAGGAGGGCGACCGTGATGGCGGAGGGCAGGCTCCCGGTGACGTGACCGCCGCACCGGGCGGGGCGCTCGGTCACGGGCACCAGGGCGCTGGTACCCCGGGGTCACCGGTCCCGGCAGGCGCGCAGTCCCCGCCCGGCCGGCTGACCAGGCGGGAAGAGGAGATCGTGGCCCTCATCACCCGGGGCGCCAGCAACAAGGGCATCGCGAGCGAGCTGTTCATCAGCCCGGCCACCGCGGCCCGGCATGTCGCCAACATCCTGGCCAAGCTGGGGTTCACCTCCCGCGCCCAGGTCGCCGCGTGGGCGCAGCGGGGCGGCGGTGTCAATGGGCGCCGAAAAGAGCGCTGACCGACTCCCCTTCGTGAATGCGCCTGATGGCTTCGGCGAGCGCGGCCGCCAGCGAGATGACGTGCAGCTTCGGGCCCCGCTCGCTCTCGGGGATCGCCACGGTGTTCGTGCACACGATTTCCCGCACCTCGGGATGCGCCGAGATCCGCTTGAGCGCGCCGTCGCAGAACACGCCATGCGTGCAGGCGATCCGGACGCTGCGGGCGCCGCGCTCGCGCAACTGGGCCAGCAGCTCGATGACCGTGGTGCCGCGCGCGATCTCGTCGTCGAGCACGATCACGTCACGCCCGCTGACCTCGCCGATGATCGAGCTGATGCTCACGTGCTCGTCGTCGCGCCGCTCCTTGGCCGCCGCGGCCACCGGCAGGCCGAGCATGCGGGCGAACGCAGCGGCCTGCTTGGCGTTGCCGAGGTCCGGTGAGACCACTACCGCATTGCCGAGGTCCTGGCCGCTGAAATGGGCGGCGATCTCCCGCAGCGCGTGCAGGTGGTCAACGGGCACCGAGAAGAAGCCGTGCACCTGGGGCGAGTGCAGCGTCATCGTCAGCACCCGGCTGGCACCCGCCGTCACCAGCAGGTCGGCGACCAGCCGGCCGCCGATCGAGACCCGCGGCATGTTCTTCTTGTCCGATCGTGCATAGGCGTAATGCGGGATCACCGCGGTCACCCGGGCAGCGGAGGCACCCCGCGCCGCGTCCAGCATCAGCAGCAGCTCGACCAGATGCTCCTGGACCGGCGCGGCCAGCGGCTGGATCAGGAAGACGTCCCGCTCGCGGCAGTTGGACTGCAGCTGCACTTCCAGGCAGTCGTTGGCGAAGCGGCGGATGCGCACGTCGTGCAGCGGCACGCCGAGGTCAGCGCAGATCTCCGCGGCCAGGCTGGGGTGAGCACTACCGCTGAAGATCGCGATTTCCCGCACAAGCCCAGGCTAGGTCCTCAATCCGCCCGGCTCGGCGGCCTCGGTGATATCGAGGGCAATTGTTGCGGCCGCCGCGGCCAGCCAGCGGGCGGGCTCGCGGGTCGCCGCGGCAGTTCCCCCGGCCAGGTCGGCCAGGGCAGCGGTCAGCCGCACCTCCTCCGGGGGAACGTCGGCCAGCTGGCCTGCGATCAGCGCCGCGGGCACTGCGCGGGCCGCCGCGGCGGCGCAGACCGTCCCGGTGACCTTCCCGTCCCGTGACGTCGCGTCGTAGCGGCCTTCGCCGGTAATGACCAGGTCGGCCGCGTCCAGCGCGGCGCCCAGCCCGGCGATCCGGCACAGCTGCGCCGCGCCCGCCGCGATCGTCGCGCCCCAGGCGGCGGCGAGGCCGTAGGCGGTTCCGCCGGCGGCTCCCGCGCCGGGCGCCTGCGGGTCGCCGCCGAGCTGCGCCGCCAGCGCGGCCAGCCCCCTCTCGAGCGCTGCGATCTGCGCCGGGCCGGCGCCCTTCTGCGGCCCGAACACCGCGGCCGCGCCCGCCGGGCCGAGCAGCGGCGCCCGGACGTCAGTCAGGCAGGTCACCCCGCCGGGGGGCGCCGGCCGCAGGCCGCTGAGGTCCGCCGACGCCAGGCGCGCCAGCCCGCCGCCGCCGGACGGCAGGTCATGGCCGCGGGCGTCGAGGAACCGCGCGCCGAGGGCGGCGAGGGCGGCTGTCCCGCCGTCGGTGGAGGCCGAGCCGCCGAGGCCGACCAGGATCGCGCGGGCGCCGAGGTCGAGCGCCGCGCCTATCAGCTCGCCGGTGCCGGTGGTCTGCGCGCCCATCGGGTCGGCCGCGGCCAGCAGCGGCAGTCCGCTGGCCTGGGCGAGTTCCACGGCGTGCGTGCCGTCGGGCAGCTCCAGCCAGCAGCTGGTGACCGGGTCACCGCCTGGTCCGGTGACCGGCGCCTCATGCCAGCGGCAGGCGCCGGGCCCGGCCGCAAGGACTTCCAGCGTGCCTTCGCCGCCGTCGGCCAGCGGCAGCAGGCGCACCTTGTCGCCGGGGCGGGCGCGGCGCCAGCCCGAGGCGATCGCCTCGGCGGCCTGCGCCGCCCCGATGCTGCCCTTGAACGAGTCGGGCGCGATCAGGACCCGCATCGGCGGCACCCGCTAGCTCGCCGCCGCCTTGGCCGTCTCGGGCTCCTGGCCGCTTACCGCCAGCGGGCGGGGCACCAGCCCGAGCATCTGCCTGACGGCCTGCTGGACCTCTTCCTTGGGCGGCCGGGAGTCCACCGTGACGACGTACTCCTTGCGGCGGAAGATGTCGAGGACGGGGTTGGTCTTCTCGTGGTAGTCGCGGAGCCGGACGGCCAGCGCTTCCTCGGTGTCATCCTCGCGCTGGATCAGGCCGCCGCCGCAGGCGTCGCACTTGCCTTCCGAAGAAGGGCTGTTGTCGAGCAGGCTGTAGTCCATCCCGCAGTTCGAGCACAGCCTGCGCGCGAGCACCCGGCGCGCGACCTCGCTGTCGGGCAGGTCGAGGTGGATCACCCCGTCGATGTCGTAGCTCTCCAGGAAGAACTCCGCCTGGCGCTCGTTGCGCGGGAAGCCGTCGATGATGAAACCGTAGTTCCAGTCGTGGCCGGCCAGCCGTTCTTTCACCACGCCCTCGACCAGGTCGTCGCTGACCAGCTGGCCCGCGGCCATGATGCGCCGGACCTGCGCGCCGATCTTGGTGTGGTTCTGCACGTTCCACCGGAAGATGTCGCCGACGGCGATGTGCACGAGGTCGAAGTCCTCGGCCAGCATCTTCGCGTGAGTTCCCTTGCCGCTGCCCTGGACGCCCATGATGACGTATTTGCGCATGCAGTAACCCTAGACACCAAACGGCGCTGCTCCCAGCCGTGAACATAGGCAGATTCAGGCCGGCCGGCGCCGGGCGAGCCAGATGGCAGCGGCGCCGAGGAGCACGGAGAGGGCCAGCAGGGCGCCGGCCTCGATGAGCTGGAGCGTCCCCGAACCGGCCCGGCGGCTGGTAGGAGGCGGTCCAGACGGCGTGGTGACGGGCCACCCAGGCGGCCATCGCCTGCTGGCCGCCCTGGAGCTGGCTCGCGGCGGTCAGCGGCTTCCCCGGCCCGGCGGTAGCGCTTGCCGGGCCCGCAGGTCTCCAGGATGTTCATGCCACCACCTCGGCGCCGTCGTCGCCGGCCGAGCCATGGCGGCTGCCGCCGTGGCCCTGGTCACCGGCGCCGCGCCGCCCGGCCGCGCCGCCCCGCGAGCGCTCCGCCCGGGCGGCGGCACCGCGGCGTCAGAGAGATCCCGCAGGGAGCTGCTGAACACCGCCGCGATGCCCGTCTCGTCCAGACCGGCGCGGCGGACCGCAGCCAGGTCATCAGGGTCTTGCGCAGCTCGGCCTGCTGGGCCAGGCCGACCCGGCGCAGGGTGCCGTCGATGAAGGTCCCCTGGCCCGGCGGGCCGACCGCGAGGGCCCCTGTGCTCAAGCTCGCGGTAGGCCTTCAGCACGGTGTTGGGGTTGATGGCCAGTGACTCGACCGCGTCCCTGACCGTCGGCAGGTTGTCGCCCTGCTGCAGGTAGCCCAGGCGCAGCGCCTGCCTGACCTGGTGGACCAGCTGAAGATAAGTGGGCACGCCGGAGCCGGGGTCGAGCCGGAAGACGACGGGTGACCCGGATGCCGGTCCCGGCCGGCGGTCAGGCGCATCAGACCCTGGAGTCGCGGTCTCTTGCGTCAAGAGGCCGGCTGTCCTGCAGGCCAGCGCGGGCGGGAGGGGGCGCCTTAGTGCGCCGCGCCGGCCGCCTTCTCCGGGACCTGCAGGGCGAACCGGCGCTCGCACCAGCGGCGCAGCTTCGGGTCGAGCGACGTCCTGATCAGCGGCCAGTCCTCGCGCAGGAGACCCGGGTTGAGGAAGCGGGCGACGTCGTTGCGCTGGCCCTGGCTGAGCACGATGCCGTACATGCTGCGCCGGGTCCTGTCGTCGGTGACGTCACACTCGCGCATTCCCGGCCAGGACAGGTGCCGGGGCAGCACGATGACTCCCCGCGCCGGGCCGCGCAGGTCCTCGAGCCGGCCAGGCAGCCGGCCCGCGACCCCGCGGCGCCCGGCCAGCAGTTCTGCTAGCGACATGACTCCGATTATCGCTGATCACGAGCCCGGCGCGTGGCAGTGACGCGCTGTCGGTGCCCGCTATGCTGCGCCGGCGCTTGCGGGCTCGTGCGCCGGCCCTGCCTGCCAGGCCGCTGGGTCGGCCTCAACCCATATCCGCATTATCACTGCGGTGCGGCGCGGCGCTAGGCTCCTAGCATGTCCGACGCGCAGGCCAGGCCGCGGTGGTTCTTCCTGGTCACCCCCCGGTGGCTGGGCTGGCACCTGTTCACGGTCGTGGCCGTGGTGGGAATGCTCTGGCTGGGCGACTGGCAGCTGCGCCGGGCCGAGGCCGGTAACGCCCTGAGCTGGGCTTACACCTTCGAGTGGCCGATCTTCGCCATCATGGGCGTGGCCTTCTGGGCCAAGACCATCATCGATGAGCTGAAGCCCGCGACCGGGAACGAGGGCGAGCCCGAGGAACTGAACCTCCCGGCCGGGGCCGCCCGGCCGCCGGGCGCGGCCGTCGCCAGCGCCCGCGCGAACGCCGACGGTGACGCCGATGCGGCCGAGGAAGACGACCCCGAGCTTGACGACTACAACGCCTACCTGGCCCGGCTGAACCAGCAGGTTCAGGGGCACGGCAGGTGGCACGGCCTGCGCTAGCGGCGGCTTCGGCCGCGGCCGGTCCGGGCGTCGAAGGAACTAGGAGGTAGTACCGGTGCGTCCAGACGCGCTCCGCGGGGCGGTGCGCCGTTACCGGGTCATGGCCTACGTGACCGGCTGCGTGCTTATCGTCCTGTGCTTCGTCGGCATCCCGCTGCAGGTGTTCGCGAACAACGACGTGGTGGTCAACGATGTCGGCACCCTGCACGGCATCCTGTACATCATCTATCTCGTGACCGCCTTCATGATGACGCGGATGGTCGGCATGAAGGTCGCCAGCGCCGGGACCCTGATCGTGCTGCTGGCCGGCACCATCCCGATCCTGACGTTCGTGGTGGAGCGCTGGGTCACCCGCACCTACATCAACCCCGCGCTCGCCGCCGCATCCGCCGCCGCATCCGCCTCTGCGGCCGGCGGCAGCGGCCCTGCTACCGGCACTGGCACCGCGCAGTCCGCGGCTCCCGCCCCGTCCCAGCCGAGCTAGCGCGCTGCGGGTGAGCCAGCAGTACTTCGCCGAGCAGCCTGACGCGGCGCACCGGCCCGGAACCGTGCCGCTCGTCGTGGCCGGAACGCAGCTGGAGCTGGAGACTGACTCCGGCGTCTTCTCCCCCGCCCGGCTGGACGCCGGTACCCGGCTGCTGCTGGACACCGCGCCTGAGCCGCCTGCGGCCGGTGACCTGCTGGATCTCGGCTGCGGCTACGGCCCGCTGGCGCTGGCCCTGGCGGCCCGCGCGCCGGGCGCGCGGGTCTGGGCGGTCGACGTCAACCAGCGCGCGCTGGAGCTGTGCGCCCGCAATGCGGCGCGGGCCGGGCTGGGCAACGTCCGCTGCGCGACGCCGCAGGATGCCGTCCTGGCGGGCGGCTTCCAGCTGATCTGGTCCAACCCGCCGATCAGGATCGGCAAGCAGGCCCTGCACGAGCTGCTCGACCTGTGGCTGCCCCGGCTGGCGCCGGGCGCGCACGGATACCTGGTGGTGCAGCGCAACCTCGGGTCCGACTCGCTGCACCGCTGGCTTACCGAGCGCGGCTGGGCCGCTGACCGGTTCGCCGCACGGGCGGGCTACCGCGTCCTGCGGGTGACCCGGTGAGCCAGTCCGCTGGCCGGCGGCAGCTCGGCCCGACCGACGTCAAGCGGCTGAACCGGCAGTGGCGCCGGCTCACGCAGGCCCGGCTGGGCCTGCTGCTCGACTCAGTCAGCCAGCCGTTCAACGTCGGATCCATCATCAGGACCGCGGCCGCGTTCGGCGTGGAGCAGCTGTGGCTGTGCGGGGACAGCGCCGCGCCGCACCACCCCTCGGCCCGCAAGACCGCTCTCGGCACTGACCGCTACCTCGATACCGAGCATGAGCCCGATCCCGCCGTCGCGGCGGCCGCCGCCAGGGCGGCCGGCCTGCGGGTGATCGCGATCGAGCTGGCCGCCGGCGCCGTGCCGCTGCACGAGGCGCTGCTGGACGGAGATGTCTGCCTGGCCGTGGGAAACGAGGATCGCGGCTGCTCCCCCGGTCTGCTGGCGGCGGCCGACGCGGTCGCCTACATCCCGCTGCCGGGGAAGGTGGGCTCGCTCAACGTCGCGGCCGCCGCGGCCATCGCCCTCGCGGAGGCGCGACGCCGCGAGTGGGCGCAGCTGCCGGCCCCGCATTGACGGCAGGCACGCTGACGGCATACTGAGGCCGTGCGCCCCGGATCACCGCTGCCCCGCTCGCGCCCGGGTTCCGGGCTGCCCGGCTATCTGGACTTCCCCCGCCCGATTGCCTTCGCCCACCGCGGCGGCGCCGGGCACTTCCCGGAGAACAGCTGGCGGGCGTTCGAGCACGCGGTGAGCCTCGGCTACGCCTACCTGGAGACCGACGTGCACGCGACGGCCGACGGGGCCCTGGTCGCCTTCCACGACAAGACCCTGGACCGGGTCACCGACGCTTCCGGCGCGATCGCGGCGCTGCCCTACCGCGAGGTGGCGGCGGCGCGGGTCGGCGGCACCGAGCCGATCCCGCTGCTGGCCGACCTGCTGGGCGCCTGGCCCGGCATCCGGTTCAACATCGACGTCAAGGATGCGCCCGCGATCGGCCCGCTCGCGCAGGTGCTGAGCCGGACCGCCGCCTGGGACCGGGTCTGCATCACCTCCTTCTCCGCCCTCCGGCTGCAGCGCGCCCGGCGGGCGCTGGGCCGCCCGGTCTGCATGGCGACCTCGCCGGCCGGCATCGGCGCGGTGCGGCTCGCCCTGCCGCCGGCCGTGCTCGCGGCCGGCTTCGCGCGGACCTGGGTGCGCTGCGCGCAGATTCCGGTCGGCGTGGCCAGCGCGCCGTTCGTGCGGCGCGCGCACGCCGCCGGCCTGCATGTGCACGTCTGGACGGTGAACGAGGCCGCGCTGATGCGGGCGCTGCTGGATCTGGGCGTGGACGGGATCATGACTGACCAGGCCGAGACGCTGCGGGCCGTGCTGATCGAGCGGGGACAGTGGCATCCGCGCGCGTCCGGATGAGCTCAATTCGGCATATCTGGCATCTGAGAGCCACCAGCGGGGTTGGAATCGCGGCCAGGGGGAATCTTGACCGGGAACTCACCGTTGACAAGTAAGAACGGATGAGCGCCAGGGAGGCAGCAGATATATGGCCGAGCGCGCACTTCGTGGCACCCGCCTCGGAGCCACGAGCTATGAGAACGACCGTAACACCGACCTGGCGCCGCGTCAGGAGATTGTGTTCAACTGCCCCAAGGGCCACGAGTTCAGCGTGCCTTTCGCGGCGGAGGCCGAGATCCCGGTGAACTGGGAGTGCCGTGTCTGCGGCACCCTCGCGTACACCACGGCGGGCGACCTGCCCGCGCCGAAGAAGGTCAAGCCGCCGCGCAGCCACTGGGACATGCTGCTGGAGCGGCGCAGCGTGGCGGATCTGGAAGAGGTCCTGGCCGAGCGCCTCGCGGTGATCAGAGGCCAGCGCGGTGCCCGGCGGGACCAGCAGGGCACGCAGTCTGCCCGTCAGCGCAAGAGCGCCTAGAACGCGAAACGGGTTAGCCGGGCCAGTGCAGGCCGCCGTGCGCCAGTGGTGCACGGCGGCCTGTTTTAGTGCCGGAGCCTGTGGCAGTCACCGCAGCGGCTGCCGGTCCCGTCGTCGCGCTGAGCGCGGCTGCGGCGAGGCCAGGGGGTCCTAGCGGACAGTGGCCTGGTGGCCGGAACGCGACTTTCCGAGGCGCGAGGCCAGGCCCCACTGGGCGACGCGCCAGAACGACTCCAGGACGATCGCGCGGCTCATCTTGCTCGCGCCGCGGGTGCGCTCGGTGAAGGTGATCGGAACCTCGGTGACCGTCA
Source organism: Streptosporangiaceae bacterium (assembly GCA_052146815.1). Taxonomy (GTDB): domain Bacteria; phylum Actinomycetota; class Actinomycetes; order Streptosporangiales; family Streptosporangiaceae; genus DATJZH01. The sequence goes on along the minus strand of JBKQMG010000128.1, from coordinate 2,910 downwards.
GCCCGGCCTGCACGACCCGCAGCGCCAGGTCAATCTGGAAGCAGTAGCCCTGCGATTCCACCTGCTCCAGGCCGATCGACCGCAGCGTGTCCGCCCGGAAGGCGCGGTAGCCGCCGGTCGCGTCGCGCAGCTTGATGCCCAGCATCAGCCGGGTGTAGATGTTGCCGCCCTTTGACAGCACCTCGCGTGACTTCGGCCAGTTGCGCACGGTGCCGCCCGGCACGTAACGCGAGCCGAGCACCAGATCGGCACCTTCCAGCGCGCTCAGCAGGCGCGGGAGGTCAGCCGGGTCGTGCGAGCCGTCGGCGTCCATCTCCACCAGCACGCCGAAGCCGCGCTCGAGCGCCCAGCCGAAGCCGGCCAGGTAGGCGGCCCCGAGGCCGGCCTTGCTCGGCCGGTGCATGACGTGGATGCGCCCGTCGTTGGCCGCGAGCTTGTCGGCGATCTCGCCGGTGCCATCCGGGCTGCCGTCATCGACGACGAGGATGTCGGCGGAGCCGACGGCGGTGTGCAGCCTGGAGACGATCAGCTCCAGGTTCTCCCGCTCGTTATAAGTGGGGATGATGACAACCACGCTGCCCAGCGGGCCCCGTGACGGGCTGGCTGTGGTCAAAGTTCCTGCCTCGGGCTAAGGGTCACGAATCGGCTAGTGTACGGGCGCTACCGCCTGCGCCCCGGCGGGAATCCCTACTGAATGTATCGTCAATTTGGCGGTCCATCTGCCGCGGCGTACATCGTAGTCAACCCGCCGCGTCGCAAATCGTAGTCGATCCGTACACCCTGCCGGGCCAGCACAGGGATGAGGGCCCGGGCATCCCTTCGGACCGGAGCGCGTCCCGTCGGCAACAGGCTCGCCCTCCGTTGTCTACTGGGTGCCCAGGCCCCTCCCGGGTCCAACCCCCCGCCCAGCCGGGGCTAGAGGAGCAGCCCCTTCCTTGCTGCGCCTGGTATGCGATGCGGGCATCACGCCCGCTTCATGGCACAGTCGGAAAGGGGCGGCTCGCCGCCCCGACCGGCTGGCCCGGTGCTGGACTGCGCAGCAACATACCGTTGATCGGGGTCCTGTCAACCGCCATTCACCAGGCTGAACCTCTCAGTGACCGACATGCGACGGGCCTGTTCGCTGATGTCCAGCGGCGATACGATTAAGCCTCTCCCAGCGTGTGAGGGCGGCATGGCAAAAGTGTCAGCAGGCGTCCGGTGTGCGGCGCGGCTGCCGTTTGCCCGATGTCAGCGCGCGGTGCCCGGCTGCTGCCGCAACCGCCATCTGGCGGCTTCCGTATTTGCCTGCTGGGAAAAGTTGCCTCACGTCAAGAATTACCGTTGGCGAAGGCATTCCAATCCGCTGTGCGGAAGTTATCTTCCGGCTGGAGGGCAAGCAGATGACAGAAGGTCCGGGGCCCAAGGTCTCAGAGTCGCAGATCGCAGTGCACTGGCGCGAAGAGGAGTACCTCTATCCGCCGCAGAAATTTATCGACCAGGCCAATGCCAAAGACCCGGCGATCTATGACCAGTTCAGCGAGGACCACTTCCCCGACTGCTTCACCGCGTACGCGGACGTGCTGACCTGGGATGAGAAGTGGCACACGGTCCTGGACACCAGCACCCCGCCATTCTGGAAGTGGTTCGTCGGCGGCAAGCTGAATGCCTCCTACAACTGCGTCGACCGGCATGCCGAGGCCACCCCGGACAAGACCGCGATCGTTTTCGTGCCGGAGCTTGAAACCGACGAGCATGTGCACGTCAGCTACTCCGAGCTCCGCCGCCAGGTGAACGAATTCGCCGCGGTGCTGCGCGATTCGCTGGGCCTGCAGACCGGCGACCGCGTGACGCTGCACATGCCGATGGTCTCCGAACTGGCCGTCACGATGCTGGCCTGCGCGCGCCTCGGCATCATTCACTCGCAGGTATTCGGCGGGTTCAGCGGGAATGCATGCGGGACCCGGATCGCCGACTCCGGCAGCCGGGTGCTCATCACCATGGACGGCTATTACCGCAGCGGCCAGCTCATCGATCACAAGGTGAAGGCGGACGAGGCCGTCGAGGAAGCGGCGAAGCAGGGCCAGGACGTCGACAAGGTGCTTGTCTGGCGCCGCCACCCCGGACAGTACGCCGCGCAGACGCCGATGGCGGAGGGCCGGGACGTGTTCGTCGACGAGCTGCTCGCCGAGCATGCGGGAAAGACCGTCGAGCCGGTCTCGATGAATGCCGAGGACCCGCTGTTCCTGATGTACACCAGCGGCACCACCGGCCGCCCGAAGGGCTGCGTGCACAGCACCGGCGGCTATCTGGCTTACGTGGCGGGGACGTCGAAGTACTACCAGGACATCCACCCTGACGACGACATGTACTGGTGCATGGCTGACATCGGGTGGATCACCGGCCATTCCTACATCGTCTACGGCCCGCTGGCCCTCGGCGCGACGACGGTGATCTACGAGGGCGTGCCCAACTACCCCGATGCGGGCCGCCCCTGGCGGATCGCCGAGAAGCTCGGGGTGAACATCTTCCACACCTCGCCGACGGCGATCCGGATGCTGCGCAAGGTCGGCCCGGAGGAGCCGAAGAAGTACGACTACCACTTCAAGCACATGACCACGGTGGGCGAGCCCATCGAGCCGGAGGTGTGGCGCTGGTACCACTCCGAGGTGGGCAAGGGCGAGGCCGTCATCGTGGACACCTGGTGGCAGACCGAGACCGGCGGGTTCCTCGGCAGCGGGCTGCCGGCCATCAAGCCGATGAAGCCCGGCAGCTGCGGGCCGATGGCGCTCGGGATCTACGCCGTGATCTACGACGAGGACGGCAACGAGGTCCTCGACGGCAACGCGGGCAACATCTGCATCCGCAACCCCTGGCCGGGCATCTTCGAGACGATCTGGGGCCAGCCCGAGCGGTTCGTGGACACCTACT
>JBKQMG010000127.1:0-2744 GCA_052146815.1 Streptosporangiaceae bacterium | reverse complement strand
GAGACGGGGCGGGTGCGGATCCGGCTGGTAAACGTCGAGTCGAGCTCGTACCGGGTGGCCCGCGAGTACATGATCCGGCTGGACCGCGAGGATCTCGAGGATCCGGAGAAACTCCGCCCGATCGCAGAGGCCTCAGGGCTCACGCCCGGCGCCTTCCGTGACCGGTACGGCTATCTAGCCGAGGGCTGAGCCCCGGCCTCCGAACCGCCCGGACCCTGTCGGAGGCAACCCCAGAGGAGAAAGATCATCCTGATGATGCCGGTATCCGCCGACGGTCTCCTCGTGATCATCGGGACGTCGGCCGGTCCGGTTGCCGGTGCTGACATCACCTGCGGTCAGGAACCTCACGCGCCGTACCGGGCTCAGTTCGCGCCGCCGGGAGCCTGAGCCCGCCGCCCGGATCGGCTGAGGCCCGATCGGCCGGCTGGCGTGGATGAACACCAGCCGAGACCCGGTGCGGGGGCAGGCGCGGATCGGCTGCTACGCGCGCGTCCGGGAAGATGCCTCACACCTCGATATCGGCACGGTGATGGGCGCATCGCGCTGCATGAATATACGTCTCGGCATGGTACCGGCAATTCCCGCACATGCCGCAAGCCGGATGCGTGCGTCCGCCTTCTCATAGCAAGGGTTCGTTGGCGCTGCCGCAGTCGTACCGCGATCTGCTCATCCGCGTCGACGAGACGTGTGGCGAGGTCGGCGAGCAGGTCGTAAGCATCCTCGTTGGGGATGCCGCGCGCCGGCTAGCCGAAACGGCCCCAGTGCGTGGCGATGATGAGCAGCAGGCCGCCGAGCGCGAGCGCGATACCCGCGACGATCATCCTGGCGGTACCTAGCCGGAACCGGGGGGACTTGCGCGGCAGCTAGCCAGATCCCCGCGAAGAGGATGAGCAGGAATCCGACTTCGGCCAGCCGGACCCCGTATGGTGTGCCAGCGCAACGGCTTTGTCCATGCGCGCATTCTCGTTCCATGCTGCATCGAGCGCCAGACAGCAGCTGTGCCAAGAGGGAAGCCCGGCGAGCGCGGCCAAGGCCATGTCGGCGGGCCGGATCGCGCCCATGGCGGCCCCGCGAGTTCGCATACGTATGCAGGTGATCCATGCCGCACACGGATCTGCCGCGCTGAGGTACTTCCATGGCGCCTGGCGAACGAGATGAGGGCCCCTGGGGTGCCCTGGGGTGACCGGTCATTGACCTGCGCTGGTCAGGACGGAGCGGGGACGGGCACCCAGAGCTCGATCATGTCGTGACGACGGTAGTACTCGACGAGGGGGCGGGCGGGGTCAGCAGGAGCCGCCAGTTCCTGGAGTGCCTGCATAGCCGGGCCGATGCGCTCATACAGCCCGGGCGGATCTCCGGCGATCCGTGCCTGCAGGTACCAGCCGCCGGGCATGACCGCGGTGCTGAGCCCGAGGCGTGCGGGGTCGTCGCCATCCTTGACCGGAGTGCACGCTGCGTAGGTCTCTGCGGTGACCATGGCGTACATCCGGCGCCCGCGCAGCCCCGCCAGGCGCTCGAAACGCGGCCACAGTTCCTGGATGGCCGACAGCTCATCGCGAGTGGGCGCCAGCATCACGCTTACGTCCGCCTTCAGCGCCCGCGCCGGCCGCGAATCGAAAATGCCGCCTTCCACGGACATCACCCTAGCCATTTCGGACGTCTTCCAGCTAACGCATCAGGTGTCATCTCGACACGTCCGCTCATGCCGCCGATCGCCTGATCAGGAGGAGCCATGGTATCTGGCGCCAACGAGCCGGTCGCTGGGATCCCGGACCGCCCGCGATAATCGCGCTAGGGAGCCGTTACGGGCGCGGGGAAGGCACGAGTTTGATGCGCATCTGAGGCGTGCGTGAGACTCGCCACCTGACCGTCGGCGATAAGGTAGTCGTAGCCAATCGGGCAGGCCGGGGCCGCCTTTGCTCCCAGTCAGCGAACGTCGCTTCGTCGCACCAGTCGTCTATGCGAGCCATCGTAGTCAGGTGTGGTTCACTGCCGACGAACGCCTGCATCTGGCCGCGTGCCCGCCAGGCGGTGCGTGTCCAGAACACGCTATTCGCGTCGGCGAGAACATCGGCGCCAAGGTTGCCATCGGAGTTTTTCGCCTGCTCCGTCACGGCGACAGCAGCGGCGAAGAACTCGTCGAACAGCGCCGGATCACTCAGCCGGAGCCGGGTCACGACGATAACGGCCATCACGCCTCCTCCGAAGCTGGGGTAAACAGGCGCGAACGATCCGTCTGACCGGCAGACATTCGCCTTCTCCAGGATGCCCGACAGAAAGCCGGGCGTCGACGCCGGCCTTGCGCCTACCGGACGGCGATGTGCCGGCTCCACCATCCGGTCATAGCCGCGAGTTAGGCGCGTTCGCTGTCCCTGTTGGTGTGCTGGGCCAGGTTCCACGCAGAACTCGTTGCCCTCGGGATTGGCCATGACGGCGTGATGCTCATGGTGCTCCAGGATGGTCGCCCCGAGTTGCTCCAGCCTTGGCGACCTCGGCCTATACTGGGCCGGGGGCACGCAGGTCGAAGTGCATCCGGTTCTTGGCCGTCTTGGGCTCGGGTGAGTCTCAAGTCAGAATTTCCCGCTTCCGCGGCTCTCCTTGATTGATCCTTGGGCCATTCACGGCCTGGCTGGGGTTCCACCCTGGGACTGATCCGCCCGGCAGCATGTAGAACGTGAAGTACAGCACCTTTGCGGCACCCCGGCGGTTGACGTAGAAGTCCGCCATCTGCCGGTACGACGGCT